>NZ_JAUHIR010000017.1:0-134169 GCF_032381375.1 Bradyrhizobium sp. SZCCHNR1017 | reverse complement strand
GTGGCCCGCCTGCTCAAAAGAATGCAGGCGGCAGGTACCACAGGTACAGCCGGACAGACCCGGCCTTCCCCGCGCGACGGTGTTAACGGTGTCCTTCGTGCTCTCCCTGGGGATCGGCTTTCTTGCCCCCATCGCCCGCGCGTGCCGTCAAGCAACGCTTGCGAACTTGACCTCAGCATCGAGAGGCCAGGACCACACGACTTCGCCGTCCGTGCCGCCTGCGCTCGTCTGGCACAGCCGTCACGTCCATCGCAGCCCGCCTCCACGTTCGTGACGACGCGTACGTCCCTCTGCTCGAGGCGGGTTGCACGCAAGAGACCACGATTTCCGAAAAATAGCAAGGTAATTATTTTTCTCAGAACATGATCCGCCCTCCCCCCGCACGCGGGCATCGGCTCAATCCGGCTTGGGCGGCTCGATCCAGATCCCCGGGTCGGAATGGGCGCGGATATGGTCGACGAGGAAATCGGCGAACACCCTGATCTTGGCCGGAAGCCTGACGCGGTTCTGGTAGGCGATGTTCATCGTCAAGAGCGGCAGCTCCCAGTCGAGCAGGACCGGCACCAGCCTGCCGGCCAGAATGTCGCTCTGCACGATGTAGAGCGGCTGGATCAGGATGCCGAGCCCGGCAAGCGCCGCCCCCTTGATCACCTGACCGTCATTGCTGTCGAGCGTCGGCGCGATCCGAATGCTCTGGGCTGTCGCGCCGTTGCGCAGGGACAGGGAATACGGATCATTGGCAAGATTGTAGATCAGCATGTCGTGGCGCACCAGATCACCGGGAACGACGGGACAGCCACGGCTGGCGAGATAGGACGGCGACGCCGCCAGCACGCGCCGCATCTGCCCGATGCGGCGGACGACGATGCCCGAGTCCGGCTCATGCTCGCGGGTGCGGATCGCCACGTCGATGCCCGCCTCAATGAAATCCGGATAGCGGTTCGCGGCGATGATCTGCAGGTTCAGCTTCGGATACATCGCGCGGAACGCCGGCAGCATCGGCGCAAGATAGATCGTCGCGAACGACAGCGAGCTGGTGACGCGCAGCATGCCCTGCGGCGACAGCGCGCGATCGCTGACGGCATCCTCGGCCTCGGCCAGCTCGTTGAGCAGCGTGCCGCAGCGCTGCAGCAGCTCCTGCCCGGCTTCGGTCAGCCAGAGACGGCGCGTGTTGCGCTCGATCAGGCGCACCGCGAGTCGTTCCTCCAGCGCGCTGAGATGCCGGCTCGCCGCGGCGTTGGACATCCGTAAGGACTCGGCGGCCTTGGACAGGCTGCCCAGCTCGGCCGTCCGGGAAAACACCTCGAGCTGGAGCAGACGGTCCATTGTTACGCTGAGCGGAAAACAGAGTTACAATTTTTGTCCTTTATTTCCATTTCCTGCAAGGCAAAATCGTCCGACAAGAATAAAGTCCAGGTGAGGACGCTGGAATGACGGGGCCGATCAGGCACATCGTGATGTGGCGGCTGCGCGCCGAGACGGCCGCCGAGCGCGCGGCGGCCCGGCTCAAGGTCAAAACCCTGTTCGAGGGCCTCAAGGGCCGCATCGACGGCCTGACCCACATCGAGGTCGGTCTCGATGTCAGCGACGTCGACTATGCCTGCGACGTCGTCCTGTTCTCCGAATTTGCCAGCAGCGCCGCGCTGCGGGCCTATGCCTCGCATCCCGAGCACCTGCGCGTGCGCGAGGAGCTCGGCGACCTCAGGATCGGCCGCTTCCAGGTCGATTATCCCATCGCTGCAGCGCCCCGCGCGTGACGGAGGCGTTCACCTTCGACGGCCTGCCCGGCCGCGGGCCCGGCACGTGAAGCAAGCAACGGACGGCATCGATGTCATTTCCTGATAAGCGCCTCGCCTTCATCGGCATCGGCAAGATCGGCCTGCCGATCGCGGCGCGGCTTGCCAAGGCCGGCTATGACGTCACCGCGTTCGATCCCAACGCCGCCCGGCTCGATGAGGCACGTGCGCTCGGCATGGCCGCCGCGTCGTCCGCGACGGAGGCGGTGCGCGACCATGCCGTGGTCATCTCGTCGCTGCCCGACGACGCCGCACTGCGCGCGGCGATGCTCGGCAGCAACGGACTGATCGCAGCCATGGCGACCGACGCGATCCTGATCGAGACCAGCACCGTGGGCGTCGATGCGTCGAGCGAGGTCGATGCCGCCACGGCCGCCCGCGACGTCGCTTATCTGCGCACGCCGATCTCCGGCAATGCCAGCATCGCCCACACCGGCGAGCTGACCTGCTTCGTATCCGGACCGAAAGCGGCCTTCGCGCGGATCACGCCGCTGCTGGCATGCTTCACACGCGCGCAGACCTATCTCGGTGCGGCGGAAGAGGCGCGCTACGCCAAGCTCGCCGTCAACCTGATGATCGCGACGACCGCGGCGATGATGGCCGAGAGCCTCGCATTGGCACGCAAGGGCGGCATCGCCTGGCCGGACATCCTGCAGGTACTGCACGACAGCGCGGTCGCCTCGCCGATGGTGAAGTACAAGACCGCGCCGCTGCTGGCACGCGACTTTGCCGCGACGTTCTCCTGCGCGCAGATGGCCAAGGATCTCGATCTCATTCTCGGCGCCGGCCACGCCGTCGGCGTGCCGCTGCAGCTCGCGGCGCAGGTGCGCGAGACCTATGCCGCGCTGATCGCACAGGGCGATGCCGCAACCGACTTCCTCGCCACCGTCCGGCATGTCGAACGGCTGTCCGGGCTCGGCGAGCCCCTCTGAAAGGAGCCGCCTCTTGCGCAACTTCAACGAGACCACGATCACAGATGCCGTGCTCGAACGCCTGGCGGGCGCGCGTGATGCGCGGATCAAACAGGTCAGCGCGGCGCTGGTGCGCCATCTCCATGCCTTCGTGCGCGAGGTTCGTCCGACCCAGCAGGAATGGGAATACGGGATCGACTTTCTGACCCGCACCGGCCGGATGTGCGACGACAAGCGCCAGGAGTTCATCCTGTTGTCGGACACGCTCGGCGTTTCGATGCTGGTCGACGCCATCAATCATCCGGTGCCGGAAGGCGCCACCGAGACCACGGTGCTCGGCCCCTTCTTCGTCCAGGCGGCGCCGGAACGCGCCAACGGCGACGACATCTCGGGCCCGATGAAAGGCGATCCGCTGCTGGTGACCGGCTCGGTGTCGAGCGCGGACGGCGCGCCGCTCGCAGGCGCCGTGGTCGACGTCTGGCACTCCGACGACGACGGCTATTACGACGTGCAACGGCTCGAGCAGATCGGCGATCTCGCCATGCGCGCGCGCTTCCACACCGACGGCGACGGCCGCTTCCATTTCTGGTCGATCAAGCCCGCCGCCTATCCGATCCCCAATGACGGGCCGGTCGGCGACATGCTGGCAGCGCAGGGACGGCATCCGTGGCGGCCGGCACATGTGCATTTCATGATCTCGGCGCCGGGCTTCGAGCGGCTGGTGACGCATGTGTTCGTCGCCGGTGATCAGTATCTCGATTCCGACGTCGTGTTCGGCGTCAAGGACAGCCTGATCCGCGACTTCGCGCGCTGCCCGCCGGGGCGTGCGCCAGATGGCCGCATGGTGGCGCAGGGATATTTCCATCTCAACTATGATTTCGGCCTGAAACGGCTTGCGGCGCGCGCCAATCAGGTTTGAGCTGAGCGGACGACAAGGACCGTCAAGAGTCCGGTATCGTCGAGGAAGCGGACGGGAGGAACGATGGAGTTGCGGGTCGGCACCGGTGCATTGGCCGAGCGGCTTTCGAGCCTGATCGGGCCACGCGCGAGTCTTGCGCGCGGCGTGCTGGATCAGCACGGCCGGAGCGAGTCGTACTATCCGGCGATGCCGCCCGACATCGTCGTGTTTCCCGAGACGACGCAGGAGGTCGCCGACATCGTCAGGCTGTGCGCCGAGGCCGGCATGCCGATCGTGCCGTTCGGCGCCGGCACGTCGCTCGAAGGCAACGCTGCGGCTGTCGCGGGCGGCGTCTGTTTCGACTTCGCCCGCATGAACAAGGTGCTGGCCGTGCACGACGCCGACATGGACGTCGTGGTGCAGCCCGGCATCACGCGCAAGCAGCTCAATGCGGAGCTGCGCACGACCGGCCTGTTCTTTCCGATCGATCCCGGCGCCGACGCCTCGATCGGCGGCATGAGTTCGACCCGCGCCTCCGGCACCATGGCGGTGCGCTACGGCACCATGAAGGACAACGTCCTCGCATTGGAGGTGGTTCTGGCCGACGGCAGGGTGATCCGCACCGCGAAGCGTGCGCGCAAATCCGCCGCCGGCTACGACCTGACCCGGCTGTTCGTTGGCGCGGAGGGTACGCTCGGGGTGATCACCGAGATCACGCTGAAGCTGCATCCCGTGCCGCAGGCGATCTCGGCCGCGACCTGCAGCTTCCCCACCCTGCATGACGCGGTCGACACCGCGATCGCGCTGATCCAGTCGGCCGTCCCCGCCGCCCGCATCGAGCTCGTCGACGACGTCATGATGCGCGGCATCAACGCCTATTCCAAGCTCGGCTATCGGGAGACGCCAACCCTGTTCCTGGAATTCCACGGCTCCGAGGCCGCCGTCGCCGAGCAGGCGCAGACCGCGGAAGCGATCGCAACCGAGCATGGCGGCCGCGGCTTCGCCTGGGCGAAGGCGGCCGAGGACCGTAGCCGGCTGTGGCACGCGCGCGACAACACGCTCTATGCCGGACTGGGCCTGCGGCCCGGCGCGCGCGCCGTCATCACCGATGTCTGCGTGCCGATCTCGCGGCTGGCCGAATGCCTGACCGAGACGCGCCGGGACGCCGACGCCAACGGCTTCCTTGCGCCGATCGTCGGCCACGTCGGCGACGGCAATTTCCACATGCTGATCCTGGTCGATCCCAACGATGAGAACGAGCTCGCCGGCGCCAAGGCGCTGCAGGCGCGCATGGTGGCGCGCGCGATCGCGATGGACGGCACCTGCACCGGCGAGCACGGCATCGGGCTCGGCAAGGTCGACTATCTCCGGGACGAACTCGGCGAAGCCGTCGCGGTGATGCGCGCCATCAAGGCCGCGCTCGATCCCGAGGGCCTGATGAATCCGGGCAAGATCTTTGCCGGCGGAGCGCAGCCATGAGCGCGGCAGCCGCCATCGCAGCTCCATCGCCCGCGCCGCTGCTGGAGCTGCGCGGCATCAGCAAGTCGTTTCCCGGCGTCAAGGCGCTGGACGACGTCTCGTTCGCCATCTACCCGGGCGAGGTCCACATGCTGCTCGGCGAGAACGGCGCCGGCAAGTCCAGCCTGATGAAGGTGCTGTGCGGCGCCTACAGCGCCGATGCGGGCGAGATCACCTACAAGGGCGAGAAGGTCGAGATATCATCGACGGCCGACGCGCAGAAGCTCGGCATCGCCGTCATCTTCCAGGAATTCTCGCTGGTGCCGTTCCTCGACATCGCGCAGAACATCTATCTCGGCCGCGAACCCAGAGGCCGGCTCCCCGGCACCATCGATCGCCGCAAGATCCTGGCCGACGCCAAGCGCGTGCTCGACAGCATCGGTTTCGACATCGATCCCTCTGTCATCGTCGACACGCTCGGCGTCGCGCAGCAGCAGATGGTCGAGATCGCCAAGGCGATCAGCCAGAACGCGCGGATCCTTGTGATGGACGAACCGACCGCGGCGCTGTCCGACCGCGAGGCGGAGCTGCTGTTCGCGCTGATCAGGCGGCTGAAGGCGGACGGCGTCGCCATCGTCTACATCTCGCACCGCATGGCCGAGGTGTTCGCGCTCGGCGACCGCATCACCGTGCTGCGCGACGGCCGCCGCATCGACGATATCAGGCCCGCCGACGTCACCCCCGACCAGCTCGTGCGCATGATGGTCGGGCGCAATATCGACATGAGCTATCCGCGCCATTTCGCGGAAACGCCCGGCGAGCTCGTGCTCGAGGTCAGGGGACTGAGCGCGCCGACCGGCATTGCCGACATCAACATCGAGGTGCGGCGGGGCGAGATCGTCGGCCTGTGCGGCCTCGTCGGCTCCGGCCGCACCGAGGTGGCGCGCGCGATCTTCGGCGCCGATCCGGTCAGCGAGGGCGAGATCATCTTCGACGGCAAGCCGATCGCGGGCGAGCCCGACATCGCGGCCCGCCGCGGCATCGCGCTGATCCCCGAGAGCCGCAAGAGCGAGGGCCTGGCGCTGCTGCGCTCGGTCGGCGACAACCTCGTGGTGTCGGCGCTGAAGAAGCTGTTTCCCAGCGGGCTCTACGATCCCCGCGGCGCACAGCGCACGGCGGACGGGCTGATCCGGCAATTGCGCATCGTAACACCGAATGCGCGGCAGACGGTCGGCCTGCTCTCCGGCGGCAACCAGCAGAAGGTCGTGATCGGCAAGTGGCTGGCGGCAGGCGCCAGGCTGTTCATCTTCGACGAGCCGACGCGCGGCATCGACGTCGGCGCCAAGTCCGAGATCTTCGCGCTGATCGACCGGCTGGTCGCCGATGGCGCGGCCGCGCTGATGATCTCATCCGAGCAGATCGAGATCTGCCACGTCTGCGACCGCGCCTATGTCATGCGCGAAGGCCGCATCGCCGGGCACCTGGCGCGCAGCGAGCTGACCGAGGAGAATATCGTGCGACTGGGGATGCATGATGAGTGACGCCACCATCGTCTCGCCGCTCCGAACGCTGCAGCGCATCCCGGGCGTGGCGATCGTGCTGGTGCTGTTGATCGCGCTGTTCGGCGCGATCGCGCCGGGCTTCCTGTCGGCCGCGAACCTGTCCAACGTGCTGGTGCAGTCGACGATCCTGACCATGCTCGCGCTGCCGATGACCCTGATCATCATGACCGAAGGGCTCGACCTCTCGATGGGCGCGGTGCTGACGCTGACATCGCTCTGCGTCGCCATCGTCTCGCTCGCGACCAAGTCCGTGCTGCTGGGCTTCGGCGCCGCGGTGCTGGTCGGCGCGGCGTTCGGCACCGTCAATGGCTGGCTGGTCGCGATCGTCGGGATTCCGCCGTTCGTGGCGACGCTCGCCACGCTCGGCATGGCGCAGGGCCTGTCGCTGATCGTGAGCGACGGCCAGAGCGTGGTCGGCATTCCCCACGGCGTGCGCGACATCTATTCGGCGACGCTGCTCGGCATCCCCGTGCCGATCGTGATGGGGCTTTTGACCTACGCTGCGTTTCACGGCCTGCTCTATCACACCAGGTTCGGCACCTACATCTTCGCGCTCGGCGGCAATCGCGAAGCGCTGCGCTATGCCGGCCTGTCGCCGACACGACTCCTGATCGCGGTCTACGCGATCGGCGGCACGATGGCGGGCATCGCCGGTCTGCTGATGACCGCGCGGATGAATTCGGGACATCCGACCGCAGGGCTCGGGATGGAGTTCGACGCCATCGCGGCGGTCGCGGTCGGCGGCACCTCGTTCGAGCGCGGCAATGGCTGGCTGCTCGGCACCGTGCTCGGCGTCGTCGCCGTCGGCGTGCTGCGCAACGGGCTCAACCTGGTGTCGCTGCCGTCCTCGGTGCAGGTCGCAAGCGTCGGCGCGCTGGTCATCATCGCGATGTTCCTCGACGGCCTGCGGAGCCGGTCATGACCGACATCGCCAAGGACACGCTGCCGCCGCCGCGCTCGCTCCTGTCGCAGAACGCCGCGCAGGTGTTCTATCGGATGCTCGCCGCGCTGCTGATCTGCGCGGCGCTGACCGTGCTGAGCGACTCCTTCCTCAGCCTCGGCAACATCCTCAACGTGCTCAGGCAGGCGAGCCTGACCTTCTTCATCGCCTCCGGCCTCACCCTGGTGGTGCTGACCGCCGGCCTCGATCTGTCGGTCGGCGCCAACGTTGCCTTGTCGGCGTGTCTCGCCGGCACCGTGATCCATCAGACCGGCTCGCCCGCACTCGGGATCCTGACCGGGCTGCTCGCCGGCGGCAGCGTCGGCTTCCTCAATGGCTTCATGGTCACGGCGCTGCGCATCCCCTCCTTCATCGCCACCTACGGCATGCTCTGGGTGCTGAACGGCGTCACCTACTGGTACATGGCGGGCGAGACGATCCACGGCTTTCCCGCGGGCTTCCGCCAGATCGGCAGCGGCTATCTGCTCGGGCTGCCGATCCCGGTCTATCTGCTGCTGGTGTTTCTCGCGATCGGATCGTTCTTCGCGCAACGCACGATCTGGGGCCAGGAGATCTACGCCATCGGCGCCAATCCGGTCGCGGCCCGGCTGTCCGGCATTCCGGTCGCGCGCCGGCTGCTGCTCGTCTACACGGTGTCCGGCACCATGGCCGGGCTCGCCTCGATCATCTTCCTGTCGCGGCTCAACTCCGCCGAAGCCGACATCGGCGAAAGCCTGACCTTGCCGGCCATTGCCGCGGTGCTGATCGGCGGCACCTCGCTGTTCGGCGGCGTCGGCACGGTGTTCGGCACCTTCATCGGCGCCCTGATCCTGACGCTGGTGCTGAACGGCATGAACCTGCTCGCGACCAGCGCCAACTGGCAGCCGCTCGTCACCGGAATTATCGTGATCGTCGCCGTCTGGCTCGACATGAAGACCCGGCGCCCGGCGCAATGAACCTGTAATACAACCAAGAAAACGAGGGAAGGAAACGACATGCAACAACGGATCACGCGCTGCCTCGCTCTGTCGCTGCTGATCGCCGCAGGCGCGACGCAGGCCCGCGCCGACGGCGAGACCATCGCCGTCTTCACCAAGAACCAGACCAATCCGTTCTTCCAGACGGTGCGCGTCGGCGCCGACAACATGGCGAAGGTCCTCAACGCCAAGATCCTGCACTACATCCCGACCAAGCCGGACTCGATCCCCGAGCAGCTCAGCCAGATCGAGGACGTCGTGGTGAAGAAGCCGAGCGCGATCGTGTTCACGCCGGTCGACTACAAGGCGATGGTGCCCGGGGTCGAGAAGATCAACGACGCCAAGATCCCCGTCGTCAACATCACCGACCGCTCCGCCGGCGGCAAGTTCGTCGCCTTCGTCGGCGCCGACGACTACAGCCTGGGCCTTGAGACCGGACGTTTCCTGCTCAAGACGCTCGGCGGCAAGGGCAACATCGTCATCATCGAAGGCGTCAAGGGCTCGCTGACCAATGTCGACCGCGTCCGCGGCTTCAACGACGCGCTCAAGGAGAACCCCGGCGCCAAGCTGCTGGCGTCGCAGCCCGGCAACTATCAGCGCCTGCAGGCCCTGCAGGTGATGGAGAACCTGATGCAGTCCAATGCGCAGATCGATGGCGTGCTCGCCGCCAACGACGCCATGGCGGTCGGCGCGATCGAGGCGCTGGACGGCGCCGGCCGCAAGGCGCAGGTGATCGGCATCAACGGCACCAAGGAGGCGATCGACGCCATCAAGTCCGGCAAGCTGCTCGCCAGCGGCGACTACAACGGCTTCGCCCAGGGCTGCCTCGGCACCATGATGGCCGTCCGCGCATTGCGCGGCCAGCCCGTCATCAACGAGATCGTGCTGAAGCCGACCGTCATCACCAAGGAGAACTATCAGCCGTTCGACGTGACGCTGGAGCAGCGCACCTGCCCGAGCTTCGAGGATGCAGGCAAGCTCAGCGCGAAATAGGATCAGCCATCAGTCCGGAAGCAGGACGGCACGCAGCCGTCCTGCTTCAACTTGCGGAGAGAATTCATGCTGTTTGCGATTCACGCGCTCGACAAGCGGGACGCGCTGCCGGTCCGGCTTGCCAACTACGACGCGCACAAGGCCTATCTCGGTGACAGCGCCCGCCTGCCCGTCACCATCGTGATGTCCGGCCCGCTCGTCTCCGACGATGGTTCGACGATGATCGGCAGCCTGTTCCTGGTCGAGGCTCCCGGCCGCGCCGAGGTCGAAGCGTTCAACCGCGCCGACCCGTTTGCCGCTGCCGGGATTTGGGAGAAGGTGACGATCACCGGCTTCTTGCGGCGCCAGGGTTAATCCGACTGCGTCACGCGGATCTCAGCAGTTGCAGTTTCCGCCGTCACCCGGAATCTGGAAATTGTCAGGTGTGGACGCAAAACAATCTCGAGATTCCGGGTTCAAGGCCCGCGGCCTTGCCCCGGAATGACGGTGGTTGCGACGCAGTAGTACCAGTCACCCCTTCAGCTCCACGCCGGCCAGCGCCTCGCTCAGCTTCGCCAGCGCGGTGTGATCCTGCCCGGGTCCGAGCATCCCCTGCGCGCTGGCGCTGAGCTCGCGGCAGAGGTTGGAGAACGGCGCGGCGACGCCGGCGGCACGCGCGACCTCGAGCGCGATCGACAGGTCCTTCACCATCAGGTCGAGCCCGAAGCCGCTGTTGAATTGGCGCGACAGCACGAACTGCTTGAACTTCTTCTGCGTCGAGTTGTTCATGCCGGTCGAGGCGTTGAGCACGTCGGTCATCAGGCCGGGATCGATGCCGAATTGCTGGCCGATCAGCAGCGCCTCGACACCGATCAGGAAGCCGCCGGCCGAGACGAGGTTGTTGAGTGCCTTCATCGCCTGGCCCGAGCCGAGGCCGCCGATGCGGTGGATCGTGGTGCCCATCGCGCGCAACAGCGGCTCGACGCGGTCGAGCGCGCCCGGCTCGCCGCCGGCCATGATCGCGAGCTCGCCGGTCACGGCGCGCGGCACGCCGCCGCTGACGGGCGCATCGAGCATGGTGACGCCGAGCGGGGCCAGATCGGCGGCGATCGCCTGCGTCGCCGACGGCGCGCCGGAGCTCATGTCGATGACGATGTGATCGCGCGTCAGGCCGGCGCGCAGTGCGCCGGCGGCGTCCGCGACATGTTTGCTGGTCGGCAGCATCGTGATGATGACATCCGCCTGCCCCGCCGCGGCCGCGAGGTCGCCGGCCTCGACACCGCCAACCTTGGCGACGAACTCAGCAGCCCGCCCGGGCACGGCGTCATTGACGGCGACCGCAAAGCCGGCGCCGAGCAGGCGCGCGGCCATCGGCCAGCCCATGTTGCCGATGCCGACGAACAGGACCTTTTGCGGCGCGCTCATGCGCCGTCCTTCTTGGCGATGGCACCTTCCGCGACCAGCACCTCGTGCGCGGCCTTGAACGCCTCGAGGCCCGCGGGAATGCCGCAATAGACGGTCGCGTGCAGCAGGATCTCCTTGATCTCGTCGACCGTGACGCCGTTGGTGAGCGCGCCCTTGACGTGCAGCTTCAGCTCGCTCGGCTTGCTGAGCGCGGTCAGCATCGCGAGATTGATGATGCTGCGGGTGCGGCGATCCAGTCCTGGCCGGGTCCAGGCATAGCCCCAGCACATTTCGGTGGTGATGTGCTGGAAGGCCATCATGAAGTCGTCAGCCTTGGCGAGGCTGCCATCGACATAGGCCGCGCCGAGCACCTCGCGGCGCACCTTCAGGCCCTTCTCGAACAGTTCTTTTTCGTCGCTCATCCGCTCGTCTCCTTCTGCAAACCCTGATGTCGTCTCGCTGTTTGAGCATGATCTCCGCGCAAACGCCTTCGGCGTTTGTCGCGAGGGACAACCGGCTTCCACTTTTCCGGATCCTGCTCTGGCGCCTCGCCGCGCGGACTGACAACGACAACGCCGGGCGGCATTGTCAGTGACGTCCGCACGGCGGAACTGATCGGAACTCCCACTCCGCTAGCCGTGCTTGACGATCAGGGTCTTCATCGCGGCAAGCTCGTACAGCGCCTCGAACCCCTTCTCGCGGCCGTGTCCCGATTTCTTCATGCCGCCGAACGGCAGCTCGATGCCGCCGCCGGCGCCGTAGCCATTGACGAACATCTGGCCGACCTTGACCTTGCGCGCGACGCGCATCGCTCGCGAGCCGTCGCCCGACCAGACGCCGGCGACCAGGCCGAAATCGGTGGCGTTGGCGAGCCTGACGGCGTCGGCCTCGTCGTCGAACGGCATCGCCGCCAGCACCGGACCGAACACCTCCTCGCGCGCCAGCTCGGAGTCGCGCGCGACGTGCTGATACAGCGCCGGCGCCACATAGAAGCCCTCGCTCGGCACGCCCTCGGCGATCCTGCCGGTCGCCACGCGCCTGGCGCCGCCGCTTTCGGCACGCGCCAGCATGTTTTCGATCCGCGTCTTCTGGACCGCGCTGATGACCGGACCAAGATCGAGATCCATCTCCGGCGTGCCGGCCGTGATCTTCTCGAAGCGGAGCGTGAGGTCGGCCAGGAAGCGGTCCCAGATCGAGCGCTCCACCAGCACGCGCGAGCCGGCCGAGCAGGTCTGGCCGGCGTTCTGCACGATCGCCGCGGCCACCGAGGTCAGCGCGGCATCGAGATCGGCGTCGGCGAACACGATCTGCGGCGACTTGCCGCCGAGTTCGAGCGTGCAGCCGATGTGGTTCCTCGCGGCCGCCGTCTGCACGAGCGTGCCGACCTCCGGGCTGCCGGTGAAGGAGATGAAATCGATGCCGTCATGCGCCGACAGCGCCGCACCCGCCTCCTCGCCAAGACCCGGCACGACGTTGATCGCACCGGCCGGGAAGCCGGCTTCCGCCGCGAGCTCGGCAAGACGCAGCGGCACCAGGCAGGCCTCCTCGGCCGGCTTGATCACGGTCGCGTTGCCCATCGCCAGCGCCGGCGCGACGGTGCGGCCGAACATCTGCCCCGGATAGTTCCACGGAATGATATGGCCGGTGACGCCGAGCGGCTCGTACACCGTGGTGACGAAGAAGCCGTCGAGAAACGGGATGGTGTCGCCATGCACCTTGTCGGCGGCGCCGCCGTAATATTCGAAATAGCGCGCGACGGCGACGACGTCCGCCTTGGCCTGCTTCATCGGCTTGCCGGTATCGGCCGCTTCGAGCTTCGCGAGCTCCTCGGCATTGTCCTCGACGAGGCGGCCGAGCTTCGACAACAGGCGCCCGCGGTCCACCGCGGCGAGCCGGCCCCACGGGCCTTCCAGCGCGCGGCGCGCCGCCGCCACGGCAAGATCGATGTCGGCCGCGTCACCGGCGGCAATCGAGGCGATCACCTGTCCGGTCGCCGGCGCCAGCATCGCAATGGTGCGGCCCGACTGCGCGGGCTGCCACTTGTTCTCGATGAAGACGCCCTTGGCGGCAGGCAGTTTGACATTGGCGTTCATGGCAGCTCTCCGACTTCCTTTGCAGCTCGTCCGCGGGTCATATCAGACCTCGGCACGGCGCATCCCCTCGCGGCCGCGCGACAGCCGGTCGGCAATGGAGGCGTGTCACCAGGGCCGGACTGACCGGCCCCTCTCTCCGTTTGCGCTGCAGCGGTCATGATGCCCGATGGATGCGTCCGACGTTTCTGTCAGACAATCCGGGAGCCGTCCAGAACGGGACGTGGGGCGCACGAGAACGTGCGGCGCGCGGCCCTGCGGGGCTCGCGCGCGATCGGCCGCGACATGATCGTCGCAAGGCTCGTCATCTGGCTGACCGCCCGGTCCGCCATGCGGTCGGGAATGCTCGTGGCCGGCGCGCGATTACGCGCCGGTTCTCGCCTTGCTCGCCGCGATCTGGTGCAGCGCCCATCTCGCATTCTTGCGCACGTCGGGATCGCGATCGTCGGCGACCAGCGCGAGGTACGGCTCGCCGTCGGGCGCAGCGATCTCGCCCAGCGCAGCCGCCGCCTCCTTGCGCAGATTGGCCTGCTCGTGGGTGATGCAATGGCCGATCGGCCGCACCGCATGCAGCACCTTCATGCGTCCGAGGCTGCGGATCGCCTTCAGGCGCACCTGCCAGAACTCATCCGCCAGGCAGGCGATCAACGGATCTGCGGCGACGGCACCATTGACGTTGAGCCCGAGCGTCTCGGCCGCCATCTCCCGCACCATCCAGTCGGAATCCTTGAGCGCGCGGGTGATGGTCTCCGCGGCGATCTTCATGTGCGAGAAGGCGAGCGCGCTGACCGCCGCGCGCCGGACATGCGCATCGGGATCGCCGATCAGCGCCGTCAGCGCCGGAATCGACTCCTCGAGCTTGAGGAAGCCGATGACGCCGATCGCCTGCACGCGGACCGCCGCATCCGGATCCTGCAGCGCCTCCAGCGCCGGCTTGAGCGTGTCCTTGCGCCGCAGCTCCTTCAGCGCGCGCAGCGCGCCCATCCGGACGAAGGCGTGGGCATGCTTCACCAGTGGCAGGATGGCGTCGGCCGAAGCGGGATCCTTGAACTCGGCGAGACTGTCGGCGGCTGCCGATGCGACGATCCGCTCGGGATCAACGAGTAATTGCACCAGCGCCTCCGCCGCCTCCGGCCCGTCGAACTCGCCGAGCGCCATGGCGACCTGCTGGCGCACGCCGGCGTCGGGATCGGCGACCATCTTCGCCAGATGCGCGACCGCGGCGGGATCGCCGGAATGTCCCAACGCGATGATCGCGACCCGCCGCTCCGCCGGATCGGCAGCACCGAGCCGCTCGTCGGCGTCGTCGAGATCGTCGTAGGATTCGAACGGGCTCGACATGATCACCTCAACAGATAGGGAATGTTGACGGTGACGGCGCCGGTCGGGCAATCCGCCTCGCAGGGCATGCAGTACCAGCATTCGTCATAGGCCATGAAGGCCTTGCCGGTCATGTCGCTGATCCGGAGCACATCGAGCGGGCAGACGTCGACGCAGACCGTGCAGCCCTTGTCGGCAATGCATTTGGCGTCGTCGACGACGACCGGGACCGACGTCTGATAGGTTGCAAGAGGCATGTCTCTGTTCTCCTTCTGATCGTCAGGCGCTGGCGCGGATGCGCTGCTTGTCGTAGAGGTCCTTCTCATCGTCCGCGATCGGCACGACATAGGGCTGCACCGCCCGCTTCTCGCTGGTCATGCGGCCGTCCAGCTTGCTCAGCAGCGTGTGGCAGAACCAGTTCTCGTTGTCCTTGTCCGGAAAATCGGTGCGCCAGTGATAGAGCCCCCAACGGCTCTCCTCGCGGAACAGCGAGGCATGGGCGGCCATGTCCGCGCAATCCATGATCGACTGCACCTCCAGTGCGCGCAGCAGTTCATGCGCGTTGCGTGCGATCATGCGCTCCTGCATGTCCTCGCGGACCTCGGCGAGCCGGCGCATCCCGAGCTCGTACTTTCGCGTCACCTTCGGCGGCTGGAGATAGTCGTTGACCAGGCGCCGCGTCTTGTACTCGATCTGGTTCGGCGGAATGCCATCCTCGCGCTTGGTCGGCGCCAGCACGCGCTCGCGCTCCAGCGCGATCTCGGCGGCATCGATGTCGCCGAAATCATGATTGTCGGCGAACTCCATCGCGTCGAGCCCGGCGAACGAACCGTTGGTGAACGCGCCCAGCATGTAGTTGTGCGGAACGCTGGCCATGTCGCCGGCCGCATAGAGCCCGGGGACGGTCGTGCGGGCATTGTCGTCGACGAACACGCCCGACGCGCTGTGGCCGGAGCAGAAGCCGATCTCCGAGATGTGCATCTCGATCGACTCCTTGCGGTAGTCGACGCCGCGGCCCTCCTGGAACAGCCCTCGCGTGGGCCGCTCGACCTTGTGCAGGGTGTGCTCGATCTCCTCGATGGTCTTGTCGTGCAGGTGCTTGAGCTGCAGGAACACCGGCCCCTTGCCCGACAGCAGCTCGTTGTAGAATTCCAACATCATCTGGCCCGACCAATAGTCGCATTCGATGAAGCGGCGATCCTCGTTGTTGGCGGTATAGGCGCCGAAGGGACCGGCGACATAGGCGCAGGCCGGACCGTTGTAGTCCTTGATCAGCGGATTGATCTGGAAGCATTCGAGATTGGCGAGCGCCGCGCCCGCGTGATAGGCCATCGCATAGCCGTCGCCGGAATTGGCGGCATTCTCATAGGTGCCGAACATGTAGCCCGAGGTCGGCAGGCCGAGCCGTCCCGCCGCGCCCATGCACAGGATGACGGCCTTGGCCTTGATCACCAGCATCTCGGCGGTGCG
The DNA here is from genome assembly GCF_032381375.1 of Bradyrhizobium sp. SZCCHNR1017. Classification (NCBI taxonomy): domain Bacteria; kingdom Pseudomonadati; phylum Pseudomonadota; class Alphaproteobacteria; order Hyphomicrobiales; family Nitrobacteraceae; genus Bradyrhizobium; species Bradyrhizobium sp. SZCCHNR1017. The sequence continues at coordinate 118,371 of NZ_JAUHIR010000017.1, read as the reverse complement.
GGTGTTGACGCTGACGGCGCCGGCGATGCGGCCATCGCTCGACTTCAAGAGCCGCGTCGCCATGTAGCGGTTGGAGATCAGGATGCGTGCGCGGCGCAGTTGCCGATACAGCGCCTTCTTGACGGTCTCGCCGTTCGGCATCGGCAGCACGTAGGTGCCGATGTGGTGCACCTTCTTGACGGCATAGTCGCCGTTCTCGTTCTTGAGGAAGCGGATGCCGAAGCTGTCGAGCTCCTCGATGATCCCGTAGCAGCTCTGGGCGTATTTGTAGACCGCCTTCTGATCGACGATGCCGTCATTGGCGATCGTGATCTCCTTGGTGTATTGCTCCGGCGTTGCATAGCCGGGGATGACGGCGTTGTTCAGGCCGTCCATGCCCATCGAGATCGCGCCGGAGCGCTTGACGTTCGCCTTCTCCAGCAGAACGACGTTCGCCTTGGGATTCTTCATCTTGGCCTTCAAGGCGGCCATCGGTCCGGCGGTGCCGCCGCCGATCACCAGCACGTCGCAGGACACCTCCGAGAGGCCGTCGACGATCTCATCCATTGCCATTCTAAGCTCCTGCTTGGCCGGGGTCACACCGGTCCGGATCAGACTTGTTCAGCGGGGGCACCCGGCGATAGCAATTAGTTGTCGCCTGAGCGCATTTCTTCGCGCCGGCCAATCAGCGCTCGACGAACGCCTTCTCGACCACGAAATGGCCGGGCGTGCTGTGGTTGCCTTCGACGAAGCCGCGGCCCTCCAGCATGGCCTGGAGCTCGGCCAACATCGCCGGGCTGCCGCAGAGCATGACGCGGTCGGTCTCGACATCGAGGTCGGGCTCACCGATGTCGGCGAACATCTGCCCCGATGCGATCAGGTCGGTGATGCGGCCGCGGTTGCGGAACGGCTCGCGGGTCACCGTGGGGTAATGAAGCAGCCGGTTCCGGACCAGCGGTCCAAAGAATTCGTGGCCGCGCAGGCCATCGACGAGCTGCTCGCCATAGGCGAGCTCCGAGACCTGGCGGCAGCCATGGGCCAGCACGATGGTCTCATAGGTCTCGTAGATGTCGGGATCCTTGACCAGGCTGGCGAACGGCGCCAGCCCGGTGCCGGTCGACAGCAGCAGCAGACGCCTGCCCGGAATCAGGTTGCCCGCGATCAGCGTTCCCGTCGCCTTGCGCCCCACCAGGATGCGATCGCCCTCTTTGATCTTCTGCAGCCGGGAGGTCAGCGGCCCGTCCGCCACCTTGATGCTGAAGAACTCCAGCTCCTCCTCGTGATTGGCGCTCGCCATGCTGTAGGCGCGCATCAGCGGCCGGCCGTCGACCTCGAGCCCGATCATCGCGAACTGCCCGTTCTGGAAGCGGAAGCCGGTATCCCGCGTGGCGGTGAAGCTGAACAGCGAATCGGTCCAGTGCCGGACCGACAACACCGTCTCGGTCTGAAAAGCGCTCATCGTCGTCTCCTGAGGCGCGGGGCGCGCCGTGTGGCGGTTGCTGACGACGATGTCGCGGAAACGGCGCGGTTCGGCAATTTCGAACGCGCCGCGACGGTGGATTAGTTGCAAAGATTGTTCCTCGGGAAGGCGAGCGCGCGGCAACGAAGCACCTCGCGCTCCACATTCCGTCGAACAAGGCAATTAGTTGCTGGGGGCCCCGGTCCGTCTCCCCTAGCGTAACGACACCGGCTTCGGCACAACCAGGAGGCGCCATGATTCCAGCCGATACCCTCAACAGCGAGGTCAGTCCCGACCTGGCGTCGTTGCGGCTGCGGAATGCCGGCGGCGCTCCCGCGGAGCTGTCCGCCGAACGGCTGCGGCTGTCCTGCATGTGCGCGCATTGCAGGCGGGCCCGCCTCGACGGCCGCTTCCCGGCGCAGTTTCCCGGGATCGGCATCGTCGGGGTCGGAGATCTCGGTTACGGCTTGAACATCGCGTTTTCCGACGGCCACAATCGCGGCATCTATCCGAAATCATACCTTTGGGAACTCGTTGCCGCCTGAGGTGCGTCGCGCGGTGACGAATGGCACGAACATTGCTCCGCTTCTGATCAGTATGATCAATGCGGAGGCAAGACATGTTGCTGCAGGCAGCCAAATCAGCTGCGGACGCCGTGCCCTCTCCCATGACGTCAGCGCGCGCGGTGACCAGTTCGTCGCTCCTGCTCACCGAAAGCCAGCAATCCATCGGCGGCCCGCCGTCGCTGATCGAAAGGCTCAGCCTGCGCGAGCGTGAGCAGGTGCTCAAGCAGGGCCGCCGCAAGGTGCTGAACCGCGGCCAGACGCTGTTCAGCCAGGGCGCCAGGCACGACGGCATCTTCCTGGTCGAGAGCGGCCGCATCCGCGTGTTCTATACGTCGCCGCAGGGGCGCGAGATCACGCTGGCCTATTGGCATGTCGGCAATTTCGTCGGCGGTCCCGAGGTGTTCGACACCGGCGTGCATCAATGGTCCGGCATCGCCGCCAGCAATGCCAGCGTGATCCAGCTTCCGGGCAAGGAGCTGCGAACGCTGGTGGCGGAGATCCCCAATCTCGCGATCGGACTGATCGAAGGGTTGAGCTTCAAGGGAAAATGCTACTCCGCCCTGGCCCAAATGCTGGGGACGCGTTCGATCACCGAGCGGCTCGCTCATCTGCTGCTGCATCTCGTCGACCTCTATGGCGTGGATGATCCCGACGGCAAGGTCATTGCCGCGGCCTTCACCCATGCCGACATCGCCCACATGGTCGGGGCGACGCGGCAGTGGGTGACGATCAGCCTCAAGCGGATGCAGGAAAAGAATATCGTCCGCACCAGGCGTTCGCAGATCGTGGTCTGCCGGCCCGACGTCCTGGACGAGATGCGCGGCCAGGCCGCGGATTAGCCGGCCTGCTCATGCAAGCGGCTGTCATGAGCGAAATTGCCCAAGGAGTACGCAACCGGATTTTGACGGCAACTAATCCACCCGCTGCCGAACTCCGGATTTGCGCTCGTGGACGCGGCCTTCATCATGGCGCCATCAGCCATCCAACCGAACGGGGATGAGAATGGTCCGCTGCCGTCACGCGCTCTTGCTATCCGTCACCTGCCTGTCCCTGATCGCGGCGCAGCCCGTCGCAGCAGAGACAGTCACGATCGGCATAGGCACCCAGGACACCACGACCAACACGGTGACGGCCGGCACCATCGTGCGGCAGCTTCACCTGCTGGAGAAGTATCTGCCCAAGGACGGCAAATACGCCAACGTCAAGTTCGAGATCGAATGGCAGAACTTCACCTCCGGTCCGCCCGTCACCAACGGGATGATGGCGAACAAGCTGCAGTTCGGCATGATGGGCGACTACCCGCTGATCGTGAACGGCTTCACCTTCGAGAACAATCCCGAGAGCAAGAGCCGGCTGATCGCCGTCGCCGCCTACAGCCTCGCCGGCTCCGGAAACGGCATCGTCGTTCACAAGGACTCGCCCTACTACGAACTCTCCGACCTCAAGGGCAAGCTGGTCAGCGTGCCGTTCGGCTCGGCCGCACACGGCATGGTGCTGAAGGCGCTTCAGGACGGCGGCTATCCGGCGGATTTCTTCCAGCTGGTGAGCCAGACGCCGGAGGTCGGCTCGACCAACCTGCAGGAAAAGAAGATCGACGCGCACGCCGATTTCGTGCCGTTCGCGGAGCTGCTGCCGTTCCGCGGCTTTGCGCGCAAGATCTTCGACGGCGTCCAGACCAACCTGCCGACATTCCATGGCGTCGTCGTCCGCACCGACTTCGCGGAAAAATATCCCGAGGTCGTCGTCGCCTATGTCAAGGCGGTGATCGCCGCCAACCAGTGGCTGCGCCAGGATCCGAAAGCGGCGGCCGAAAAGATCCAGGAATGGACCGGGATCAACAAGGAGGTCGTCTACATCTTCCTCGGCCCCGGCGGCAACATGACCACGGATCCGACGATCAAGCCGGCGCTGGTGGATGCCGCCGCGACTGACGTCAAGGTGCTGCAGAGCCTCGGCCGCATGAAAGAGTTCGATCCGAAGACATGGGTCGACGACAGCTACATCCGCAAGGCCTATGCCGAGCTGAAGCTGGACTACGACAAGGATCTCGCCAGCACCGCGAACTACGAAATCTCCGGCGAGGACAAGTTCTGCAGCAGGCCGATCACCGAGCCGCGCAAGGCCGGCGAGGTCTGGGTCGACGGCGAGGGCATCATAGCCTTCAGCAGCGCGACCTGCACGCTCGGCGCCTATGCCGACTACAAGGCCAAGGGCAAGAAGATCAACGTCGCCTACGTCTTCGACACCGCGCGCGGCATCAAGCTGTTCGCCGACCAGGCGTTCTTCGCGGCGGCCAATGGCGAGATCGCGCCGTTCCTGCTGAAGAAGGATGCCGAAGCCTATGCCGCCAAGATCGGCGGCAAGGTGATGGGACTTGATGACGCCGTGAAGCTGGCGATGGCGGGAGGCAAGACTTGAGCAGCCCCGCTTTGATGACATCCCCCGACCAGGCTGCGGCGACCGCCGCGCCTGGCACCGCGATCCCGCCGAGCCGTCCAGACGTCTCCGCCCGCGCGGCACGCTGGTTCCGGCTGAACCAGGACAGGCTGCAGTCGGTGCTGATCGGCACCGCGTCGCTGATCCTGTTCCTGATCGCCTGGCACCTGCTGACGACCTACCGCGTCGTCTTCTTCGTGAAGTTCACCAACGTGCCGGCGCCGCTGGCCGTCTATGCGAGCTTCACCAAGGCGATCCACGATCCGAAATTCCTGATGCACATCCTGCTCAGTTGCCGCCGGATCTTCATCGGGTTCTCGCTGGCCGCACTGGTCGGCGTGCCGCTCGGCCTGATCATGGGCCGGTTCAAGCTGGTGCACGAGATCGTCTTCCCGGTCGCCGAGGTGCTGCGTCCGATCCCGGCGATTGCCTGGGTGCCGATGGCGATCATGCTGTGGCCGACCAACGAGCAGAGCATCGTCTTCATCACCTTTCTCGGCTCGTTCTTTCCGATCCTGGTCAACACGCTGCACGGCATGACGCTGGTCGACCCCGTGCTGGTGCGGGCCGCCAAGTGCCTCGGCGCGCGGGAGACCGCGATCTTTCGCGAGGTCTATTTCCCGGCGTCGCTGCCGCACATCTTCACCGGCCTCACCGTCGGCATGGGCGTCGCATGGGTGTCGCTGATCGCGGCCGAGATGATCTCGGGACAGTTCGGCATCGGCTACTTCACCTGGGAAGCCTATTCGCTGGTCCAGTATGCCGACATCGCGCTCGGGATGATCGCGATCGGCGTGCTCGGGCTCGGCTCGAGCCTCGTGATCCGCGCAGCCGGACAGTTGGTGATGCCCTGGAGGTCGCGATGAGCCAAGCCGCAGCGGATACGAGACAGGGCCATATCGAGGTCTGCAACTTCGCCCTGAGCTACGAGACCATCGACGGCGCCGTCGAGGCCGTCACCGACACGCAGATCCACGTCGAGCCTGGTGAGTTCGTCTCGATCGTCGGACCGTCGGGTTGCGGCAAGTCGACACTGCTCAACGCCGTCGCGGGTTTCCTCAAACCCACCAGCGGCGTCGTCACGGTCGACGGCCATGCCGTGACGGGTCCGAGCGCCGAGCGCGGCATGGTGTTCCAGCAATATTCGCTGTTTCCCTGGAAGACGGTGCGCGAGAACGTCGAGTTCGGGCTGAAGATGCGCGGCATGCCGAAGTTCGAGCGCGCACGCGCGGCGCGCACTCTGCTCGGGCTCGCCGGCCTCGAGGCGTTCGAGAACCATTATCCCGAGCGCCTCTCCGGCGGCATGAAGCAGCGCGTCGGCATCGTGCGCGCGCTCGCCACCGGTCCCAAGGTGCTGCTGCTCGACGAGCCGTTCGGCGCGCTCGACGCGCAGACCCGCATCATCATGCAGCAGATCCTCACCAACATGTGGCAGCGGCTGAAGATCTCGGTGCTGTTCGTCACCCACGACATCGACGAGGCGATCTTCCTGTCCGACCGCGTCTACTGCATGACCGCGCGCCCGGGCTCGATCAAGGCCGAAATCCAGATCCCGCTCGAGCGGCCCCGCCAGCAAGCGATGATGATGTCGTCGGAGTTCCTGGCGCTGCGGCGCGGGCTGATGTCGCTGATCCGCGAGGAAAGCCTGAAGGCGATGGGCGGCGAGATCACCGATCTCGGCATGCAGGGACTCAGTATCGAGCTGCAGGGCCAGTCGATCGCCGAAATCCTCTGAGGCGCTCGATCCGCGACGTCCGCTCCAGCTGCGCCCGAAATCGCCCGATGGTCGCATCCGGGCGGGCGCATCAGTGCTGGCGTCCCTGCCGGTCCTGACGCAGAATGCCGGAAAGCCAAACAAGGACATCGCAGGGGGAGTGCCCGGATCCGTCAGCATCGACATCGGGCGCGAGTTGCTCGCAGGCGCACACGAAGGGGTCCAGGCGAACGCGCACCGGCTGTGCATCGCACGGCACGGACGACGTTCGAGATCCTGCCAGTGTCGCCGTCGGGCGCTGCTGCTCTCCAGGCGCAACTGAGAGGAAGCCAATGCAGGGCACCATCTTTCCAAGCCTCAAGGATCGGGCCGTCCTCGTGACCGGCGGCGGCTCCGGCATCGGGGAAGCGATCGTGCGCAATTTCCTCGGCCAAGGCGCGCGTGTCGGATTCATCGACATCGATCTGGAGGCGTCGCAGCAGCTGCTGGCGAGCCTGCCTGCGGAGGCCAAGGTGCACTTCGAGCATGCCGACCTTCGCGACATCGGTGCGCTGAGGGCCGCGGTCGACGGCGCCCGTGCGGCGCTGGGGCCGATCACCATTCTGGTGAACAACGCCGCGCGTGATGACCGCCACGCGATCGAGGACGTCACGCCGGACTATTGGGACGAGCGCATCGCCGTGAACCTCAAACATCAGTTCTTCGCGGCCCAGGCGGTCGCGCCGGACATGATCCAGGCCGGAGGCGGCGCGATCGTCAATCTCGGTTCGGTGAGCTGGGTGCTCGGCCAGGGCAACATGCCCTGCTACACCACGGCGAAGTCGGCGATCCAGGGACTGACCCGCGCCCTCGCCCGCGATCTCGGACCCAATAACGTGCGGGTCAATTCCATTCTTCCGGGCTGGATCATGACCGAGCGGCAGCAGAGACTCTGGCTGACGCCCGAGGGCGAGGCCGAGCTCATGCGCCGCCAATGCCTCAAGCGCAAGCTCGTGCCGGACGACATCGCCCGCGTGGTGCTGTTCTTCGCCGCCGACGACAGCGGCGCCTGCACCAACCAGAACTACATCGTCGACGGCGGCTGGGCCTGAGGCTCGACCATCATCACGAAGCCACGAGGTGCGGTCCGGTGCTGCCGCGTGCGACGATCTCGAAGCCGAGGTCGATCCGCCGCGTTCTCGGCCGCTTGCCGGTGGCGATCACCTGAAGCACCAGTTCGGACGCCACGCGCCCCATGTCGGCGCGCGGCGTCAGCACGGTCGACAGCGGCGGATTGGAGGCCGCCGCGAATTCCAGGTCGTTGAAGCCGATCAGCGACATCCGGCGCGGGACCTCCAGCCCCGCCTGCTGGCAGGCGAATAGCGCACCAAGCGCGATGTTGTCATCGCAGCAGAAGATCGCATCGGGAACTTCGCTCGCGAGCATCTCCTCGGTCAGCTTCCGCCCCAGCGAGATCGTCGCCTGCGCCGGCAGCCAGGCCACCAGCGACGTGCCGTCCAGCCCCGCTTCGGCCAGCGCCGCACGATACCCCTCGAGCCGGGCGCGGGCCCGGTCGTCGCGCTGTCCCGAGAGATAGGCGATCCGCCGATGTCCCAGCTCGATCAGGAAGCGGGTCGCGGCGTAGCCGCCCTGGCGCTGCGAAAGTCCGACATTCAGATCGATCGGATCGTCGGTCAGCTCGAATGTCTGCACCACCGGAATCCGCGAACGTTCGAGAACGCGCCGCGCGGCCCGCGTCTGGTTCACTCCGACCAGGATCAGCGCCTCGATGTTCTGGCCCAGCAAGGTCCTGATCGCGCCCTCTTCCTCCTCCGCCGAGTAGCGGCTGCTGACGACGACGGGGCGAAAGCCGAGCGGCAGCAGGGTGTCGTAGATCGCCTGCAGGTAGTCCGCGAAGATGCCGTTGGAGAGCGACGACACGACGATGCCGATCGAATGCGTGCGGGTCGAGGCGAGCCGGCTCGCCGCGTAGTTCGGCACATAGGCCAGCCTGTCGACCGCGGCATCGATCCGCTTGCGCAACTCCGGCGACACCATATCGGGCCGCCGCAGCGCCCGCGACACAGTGACAGCGCTGACATGGGCGATGCGCGCGACGTCCTCCAGCGTGGTGCGACGCTTCTGAGACATGATCCTTGCAACATTGATTCACGCGGATTTGTCCGAACCATATTCATGACATGCGACCGGCCGCTTGGCAAAAGCCGCGCGACGGTAATTGACAGCGCTGTCATTGATCAGTAACGCTTGGCGGGTCGAGATGACGAGCAATGCTCGCACAACCTCCGGAAACAAAGAGGCGTCTCGCATATGCGTCATTGATTTGGCGCCACAACAACAGGGGAGGTCACGAATGTCGTCCAAGTCGATGAGGGCGCGATGCCTTGCCACTTGTGCATCGCTGGTGTTGGTCACGGCGTTTGCCGGCAAGGCGCTGGCGGAGCCGGAGATGGTCAAGGGACCGGCGACCGAGCCTGAATGCATGGTGCCGTGGACCACGGACACCAAGTTCTTCAAGTTTCCGGCCAAGAAGGGCCCGTACCGCATCGCACTGGCGAACGGCTACATCGCCAATACCTGGCGCATCCAGATGATCCAGACCGCGAAGGCCTATGCGGCGCAGCCGGAGATCAAGGCCAAGCTGAAGGAATTCAAAGTCGTCTCGACCGGCGAGGACGTGCCGGCCCAGATATCGGCAATCAACAACTTCATCGATTCCGGCTATGACGCCATCGTCGTCAACGCGCAGAACCCGACCGCGTTCGGGCCGGTGATCAAGCGCGCCAAGCAGGCCGGCGTGATCCTCGTCGCCTTCGACAACATCCTCGCGACGGAAGATGCGATCAACGTCAATGTCGACCAGAAGGGTCTCGGCGAACTCTGGGCGAAGTGGCTGGTCAAGAACGTGCCGGGCGGCGGCAAGGTGCTCGAGGTGCGCGGCGTCGCCGGCACCTCGGTCGACACCGATCGGCACAACGGCTTCCACTCCGTTCTCGATGCCTCCGGCAAGAAGTGGCAGGTCACCGAGGTCGTCGGCAAATGGGACGACGGCGTCGCCCAGAAGGCCACGGCGGATGCGATCGCGACCAATGGCCCGTTCGATGCGATTTCCGGCCAGGGCGGCGACACCGGCATCGTGCAGGCCATGCTCGACGCCAAGCACAAGATGGTGCCGTTCGGCGGCGAGACCGAAAACGGCTTCCGCAAGTTCTGCGCCGCCAAGGCGTCCGAAGGCCTGAAATGCTCTTCCGCCGGTACCGGACCTGCGCAGGTCGCGGTCGCGATCAAGGTCGCGCTCGCCGCGTTGGAAGGCAAGGTGGTGCCGCAATCGGTCAAGCTGCCGCTCGCCGTCGTCGAAGATCCGAACTTCAAGAAGGATCAGGACTACTTCCCGGCCCAGTCCGACAACTTCTTCGTCGGCAACTCCTTCCCGACCTGCGGCATCAACTTCACGGCGCAGGAGATCATGGGTCAGTCGAAGGAAAATCAATAGGCCGGTGTGATCGCTGGTCCGCGAGTTCTCTCGCGGCCAGCCCGTCCCTATTGACCAAACGACTGAGGGAGCAAGCATGATCGCGGCCGAGCCGCTGTTTCGCGCCGAAGGACTGTCCAAGCGCTACGGCGGCGTGATCGCTCTCGACGGTGCGGACCTGGAGGTCCATCCCGGCCGCATCCACGCCATTCTCGGCGAGAACGGCGCCGGCAAGTCGACGCTGATCAAGCTGATGGTCGGCGTGGTCGCGCCGGACGAAGGCCGGATGACGCTTGAAGGACGCGCGGTCGCCTTCAGCGGTCCCTCCGCCGCGAACGATGCCGGCGTCGTCTGCATCTTCCAGGAGCTGTCGCTGATCCCCGACCTGTCGGTCGCCGACAACATCATGATCTCGCATCCGCCGACGCGGTTCGGCATGATCGACCGGCGCGCCCAGCGCCGACTTGCCGAGGAGGCGCTGCACCGCGCCGGCGCCAGCGACATTCATCCGCGCGCGCTGGTGAAGGACCTGCCGCTGTCGCGCCGCCAGATGGTCGAGATCGCGAAAGCGCTGTCGCGGCAGCCGAAGATCCTGATCCTCGACGAGGCAACCTCGGCGCTGACCGCATCCGACGTGACCAAGGTGTTCAAGGTGCTGAAGCGCCTGCGCAGCGAGGGGCTGGCGCTGCTCTACATCTCCCATCGCATGCACGAGATCGCGGAGCTCGCCGACGATTGCAGCGTGTTCCGCAACGGCCGCCGCATCTCGACCTTCCCGGCCGGCACCAAGACGGATGCCGAAGTGATCGAGCTGATGATCGGCCGCGAGTACAAGCATGCCTTCCCGGAAAAGCCGCCGCGCAAGACCGATGGGCGGCCGCCCGCGCTGCAATGCAGGAGCATCAGTTGGGGCGACCGGCTGAAGGACATCTCGTTCTCGCTGCAGGCCGGCGAGATCATCGGTCTCGGCGGGCTCGACGGCCAGGGCCAGCGCGAGCTGCTGCTGGCGCTGTTCGGCGTGCTGCGCGACTGTCGCGGCGACATTCTGATCGACGGCAACAAGGTGACGATCGACAGCCCCGTCACCGCCAAGTCGGAGCGCATCGGCCTCGCGCTCATTCCGGAGGACCGCAAGACCGAAGGACTGATGCTGCCGATGTCGGTGCGCGACAATCTCTCGGCCGCCGCCTTCGACCGGTTCGCGACATTCGGCATCATCGACCGGCAGCGGCAATCGATGCTGATCGAGGAGATGATCCGCCTGATCGAGATCAAGACCGCCTCCCCCGACCTCGCCGTCAGCGCGCTCTCCGGCGGCAACCAGCAGAAGGTCGTGATCGCGAAATGGCTGATGAACAAGCCGCGCATCATCCTGCTCAATGATCCGACGCGCGGCATCGATGTCGGCACCAAGCAGGAGATCTACCGGCTGCTGCGCCGGCTTGCCGACGAGGGCGCCGCGATCCTGCTCTATTCGACCGACTATGACGAGCTGATCGGCTGCTGCGACCGCGTGCTGGTGATGTACGATGGCGCGATCAGGCGCGAGCTCGCGGGCGCCGAGATCACCGAGCGCGCGCTGGTCAGCAGTGCGCTCAATGTCGACGAAGGCGAGCGAGCGGAAGCGAGTCTGGCATGACCGAGTGGCGGTACTGGCTCTCCGAACAGCGCGGCACCCTGCTCGCGATCGGGATCTTCGTCGCGATGTTCCTGCTCTATGCGACCAATCATCCGGCCGGCTTCAGCGCCAACATGGTGCAGACCGCGGCCAACAAGGCGACGCTGCTGGCCTTTGTCGCGATGGCGCAGGCGATCGTGGTGATCACCGCCGGCATCGATCTGTCCGTCGGCATGATCCTGACCCTGACCAACTGCCTCGCATCCTGGATCGTGGTCGGAACCGCCACCGAGACCGCGCTCGGCGTGGCCGGCGTGCTCGGCACCGGCATCGTCTGCGGCATGATAAACGGCGCGATCGTGATCTTCGGGCGCCTGCAGCCGATCGTGACGACGATCGCCACCGGGGCGATGTACTACGGCATCGCGCTGTTCCTGCGGCCCAATCCCGGCGGATCCGTCAACGAGACGCTGGCGGATGCCTTGACGGGAAGATTGTTCGGCGTGCTGCCCACGAGCCTCGTGGCACTGGCTGCGGCGGCGCTGCTGATCTGGGTACCCTATAGCCGCTCGGTCATCGGCCGCGCCGCGTTCGCGACCGGCTCCTCCGAGGTCGCAGCCTACATGTCCGGCGCGCCGATCCGCGCGGCCAAGTTTGTCGCCTACACCTTGGCTGGCCTATTGTCGGCGATCGGCGGCCTGTTCCTGACGTTCTTCTCCTACACGGGCGAAGCCGCCTATGCGAGTGGCAATGCCTACACGCTGTTCTCGATCGCGGCCGTGGTGCTCGGCGGCGTATCGCTGATGGGCGGACGCGGCAGCGCGATCGGGGCGATCTTCGGCGCGCTCGCCTTCCGCACCATCGGCGATCTGCTGTTCGTGTTCGATTTCGATCCGCTGTGGCAGCCGCTGTTCCAGGGTCTCGTGCTGATGCTCGCGGTCTCGATCGGCGCGTTCGGTCTGGTGCGGGTGCGCAATCGGCTGGAGTGGTTCGGATGAGCGACGCAACGGCACCACGACCGACCCATCGCGGGATCGCCATGCTGCGTCGGATCGATCCGGCGGTGGCGGCCTCGTTCGGCTGCATCCTGCTGCTGCTGCTGGTGGGCAGCCTCTATTCGCGCAGCTTCCTGTCGCCGGATTATCTGCTGCAGCAGTTGAAGGTCGCGAGCTTCCTGGGCGTGATCGCCACCGGCATGATGCTGGTGATCCTGCTCGGCCAGATCGATCTCTCGGTGCCCTGGGTTGTCACGACGGGCGCGATGATGGCCTGCGCGGCGGCCGCCCATGGCACGACCGGCGCCATCATCGCGATTCCCTGCGGCATTCTCTGCGGAGCCGCCATCGGTCTCCTGAACGGCATCGGCGTCGCCTATCTGCGCATTCCCTCGATGATCATCACCCTGGCGACCAACGCGGTCGCGCAAGGGCTGATGGTCGCCTACACCGGAGGCTTCGCGCCGCAGGATTCCGCCTCCAAGGCGATGCGCTATCTCGCCACCGGCAATATCGTGCCCGGCCTTCCCAACGCGGTGCTGGTGTGGGCGATCATCGGCGGCGCCGCGATCTGGCTGCTGTCGCGGACCACGTTTGGCCGCGCCATCTATGCCATCGGCAATCGCGAGCGCGCGGCCTATCTCTCAGGGATCGATACACGCCGCATCACCATGCTGGCGTTCGCGCTGTCCGGCGCCCTCTCCGCCTGCGGCGGCGTTCTGCTCGCGGGCTACGCCTCGAAGGCGGCGCAGTCGATGGGCGACGCTTATCTGCTGCCCTCGATCGCGGCCGTCGTGCTCGGCGGCACGCACATCCTCGGCGGCCGCGGCAGCTATCTCGGCACCGTCGCCGGCGTCGTGCTGATCACCCTGCTGCAATCCATTCTGTCGGTGATGCAGATCAGCGAGGCCGGTCGCCAACTGATCTACGGCGCGGTGATCATCCTGATGCTCCTGATCTACGGCCGCCAGAAGCTGTGATGCATGCGACGTCGCGACGGACTTTGCTGACGGCGACCACCTCTCGCGCAAGCCCGCGAGCGATCGGCCGCTGACCCCACAGCACCACCACAAGTAGCTCGCCCGCAACGACTGGCGAAGCCCTTCAAACCAAAGCTGCCTCGGATTCGCTCTCGGTCTCTTCTCACCGATTCACCCGCTTTTTATGGGCGCGAAGGCGGCCTCATCGCCGAATGTGCTTTCCTGTCCGGCACAACCGAAACAGGGTTCCAGGCTACGCTTGATTAAGCATCGTTGCACGGTATCTGCGTATTTTACCCGCCGAGGTTGATTTATTGGCCCGACCGGCCGTAACAAGACACCGACGGGAAACAAATCGAAATCCATTTGAAATGTGAGAGCGGACGACAATGTCGGACACCGCAGCCGGTGGTCTATTGCCTGATCTCAGCCGCCGCTGGCTCCCCTGGACAAAGAGCGTCTTGCACCGGGCGCATGACAGCGAGGATGCCGCGACGGCCTGGGCCGTGTTCCGGTTCAACTGGGCTGTCATGACAGCTCTTTGGGTGCTGTTCGGACTGTGCCTGATCTTCACGGATTTTCGCATCGAACCCGTCGGCTACATCATCGTGCTATCGACATCGGCCATCTATGGTGTCATCGGCTACGCCAACGCACGGTCGGCGCGGCGTGCCAAACCCTGGATGTTCTCATTCCTGACGGGAATGGCCCAGACCACACTGGCATCCACCGTGCTGGCATCACTGTCCTACATTGCGACGGCCGCCAACCTGCCGCTTCAGGACGCCAACCTGCTCGCCCTCGATCGCGCCCTTGGCTTCGACTTTCGCGACTACTTGTCGTTCGTCAATGACCGCCCCTGGGCCGTCCTGAGCCTCGCGTTCGGCTATCGATCCATTTCCTGGACGATCTGCATCATCGTCGTGGCCCTTCCCTTGCTGGGCCACTATCGCCGGTTCGCGGAGTTCAACCTCGCGATCAGCCTGACGCTGGCGCTGACCTGCATCATCACCTTGTTTGTCCCTGCACTCGGCGTGTATCACGCGTTGGAGCTGCCGCCGTCCGCCTACGCAAACCTCATCCCGCAGGCCTATTTCGACACGGCGCGCGAGGTGCCCCTGGTTCGCGATGGGACGCTGCGCCTGTTGGATACCAGCCATCTCGCGGGGATCGTGACCTTCCCGAGCTTTCACGCGGCAGCCGCGGTCCTCGACGGCTGGGCATTGTGGTCATTGCGCTGGTTGCGACCGTTCAATGTCCTGATCCACGGCGCGATGCTGCTCTCGACCCCGATCGGCGGCGGACATTTCCTCGTCGACATGATCGCCGGCATCGCGATCGCGACGGCGTCGATCTGCATCGCGCGCCTCGTTGCCCTGAGGCTACGCGAACGCCACGCCACGTTTCCGCGCCGCATGCTGCGACATCCATTGCCTCAGACCTGAAGGATTTGGACAAGGCGGGTGTCTGTGGCACATCCGCCGGAGCTGCATCGGCGAAAACGTGCCGGCGGCTCCTCTCATACTTCGAGCCACTCCTGCCGGACCGCGGTGTTGGCCTTGAGCTGATCCGGTGTCCCTTCGAACACGACGCGGCCGTGGCCCATGACATAGACGCGTTTCGAAATGCGCATCGCGATCGAGAGCTTCTGCTCGACGAGCAGGATCGCGACGCCCGCCGCTGCGATCCGGGCAATCAGATCGCCGACCTGCTGCACGATCAGCGGCGCCAGACCTTCGGTGGGCTCGTCGATCATGATCAGGTCAGGGTCGCCCATCAGCGTGCGGCAGGTGGTCAGCATCTGCTTCTCGCCGCCCGACAGCACACCCGCAGGCGTATCGGCGCGCGCGGCGAGGTTGGGAAACATGTCGAGCATGTCCTGAAGGCGCCACTTCCCCGGCCGCCGCGTGTCCTTGATGCCGAGCACGAGGTTTTGCCGAACGGTGAGGCTCGGGAAGATGTCACGGTGTTCGGGCACATAGCCGAGCCCAAGGCGCGCGATCTTGTAGCTGGGCAAGCCGGCAATGTCCCGGCCCTTGAAGCGGATCGTCCCCTGCGGACTGACCTCGCCCATGATCGCCTTCACAGTGGTCGAGCGGCCGACACCGTTGCGGCCGAGCAGGCTCACGACTTCGCCGGCGGCGACGTCGAGGTCGACGCCCTGCAGAATATGGCTCTTGCCGTAGTAAGCGTGGAGGTTCCTGACCTCGAGCATCAGTGGGCCTCCTCACCGAGATAGGCTTCCTTCACCTTCGGGTCGCGACGGATCTCCTCCGGCGTGCCCGACGCGATGATGTGGCCATAGACCAGCACCGAGATGCGATCGGCGAGACCGAATACCACGCTCATGTCGTGCTCGACGATCACCAGCGTCCGCCCCTCGGTGAGCCGCCGGATCAACGAGACGGCGCGCTCGGTCTCCGCGTGGCTCATCCCGGCGGTCGGCTCGTCGAGCATGACGACCGTCGCGCCGCTCGCGATGGTGACGCCGATCTCCAGCTCGCGCTGCTCGGCATAGGTCAACAACCCCGCGGGAATGTCACGCCGATGCGTGAGATGGATGTCATCGAGGATCTGGGCGGTCCGCTCGCGCACCTCCGGCAGGCTGTCGACGTTCTTCCAGAACGCGTAGCGATGTCCGGTCGCCCACAGCACGGCGCATCGGACGTTCTCCCATACGGTCATGCGGGCGAACACGTTGGTGACCTGGAACGAGCGCGACAGGCCGCGCCGATTGATCTCGAACGGCCGCAGGCCGGAGATGACCGTGCCGTTCAGCCTCACCTCGCCTGAGGTCGGCCTGATGTGTCCGCTGATCAGGTTGAACGTCGTGGACTTGCCGGCGCCGTTCGGGCCGATGATGGCGTGGCGCTCGCCCTTGGTGACGCTGAGATTGAGGTCGCGGATGACGCCGACATTGCCGAAGCGCTTTTCGACGGCGCGAACTTCGATCGCTGCGGTCATGCCAGATACCCCCGATCACGCGCCACGGTGGCGGCCCTGTCCCAGGCTCCGGCGATCCGCTGCCACGTCGACCGCGCGACAAAGAAGCCGGCGACCACCAGAATCGCGGCGACGCCCCATGTCGCCGGCGATTGCGGATTGAAGGCTACGCCGAACAGATTGATGGCGTCACCGCCCGAATAGCGCGCGACCGTCTCGATGGTCAGGATGACGCCGTAGGCGAGCGCCGCGGTCGGCACGATGGCAACGAGATAGGACGGGATCACCATTCCGAGCGTTCCGGCACGGACCAGCGGCCGGTGCATCATCAGCAGACCGGCAATGCCACCGGGTGAGAACATGACGATGCCGATGAAGATGATGCCAAAATAGAGCTGCCATACGCTGGTGAGGCTCGTCAGCCCGAGCTGGAGATAGGTCACCAGGATCGCGCCGAGGATCGGACCGAAGAAGTAGGCCGTCCCGCCGATGAAGGTCGCGAACAGCACCAGGCCCGACTGGATTGCACCGAGATAGGCGGAATTCGCGATCTCGAAGCTGATCGCCGCGAGGCCGCCCGCGACGCCGGCGAAGAATCCGGCAAAACAATAGGCGAGATAGCGGACGACGTGCGGGTCGTAGCCGATGAACTGGACCCGTTCGGGATTGTCGCGCACCGCATTGCTGATCCGCCCCAGGGGCGTCCGGGTCAGCGCATACATCGCGATTGCCGACAGCACCAGCCAGAACGCGATCAGGTAATAGACCTGCAGCTGCGGCCCGAAGGTCCAGCCAAACATGCGCGGCAGAGCGGTGCGGTCCGTGGTGATGCCGGCTTCGCCGCCAAACACCGAGCGCAGGATCAGCGACGACGACGCCACGAGCTCGCCGATGCCGAGCGAGATCATCGCAAACACCGTGCCGGCGCGCTTGGTCATGACCCAGCCGAGGATGATCGCGAAGGCGAGGCCGCCCAGCCCGCCGAACAGCGGAATGAAGGGCAGCGGAATCGGCCAGCCATGCGCCACCACCGCATTCATCATGTGACAGGCCGCGAAGCCGCCCAGGCCGTAGTGAACCGCGTGACCGAACGACAGCAATCCGGTCTGACCGAGGAGGATGTTGTAGGAGAGCGCGAAGACGATCGCGATCCCGATGAGGCTGAACGAGGTCAGCGATCCGCCCGAATTGAAGAGCAGCGGCAGCACGATCAGCGCCGCCATGCCGATCACCCAGACGGCATAGAAGCGGAGACGGGATCCGGCGGGCTTTGCCGCGAGACGAGACGCGGAGGTCACTGCTGCGGTCATGATTCGCGAGTCCCCATCAGGCCCACGGGGCGCACGATCAGGACGAGCACCAGCAGCAGGTAGGGAACGATCGGCGCGACCTGCGCGATCGTCACGTTCCAGATGTCAGTGAGCACCGATGGCCCGGCGGACGGATCGAGCGGGCCGAAGGCGCTCGCCAGCGAGCCGTTCAGCGCGACGGCGAAGGTCTGCACCAGGCCGATCACCAGCGAAGCGATGAAGGCGCCCGGCAGCGAGCCCAGGCCGCCGAACACGATCACCACGAACAGGATCGGCCCGAGCGCCGCGGCCATGTCGGATTGCGTCACCAGAGCGGGACCGGCGATGACGCCGGCGAGACCGGCGAGCGCGCTGCCGACCCCGAACACCACCATGAACACGCGTCCGACATTGTGGCCGAGATGGCCCACCATGTGGGGGTGGGTCAGCGCCGCCTGAACGATCAGGCCGACCCTGGTGCGCTTGAGCACGATCAGCAGCGCCACGAAGATCGTCACCGACACCGCCAGCATGAACAGCTTGTAGGCCGGATAGTTGGTCGAGAAGATCGTGAACGCGGGAAAGTCCAGCAGCGCCGGCACGCGATAGTCGAGCGGGGTCCTGCCCCAGATCATCGAGACGATCTCCTCGATGGCGAATGCGAGGCCGAAGGTCAGCAGCAGCTCTGCGACGTGGCCATGCTTGTGCGTGTTGCGCAGACCGTAGCGCTCGACAGCCATGCCGATGGCCCCGACGAGGAGCGGCGCCAGCAGCAGGGCCGGCCAGAAGCCGACCCATTTCGTGAGCTGGAAGCCGAAGAAGGCGCCGAGCATGTAGAAGCTGGCGTGAGCAAAATTGAGCACCCCCATCATGCTGAAGATGACGGTCAGCCCGCTCGACAGCAGGAACAGCAGCATGCCGAACAGCACGCCGTTGAGGGTCGAAATGACGATGAGTTCAAGCACGGCGCACTCGCGAATGTCCCGGGCTTCAATGCCCTGCCGCTCATTCTCTGACGGACCGACGCACGGCCGGCGCCACTTCCCGCACGCTGACCTCGTGCGGGAAGCCGGCGCGGATCGTTACGGCCGCGCCATCTTGCACGTCGTCGACACCATGGCCTGGGGCGTATCGACCCTGGAGACCAGGTGCCATCCCCAGCCGGTGTTCTCCTCGTCGAACGTCTCGTTCGCCGCGAGCTTGCCGAAGGACGAGACGTAGATCGGCTGCAAGAACTGGTGATCATCCTTGCGCATGAAGCCGGTGCCGCCATCCAGCACCTCGAGCTTGAGGTCCTCGAGCGCGGCCGCGACCTTCACCGGATCGATGGAGTTGGCCTTCTCGGCCGCCGCCTTGAACATGCGCATCTCGTTGACCGCCCGCGGATACCACAGCGACATGTTGACCTTGGCGCGGAACGCCTTCTCGTAGTCCATCGCAGCCTGATGGCCCGAATTGGCGAAGCCTTCCGTCAGCTGGAAGACCTGATGATCCAGGCCCGTCTGCTTGATGGCGGTCGGGCCGCCGGCGCCGCCCGCATAATAAGTGTACCAGTTGACCTTCAGGCCGGCATCCGCGGCGGCCTTGAGCAGCAGCGCGATGTCCTGGCCCCAATTGCCGGTGATGACGCTGTCGGCACCGGACGCCTTGATCTTGGCAATGTAGGGCGAGAAGTCCGTGATCTTCAGCAGCGGATGCAGCTCGTCGCCGACGATCTGGACATCGGGTCGCTTCGCCGCCAGCATCTTGCGCGCATCGCTGCGGACCGACTGGCCGAACGAATAGTCCTGATTGATCAGATACACCTTCTTGATGGAAGAGATGTCCTTCATGTAGTTGGTGAGCGCCTCCATCTTGATGTCCGAGCTGGCGTCCCAGCGGAAATGCCAGTAGCTGCATTTCTCGTTGGTCATGCTCGGATCGACGGCGGCATAGTTGAAGTACAGCACTTCCTTGCCGGGGTTGCGCGTGTTGTGCTTGTTGACGAAATCCTCCAGCGCGAGCCCGACGGATGATCCGTTGCCTTGCGTGATGTAGCGGACGCCGGCGTCGATCGCCTTCTGGGCCTGGATCAGGCTCTCTTGCGGATTGGTCTTATTGTCGAACGGCACGATCTCGACCTTGTGGCCGAGAATGCCGCCCTTGGCGTTGAGCTCGTCGGCCAGGTATTGGAACGTCTTCAGGCCACCCTCGCCGATGCTGGCGCCGCCGCCGGACAGCGGATCGATATAGCCGATCTTGACGGTGTCTTCGGCCTGCGCGGCATGACCGAGCATAGGGACGATCAGGGCAATGGCTAAAGTTAACTTGCGCATAGTCTTGTTTCCTCGCTGGCTGTCGACTTCAGTCGATCGATACGCATGATCGCGCAATTTGAAGAAGCACTGAGCAGAATAACGGCCGGATGACAAGCTCGGCATGACGTGAACGCCAGTTGCAGCTCCGGCAATGTGGAGGACAGGCCGCCCGCCGCCGATCGGACGTTTCATTCGGCGGAATGTTGGCGTCCACATATTGGACGAACCCGCCGGGCATCCGGGGGGTGACAAGCGCTGCCCCGTTCATGTCGCTTGTTCCGCAAGCTGGGACAGCGCGGCGTAGGTTCCACGCTGATAGACAGGAAGAGCACGGCGGCCGGCAGCACCGCGCCCAGTGGCAATCGTGGCCCCTGTTCCCGCCGAGACCGGCACGTGATGCTGAATCAGATAGATCATGATCAGGTCATTGACGGGATCGGCCTGCCACCAGGTGCCGAAGATGCCCGGCCAGGTGATCGTGCCCGGTGCGCCACAGGCATAGGGATTGCCGGCGGCATCCTCGACGATCGCAAGCCCGAGCCCAAATCCGCAGGTCTGCCACAGCGGCATGCCGGCGAAGGGAATCTGGCGCTGCGCGTCGATCAGCCGGTTGGTGCGCATCAGGTTGACGGTTTCGGGCCGCAACAGCCTGACGCCGTCCAGCTCGCCGCCTCCGAGCAGCATGCGCGCGAACCGATGATAATCGGGCGCGGACGAGATCAGCCCGCCGCCGCCCGGCGTATAGGCCGGCGGCTCGTCATACATGACCGGCTCGACCTTCGCGAGCCGCCCCGCCGTCTCGTCATGTCCGTACAGGCTCGCCAAACGATCTCGCTTGGCGTGCGGCAACCAGAAATCGCTGTCGACCATGCCGAGCGGCGCGAAGATGCGCTCCTGTAGCACCTGCCGAAGCGGCCTGCCTGCGACCCGGCCGATCAGGAAGCCGAGCACGTCGGTCGAATGACCGTAGTGGAAGCAGTCGCCGGGCTGATACGCCAGCGGCAGCGTGCCGAGCGCCGCGAGCCATTCGTCGGGCGTCGACCGGTTCATCGCGGGATCACCGAGCGTGCGCTCATAGGCGACCTTCAACGGGCCTTCCGAGAAGAACGCGTAGGCGATGCCCGAGCGGTGCGTGAGCAGATCCTCGATGGTGATCGCGCGCCGGGCGGGCACGGTCTCGTCGAGCGGGCCGGCGGCGTCGCGCAGCACCCGCAGATCGGCGAGCTCCGGAATCCAGCGGGAGATCGGGTCCGCCAAGGCGATCCTGCCTTCCTCGACCAGCATCATCGCCGCCACCGAGGTGATCGGCTTGGTCATCGACGCGATCCGGAACAACGTATCCGGGCGCATCGGGCTCCTGGTTTCGACATCGCGCCAGCCGATCGTCTCGGCGTGAACGACCTCGCCGCCGCGCGAGGTGAGAGACACGATGCCTGCGAGCTCGCCGCGATCGACGAATTCGGCGAGTGCCGGGCCGATCGCCGCAAGCGCCGCAGGATCGAAGCCCCGACGGCGGCGGACGGCTTCACTGGTCATGAGCGGCGCTCCGACGGACAGAGTTCAGTTTTCGGCGCCGGCCGGCGCGGGTGACGGAGAGACAGCGGGGTATCCTGGCGCGCAAGCGGCGCTCGGTCAGGCCATGGCCGATGAGAGGATTAGTCCGCCTTGACGTCGTCGGTCAGAATCGGACCCGATATGATCCAGCGCTGACCGTCGAATTTCATCATCTGGAATTGCTTGCTGATACGGTAGTCATCGGGAGTTGTCGTCACCGACATCCCCGGCAGCCCGAGATCGGGAACGAAGCCCTTGATGCTGGTCGCCTGCTTCATGATGTTGGCGCGCGTCAGCTCGTCGCCGCATTGCCTGAGAATGTGGACGAGCAGGGCCGCCGTCGAGTAGCCATAGGTCGCAAAGCCGCTGTTGGCGTCCTCGCCGGGCGCGTATTTCGCCATGAACGCCTTGTAGCGCTTCATGCCCTCGTCATCGGCCCATTGCGGATCGAGCGGATCCTTGCCGTAGGCGACCGAGATGATGTCCCTGGCATTCTCGAGGCCTGCGGGCACGAGCACCTGACCGACCGCCGTCGCGTTGACCTCCAGGATGTGGACGGGCTTCCAGCCAAGCTCGGCGGCCTTCCTGATCGATTGCGCCGCGAATTTCGGCGTCGACATGTTGTAGAACAGATCGGCACCTGAGGCCTTGAGCGTCACCAGCTGGGAATCGATCGTCGGATCGGACAGCTCGTAGGACATCTCTTTCACGATCATGCCGGCCTTGGGGCCGAGCCCGTCCTTCAGCCCCTTGACGTAGTCTTTGCCGAGGTCGTCGTTCTGATACAGGATGCCGATCTTCGCGTTCGGATGGTTCTCCAGGATATATCTGGCGTAGATGTGCGCTTCCGACTGGTAGTTCGGGTTGGCGGAGATCGTCCACGGAAAGTTCTTGGGATCGGTGAAGCGGGACGCTCCGCTTCCCGCCAGAAGCTGCGGAACGCCCTTGCCGTTCAGATATTTCTGGACCGCAGCGTTCGGCGGCGTGCCGATGATCTGGAACGTGGTCAGCACCTCGTCGCTTTCGACCAGCTTGCGCACCTGCTCGACGGTCTTCGGCGGGCTGTAGGCGTCGTCATACTGGATGAGGTTGATCTTGCGCCCGTTGACGCCGCCCTGCTCGTTGATCATGCGGATATAGGCCGCTTCCGCCTTGCCGATGGCTCCGAAAGCGGAAGCCGGCCCGCTGAGCGGGTTCGTCTGGCCGATCTTGATCTCGGTGTCGGTGGCGCCGACGTCGTATTTCTTCTGCGCGAACGCCGGGGCTGAAAGCGCCACGCCGAGCATCAGCACGGCAGCCGCCGTCGACGCGATCCGTGTCATGTGTCCTCCCGTGAGCGGCTGATCCATGGCCAGCCGATTCTCTTTGATGATGTCCGCGCACGACGAGACTGGCAGCGCGTTGGCCGCCGCCCGATCGTCGACCGTTTTCCATCAGGTCTCCGAGACCTACCGTCCGACCGGCCGGCGGTCAAGTTCATTCATTTAGCACTAAATGAAAATGTTGGAAGCCCGAAGTCCTGCTTGACCGGGCGCGCCCACCCCCTCATCGTCGAACACCAACGGCGCCGTTCCTGTCTGCGCCGATCAGGGACCACGGAGAGCATGCCAGCACAGCCGAAATCCGAGGGACGCCGCACGCGCGCGGAACAGCGCGCGACGACGGTGAAGTTGATCCTCGACACCAGCGAGGAGCTGTTCGCGCAGCTCGGCTATTTCGGCGTGACGATCAAGGATGTGGCCGACAGGATGGGCATCCATCCCGCGCTGATCCATTACTACTTCGAGGGCAAGAGGGCGTTGTTCGATGCCGTGTTCGAACGCCGCATGGAATATGCTGTCACGGTGCGCACGGCCGGGCTGGATGCCTACGAGGCCAAGGTCGGAGATCGTCCGACCGTTGAAGGCGCGCTGCGCGCCTATTATGACGGCGCGTTCGACGTCTACGTCAACGAAGAGGACAACTGGCGACACTTCGGCCGCATCTTCGCACAGGTCGCCAACGCGCCGGGCTATGGCGTGGAGATGATGGACACCTATCTCGATCCCATGGTGCTGCGTCTCATCGGGCTGCTGCAGAAGGCGTTGCCCGACGCCACGCCTGAGGACCTGTTCTGGAGCTTCCAGTTCACCTCCGGCGCCTACTCGCTGATCCTGTCACGGACCGGCCGGATCGACCGCCTGTCCGGCGGCCTGTGCAAGTCCGACGATTTCGCCGCGGTCCGCGAGCGGTTCGTGACCTTCATGGCCGGGGGCTTCAACGCGCTCTACAAGCGGCGGAAGCAGAAGTCGAAATGAGCGCCTCTTGGCGTCTCCTGGCCGTACCATGCAAACAAGCCGGAACGAATGATGATAGCTCCCTACGTCCCGCAAATGGCTCTCTATCGGCAATGGCTGAGGGACAATCGCGGCCTCCACTTCGAGAACTTCGAGGAGATGCGGCAATGGTCCATCCGCGACCTCGACGGCTTCTGGCGCAGCATCTGGGACTATTATGACCTGCAGTCGCCGACCGCGTTTTCGACCGTCCTGGGCAAGCGCACGATGCCGGGAGCGGTCTGGTTTCCGGGCGCTTCGGTCAACTACGCCCAGCAAGTCTTTCGTCACGTCGAAGCCGCCGATGCTGCGGCCCTGCCTGCGATCATCAGCAGTCACGAGGACGGCAGGCTCACGGAGACGACCTGGCCCGAGCTCCGGCGAAAGGCAGCCGCCCTGGCGCTGCATCTGCGCGAGCAAGGCATAGCGCCCGGCGACCGGGTCGCCGCCTATCTGCCCAATATACCCGAAGCCATCATCGCGTTTCTCGCTTCGGCGAGCATTGGCGCGATCTGGAGCGTTTGCGCCCCCGACATGGCCGCGCCCGCCGTGATCGACCGGTTCAAGCAGATCGAACCCAAGGTGCTGATCGCCTGCGATGCGGTCACCTATGCCGGCCGCCGGCACGATCGCCGCGGTGTCATCGAGGAGCTGCGCCGGTCGTTGCCGACACTCGGCCACGTCATCCTGCACAGTGACGATGCCGGCGCGCCGGTGAGCGGCGGGGTTCGTCTCTCGGACGTTCTGGCAAGAACGAGCCCTGGCGTCGATGCCTTCGAGCCGGAATGGCTTCCGTTCGATCATCCGCTCTGGATCGTCTACTCGAGCGGCACCACCGGGCTGCCGAAGCCGATCGTGCATGGTCACGGCGGCATCATCATCGTCACGCTCGCCCTGCTCGGGCTGCACAACGACATCGGCTGCTCCTATCAGCCCAATTCGTTCGGCGAGCGCTATCACTGGTACAGCTCGACCGGCTGGATCATGTGGAACAACCAGGTCGGCGCGCTCCTGAACGGGACCACGTGCTGCGTCTTCGACGGCAGCCCCGCCGGGCCGAAGGATCGTCCGGACTGGACCACGCTGTGGCGCTTCGTGGCGAATTCGAAATCCACCTTCTTCGGTGCGGGCGCGGCGTTCTTCGCGAGCTGCGTCAAGGCGGAGATCAACCTGACCGACGCGGGCGATCTGTCCCGTCTGCGTTGCCTCGGGTCCACCGGCTCGCCGCTCAGCGCCGACACGCAGGCCTGGTTCGATCAGCGGTTCGCGGCGCTGTCGCAGGTCAATGGCAGCCGGGCGCAGGCGCAAATGTGGTGGGCCAACATCTCGGGCGGCACCGATTTCGCCGGCGCCTTCATCGGCGGCAACCGCGAATTGCCGCAGGTGCCCGGAACGATGCAGTGCCGCGTGCTCGGAGCAGCGGTCGAGGCCTTCAACGACCAGGGCAAGCCTGTCATCGGCGAGGTCGGAGAGCTCGTCTGCACCGCGCCGATGCCGTCGATGCCGCTGCGGTTCTGGAACGACGCGGGGAACGTCCGCTATCTCGCGAGCTATTTCGACGCCTTCGAGACGCGCGGGGGCGGGCCGGTCTGGCGGCACGGCGACTGGCTCAAGGTCGATCCGGACGGCTCCTGCGTGATCTATGGCCGCAGCGACGCGACCATCAATCGCCACGGGCTGCGCATGGGGACGAGCGAATTGTACTCGGCCATCGAAGCGCTGCCGGAGATCCTGGATTCGCTGGTCGTCGATCTCGAATATCTCGGCCGAGACAGCTACATGCCGCTGTTCGTGGTGCTGCGCGACGGCGTCGCGCTCGATGCGGCGATGAAGCGGAAGATCAACATGGCAGTGGAAGCCAGCCTGTCGCGACGCTTCGTGCCTGACGACATCTTCGCGGTTGCCGAGATTCCGCGCACGCTTTCCGGCAAGAAGCAGGAGCTCCCGATCAAGAAGCTCCTGCTCGGGCAGCCGCTCGACAAGGTCATCAACCGCGATGCGATGGCCAATCCCGGTTGCCTCGACTGGTACATCACGTTCGCCCAGAGCCGTTTGCAGAGCGGCTCAGGGGCGACGTAGCAGACGTGCCCGAAGCGAGCCGCTAGACCACCAGCTGGTCGAAATCGATCGCGACACGGCTGTCAGGAAAGATCTCCCGCGCCTCGGCGAGGATCTCCTCGTCGGGATAGCGGCCGGAAATGTGGTTCAGGACGAGCTGCCTGACGTTGCTGGACGCCGCAAGCCCGGCGGCCTCCGCGGCCGTCAGGTGGCCGTAGTCGCGAGCCATGGCGGTATCGCGCCGGAGGAAGGTCGCCTCGATCACGAGCATGTCCGCGTCGCGGACGTGCTCGTGCAGACCCTCGGTCGTTTCCGCATCGCCGGCGATGACGAGCTTCTTCGCCCCCTGCGGAGGCCCCAGAACATCCTCGGGATCGATGGTTCGGCCGTCCTCCAGCGTGACCGGCCGGCCCTCCGCCAATGCCTTCCGCACGGGCCCATCAGGCACCGCGAGCGCTGCCAGACGATCTGGCTTCAGATGGCGGCGCGCTCGACTCACAAATGCAAAGCCGAAGCTGTCGGTCTCGCGGTGCCGGACGGGAAAGCAGTTGGTCGTAAACTCGCCGGCGTCGAGAACCTCCCCGCGCCTGAGCGGAACGAGCTCGAGCGAGATCGGCGCGCAGCCCTCGCCCCACAGCCCTGCGAGCATTCGGACCACCACATCGAGCGTCTCGGGGCCGCCGTGGACGCGCATGATGTCAGCGCTCCTGCGCAGCCGCAGGGTGGAAAACAGCCCGGGAATGCCGAGGACATGGTCGAAATGGCCGTGGGTGAGCAGGATCCGATCGAGCCGGCGAAAGCCTGCCCCACTGCGGAGCAGCTGACGCTGGGTCCCCTCGCCGCAATCGACGAGAATGCGATGCCGGCCTGCTCGAACGAGAAGGCCGGGATGATTGCGGTCCGCCGACGGAACGCTCGCCGAGGTCCCCAGGAAAGTGAGCTCGAACATCACAGCTGCTTCAGGCCCATGGTCGCGACGTCGTGAGCGGCTTTGACGACAGGTCCCGGCTGCGCAGCTTCGTCTCGATCACGGTCGGCGATCCCTTTGCTCATGAGCGTGCTTCCGTCGTCGCCGATTGAAGGCCGAGGGAGACAGACGTCGCAACGTCTTTGTAAGGGACGTTGTTGGCAGCCAGCACTTGGCTGTGCAGACTTCATCGCCGCGCTCTGATAGAGCTTGGCCATGCCAAGCTCCGGTCCGGAACAGGATGGCGCGCCGACGGCCATTCGCAAGATCATCCACATCGACATGGATGCATTCTACGCGTCGGTCGAGCAGCGGGACAATCCCGAGCTGCGCGGCAAGCCCGTGGCCGTCGGGGGATCGCGCGAGCGCGGCGTGGTGGCA
The DNA here is from genome assembly GCF_032381375.1 of Bradyrhizobium sp. SZCCHNR1017. Classification (NCBI taxonomy): domain Bacteria; kingdom Pseudomonadati; phylum Pseudomonadota; class Alphaproteobacteria; order Hyphomicrobiales; family Nitrobacteraceae; genus Bradyrhizobium; species Bradyrhizobium sp. SZCCHNR1017. The sequence continues at coordinate 91,348 of NZ_JAUHIR010000017.1, read as the reverse complement.
GCCGCAAGCTACGAGGCTCGGGCGTTCGGCGTGCGCTCGGCCATGCCGTCGGTGACGGCAAAGCGCCAGTGCCCGCACCTGATCTTCGTCAAGCCGCGCTTCGAGGTCTACAAGGCCATCAGCCAGCAGATCCGCGCCATCTTCGCCGAGCACACGCCGATCATCGAACCTCTGTCGCTGGACGAGGCCTATCTGGACGTCACCGAAAACCTGCAAGGCATCCCGCTGGCACGCGACATCGCCTTGCAGATCCGGGCCAAGATCAAGGCCGAGACCGGGCTCAATGCCTCCGCGGGAGTCTCCTACAACAAGTTCCTCGCCAAGCTGGCCTCGGACCATCGCAAGCCCAATGGGCAATACGTCATTTCGCCGGAGATGGGTCCGGCCTTTGTGGAGGGGCTGCCGGTCGGCAGGTTTCACGGCATCGGCCCGGCGACCGCAGCGAAATTCAACGCGCTCGGAATTCATACCGGGCTCGACATCCGCAACCAGACCCTGCCCTTCCTCCAGCAGCACTTCGGCAAGGCCGGCCACCACTACTATTGGATCTCGCGCGGCATCGACAATCGCCCGGTCCGAGCCAATCGCATCCGCAAATCAGTCGGCGCCGAAAACACCTTCTCGACCGACCTGACCGACTTCGAGCCGATGCTGGCGGAGCTGCAGCCGCTGATCGACAAGGTCTGGCAGCATTGCGAAACCAGCGGCAACAGGGGCCGGACGGTCACGCTGAAGGTCAAGTTCGCGGACTTCGAAATCATCACACGCAGCAGGTCCATCGCCAACCTGGTCGCGAGCCGGGAGGATCTGGCACGCTTGTCCGTCGCGCTCCTTCAGAGCGAGATGCCCCTGGCCAAGCCGGTGCGGCTCCTCGGCGTCTCGCTGTCATCCTTGCAGCAGCAAGACATCGCAATCGCAGTGGAAGCCCAGCTGCCCCTGCTGATCTGAGGCGGGTCGACCCCAATGGCGACCGCGGCGGTCCCCGATCGTTCCAGCACAGGGATGGGTTGACAGCCGAACAATCGAGCGCTTTATTCTGCGGCACGGGGATGTGCGATCTCCCCGCGAGGCGACATGCCCAAGAATCGCGTCCTGGTCACCAAGGGCGCAGCATGTCATCATCATACACCTCGATCTCACCCGAAAAATTGTCTCGACTGATCGGCACGGCGACCTCGCCACGGCTCGTCGACGTGCGTGTCGACGAGGATTTCGCCGCCGACCCACGCCTCATCCCCGGCGCCGTCAGGCGCTCCCATCTCGACGTCCAGCAATGGGCACCGAGCTTCACCGGCCAATCGGTTGTCGTGATCTGCCAGAAAGGCAAGAAGCTGAGCGAAGGCACCGCGGCCTGGCTCCGGTGCAGCAACGTCGCAGCCGAGGTCCTCGAGGGCGGCCACGTCGGCTGGACGGAGTCCCAACTCCCGACCGTGCCCGCAGACAGGATTCCCGCGAGGGACGACCGCGGCCGCACCGTCTGGGTCACGCGATCACGTCCCAAGATCGACCGCATCGCCTGTCCATGGCTGATCCGTCGCTTCGTCGACCCTGCAGCGGTCTTCCTGTTCGTGACGCCGGCCGAAGTCGAAGCCGTCGCCGAGCGTTTCCAAGCCACTCCCTTCGACATCGAGAATGTCTTCTGGAGCCACCGCGGCGAGCTTTGCACCTTCGACGTCATGGTCGAGGAGCTCGGTCTGCGGACACCGCCCTTGGAACGACTCGCCACGCTGGTGCGGGCCGCGGATACGGCGCGACTTGATCTCTCGCCCGAGGCTCCCGGCCTCCTTGCCGCTTCACTCGGGCTGTCGCGAATGTACGACGACGATCTGGAGCAGTTGAGCGCGGGGCTGCTGCTCTATGATGCCTTCTACCGCTGGTGCCGCGACGCCACGAAGGAGGCGCACAACTGGCCGTCCAGCAAGGTGAAGTCATGACGGACCTCGTAGCATCGCGGAAGCCGGTTGCGGCCGAGCACGCCCATGGCATCTCCTTCAACGACGCGCTTCTCGTGTGGATCCGGGTGGCCTGTCTGAGTTTCGGCGGCCCCGCCGGCCAGATCGCGGTCATGCATCGCATCCTCGTCGAGGAGAAGAACTGGATCTCGGAGAGCCGATTCCTGCACGCCCTGAACTACTGCATGCTGCTGCCGGGACCCGAGGCGCAGCAGCTTGCGACCTATATCGGCTGGCTGCTGCACCGGACCACCGGCGGCATCGTTGCGGGCACACTTTTCATTCTGCCCGGCATTTTCGCCATCATGGGCCTCAGCTACATCTATGCGGCCTATGGCAATGTCGGCGTCATCGAAGCCTTGTTTTTCGGCCTCAAGGCGGCCGTGCTGGCGATCGTGATCCAGGCCGTCGTCCGCGTCGGCAAGCGCGCGCTGCGCAATCGGATCATGATCGGACTGGCGGCCGCAGCCTTCGTCGCGATCTTCTTCTTCCGCGCGCCGTTTCCGATCATCATCATTGCTGCCGGAGTCATCGGCTTCGTCGGAGCCCGCCTCGGCCGGCCGGAGTTCGCAGCCCTCGAGCACGGCGGCAAGAGCGCCGGCGCGATCGACAGCATGCTCGGCGAGGCCGTGCCGGATCACGTCCGTCCGAGCGCTTCGCGCACGCTGCGCGTGGCGGCCGTCTGGCTCGCGATCTGGCTCGTCCCCGTCTTCGCACTGCTGATCCTGCTCGGGCCGAACGACGTCTTCGGCCAGATCGCGATCTTCTTCAGCAAGATGGCGATGGTGACGTTCGGCGGCGCCTACGCCGTGCTCGCCTACGTCGCGCAACAGGCCGCGGAGTACTATCACTGGGTTGCTCCGCGCGAGATGCTCGACGGCCTCGGCATGGCGGAGACGACTCCCGGTCCCTTGATCATGGTCGTCCAGTTCGTGGGCTTCATGGCCGCGTTCCGCGGAGCGAGCGGGCTGTCTCCCATGCTCGCAGGCACGCTGGGCGGACTGCTGGCGACGTGGGTGACGTTCGCGCCCTGCTTTCTCTGGATCTTCGTCGGCGCGCCCTACATCGAGGCGTTGCGGGGAAACAAGGCGCTCGGCGGCGCGCTCTCGGCCATCACCGCCGCCGTCGTCGGCGTGATTCTCAATCTCTCGATCTGGTTCGCGCTGCACACCCTCTTCCGCGAGACCTTTCCGATCCAGGGATTCGGACTGTCATTCGACGCGCCCCGGCCGATGAGCATCGACCTGCCGGCCGTTGTCCTGTCGGTTGCGGCCGCCACGGCCATTTTCCGCTTCAACGTGGGAATGCTCGTCGTGCTCGCCGCCTCGTGCATCGCGGGCATCCTGATGCGCTTTTCGGGCGCCATCTGAGAACACGCTGCGACGGAACATGGGGGAGTGCCAGACCAAAAGGAGCGAACGATGAGAAGCACGATCTGGAGTCTGTTGGGCCTCGGCGCCTGCCTCCTCGCACACGGCGCCGGGCCGATCGTCTCGACGGCGCGCGCACAGGACATCGATTGGCAGAAGGTCGACGAGACATTGGGCCGGAAGCCGTCCGTGGCGGGAGACGTCCGCCGGTACGGCTTCCCGCGCACCGATCTCGCGGTGACCCTGGACGGCGTAACCATCAGGCCGGCGCTCGCGCTCGGCGGCTGGGTCGCGTTCAAGCCGGCGCATGGCGGCACCATGATCATGGGCGATCTCGTCCTGCTGGAATCCGAGGTCAACCCGGTGATGGCGAAGATGATCGCCGGCGGACTCGAAATCAGCGCCGTGCACAACCATCTGCTCCGCGCGAGCCCAGCAACGTCCTACATGCATGTCGTCGGTCACGGAGATCCGGTCAAACTCGCGTCCGCCATCCGCGACGCCCTCGCCGACAGCAAGACACCGTTGACGGTTGCGGCGTCGCCGACCACGCCGCCGCCGGCCATCGATCTCGACACGGCACAGCTCGATCAGATCCTGGCGGTCAAAGGACAGGCCAATGGCGGAGTCTATCAGTTCAGCGTGCCGCGACGCGATCCCATCGTCGAGGGCGGACTATCCTTGTCTCCCGTCGCGGCGATGGGCGTCGCGACGGGCATCAACTTCCAGCCGACCGGCGCAGGCAAAGCCGCCGTCACCGGTGACTTCGTGCTGAGCGGGGAGGAGGTGAACCCCGTGATCCGGACGCTCCGTGCCCACGGCATCGAGGTCACGGCGCTGCATAGTCACATGCTGGACGAACACCCCCGCCTCTTCTTCATGCACTTCTGGGCGAACGATGATGCGATCAAGCTCGCCAAGGGTTTGCGGGCGGCGCTCGACAAGACGGCAAGCACCAAGAGCTAAGAGCAAAGAGCGAGGAAAGGCGCGGTCCGAGAGTGTGCGGGCCTTGCTCTGCCGGCAGGTGCGGCAACCTTTTGGTCTGGCCCACCTGCAACGGCCGCGCATGCGTGAGACGCCGATCGGTTGCAAGGCAACGCGCTGCCGGAGTCCATGCGAGCTCTCTCGTGGTGCCGAAGATTGGGGACGGGGGGCAGATCCCGTCCCTCGACCCACGCGCGATCCTATGGCAAGTCTGGACGACGCCGATGTGGCGCAGCCGGATATCGTGATGCCGTCGAAGCAGGACTGGACGCTCGCTTTCCCGCCGTTGCGGCAATTGCCGGAGGAGATCTTCGCGCAGTTGCGCGAGGCCAGCCTGATTGTCGAACTTCCGGAAGGCAGCCGGATTTTCGGCCCCGGCCAGGCGCCGGACTCCTTCCTGCTGCTGCTGGACGGGACCATCCGCGTGCAGCAGACGTCCGAGTCCGGCCGCGAGATCGTGCTCTACCGCGTCCAGGCAGGCGAGAGCTGCGCGCTGACCACGGCCTGCCTAATGGGTTACGAGGAATACCAGGCCGAGGGCATCGCGGAGACCCGGATCCGCGCCGTGGCGATCCCGCGCGCGCTGTTCGACCGGCTGATCGCCAGCTCGCGCGAATTCCGCCAGTTCGTCTTCACCGCGTTCAGCCGCCGCGTCACCAATCTTTTCCGCATCATCGAGGAAGTCGCGTTCGAGCGGATCGATGCGCGGCTCGCGCAGAAGCTTCTGGATCTCGCCGGGGCGAAGCAGCAGATCGCTGCAACGCATCAGGAGCTCGCCAACGAGCTCGGCAGCGCACGCGAGGTCATCAGCCGCCAGCTCAATGAATTCGCGCGGCGCGGCTGGTTGCGAATGGCTCGCGGAATCGTCGAGATCACCGACAGACCGGCGCTCGTCCAGCTGGCCCAGCATGGCTAGGAACCGGCGTCTCTTGGTGACTTAGTTACATACCCGCGCAATGTCCCGCTCTATCGTCCGCATCATCGCAAGCCAAAGGGGAGCGCGACATGACACAGAACATTGGCAAGATTGACCGGCTGCTCAGGATCATCGTCGGACTCGCCATCCTCAGTCTCACGGTCGTGGGGCCGCAGACCTTGTGGGGCCTTCTGGGCCTGATCCCGCTGGGCACCGCACTGATCGGCTGGTGCCCGCCCTACGCGATGCTCGGCATCAATACCTGCGGAACGAAGTCCAATCCGACGTCTTAGACCGTTCTGGACGACAAAACGGGGCGTGGGCGGCGATGCCGCCCCGGAGCCAAATCGTGGAGCAGCAGCCATGTCCTATCCAATCGATCTCGGCGTGCAGCCGAAGGTGGCCGGATTCTTCGATCCTGACACCAGCACGATCAGCTACGTGGTGAAGGACCCGTCATCGCCGTCCTGCGCGATCGTCGATCCCGTCCTCGACATCGACTACGCAGCCGGCCGCATCAGCACCCGCTCCGCCGACATGCTGATCGACTACGTGAAGATCAACGGCCTCAGGCCGGAGTGGCTGATCGAAACGCATGCGCATGCCGACCATCTCTCCGCTGCGCCCTACATCCAGGACAAGCTCGGCGGCAAGATCGGCATCGGCGAACATATCCTGACCGTGCAGGAGACCTTCGGCAAGGTCTTCAACGAGGGCACGGAATTTCGCCGCGACGGCAGCCAGTTCGACCGGCTGTTCAAGGATGGCGACACCTATCAGGTGGGACAGATGACGGCCTTCGTGATGCACACGCCGGGCCATACGCCGGCCTGTGCCACACATGTGATGGGCGATGCCGCTTTCGTCGGCGACACCTTGTTCATGCCGGACGGGGGAACGGCGCGGGCCGATTTTCCAGGCGGCAATGCGCACACGCTGTACCGCTCGATCCGGAAGATCCTTGAGACGCTGCCGCGCGAGACCCGGCTGTTCATGTGTCATGACTATGCCCCCGACGGCCGCGCGGTGCGCTGGGAAACGACCGTCGGCGAGGAGCGGCTCCACAACATCCACGCGCGAGACGGGATGACCGAGAACGAGTTCGTCGCGCTCCGCGAGGCCCGCGACAAGACGCTCGGCATGCCGCGCCTGATCATTCCATCACTTCAGGTCAACATCCGCGCCGGACATCTGCCTCCCGCGGACGCGACGGGAAAGACATTCCTGAAGGTACCGATCAACGTACTTTGAGAACCACTCGCTTTGCTCACGCGATGCCGGCTTGGCCGCGAGCTCGCGGTGTCACGAAGATGTCAGTTGCCAGGAGCGGCCGGTCTGCGCGACCAGTCCAAGCTGGAGAAGTTGATCCAAGATGAGGCGTGCTGATTTCGAGATGCCAGCGATGACACGCCGCCTGATAGCGGCGCTGATCGTGCTCGTCTTGAGTCTGGCGCCTCTGCTCGGAACGTTCGAGGTTGCAACGGCAGACGCCGGCGCCGGTGCGCACCAATGGTCCCGAACGACCACGAGCGCGCCCAAGCCCTGCAGGAAGGCCGTCGTCCCGGGCATGATCAACACGTGTCCGTTTGCCGCGGCTGGTCTGACCGCCGTCCCGGCGAGCGACAGTGCGGCGGCACAGCCGGTTGCCGCCTCCCGGACGCTGTCCTGGCGCCCCTATGACGAGGCGCTGACAACGCAATGCGACGCGTCCTCGCCCTACCGTCCCCCCTGTCGCCACGCCTGATCCTTCCGTCGTCATCGGCTTACGGGCCGCGTAACGTCGTGACTTGAGCGGACGAATATCCACCATCGATCGTGCGTCGTGCAGGTCGGCTTAAGGTGCCCATTGCCAGGCGCGCCTTGCGCCGGGTCGCGCAGCGCAACTGCCACCGCAATGCACGATCAGCGCGCGGGAGATCATCATGTCCATCCGTCATCTTGGCCGGCTCGCATGGCTGCTCGGCCTGCTCCATCTTGCGGCGACGACCGCTGTCGCGGGCGAGTTGCACCCTCAGGCGAACGTCGACACGCGCCTGCTGGTCGGCGGCGTCACGCGAGCAGACGGCGGCCCGGCCGCGGCATGGGCCGGACTGGATGTCAGGCTGGATGCAGGCTGGCACACCTATTGGCGCTCGCCCGGCGATGCCGGCGCGCCACCCGAATTCGACTGGAGCGGCTCACGCAACGTCGCCGATGTCACCGTCGAATGGCCGGCGCCGAGCCGCTTCAGCGAGCAGGATATCGACACGTTCGGCTACGCCGAGCACGTGCTGTTTCCGTTGCGCGTGCGGCTCGAGGATGGAGCGGCGCCCGCACATCTCACGCTGAAAACGGTGCTGTTCGTCTGCTCGGTCATCTGCACCCAGCAGGAGGCCCATCTCGAGGCCGACATCCCCGCCGTCTCGCACCGGCCGAACGATCAGGCGCTGATCGACGAATGGCGGCAGAGCGTCCCCCGCGCGAGCTCGCCCGGGCTCTCCATCACGGCGTTGCGCATCGATCGACAACCAAAGCCGCATCTGCAGCTCGAGGCGCATGCGACGCCGCCACTGCACGCGCCCGACGTCTTCCTTGATGGGAACGATGCCGTGTCCGGCGGCCGTCCCCAGGTGAGCCCGATGTCGGACGGCGGCGTACGGATCACCGTGCCGGTGCAAGGCCTCGATCAGGCCGGTCCGGGACAACGCCTGCGGGTCACCCTGGTCGATGGCGACCGATCGATCGAGGCCATGCTTCCGGTGGATGCCGATGAAGCTGCTGACGCTTCTGCGGCCAAAGCAGCCACACCGGCACCGCGTCCTTCGGCGGCATCGCTCTGGACCATGCTCGGCGTGGCCCTGCTCGGCGGCTTCATCCTCAACTTCATGCCCTGCGTGTTTCCGGTGTTGTCGCTGAAGCTCGTTTCGCTGGTCGATCACGATCCCGCACAGGCGCCCTCGCCGCGCCGGGCATTCCTGGCGACGGCGGCCGGCATCGTCGCCTCGTTCGTGACACTTGCCACCGTCCTCTCCGCACTCAAGGCCGCGGGCGCCGAGGTCGGCTGGGGCCTGCAGTTTCAGCAGCCCGCTTTCCTCATCGCGATGATCATCGTGCTCGCGGCGTTCGGTGCCAACCTGCTCGGCCTGTTCGAGATCAGCCTGCCGTGGTGGATCGCCGGCCGCCTTGGCAACGCCGCGAGCCACAGGACGATGGCAGGTCATGCCATCAACGGCTTCGTCATGACGCTGCTGGCCACACCGTGCTCCGCGCCGTTCGTCGGGACCGCCGTCGCTTTTGCGCTGTCGCAGGCCGCGCCGCAAATCCTGCTGGTGTTCACCACGCTCGGGCTCGGCATGGCTGCGCCATATCTGTCTCTGGCCGCGGCGCCAGGCCTCGCCGCACTCTTCCCGCGGCCCGGCCGCTGGATGCTGAAGCTGCGCGTGCTTGCAGCGCTCGCGATGGCGGCGACCGCGCTATGGCTGCTGATCGTGCTCGCCGACATCAGTGGCCCCTCGACTGCGGCCGTCCTCGCCGCTGCGCTGCTCGTCCCCGCTCTGATCATGGCGTCGCTCCGTTTTCCGTTGCGGCGAACGATCGCCGGAGCCGGCCTCGCCGGCACGATCGGACTGGCGCTGATCGCCGCCACCTCCGTCAAGCAGCCGGACGGCGCAAGCCGGCCCGCCGGAATCGCCTGGCAGCCGCTGGTGCCCGCCGAGATCACGGCGCAGGTGCGGGCCGGTCACACGGTCTTCGTCGACATCGGCGCCAGCTGGTGCGTCACCTGCAAGGTCAACGAGAAGCTCGTGCTCGACAGCACGGCCGTGCGCAGCCGACTCGCGTCGGGTGTCGTTGCCGTCAAGGCGGACTGGACCTCGCCCAGCGACGCGATCGCGGCCTATCTCCGATCCTTTGGCCGCTACGGCCTGCCGTTCAACGTCGTGTTCGGCCCCGGAGCTCCCAACGGCATCCTGCTCCCCGAACTGCTGACGCCGCAGACCGTGCTGGACGCCATCGACACCGCATCGACCATCCCTCATCAGGAGAACGACAAGTCATGACCACGAAGACCTTTGCCGCATCGATCGCCATGCTGCTGCTGTTGACTGCGGCCATCCTGCCGATCCAGGCTCGCGCCGAGGACGACGACACCGACATTCTGAGCGAAGCGCGCATCCTGCACGATCCCGCCATCCCTGCCGTCGGAAACGCCGAGGGCGACATCACGATCGTCGAGTATTTCGACTATCAATGCCCCTATTGCCGCAAGATCAGCCCGGAGCTCGCCAAGGTGGTTCGCGACGACGGTCACGTCCGTCTCGTCTTCAAGGATTGGCCGATCTTCGGCGGCGCCTCGATCTACGCGGCACGCCTCACCCTGGCGGCGAGATATCAGGACAAGTTCGCCGAGGCCCATGAGGCGCTGATCTCGCTCAATGAGAAGCTGTCCGAGGCCAAGGTCGATGCGGCGCTCAGCGGCGCCGGAATCGACCTCACCCGCGCCAAGGCCGACCTCGCGGCCAAGCACGCCGACATCGACGCCGTGCTCGCGCGCAATCACGAGCAGGCCACGGGCCTTGGCTTCCGCGGCACGCCGGCCTTCATCATCGGCCATTTCCGCATTCCCGGCGTCCCCAATGCACAGGCTTTCAAGCAGGCCATTGCGGATGCCCGCGCTGCTGCTTCCGCCAAGTGAGCGGGCACCTGACGCTCGCCATGGGCAGCCGACTGCAGTGCCGTGCCCGCAAGGTGCAGCTCAGTAGCTGGCCCCAACGGAGAAGGAGATCTCGTTCCAGACGTTTGGGACAGCGGAGCTTCCTGATTCATTTCCGCGATAGGATAGAGTGAGGTCCTGATGCGGTTGGCCGGCACGGTCAGGCCGATCTCGGCATTGGCGAGGTGGCAGCCGGGGTCGTCGGCCGCGGCATGGCCGGCGATGCGCGGCGCACGCCGCGCGCGTATTGCATTGCAGACATGTGCGCGGGCACCACGGCGGCCGGCGACTCGGGATTGCATCATCGCTTCGCTCCGCGCATGACGGGCGCGGCAGGCAGTGGCCCCGCCTGATGCGAACCGCCGAGCTGGGCGCGTCTGCCAAGCCGCGGCCGATGATCCCGCCAACATTCCCACGGCACCCAATCGATGCTACCAAGCCCGCACAATCCGCCGTATCCATGCCGAGGACGCATCGATGTTCGACCTCAACCAGCTGCGCTGCTTCGTCACCGTGGCCGAGGAGCTGCATTTCGGCCGCGCCGCGATCCGGCTCAACATGACGCAGCCGCCGCTGTCGCGGCAGATCCAGGTGCTGGAGCACATCATCGATGCGGTGCTGCTGGAGCGCACCAGCCGCTCGGTCAAGCTGACGCCGGCCGGGCGCAGCTTTTTGCCCGAGGCACGGCGCATCCTGAAAATGGCCGAGAGCGCCGCCCAGGTGGCGCAGCGCATTGCCAGCGGCAAGAGCGGCTCGCTCAAGATCGGCTTCACCGCGGCCGCGGCTTACAGCTTCCTGCCCGATCTGGTCGCCGCCTGCCGCAGCGAGCTTCCAGAAGCCGATCTGTCGCTGAAGGAAATGGTCTCCGGCGACCAGATCGAGGCGCTGGCCTCCGGCCAGATCGACGCCGGCCTGCTGCGGCCGCCGATCGCGCGCCCCGAATTCGCCACCCGCCGCGTCGTCGCCGAGCCGCTCTGCGCCGCGCTGCCGCGCCGCCATCGTCTCGCCTCCGCCGAGGCCGTGTCGATCCGTGATTTCGACGGCCAGAACTTCATCATGTATTCGCAGACCGAGGCGCGCTATTTCCACGATCTCCTGGTGTCGCAGTTCATGCGTGCAGAGGTGCTGCCCCGCTACGTGCAGCATCTGAGCCAGATCCACTCGATCCTGGCGATGGTGCGCGCCGGCCTCGGGCTTGCGATCGTGCCCGAAGCTGCCTCCAGCCTGAAGATCGCCGATGTCCGGCTGCGGCCGCTGAAGCTGCGCAACCCGACGCCGGCCGAGCTGTTCCTGGTCTGGCGGCGCGATCACGACAATCCGCTGCTGCCGGCACTGGTCGAGCTGGCCGGCAATCTCGCCGTGCAGCACGCGGAAGATTGATATCTGATCCGCATCAATCGATACCGTCATTGGCTTGGACCGGCATCGAACTTGGTCCTACGACATCGCCCGGGGGAATGCGCGCCGGCGCCGGCCGCGCCCGTTCCCAAGGACATTCGTGAAGGACCCGCGCGATGAGCAAGATGACCCCGACGGAAATGGCTGCGAAGATCGGCAGCGGCCTGCTCTCCTTCCCCGTGACGCCGTTCAAGGCCGACTATTCGTTCGACGAGGCCACCTATCGCGCCAACATGGACTGGCTGTGCGGCTATGACGTCGCGGGCCTGTTCGCTGCCGGCGGCACCGGCGAGTTCTTCTCGCTGACCGCCGCCGAGGTGCCGGAGGTGGTCAAGGTCGCGGTCGACGAGACCAAGGGCCGCGTGCCCGTGCTCGCTGGCACCGGCTACGGCACCGCGATCGCGCGCGAGATCGCGATTGGCGCCGAGAAGGCCGGCGCCGACGGCCTCCTGCTGCTGCCGCCCTATCTGATGCATGCCGAGCAGGACGGCCTCGCCGCCCATGTCGAGGCGGTCTGCAAATCGGTCAAGATCGGCGTCATCGTCTACAACCGCGACAACGCCATCCTGCAGCCGGACACCCTGGCACGGCTGTGCGAGCGCTGCCCGAACCTGGTCGGCTACAAGGACGGCATCGGCGACATCGAGCTGATGACCCGTGTCTACACCAAGATGGGCGACCGCCTGACCTATATCGGCGGCCTGCCGACCGCCGAGACCTTCGCCCTGCCCTATCTCGACATGGGCGTGACGACCTACTCCTCGGCCGTGTTCAACTTCGTGCCGGAGTTCGCGACGAACTTCTATGCCGCAGTGCGCAAGCGCGACCACGCCACCATCCATGCCGGATTGAAGGATTTCATTTTGCCGCTGATCGCGATACGCAACCGCAAGAAAGGCTACGCGGTCTCGATCATCAAGGCCGGCATGAAGGTGATCGGCCGCGATTCCGGCCCTGTCCGCCTGCCGCTGACCGATCTGACCGCGGAGGAGATGGCGGAGCTGACGGCGCTGGTGAAGGCGCTGCCGGGCGCCGTCTCGACACAGCAGGCGGCGGAGTGATCTTGCTGTCATTCCGGGGCAAGGCCGCAAGGCCTTGAACCCGGAATCTCGGAGTTGATGGATAAGAAGAGACGCAAGCCAATCTCTGGATTCCGGGTTCAGCCCTGACGGGCTGCCCCGGAATGACGGAGATAGGAAGAAGACCGGGAGGAGCACATGAGTCACGCAGCCATCAGCACCGGAATCTCCGGCGCGCCGGTCGTCACCGGCATGGAGGTCATTCCGATGGCCGGCCGTGACAGCATGCTGCTCAATCTCAGCGGGGCGCATGGGCCGTTCTTCACCCGCAACCTCGTCATCCTCACCGACAATGCCGGCCACACTGGCGTCGGCGAGGTGCCCGGCGGCGAGAAGATCCGGCAGACGCTGGAGGATGCGAAGAGCCTGATCGTGGGCAGGAGCATCGGCGCCTGTAACACCATCCTCGCCACGATGCGTACCGCCTTCGCCGATCGTGACGCCGGCGGCCGCGGCAAGCAGACCTTCGATCTGCGCGTCATGATCCATGCGGTGACCGCAGTCGAATCCGCGCTGCTCGACCTGCTCGGCCAGCATCTCGGCCTGCCGGTGGCGGCCCTGCTCGGCGAAGGCCAGCAGCGCGCCTCCGTCGAGGCGCTCGGCTATCTGTTCTTCATCGGCGACCGCAAGAAGACCGACCTGCCCTACGCCACCGGCGAGCGCGAGAAGGACGGCTGGTATACGCTGCGACATCAGGAGGCGATGACGCCCGAAGCTGTGGTGCGGCTCGCCGAGGCGACGCACGAGGCCTATGGCTTCGCCGACTTCAAGTTGAAGGGCGGCGTGCTCCGAGGCGAGGCCGAGATCGAGGCGGTGACCGCAATCGCGAAGCGCTTCCCGCAGGCGCGGGTCACGCTCGATCCCAACGGTGCCTGGTCGCTCGATGAGGCGATCCGGCTGTGCAAGGACATGCACGGCATCCTGGCCTATGCCGAGGACCCGTGCGGCGCCGAGGCCGGCTTCTCCGGCCGCGAGATCATGGCGGAGTTCCGCCGCGCCACGGGCCTGCCGACCGCCACCAACATGATCGCCACCGACTGGCGGCAGCTCAGCCATGCGCTGCGGCTCGGGGCGGTCGACATTCCCTTGGCCGACCCCCATTTCTGGACCATGCAGGGCTCGGTGCGCGTCGCCCAGACCTGCCGCGACAATGGCCTGACCTGGGGTTCGCACTCCAACAACCATTTCGACATTTCGCTGGCGATGTTCACCCACGTGGCCGCCGCCGCGCCGGGCAAGGTCACCGCCATCGACACCCACTGGATCTGGCAGGACGGCCAGGCGCTGACCAAGGCGCCGCTGCAGATCAAGGGCGGCAGGATCGCCGTGCCCGAGCAACCCGGGCTCGGTGTCGAGGTTGACCGCGGCGCCATCGAAAAGGCGAATGCGCTGTACAAGAGCCACGGGCTCGGTGCACGCGACGACGCCGTCGCAATGCAGTATCTGATCCCCGGCTGGACCTTCGACGACAAGCGCCCCTGTCTCGTGCGATGACGGGGGCGATCGGTTAGATTGTCCGAGCAATCGCGCAAAGTCTGGAGAACAACATGAACGCGATCCTCAAGAATTTCATTGCCGGCGAGTGGGTCGACGGCAGCGGGGTCACCCGCAACATCAATCCGTCCAACACCAACGATGTCGTCGGCGAATACGCCAAGGCCGACAAGGCGCAGACCGAGAAGGCGATCGCCGCCGCCAAGGCCGCCTTCCCGGCCTGGTCGCGCTCGACGCCGCAGGAGCGCTATGACGCGCTCAACAAGATCTCGGCGGAGATCCTGTCGCGCAAGGAAGAGCTCGGCCGCCTGCTGGCGCGCGAGGAGGGCAAGACGCTGCCGGAGGGCATCGGCGAGGTCGCCCGTGCCGGCCAGATCTTTGCGTTCTTTGCCGGCGAGGCGCTGCGCCTCACCGGCGAGAAGGGCGCCTCGGTCCGTCCGGGCCTCGACGTCGAGATCACCCGCGAGGCCGTCGGCGTCGTCGGCATGATCACGCCCTGGAATTTCCCGATCGCGATCCCCGCCTGGAAGATCGCGCCCGCGCTCTGCTACGGCAACACGGTCGTGTTCAAGCCGGCGGAGCTGGTGCCCGGCTCGGCGCATGCGCTGTCCGAGATCATCGCGCGCTCCGGCCTTCCCGCCGGCGTCTTCAACCTCGTCGTCGGCTCCGGCTCGGTGGTCGGCCAGACCCTGCTCGAGCATCCGGATGTTCACGCGATCTCCTTCACCGGCTCGGTCGGCACGGGGCGCAAGATCGCGCAGGCCTGCGTGCTGTCGAACCCGATGAAGAAGTTCCAGCTGGAGATGGGCGGCAAGAATCCGATGGTCGTGCTCGACGATGCCGACGTCAAGGTCGCGGTCGAAGCCTGTGTCAACGGCTCCTATTTCTCGACCGGCCAACGCTGCACGGCGTCCTCGCGCCTGATCGTCACCGAGGGCATCCACGACAAGTTCGTCGCGGCGATGACCGAGCGGCTCAAGGGCCTCGTGGTCGATGACGCCGTCAAGCAGGGCACCCATATCGGCCCGGTGGTCGACGCCAACCAGCTCGAGCAGGATCAGCGCTATCTCAAGATCGGCCAGGACGAAGGCGCCAAGCTCACCTGGGGCGGCGAGCTGCTCAACCGCGAGACGCCCGGCTTCTACATGCAGCCAGCGCTGTTCACCGAGGCCACCAACGCGATGCGCATTGCCCGCGAGGAGATCTTCGGACCGGTCGCCTGCGTCATCCGCGCCAAGAACTACGACGAGGCGCTGGCGATCGCCAACGACACCGAGTTCGGCCTCGCGGCCGGCGTCTGCACCACCAGCCTGAAATACGCCTCGCACTTCAAGCGCAACAGCGAGGCCGGCATGGTGATGGTCAATTTGCCGACCGCCGGCGTCGACTACCACGTCCCGTTCGGCGGCCGCAAAGGCTCGAGCTACGGCGCCCGCGAGCAGGGCTCCTACGCGCGGGAGTTCTACACGACGGTGAAGACGGCCTACACCTTCCCGGTGTGAGCCTCGTCCGCCGTGAGCTAACAGACGGGCCGCATCGACGGTCCACTCCCTCTCCCCGTTCTTACGGGGAGAGGGGATGAAAGAAGGAAGTAGGCGGGCACGGCGCTCCGCGCCTTTGCCCACCCACCGGAGCGGAACGGAGCCAGCATGAACCAGCAGGTCGTCGCCAACCAGGAGCCCCGCATCATCAAGCTCAACGCGCGCGACAACGTCGCGATCGTGGTGAACGATTTCGGCCTGCCTGCCGGCACCAAATTTCCCGATGGCCTGACGCTGAGGAACTTCGTCCCGCAGGGCCACAAGACCGCACTGGTCGACATCGCCGAGGGCGCGCCGATCGTCCGCTACGGCGAGATCATCGGCTATGCGAAGTCGCCGATCGCATCCGGCGAATGGGTGGACGAGGCTCGCATCGACATGCCTGAGGCCCCTGCCCTCGATCAGCTCGAAATCTCCACCGCGGTGCCGGCGCCAATGCCGCCGCTCGAAGGCTACACCTTCGAAGGCTATCGCAATCGCGACGGCTCGGTCGGCACCCGCAACGTGCTCGGCATCTCGACCTCGGTCCAATGCGTCAAGGGGACGCTCGAATTCGCGATCAAGCGCATCAAGAGCGAGCTGCTGCCGAAGTACCCGAATGTCGATGACGTCGTCGCGCTCACCCACGCCTATGGCTGCGGTGTCGCGATCACGGCGCCAGATGCCGTGGTGCCGATCCGAACCCTGCAGAACCTCGCACTGAACCCGAATTTCGGCGGCGAGATCCTGGTCGTCGGCCTCGGCTGCGAGAAGCTCGCGCCGGAGCGGCTGCTGCCGGAAGGCACTGAAGACTCGATCGTCCGAATGCAGGACGAAGCGTTCGACGGCTTCGGCGCCATCGTCGACGCCATCATGACCCAGGCCGATCGCCGCCTCGCCGACCTCAACAAGCGCAAGCGCGAGACCTGCCCGGCGTCCGATCTCGTCATCGGCCTGCAATGCGGCGGCAGCGATGCGTTCTCCGGTGTGACCGCCAATCCCGCAGTGGGCTTCGCGGCGGACCTGCTGGTGCGCGCGGGCGCGACCGTGATGTTCTCGGAGGTGACCGAGGTTCGCGACGCGATCCAATTGCTGACCCGGCGCGCCATCAACGAGGACGTCGGCCGCGCGCTGATCCGTGAGATGGACTGGTACGATTCCTATCTCGCGCGCGGCGGCGCCGATCGCAGCGCCAACACGACGCCCGGCAACAAGAAGGGCGGCCTCGCCAACATCGTCGAGAAGTCGCTGGGCTCGATCGTGAAGTCGGGCTCCGGTCCGATCCACGGCGTGCTGGCGCCGGGCGAGAAGGCCAGGCAAAAGGGCATGCTGTTCGCGGCGACGCCGGCCTCCGACTTCATCTGTGGCACCTTGCAGCTCGCATCCGGCATGACCTTGCAGGTGTTCACCACGGGCCGCGGTACGCCCTACGGCCTTGCGGCGGCGCCCGTCATCAAGGTCGCGACCCGCAGCGAGCTGGCGCGCCGCTGGAAGGATCTGATCGACTTCGACGCCGGCCGCATCGCCACCGGCGAGATGACGATCGAGGAAACCGGCTGGGAGTTGTTCAAGCTGATCCTCGACGTCGCCTCCGGCCGCACCAAGCCATGGTCGGACCGCTGGGGCATCCACAACGATCTGACCTTGTTCAATCCGGCTCCGGTGACCTGAGGGAGCGCTCACCCTGCCATGCCAATTGCCTCGCTCAAACCTCTCCCCGTCATTGCGAGCGAAGCGAAGCAATCCAGGGTCCCACCCACCATCCTGGATTGCTTCGCTTCGCTCGCAATGACGCGTATGTTGAAGCAACGAGCCTAGACAACGAAGGCCGGGAGGAAGAGCCAGATGTCCAGCTTCAGCCGCTTCGCCGCGATTGCCGTAGCAGCCTTCCTCCTCTCCGCCGGCCCTTCCCGCGCCCAAGACGCCATCCCTGGTGTCCCCCGCGAGCTGCTCGAGGACATCGCGACCGGCAGCCGCATCCTCGCCGATCTCGGCGTCGTCGACGCCTTCGGCCATGTCAGCGCGCGGCATCCCACCAATCCGCACCACTTCCTGATGGCACGCTCGATCGCGCCGGCGCAGGTCACGGCCAATGACATCATGGAGTTCGACGAGAACGGCGAGCCGGTCGATGCGAGGAACCGTGCGGTCTTCCTCGAGCGCTTCATCCATGCCGAGATCTACAAGGCGCGTCCGGACGTCAGCGCCGTGGTGCATACGCATTCGCCGGGCGTCGTGCCGTTCAGCGTCAGCCGCACGGCCTTGAAGCCGCTGTATCACAATGCGGCCTTTCTCGGCGACGGCGCGCCGGTGTGGGACATTGGCAAGGAGTTCGGCGCCACCAACATGCTGGTCAGCAACAATGTGATCGGCAAATCGCTGGCGGCCACGCTTGGCGACAAATCGGTGGTGCTGATGCGCGGCCACGGCGACGTTGCGGTTGGACCGTCGGTCAAGGCCGCCGTGTTCCGTGCCTATTACACCGACGTCAATGCGAAGCTGCAGGCGCAGGCGATCGGACTCGGCAGCGACGTCACCTATCTCAGTGCCGAGGAGGCCGCCAAGGCCGACGCAGTCAACATGGTGATCATGGATCGCGCCTGGTCGCTGTGGAAGCACAAGGCGCAGTCGGCGAAGTAGTCCCGGAGATTGAAGATCATTCCGGGGTAGCGCCGCCCCGGAATCCTGTGACGCGCCGAGCCCGCTGCACCGCGCCTTCCGTCTCGACATGGAGCGCGAGCGAGCGCGCGGCGTGCGCACGGAACTTTCCATTCCTTTTACGGTATCGGCCGACCGCCCGTGCCGTACAGCGCCGGGCTTGCGCTGGCGCGATGTGCACTGCCGCACCGGTGTCCGACCTCTTTTTGCCGCAAAGCTGACACATCGCTTAACCTCTCGCGCTGTCATGATTCCTCCAGGCTCACCCCGCGGATGCCCCTGCATTTTCTTCGTCTTGCTGCCGTTGCGCTCGGTCTCTTCCTGGGTACGCCCTGCCTGGCTCAGCAGCCGATGCCGGTGACGAGCTCGCCGGAGGAGCGGCCCGACATCGATCTCTACGCGCTGATGTCCGGCACCTGCCGGACCGCGAAGGTCGACGGCCGCGAATTTTCCTGCAAGACGGTGGCGTTCTTTCACAGCGAGAAGGGGCGCGCCCATTTCACCGTCGCGCTCGACGATCCCGCTGACGAGAGCCACATCATCGCGTTCTCCGGCATCAATGGCCGCAGGTCGATCCAGAACGTCTACGAACTGCCGATCGACAGGATGCTGCTGAATTCCAAGCATCGCCCGAAGGTCGATGGCATTCCGGTGCCGGTGACGAAGAGCTCGGCCGGCATGTGCCGTCAGGTCGGCAACTTCGCGATGCTCAAGGTCACGAGCGTGACCTGCTCCGCCAAGGACGACAGCGGCCGCGCCTATGAGCTGCAGTTCGTCTCCGACGGCACGCCCATCACCTTGCGCCGGGTGCGCCAGACGATGACGAACGCCGAGCACAATCCCTATGAATGAGCGCGTCGCGATTGCGGCGACCGCGCGCATCCGCGTCGCCTGACGCATCTGCTCCAATCCGCATCTCGAACAGCCATGAACATGAGGGCGCGTTCTCGCGGCAGATGATGCCCGAGGCTTACGATCCGTCTCGCCCTTTCGAAGTGCAAAGGGCGCAGGGAATGCCGGGTGAAGGCCTCACCCATGGCCCGCCTGCGGAAAGAAATGCAGGCGGCAGGTACCACAGGCAAAGCCGGTTCAACCCGGCATTCCCTGCGCGATGGTCTCCACGCTTATACGCAGTCTCCCTGGTGCGCCGGGCTTGTTGGCCACCATTGCGACAATGCACTCGCGCGCATTGCGCGTGATACCAGCATCGGGGTATCAGGACGCTGCGACTTCACGTCCGCGCATCGCCGTTCGTCCGCACGCCTGACAGCATGCTGCGGCAACAGCGCGGCCATCGCATCCCCACCTCGCGTGTCGTGACGATCGCGCGCTACGCCCCTCTGCGGTGAGGCGGGATGCGCTACCAAAGCACGATTTTCGAAAAAACGAAAGAAGAAAATGCAGGCGCCCGATCGGTCGTCAAAAGCGCGTTGAACGAATTGAACAAAATCCAGACCGGCGTGTTGCGCGCGACACGCAAGCGGAGCCTCTGTGCAGATTCGCAGGAGCTCATGGCCCTGTTGATTTGCCCGACGTGCCGGCTCGGCCACACTCGTGGCATCGATGATGCTCAGCGCGGGCGCGCCGCCCCGCCCAAGATGTCCTGGGTGGCGCGTCCGAGCCGCCTGGCGGCATCGGCGAGATCCTTCGCTGCAAATCCCGAATAGCCCAGGATGAAACCGTCGGGCCCGCGCTGCACGATCCGCGCATCCGACAACAGCCGGCATTCGATGCCGGCCCGGTCGCGGATCAGTTTCGCCGCGCCCTTCGGGGCTGCGGGCGGCAAGGTCGCCAGCAGATGCAACCCTTGCGACGGCGCGGCCAGTTGCAGGCTGCCTTTGCCGTGCTTGGCGAGCGCGTCGGCGACGACATCGCGCGCCTGGCGATAGCGCGGGCGCAGCCGCCGCATGTGCGCCGCGAGCACGCCGTCGGCCATCAGGTCGGCCAGAGCGTCCTGCATGAAGGCCGGCGGAAACCGGTCCTGCGCCGCGCGCGCCGCGACGACCCGCGCGACCAGCGCCGGCGGCACCACGAGGTAGCCGAGCCGCAGTCCCGCGAACAGCGTCTTGCCGAAGGTGCCGAGATAGATGACGCGCTCGCCGCCGATGCCGGCCAGCGCGGTCAGCGGCGGGCCGGCAAAGCGGTACTCGCTGTCGTAGTCGTCCTCGAAGATGTAGGCGTCCGCCCTGCGCGCCCAGTCGAGCAGCGCGATGCGCCGCGCCATGCTCATCGCAACGCCGGTCGGAAACTGATGCGATGGCGTCACGTAGGCGGCCTTGGCCGCCATGTGCGCCGTCTCGCCCGAGCTCACCACGATGCCTTCGTCATCGACGGGCACCGGGACCAGCTTCGCGCCGGTCGTGCTCAACGTGTGGCGCGAGGCGACATAGCCGGGATCCTCGAACCAGACGGGATCGCCCGGCGCAAGCAACGCGTCGATGCATAGCCGCAGGCCATGCTGGGTGCCGCTCACGATGAGAATGCAGCTTGGGTCGCAGCGTACGCCGCGATTGGCGGCAAGGTAGTGCGCGACCTGGGTGCGCAGATGCAGGCTGCCGCGCGGATCGCCATAGCCGAGCTCATCCGGCGCGGCGTGGGCGATGCGGCGCCGGCTGGCCGCGGCGAGTCGCCGCAAGAGCACGGGATCGACCAGCGTGCAGCCGAGCGCGAACGGCCGGCGCGGCGGAATGCGAACATCCAGCTCAGCGACCGGCGCGGCGACCTGCGGTGCGGGCAGCCGTGCCGCGACATAGGTGCCGGCGCCGTGGCGCGCCTCGACCAGGCCGTCCGACAGCAGCGCTTCATAGGCTGCGACGATCGCGTTGCGGCGAACACCGAGCTGCTCGGCGAGCCCGCGCGTCGAAGGCAGACGAAGGCCGGGCACGAGCAGGCCGTCGACGATGCCGGTCCGCAGCGCGCCGTGCACCTGCTGCGACTGGCTGCGGATGGTGCGGTCGAGGTGGATCGGCAGCGCCAGCACGTCGTCGCGGCGCCGCGAAGTGGTTGCCTGCTTTCGCATCGAAGTGGAACTCCCGGCAACCACTTTGCCATGGCATGACGTCGACGGAAACAGGAGACTGACGATGTCCGAGCAACAGATGCCGAGCTATCCCGTCGACGACACCAACCGGGTCAAGCGGCGGCATCAGCGCGCCCATTACGATCATGCGACCGTCCATGCGCTGCTCGACTCCGCAACGCTGTGCCACGTCTCCTATGTCATCGACGGCCAGCCCTATTGCACGCCGACGCTGTATTGGCGCGAGGGAACGACGCTGTATTGGCATGGCTCGAGCGCCAGCCGCATGTTGCGCAACCTGTCCGAGGGACAGCCGGCCTGTCTCACCGTCACCCATCTCGACGGCCTGGTGCTGGCGCGCAGCGCCTTCCATCACTCGGCCGACTATCGCTCGGTGATGGCGTTCGGCCATGCCCGGCTGATCGAGGATCAGGCGGAGAAGGAGCGCGCGCTGGTGATGATGGTCGATCGGCTGTTTCCCGGCCGCACGGCGAGCCTGCGCCCGACCACGGAGCAGGAGCTCAAGGCCACGTCGGTCGTGACCATGGAGATCGAAAAGGCATCGGCGAAGATCCGCGCCGCGGGCGTCATCGACGATGAGGAGGACTACGCGCTGCCGATCTATGCCGAGCGCATTCCGGTGCACACCCTGATCGGGCCGCCGGAGCCCGATGGCCGATTGCTGCCGGGCGTCACCCGTCCCGCGACGCTGTCAGGTTTCAGCGCCGGACGGCGGCTCGATGAGGCGCTGACGGAGGCGTATGCGACGAACTATCCGGCGGGGTAATGCGCGTAGCTACCAAGCGATCCAGAGTGCCTTGCGCAGCCCTGGATCGCCTCGTCGCTACACTCCTCGCAATGACAATCAGAGCAGGCGTAGCGCCACACACTCTCCGTCATCGCCCGGCTCGACCGGGCGATCCCGTACGCCGAGACGGCTGTGATGGCATCGAAGGCAGCGGCGGACTGGATACCCCGCTTTGGCGGGGTATGACGATGGAAGCGCAAACGCGCTGGCTCCCCGGCCGTCATCGCGAGCGCCAGCGAAGCGATCCGGGGCCGCATGAAAGGTCTGAATCGCCTCGCGCGCAATGACGAGGGAACGAAGCCGGCCTACCGCTCGATCATCCTGTTCCAGCGCGTATTCCATTCCGGGCGCCTGGCGTTGATGACGTCCCAGTCGAGCGTGATCGCGCTCTTCATGTAGCCGTGGAAGGTCGCGAGCTTCTGCTCGGCCGCCGGCGTTGTGGCTTTCGCGGTGGTGTTGGACGGCACGATGTTGCCGGCGGCCAGCGCCTTGGCCTGCGCTTCCGGCGACAGCAGATAGGCGGCGAGCTTCTGCGCCAGCTCGGATTCGGAGTTGTTGGCGATGACGCATTCGGCGACCATCAGCACGACCGAGCCTTCCTTCGGCTGCGCGTATTCGACAGCGATACCCTTCTCCTTCAAGGTCGACACCGCGGTCGGCGTGAGCGGGAAGATCGCGGCCTCGCCGGTCTGCACCATCTCGGAGATCTTGGCCGAGTTCGGAATGTATTCGAGCACGTTCTTGCCGATCGTGTCGGGAAACGCCTTGAAGCCCGGCTCGACATTGGCCTCGCTGCCGCCGTTGATGCGGTTGACCATCAGGAAGGCGTGCAGGCCGAAGGTCGAGACCGAGGCCGACTGGAACACGACCTTGTCCTTGAATTTGGGATCGGCGAGATCGAGCCAGGAGGTCGGCGCCGCCCAGCCCTTTTCGTCGAACAGCTTCTTGTTGTAGGCAAGGCCGGTCATGCCGATGTCGATGCCGGCGGCGATGTCGTCCTTGAGTCGCGCGAACGGCTCGAGCTGGCCGAGCGCCTCGCTCGGCTTCAGCTTCTCGCACAGACCAAGGCCGGCGGCGCGGATCATCACGCCGTCGTCGAGAAACATCACGTGCATCTGCGGCTTGTCCTTCGCCGCGATCGCCTTGGCGAGGATCTCCGACGAGGTGCCGGGCACGACGACGATCTTGACGTCGTTGGCCTTCTCGAAGTCCGGAAACACCGCCTGCGTATAGGTGCGCTCGAAATTGCCGCCGTTCATGCCGACATAGAGCGTCCTGGTTTCGGCGTGCGCGGAAGCGGTGGCGAGCATCAGCGCGAGGGCTGAGCCGAGCGCGGCGCGAGCATCGATCATGGCGAGGTCTCCTTCGATCCTGTCGTCATTGCTGCTTGAGAGGCATCGCCCGGCTGCGATGCGGGTGAGAAACGAGTGATGGCGAAGGCCGCGATCGGCGTCGAGGTCTCGCCGTCGCGCACCAGCTCGGCCAGCACCTCGCCGACCCCTGGCGCGATCTGGAAGCCGGCGCCGGAGAAGCCGAAGGCGTGAATCAGTCCCGGCGTCGTCGCGCTCGGCCCGATCACCGGATTGCGGTCGGGCATCGTCGCCTCGGTGCCGCTCCAGAACCGAATCGCCTGGGCATGGCGCAGCGGGCCGAACAGCTCGCTGGCGCGCTGCATGATGGCGAGCACGCCGTCGCTGCGCGGGCGCGAATAGTCGGGATCGGCGAGCGGCGCGGCGCGCTCGCCGCCGACCACGACGTTGCCGCGCGTAACCTGCCGCGCGTAGATGCCGCCGCCCTCGATGCCGATGTTGACGCCGAGAAATAGATCGAGCGGCTCGGTCACGATCATCGACGGATAGGTGCGCTCCAGCGGCACCGGCTCGTCGAACGCGCGCGCCAAGCCGTCGGCCCAGGCGCCGGCGCTGTTGATCACGGTACGCGTCCTGATGGCAACGTCGCCGGCCTCGATCACGAAGCCCTCGAATGTCCTGGTGGCGCCTGTGACCTCCGTGTTCTCCAGCACCTCGGCGCCGGCGCGACGCGCCGCTGCGGCGAAGGCGGTGGCGACCAGCCGGGGATTGGCGTGGCCGTCGCCAGGACAGAACGAACCGCCCACGACGCCGCCCGCGATGCCGAAGCGCTCGTGCAGTTGATTGTGGCCGATCAGCTCGAGAGCGAGCCCGAACGGCGCGACCTCGACGGCGTAGCGCTCCAGGCTCGCCATGTCCGCAGGCGAGCGCGCGAGCTTGAGATGGCCGGAGCGCAGGAACTCGCCGTCGATGCCGATGAGCTGCGCGAGCCGCGGCCAGATTGCATGCGCGCGCTGCGACAGCGGCAGTTGCTCGGGCGGGCGGCCCTGGCGGCGCACGCCGCCATAGTTCACGCCGCTCGCCTGAGCGCCGCAGAAGCCCTTGTCGAGCAGCGTGACGGAGAAGCCCATGCCGCGCAGCGCCAGCGCGGCGGAGCTGCCGACCAGCCCGCCGCCGACGATCGCGACATCGCAGTCAATGCGCCGGGTCATGCTGCCTCTCGTCGAGGGACAGACTCACGGCCACCGGGATCGGCTTGATCGGCGCCTGCGCGCGCAGCCGGCCGACGGCGCCCATGTCGCGGCGCGTCTGCGCAGCCAAGAGCTCCGCGGCGGCCGCGCCGCACATGCGGCCCTGGCAGCGGCCCATGCCGATGCGCGTCACCGCCTTCAGGCGATTGATCTCGGTGAGCGAGAAATCCCTGATCGCGCGCCGCGCCTCGCCGGCATCGATCTCCTCGCAGCGGCACAGCAGCGTGTCATCGGCGATGTCGCCCGCCCAATGCGATGGATAGGGAAAGGCGGCTTCGAGCCCATCGCGCAGCCGGTCGATCCGCGCCAGCGCATGTTCGAGGGCGGTAGCGCGCACCGAATCATGCGGCAGGCCGCGATCCTCCAACAATGCCAGCGCGGCCCGCTCGCCGGCGGCTTCCGCGGCATCGGCGCCGGCGATGCGGGCGCCGTCGCCGGCGAGGTACACGCCCGCGATGCTGCTGCGGCCACCGGCGTCGCGAACCGGACGATGCGCGCGGTCGCGCGCATCGAAGCGAAAGGCGCAGCCGGCGAGATCAGCAGCCTGAGTCTCCGAGCGCAGACCGAGGCCGTAGCCGACGCCGTCGCAGGTGATCGCGTGTTCGCGCCCGCCGGCCCGATAGACGATGCGCGCCACCCTGCCCTTGCCCTCGATCCGAAGCCGGGACACGCCAGACCGCACGCGCGTGCCGCGCAGCGTCAACTCCAGCGCCATGCGCAATCCACGCAGCACGATGCCCGGCGCGAGCGGCAACGCGCGCAGCAGATTGAGCTTCGCAGACAAGGGCGCCGCGTCGAGCACGGCGGCAACGTCGACGCCGGCCTTCATGTATTGCCAGGCGACCAGATAGAGCAGCGGGCCGGAGCCAGCGAACACCACGCGCCGGCCGATCGCACAGCCCTGCGCCTTCAGCGCGATCTGCGCGCCGCCGAGCGTAAACACGCCCGGCAGGGTCCAGCCGGGGATCGGCAGCACGCGATCGGTCGCCCCGGTCGCGAGGATGAGTCCATCATAATTGATGCGATGGCTGATGCCGTCGCGGAGAATGGCGGCCGCGCCGTCGCGCAGATTCCACAGCAGCGTGTTCGACTGATAGTCGATTGCGGTGCCGAGCGCCGCAAAGTCGTGATGCAGCCGCGCGGCCTTCGAAGCCTCCGAGCCGTAGCACGCCGTGGCATCGCGGCCGTCGGGACTCAGCGGCTGGCGATAGATCTGGCCGCCGCAGGCGTGGCCTTCATCGACCACGATCGGCCGCAGGCCGGCCGCGACCAATGTCATCGCGGCGCGGATGCCGGCCGGGCCGGCGCCGACGATCAGGGGCGATGCGCGCTCAGCCATGGCCGCGCCCTCGTCGTGTGATGATGTCCATGCCTTCGGTAAGCGGCGTCGTGCAGGCGCGCAGCCGCTCACCGCTCGCGAGCTGCACCCAGCAGTCCTGGCACGCGCCCATCTGGCAGAAGCCGGCCCGTGGCGCGGCGGAAAACTCGCTGTAGCGAAGCCGGTCGACCTGGCAGAGCATGGCCGTCAGCACGGTGTCGCCGGCGCGGCCGTCGCAGGGCACGCCATCGATCGTGAAGGAGATGACGGCGCTGTCGTTGCGGACGAGACGATGCAACAGCGGCATGGTATCAGCCTTGGCCCACGAGGATCTTGTCGAGGCCGAAGATGCGGTCGAGCAGCATCATCGCCGCCGCCGTCACCGCGATCATCAGCGCCGATACGGCGGCCATCATCGGATCGATCGATTCGGTCGCGTACATGTACATGCGCACCGGCAGGGTGATCGTGGCGGGCGAGGTGATGAAGATCGACATCGTGAGCTCGTCGAAGGAGTTGATGAAGGCGAGCAGCCAGCCGCCGGTGATGCCGGGCAGGATCATCGGCACGGTGATGCGGCGGAACACGATCCAGCTGGAAGCGCCCAGGGTCACCGCCGCCTGCTCGGCGCTGCGGTCGAGGCCGGACAGGGCGGCCAGAACCAAGCGGAGCACATAAGGCGTGACGACGACAACGTGACCTGCGGTCAGCCACAGCAGGCTGCCGGTGGCGCCGAGCAGCGCGAACAGCCGCAGCAGCGCAACGCCGAGCACGAGATGCGGGATCATCAGGGGCGACAGGAACAGCGCGTTCAGCGCCGCGCGGCCGCGGAAGTCGTAGCGGTCGAGCGCGAGGCCGGCGGCGACCGCGAGCACGACCGCGATCGTCGCGGCTGTTGCCGCAACCCACAGGCTGTTGAGGAAGGAGGCGACGAAATCCGGATGCGCGAACACGGCTGTGAACCAGCGCAGCGAGACCTGCGTGGTCGGCAATGTCAACGTGTTGGCCGGCGTGAACGCGACGAGGCAGATCACGATGAGCGGCGCCAGCACGAAGCCAGTGACGAGCGCATGAAAGACCAGGGCGATCGGACCGTTGTGGCGCATGCCGCTCACCCCAACATCCGCCTGGCGCGCGCCTCGACGACGCGCTGATAGGCCAGCATGAGCACGAGGTTCGTGACCAACACCAGGATCGCGATGGCGGCCCCCAGCGGCCAGTTCAGCTCGTGCATGTATTCGTCATAGACCAGCGTCGCCGCCATCTTCAGCCGCCGGCCGCCGAGCAGCGCGGGGATCGCGAAGGCCGACGCCGACAGTCCGAACACCACCAGGCTGCCCGACAGCAGCCCCATCGTCACCTGCGGCAGCACTACGCGGCGCAGCGCCGTGAAGCGCGAGGCGCCGAGCGTCCAGGCGGCGGCCTCGACCATCGGATCGAGCTTCTGCAGCGATGTCCAGACCGGGATGACCATGAACGGCAGCATCACATGGACGAGCGCGATGACGATGGCCGTCTCAGTATAGAGCATCCTGACCGTGCCGAGCCCGAGCGCACGGAAGGCCTCGTTGACGAGGCCCGTGGGGCCGAGCAGCATGCTCCAGCCAAAGGCGCGCACCACGACCGAAACCAGCAGCGGGCCGATGATCGCGAGCAGGAACGCCGAGCGCCAGGGCTCGCGCATGCGCGCCAGGATGTAGGCCTCGGGCGCGCCGATCACGGCGCAGATCAGCGTGGTCAGCGCGGCGAGCCGCAGCGTGCGCCAGAAGATATTGAGAAAGTAGCTGTCGGAGAGGATGCCGATGTAGTGCGCCAGCGTGGTCTCGTCCTTGACGCCGGTCGCGGCGTCATAGACGTGGAACGACAGCGCCAGGGTGAGCCCGAGCGGCACGACCACCAATGCGGTGAACAGCAGCGCGCCCGGCGCCGCCAGCAGCCATGGTGTCGTCGCGCGCGTGCCGCTCATGCCGACTGCGCTCCGTCGGGCTTCGACGCGCGTGCGCTGGCGCTGCTCCAGGCGAGACCGACCTGATCGCCCTCGCACGCCGGCTCCTCGCCCGCATTGGGCAGGGCGACGCCGATCAATCCGGCGGGCGTCTCCACGGTGAAGAACCAGGTGCTGCCGAGGAAGAAGCGCGCTCTGATGCGGCCATCGAGCACGCCGGCGCCGGGAGTTGTCAGGCCGATCTTCTCCGGCCGGATCGCGAGCACGGCGGCCGTGCCGTCGGTGAGGTCAGCCCCCTCGCACGGCAGCAGGCGCCCGCCGATCTCGACGCCGCCGTTGCGCCGCACGCCGGACAGCCGGTTCATCTTGCCGACGAAGGAGGAGATGAACGGCGTCACCGGATTTTCGTAGAGCCGATAGGGCGCGTCGATCTGCATGATGCGGCCCTGCTCCATCACCACCACGCGATCGCTCATCGACAGCGCCTCGCTCTGGTCGTGCGTCACCATGATCGTGGTGGTGCCGACGCGCTGCTGGATGCCGCGCAGTTCGAACTGCATCTCCTCGCGCAGCTTGGCGTCGAGATTGGACAAGGGCTCGTCGAGCAGCAGCACCGGCGGATCGATGACGAGCGCGCGCGCCACCGCGACGCGCTGACGCTGCCCGCCGGAGAGCTGGCGTGGATAGCGGTCGGCTAGCGCGGCGAGTTGCACCAGCGCCAGCGCCTGTTTGACGCGCGCCTCGCGCTCGGCCCTGATCACCTTGCGCATTTCGAGTCCGAAGGCGACGTTCTGCGCCACCGTCATGTGCGGAAACAGCGCGTAGCTCTGGAAGACGATGCCGAGGCCGCGGCGATCGGGCTTCTCGTGGGTGATGTCGCGACCGTCGAGCGTGATGCGCCCCGACGTCGGCTCGACCAGGCCGGCGATCATCTGCAGCGTCGTGGTCTTGCCGCAGCCGGAGGGGCCGAGCAGCGAGATGAACTCGCCCTTGGCGACGCTGAGATTGACGTCGCTGACCGCAGCGACATCGCCGTAGAGCTTCGTCAGACCGTCCAGCGTCAGGAAACCCATGCGTCCTCGCGCGGGAGGCTCCCTTCGCCATCAGCAGGGATTGCCGCCCTGGGGCTCTTTCATGCCGGCGGGCCACGCAGATGGTCAATCATATATTCCGATATCCTGAATTTTTCTGTCTAAAATTCTGATATATGAAATCTATGCGACGAATTTGACTCCATCATTCACCAGATCAGATGACGACAGCCGACACCGATTCGTCCTCCAGCCTTCGCCGGGCCCTGAAGCTGCTGCGCATCCTCGCCGAGGGCGACCCCGACGGGCTGCGGCTGAAGGACATCGCGGAGACCGCGGGCTGCAGCCAGCCGACCGCGCATCGCATGCTGCAGGACCTCGCCGCCGAGGGTTTCGCCGAACAGGCCGCCGGCAAGCGCTATCGCCTGGCGCTCGACTTCTACGTGCTCGCCGCACGCGCGGGCCAAGCCAGCGGCCTGCGCGAGGCGGCGCGGCCGGCGCTGCTGCGGCTGTCGGCGACCTTGAGCGACACGATCTTCCTTTTGGTGCGCAACGGCTTCGATGCGGTCTGTCTCGACCGCGTCGAAGGACCGTTTCCAATCCGCTCCTTCACCGGCGACATCGGCGGCAAGGTGCCGCTCGGGCTTGGCCAGGGCAGCCTCACGATTCTCGCCAACCTGCCCGAGGACGAGCAGGAGGCCGTGATCCGCTTCAACATCCCGCGCCTGCTCGATCGCGGCTTCCTCGACGAGGCCTCGCTGCGCAATGCGCTGGCGCAGGCGCGCGCGCAAGGCTGGGTCAATACCAGCACCGGCCTCATTCCCGGCATGGCCGGCGTCGGCGTGCCCGTGCTCGACGCGCGGGGCAACGCGGTGGCGGCGCTCAGCGTGGGCACGCTGGCGGAGCGGCTGAACGCGGACCGGCTGCCGCATGTCGTGAAGATCCTGCAGGGCGAGGCGCAGGTGCTGGCCGGCAAGCTCAACCCGTTCGACGTGGCTTTGCGCTATCCATCACGGAGCTTGAGCACGATCGGGGGGAATTAGTCCTTCTCCATCACGACCACCGTCATTCCGGGGCAAGGCCGCAGGCCTTGAACCCGGAATCCCGACGTTGCCTTGCGTTCGTTCCCAACAATCTCGAGATTCCGGGTTCAATCGCGCACACGCCGTCGCGTGTGCACGATTGCCCCGGAATGACGGTGAGTTGCTCGGCGCCGTGCAACTTACGTTAGGCGCTCAGGTCACCCACTCCGCGCGGATGCCGCCCTTCCCAACTTCGCGCTCGGGCTCGCGCCAGGCAAAGGTGAACAACCCCATCGGCTCGACCTGTTCGAGCTCATCGCGGGCAATGTCGCGCGCGATCACGACGATGAAGGGCGCCGGCGGTTTCTCGACCTTCAATTGCCGCGGCGGCGAGAACACCGTGCCGACGCTTTCGACCAGCAGCGGCCGCGGCGCCTCGTGGATCTTCACCAGGCCCTTGATCCGCAGCAGGCGCTCGCCGAGCCGGCCTGCGACATTGTCGAGCCAGCCGGCGAGATCGGCATAGGCGATCTCCGCCCGCGGGCGGACGAGGCAGAGCGCGAGGCGCGGATGCGCGGCGGTCAGATCAGGCGCGACCTCGCGCAGCGGCAGCGAAGCCGTGAGTGGCGCGAACGCAGCCGCTACGATCACGGCGCGATCGGCGTTGGCGATGGGCTCCGCGACAGGATTGAGCTGCGCAATCGAGACCGGCGATCCAGCCAAGGCGGCCGGCGCGAGGTCGGCCTTGGTCGCAACGATGCGGTGCGCTGCGGCCCATTGCGCCGCAGCCTCCTCAAATGCGGCGACGGCCAGCCCGCGCGTGAGGTCATAGGTTGCGATGACCGCAACGCGCATGCGATGCTCGGCGAGCGTTGCAAGCTGGCGCAGCACGGGGCCGGGCATCGACAGGCCCGAGGTCTCCAGGATGATCCGGCGCAACGTCTGCAGCCCATCCGGCCGCGGCGCCATGATCAGGCGGTCGATGGTGAAGGCGAGGTCGCTGCCGACCTGGCAGCACACGCAGCCGTTCGACAGCATCGCCATCGGCACGTCGTCGCCGCTCTCGCGCAACAGGACGCCGTCCAGCCCGACCTCGCCGGCCTCGTTGACGATGACAGCGGTGTCCGACGCCGTTTCCGCGGTCAGTACATCGCGCAGCAGCGACGTCTTGCCCGAGCCGAGAAAGCCGGTGAGGACGAAGAAGTCGATGCTGCCGACGCTCATGGTGCCGCGGCGTCCTTGTCTTTATCCTTGGCGGCGTATTTCTCCGGCACGTCGCTTTCCCAGCTCGCCTTAACGAGCTCGCGCACGTCGGCCAGCAGCTCCTCCGTGTCGTAGATGATGCCGTCCTTGATCGTGTATTTGAGGCCGCGGTGCCACTCGACCGCGTTGGTCGTGTCGTTGAAGCGCATCGCGCCGGTGCCATAGAGCAGCTTGAAGTCGGTCAGCGGATTGTGGTCGTGCACCAGCATGTCGGCGCGCATGCCGATGTCGATGGTGCCGATCTCGTCCTGCAGCCCGCACAGCGCCGCGCCCTGCGAGGTCGCCGAGCGGATCACCTCCAGCGGATGGAAGCCGGCCTCCTGCAGCAACTCGAGCTCGCGGACATAGCCGAAGCCGAAGATCTGGTAGATGAAGCCGGAATCCGATCCGGTGCAGACACGGCCGCCGCGGTTCTTGTACTCGTTGATGAACGCCATCCAGAGCCGGTAGTTCTCCTTCCACTCGATCTCGTTCTGGGTCGACCAGCGATACCAGTACGAGCCATGGCCGCCGCGCTGCGGGGTGAAGTAGTCCCACATCGACTTCCAGGTGTAGTCCTTGTGCCAATAGGCCTGCCGCGCGCGCATCAGGTCGCGATTGGCGTCGTAGATCGTGAACGTCGGCACGAAAGTGAAGCCGATCTCCAGGAACTGCTCCAGCACCTCGTTCCACTTCGCCGAGCCCGGCTCGGCGCCCTGCCTGAACATCTGACCCGATACCGAGAAGCGGAAATATTCATCGGTGTAGTTGTAGTCGAGCGGGAAATTCTGGATGACGCGATCCTCGAACAGCGCCTCCGGCAGGCCGTAATAGTGCTCCGCGCTGGTCAGACCCCATTTCGCCGTGGTCAGCGCGTTCATGCGCGACACCGCCATCTGGGCGTGGTGGCAGCCGGTGCGCAGGCCGAGCGTCTTGCACTCGTCGAGCGCGGCTTCCATGATCGCGGGCGGTGCGCCGAAGAACTTGATGCCGTCGGCACCGCGCTCCTTGACCTGACGCAGCCAGCTCCGGCCCTGCTCCGGCGTGTAGATCGTCTTGACCATGTCGTTGACGGCCGGAAAGTACGCATAGGCCAGCAGCCGCGGCGAGGCGATGCTGTTGTCGGCGGCGCGCTGCTTCTGGTCGAGCATCCAGGACAGGCCATTCATCGAGCCCATCTCGCGCACGGTGGTGACGCCATGCGCGAGCCAGAGCTTGTAGACGTAGTCGACCGGCGGCACCCAGCCGTTGGCGGAGTGATAGGCGACGCCGGCATGGGCGTGGCAGTCGACGAAGCCCGGCGTCACCCATTTTCCGCGACAGTCGATCTCGTGATCGGCCGGTTCGCCAGCGTTGCCGGCATAGCCATAGCCGACGACCTTCTTGATGCTGACGATGCGACCGTTCTCGACGATGATATCGACCGGCCCGATCGGCGGCGCCCCGGTGCCGTCGATCACGACGGCGCTGCGCAGCGCCAGCCGCTTGAATGGCCCGATGCCGCGATCCCTCGTGGTGGCCTTCGGCACGATCGGCGCCGCGCCCTTGTTCCTGATGAAGGCGAGCTCATCGCCCGGCAGCGTGGCTTGGTCGGTCATGAGCGCGTTTCCTCACTGTCATAACGTAGGGTGGGCAAAGCGAAGCGTGCCCACCCTGCGTCCGTTCCTTGCAACATGGTGGGCACGGCGCTGCGCGCCTTTGCCCACCCTACGATCCGTCTTCTCGTCATTGCGAGCGCAGCGAAGCAATCCAGGGCTCCAAGGAAAGGTCTGGATTGCTTCGTCGCTGCGCTCCTCGCAATGACGGCGTCTGCCGTCATCCTGCCCGATACTTCCGCGCGAACGCGACGCTGCCGAACACCGTGAAGGCCATGGTCACCGCCAGCAGCATGAAGGCGAGTGCGGCGCCCATCGGCCAGTTGTTGCCGCGCACGAACTGGTCGTACACGGCAGGCGCCATCATCTTGAATCGCGGGCCGCCGAGAAGCACCGCCGTTGCATAGGTGTTCATGCACAAAACGAACACCAGGATCGAGCCGGCGGCGACGCCGGGAACCGACAGCGGCAGGATCACCCGCCAGAACACGCGCGCGCCTGAGGCGCCGAGATTGGCGGCGGCATATTCCAGGTCGCGGGGGATGCTCTCGATGACCGCGGACAGCGTCAGGATCATGTAGGGCAGCACAACGGCGATGATGCCGATGATGACCGCCTTGGTCGTGTACATGATCTCCAGCGGCGCGGAGATCAGGCCGAGCTTCATCAGAACCGTGTTGACGAGCCCGTCGCGCGCGAACAGCGCCATCCAGCCGGCCGAGCGCACGACATTGCCGACCAGCAGCGGAAACAGGGTCGCGATGACGACCAGGCTCTTCCAGCGGCTCTCCATGCGGCCGAGCCAATAGGCCGCCGGAAAGGCGAGAATCAGCGTGAGCAAAGTACACAGCAGCGCGATACCCAGCGTGGCCAGGATGATCTGCTGGTAGTACGGATCGGTCGCGGCCTTGACGTAGTTGTCCGGCGACAGCGCCTGCACCATCAGCTGGGTCGGGCTGAACTGGTTGAGCGAGATCCGGAACATCAGGATCATCGGCCCGACCAGCAGCGCCAGGACCAGCAGACAGGCAGGAACGACCAGCAGCGCCATCGCGCGAGCTCCGATTGCAGATAAGCGGCGCATCAGCCGCATGCTCCTGCGGCCTGCGCCGCAGGAGCATGAATTCAAGACTTACGCCTTGAACTCCTTGTTCCAGAAGTCGAGCGTACGCTGCGAGCGCCCGGCGGCATAGGCATAGTCCGGCTTCAGCAGCCGCGCGCGCTCGGCCTCGGTCAGGCTGACCTGCTTGGCGAGATCCTCCGGCAGCGACGCATCGGTGACGGTCGGGACATAGCCCATCTTGTCGGCGAAGCCGCCCTGAGCCTTGGCGTCGAGCATCGCGTCGAGATAGGCGAAACCGCCGGCCTTGTTCTTGGCGTTCTTCGGCACCGCGGCCTGGAACACGATCGCCGGCGTGCCTTCCTTCGGCACGACATGGGCGAGCGGAATGCCGGACTTCTTCCACATGAAGCCGCGGGCGAGCCACATCGTGGTCAGCCACACCTCCTCCGACTTCAGCGCCGCGGCCAGCGCCTCGTTCGACGGATAGATCTTCACGTCGAGCGAACGCCATTCCATCAGCTTCTTCTCGGCCGGATCGAGATTGCTGACGCCGCCGCCGCCGGCGAGCGCCGCGGCCAGCGTGTTGTTGGGATAGAGGATGTCGGCGAGACCGATGCGGCCGCGCCATTTCGGATCCCACAGATCGGCGAAGGATTGCGGCGGCGTCTTCACCTGGTTGGTGTTGTAGAGGATGACCTGCGCCGAATAGATGTGCGGGATCGCGATGTCGCTCTTGAGCTCCGGGAACACCTTGTCGAGCCGCTTCACCTGGGCTGCATCGACCTTTTCGAACACGTCCGACTGCGACACGATGTAGGTATCGTTGTCGGACAGGCACGACACGTCCATCGAGCCGCGGCGACTCTGTCGCTCGGCCAGCAGCTTGGTCTTGCGCGGATCGGCGTTGGCGACGTCCTGCACGATCTCGAACCCCTTCGGCGTCATGATCGGCTTATCGATGATGTCGGAGAGCAACTGGCCGTAGTCGCCGCCCCAGGTGCCGACCACGACCTGTCCGCCTTCGGCGCGGGCAGTGGGCATGCCGGAGGCCAGCGCGGCGACGCCGGCGCTGGCGGAGAGAAAATGTCGTCGCGAAATCATGGGAGAACCTCTCGCTGTGGATGGATGCGTTACGAAGATGTCTGCGGCACGAGACGCGGGACCTTGCGGTCCCACTGCAGGGACACGGGATCGTTCGGTTTGAGTGTTGCCAGCGGCTCGCTCGCGTCGGGCGTTGGCCTGACGGCCACCAGCGTCTCGTCGCCGATCGCCACCACATATTCGCTCTGCGCGCCCATATAGGTGATCGCCAGCACGCGGCCGCGCACCTCGCCGGACTCACCGGCCACCACTGCAATGCGTTCAGGCCGCAGCGCGAAGGCATCGGCATCACCGCGCTCGCCGCTGGCGACATCGACCGGCAGCAGCAGGCCGGCGCTGGTACGGAAGTTATTGGCGTCCGCACGCCGGCCGGCCAGGATGTTGCAACGGCCGACGAAGTCGGCGACGAAGGCATCCCTGGGCGAATCATACAGCTCCTGCGGTGTGCCGATCTGGCGGACGCGGCCGCCCTCCATGACCACGAGGCGGTCGGCCATCGTCAGCGCCTCCTCGCGGTCATGCGTCACCATCAAGGTGGTCAGGCCGAGCCGCTGCTGCAGCGCGCGGATCTCGAGCCGCACCTCGGCGCGCAGCTTGGCATCGAGGTTGGACAGGGGCTCGTCGAGCAGGAAGATGCGCGGATTGATCACCAGCGCCCGCGCCAGCGCGACGCGCTGCTGCTGCCCGCCCGACAATTGCCGCGGCAGCCGGTCGGCGAGATGCGACAGCCGCACCAGCCTGAGCGCCTCCTCGATCTTCGTCTTGCGCTCGGCCGCACTGATGCCGCGCATCTCCAGGCCAAAGCCGACATTGTCGGCCGCGCTCATGTGTGGAAACAGCGCGTAGGACTGGAACACCATGCCGGTCGCACGCTTGTAGGCCGGCAGATGCGTCACGTCCTCGCGGTCGAACAGCACGCGGCCGCTCGTGGGCGGCAGGAAACCCGCGACCATGCGCAAGGTGGTCGTCTTGCCGCAGCCGGAGGGTCCGAGCAGCGCGACCAGCTCGCCCTCGCCGACGGCGAGATCGAGCCCCTCCACGCCGATCGACGTGCCGAAGCGCTTGGTCAGCTTCTCCAGGGTGAGCTGCGCCATCACACCACCCGCGACAGCTTGACGAAGCGGTCGGTCGCCACCATCAGAATGCCAACCAGCGCGATCTGCACAGTGGCGACCGCGGCGAGCGTCGGATCGATGCGGAATTCGAGGTAGTTCAGCATCGCAACCGGCAAGGTGATCCGGCCGGGACCGACCAGCAGCATCGACAGATCGAGATTCTCGAAGCTCTGGATGAACGAGAACATCGCCGCCGCGACGATGCCGGAGCGCATCATCGGCAGGGTGATACGGCGGAACACCGTGAACGGGCTGGCGCCGAGATTGGCGGCGGCCTCCTCGGCGGCACGGTCGAGCCCCTGCAGGCTGGCGACCACGAGCCGCACCGTCCACGGAATCGCCAGCAGCGTATGCGCGGCGACGAGGCCTTCCGTGGTTGCCTTGATGTCGCGGTCGAGCAGGTCCTCGGCGAGCACATAGAACATGTAGAGGCCGGAGCCGGCGACGACGCCGGGCACGGCCAGCGGCGCCAGCAGGAACGACGACAGCGCCTGGCGGCCACGGAACTCGCCCCGCACGATGGCAAGCGCCGCCGCAGTGCCAATGGGCACGCCGATCGCGGTCGCGAGCAGCGCGACCTGGAAGCTGGTCACGAGGCCACGCAGAAATTCCGGCTTGCTCAGCGCGTTCGCGTACCATTTCAGCGACAGGCCCGGCGGCGGAAAGCTCACGATCTCCTGCGCGAAGAAGCTGGTCACGACGATCATGACGACGGGCGCGAAGATGATTGCGTAGGCTGTGACGATCAGTGTCCGCACTGCGAAATGGCCGAGTGATATTTGTCCCGTAAAACGGAACAGCATTGCAGACACCTCAACAAACAGATCAGCGACTTGTGCAGCGGCATCGTAGTCGGCAGCTCCGCTGCCGCCAAGCCTGTGCCACGAGTTATCGCAATGCACATTCGCATGGGCGCAGCGACGCGGCGATCCTGACGCGTGATGCGGCGGCAGCGCCATCTTGGCGCTAGCCCCGTGCGCACGTGAAACCGTCGCCGGCGCGCTCGATTTCCGACTTTCGGAATCTTCGAGGACCGAGCAGGCGGACTTGACGCCTGCGCGACGGTCCGTCGCAACGGCGCGGATTTGAGCAATGCGTGCTCAATTCTTGCACCGGCACGATCCAATATTTTGTGCGCCCACGGACAAGCCATCCGCGCAGGCCCGCACCTAAGCTTGCCTTCGAGCTTGGACCGGGGCGACGGCACCAATGCACCGCCGGACCAGCGCGACATCATCGTTCGAAGGAGCTGGCAACATGCAGACGAGGCTATTCACTGGAGCGCGGCGGGCGTGGCTTGCCGCGCTCGGCGCCATCATCGCGGCGGGACTTCTCGCCCCCATCGACGCGCAGGCGGCGACGCCCGCGGGCTGCGCGGCGCTGAAGGAGAAATATCCGGACTGGAAGGGCAAGACGCTGGTCAACGCGATCAATCCGCACACGCCGGGCTATGAGTCGATCGACCCGAAAGACCCGAGCAAATATGTCGGCTTCGACATCGATCTCGGCGAGGCGATCGGCGACTGCCTCGGCTTCAAGCTGACCTACAAGCCGGTGACCTTCGCCGCTTTGCTGACGACCTTGGCGAGCGGCCAGGCCGACATCGTCATTTCCGACATCTACGCCACCAAGGAGCGCGCCAAGGCCGCCGACTTCATCACCTACTCCAAGGTGTTCGACGGCGTGCTAGTCGCCAAGGGCAACCCGAAGGGCATCAACGGCATCAACCTGTCGATGTGCGGCGCGGCCGCGGCCGAGAACACCGGCTATGTCGAGGTGCCGCTGATCCAGGATCTCGCGCCGAAATGCAAGGAAGCCGGAAAGCCTGAGCCGACGATCCAGCTCTACGACAACAACGCCAACTGCATCCAGGCCATCCTGGCGGGGCGCGCCGACACCTATGTCAACGACGTCAACACCGTCGACCAGGCGGTGAAGGCTTATCCGGACAAGCTGGAAAAGGCGATCGCGGTCACCATCCCCTATTCGGTCGGCATCGCCGTTCCCAAGGACAAGCCGAAGTTCCGCGACGCCGTCATGGCCGCGCTGATCGAGGTGCAGAAGGAAGGCATCCATCAGGAGCTGCTGAAGAAGTGGCAGCTCGATCCGGCGAACTTCAAGGAGCCGGATATTCTCACGGCGGACTAACAGGCGCTCCGTTCGAAGGCGGATCTGTCGCCGCAGAGACAGTGCGCTCCCCTCCCCCCACGCGAAGCGGAGCTTCGCTAGGCGGGGAGGGGTCGGGGGTGGGGGTCCACACGAAGACTCTTTGCTGGGTACCCCCCTCCCCAGCCCTCCCCCACAAGGGGGGAGGGAGCGCACCAATTCCTCGGCGAAACGTGCGCGACCCATCTACCCGACCAAACTCGTAGGGTGGGCAAAGCGCAGCGTGCCCACCAACGCTGTTCCGAAGCACCGCGGTGGGCACGGCGCTTCGCGCCTTTGCCACCCTACGTAGCCAGCAGGCCTGCCAACCGATGTCACTCTTCCTGCACTATCTCAGCATGCCGTATCTGCTGCAGGGCATCGAGCTGACCCTGCAGGTCACCGCGCTCGGCCTGATCGGCGGACTAATCCTCGGCCTCGTCCTCGCGGCCATGCAGCTCAGCCGGTTCTGGCTGCTGGCGGCGATCGCACGCGGCTACACCGTGATCTTCCGCGGCACACCCCTGATCCTGCAGATGGTGTTCGCCTACGACGCGCTGCCGCATATCGGCATCAAGCTGCCGGCGGTGCTGGCGGCGGGCCTCGCACTCGCCTGCAACGAGGCGCCGTTCATCGCCGAGATGCTGCGCTCCGGCGTGCTCGGCGTCGATCGCGGCCAGCTCCTGGCCGGCCAGGCGCTCGGCATGACGCCATCAGTGCTGATGCGCCGCATCATCGCGCCGCAGGCGATCCGCACCATGATCCCCGCCTTCGGCAACGAGGCCGTGAGCGCGCTGAAGAACTCCTCGCTCGCCTCCGTCATCGCGGTGCAGGAATTGACCTTGCGTTCGACGCAGCTCGCGTCGTCCACCTTCGACTTCTTCTCGATCTTCTTCGCCTCGGGTCTCATCTATCTCGTGCTGACCGGCGCGATCAGCGTCATCCAGCTCGCGCTGGAATGGCTGCTCGATCTCGACCGCACGGCGAAGCAGCGCAAGCTGGCGGACTACCTTGCGCTATTGCTACCCTGGCGCCGCATCGGCCACGCGACGAAGCTGGAACTCGCCGAGAAAACAGCCCCTGCCATCGAGGCCGCGCCGCCGGAGCCCGCCGAACTCAAAGAAACGCCGCCGCTAGCGCTGTCGATCGAGGATCGCGCCAGGCGCGCCGCGACGGTCGCCCGCAACAATGTCGCCGTCGAGGTCACCGGGCTGCGCAAGGCCTATGACGGCCACACCGTGCTCGACGGGCTCGATCTCACCGTGCGCATCGGCGAGGTGATCGCGCTGCTCGGCCCCTCAGGCTCCGGCAAGAGCACCCTGCTCCGCTGCATCAATCACCTGGAGAACTGGGATTCCGGTGAGATCCGCGTCGGCGGCCGCAAGCTCGGCTTTGACGAGGCCGGCCGCAAGCTGTCGCCGCGCGCGATCGCCAATGAGCGCGCCAACGTCGGCGTCGGCATGGTGTTCCAGCAGTTCAACCTGTTCGGCCATCTCACCGCGAAGGAGAATGTCGCAGGTCCCTTGCGCTGGGTGCACGGCCTGGGCCGCTTCGAGGCCGAGCGCCGCGCGGCGGAGCTGCTCGACCGCGTCGGCCTGTCGCATCGCGCCGATGCGCTGCCGCGCCATCTGTCCGGAGGCCAGCAGCAGCGCGTGGCGATTGCCCGCGCGCTGGCGCCGAACCCGAGCGTGCTGCTGCTGGACGAGCCGACCTCAGCGCTCGATCCCGAGCTCGTGGGCGAGGTGTTGGAGGTGATCCGCCGGCTCGCCATCGACGATGGGCTCACCATGATCATTTCCACGCATCAGATCCGCTTCGCCGACGAGGTCGCCGACCGCGTCGCCTTCCTCAACGGCGGCGTCATTCTCGAGCAGGGTCCGGCGCACGAGGTGCTCTCCAATCCGCGTCACCCGCTGACTGCGCGCTTCCTCTCGGTGATGGACGCCGAGCGGCCGAAGGATGCGGTCGCATGAGTTCATCCTTCACGTCAACATCAACAATCTCGCGTCCGATCTTTCATGAGGCCCTTGTATGAAGCACCATCTGCTGCCGGTGTCCCCGAAGACCATCCATTGGGGATATTTTTCCAAGGTGGTGACACCGGCTCTCACCTTGCGCTCCGGCGACCGCGCCACGATCGAGACGCTGACGCATCACGCCAACGACGACTACGAGCGCATGATCAAGGACGATCCCGGCGCCGAGAGCGTGTTCAAGTGGACGAGGGAGCACAAGGCCGTCGCGCGGCGCGGCTCCGGCCCGACCGAAGGCCCGTTCATCCGCGGCTCCGGCGAGGGCATCGGCGTGCATCTGCTCACCGGCCCGGTTGCGATCGAGAGCGCCGAGCCCGGCGACGTGCTGGAGGTGCGCATCCTCGACATCAGGCCGCGGCCGAGCCAGTGCGGCTGCCATGCCGGCAGATGCTTCGGCTCCAACGCCGCCGCCAATTGGGGCTTTCACTATCACGACCTGATCGAGGAGCCGAAGCCGCGCGAGGTCATCACCATCTACGAGCTGGACACCGCGGGGGAGCCGTTCGCCAGGGCGGTCTACAACTACGTCTGGACGCCGCAGACCGACCCCGACGGCATCGTGCATCCGACCATCGACTATCCCGGCGTGCCGGTCGACCACGCGACGATCAGGAAGCGCGAGAACATCATGCCGGGCATCAAGGTGCCGGCGCGGCTGCATTTTGGCACGATGGGGCTCGCGCCATCGGAAGCCGACTACGTGTCCTCGATCCCGCCGAGCTACACCGGCGGCAACATCGACGACTGGCGCATCGGCAAGGGCGCGCGGATGTACTATCCGGTCGCCGTGCCCGGCGCCTATTTCTCGGTCGGCGATCCTCATGCCGCGCAAGGTGACAGCGAGCTCGGCGGCACCGCGATCGAGACCTCGCTCACCGGCGACTTCGAGTTCATCCTGCACAAGAAGAACGATCTCGGCGGCACCCAGCTCGAAGGCCTCACACATCCGCTGCTCGAGACCAACGACGCCTGGTCGGTCTACGGCTTCACCTATCCGAACTATCTCGCCGAACTCGGCGCCAATGCGCAGACCGAGATCGCCAACCATTCCAGCCTCGACCGCGCCATGCGCGACGCCTTCCGCAAGCTGCGCCGCTTCCTGATGACGGTGCATCATCTCAGCGAGGACGAGGCGATCTCGCTGTTGTCGGTCGGCGCCGATTTCGGCGTCACCCAGGTGGTGGACGCCAATTGGGGCGTGCATGGCACGATCCGCAAGAACGTGTTCCGGTGTGAGTGAGGTCGACGTCGGGCACCCTCTCGCCCAGCGCAAGGTGCGCTCCCTCCCCCGCTTGCGGGGGAGGGTCGGGGTGGGGGCGCCCCAAGCGACACCGCCGCTGTGGACCCCCACCCCTAACCCCTCCCCGCAAGGGGAGGGGAACAGACCGCGCGCGCGGCGACAGCCCCAGCGACAACGACACCAGGAGCCGACGACTGACGCGCACCGAAACGCCGATGCCAA
Organism: Bradyrhizobium sp. SZCCHNR1017; assembly: GCF_032381375.1. Lineage (NCBI taxonomy): Bacteria > Pseudomonadati > Pseudomonadota > Alphaproteobacteria > Hyphomicrobiales > Nitrobacteraceae > Bradyrhizobium > Bradyrhizobium sp. SZCCHNR1017. The sequence continues at coordinate 49,828 of NZ_JAUHIR010000017.1, read as the reverse complement.
AACGACAAACGGTCAAGCTCATCTGGCACGGGGGTTGCTTCGCGTTCCCGGACCCGGGGCGTGCCATGAGTTTTCGTCCGTTCACCAGCGAATCCTATTCCGAGGGCGAGCGTCCGGAGGCGTGGCGCGACGTGCTGAATGCGGTCGGGCTGCAGCCCGCGGCGAAGACGCCATTCTATGATGGCCATGCCACCGCCTCGCATCGCCATGCGCCGGGCATCGCGCTCTCGCGGCTGTCGGCCGGCGCGCAGGTGGTCACTGCGGTTCCGCAGCCCCACGAAGACCTGCCGATCGTGCTGCTGGCGATCGAGGACGGCGCCGTGCTCCGGAGCGGCGACAGCCACCGCATCGTGCCCGCGGGGCATCTGATGCTGCTGCCGCGCACGGGAGACTGGGGGATCGCCTTCCAGCGCGACCTGCGCGCGATCGTGCTGTCGGTGACGGCGGACGCCCTGCATGGCCGCATCAGCGGCAAGCTGAAATTGGCCAGGCCCCAGGTGATCGCGCCGAGCGGTCTTGCCGACGTGGTCTGCCGCACCATCGAGGCCACCGCGCGGGCGCTCGAAACCCTCAGCGATGCCGAATGGAGCACGGTCGCACAGAGCCTGGTCGATCTGCTGCTGACGCTCGCCCATCAACAAGCGGTGCCGGCAACGGAGGCCGGCAGCAGCGCGACGCAGGCCGCGATCCTTCACCGGATCTGCCAGACCATCGAGCGGCGGCTCGACGATGCCGAGCTGACGCCGGCGCGGGTGGCCCAGGCCGAAGGCATCTCAGAGCGCTATCTGCAGAAATTGTTCGAAGGCGCTGGTGATAATTTCAGTCACTACGTGAGGGAACGGCGGCTGCAGCGGGCCTGGACCGACCTGTCCAATCCGGCCGAAGCCAACCATTCGATCTCGGAGATCGCCTATCGCTACGGCTTCGCCGATTCGGCACATTTCAGCCGCAGCTTCCGCGCCCGCTTCGGCCTGTCGCCGCGCGAGTTCCGGCAGCAGAAGGCCGAGCAGGCGATCACGTCGGCGACTCCGCGCGGCCAGCGCGGCTGGCCGCAGGACGCGCTGGCGCAGCAGCGCGTCTGCGAGAGGCCGGCGTCAACCAGGAGCGACATCGCCCTACCCGCGCCGGCCAACGACCAGGATGCGCGGCGGCATCACCATCATCTCGCGGTGTCGGCCGAACGGGTGCATTGGGGCTATTTCAGCCGCTCGCTGCCGCCGCAGATCGAAATCGCATCCGGCGACACGATCACGGTGGAGACGCTGACCCAGCATGCCTCCGATGATCCCGAGCTGATGATCGCAGGCGATGCCGCTGCGCTCAGCGTGTTCGGCTGGACCAAGGCCAAGAAGAACGTCGACCGCCGCGGCGCCGGTCCGATGGACGCCAGCGTGTTCGGCCGCGGCGCCGGCGAAGGCTTTGGCGTCCACATCTGCACCGGCCCGGTCGCGATCAAGGACGCGCAGCCCGGCGACGTGCTCGAAGTTCGCATCCTCGACATCGTGCCGCGGCCAAGCAAGAGCAGGACGCATGAAGGCCGTGTGTTCGGCTCCAGCGTCGCGGCGTGGTGGGGCTATCACTACAACGAACTGATTGCAGCACCGGCGCCGCGCGAGGCGGTGACGATCTACGAGATCTTTGCCGGCGATCCCGAGCCGCATGCGCGCGCGCTCTATTCCTACCGCTGGGAGCCGCAGACCGATCCGGCCGGAGTCGTCCACGCGACCTACGACTATCCCGGTGTGCCGGTGGCGCCCGGCAGCATCAAGCGCCGCCACGGCGTGCTCGACAACATCCGCATTCCGCTGCGGCCGCATTTCGGCGTGATCGCGGTGGCGCCGCGCGAGGTCGACTTCGTCGATTCGATTCCGCCGTCCTATTTCGGCGGCAATCTTGACAATTGGCGGCTGGGCAAGGGCGCGACCGTGTATCTCCCCGTCGCGGTTCCCGGCGCGCTGCTGTCGGTCGGCGACCCCCACGCCACGCAAGGCGACGGCGAGCTCGGCGGCACGGCGATTGAATGCTCGATGACTGGCACGTTTCAGGTCATCCTGCACAAGAAGGCGCAGCTCGCGGGGCAGCCGTTCGCCGATCTCTCTTACCCGCTGATCGAGACCGCGACCGACTGGGTGCTGACCGGCTTCAGCCACCCGAACTATCTCGCAGAGTTCGGCGCGCAAGGCCAAAGCGAGGTCTACGCGACCTCCTCGCTCGACCTCGCGATGAAGGATGCCTTCCGCAAGATGCGCCGCTTCTTGATGCACATCAAAGGCCTCAGCGAGGACGAGGCGGTCGCGCTGATGTCGGCGGCGGTGGACTTCGGCGTCACGCAGGTCGTCGACGGCAATTGGGGAGTGCACGCGATCCTGAGCAAGCGGCTGTTCGAGGATGCGGGCTGACTCTCGATCCAATCGCCGCGTCCCGGAATTCCGTCATTGCGAGCGAAGCGACTTGTCCGCCGAAGCTCGAAGAGCGAAGGCGGAAGCAATCCAGGGCGTCACGCTCGGCCCTGGATTGCTTCGTCGCTTCGCTCCTCGCAATGACGGCTTTTGTTGTGTTTCGAGCGAAGCCCCGAACAAAGGACCATCCCCATGCAGTTCCACATGATCTCCGGCGCGACGAGGCCGGTGGCGCCGTTCAGCCACGCGGTCGAAACCGACGACTTCGTGTTCGTCACCGGCCAGATGCCGGACTCGCCGGAGGCGCCGGGCGTGCTGCCGGAGGGGATCGTGCATCAGACGAAGGCGGTGATGCAGAACTTGAAGTACATCCTCCAAGGTCTTAACCTTGGCCTCGAACATATTGTGATGTCTCGGATTTACCTGACCGAGTTCAAGCGCGATTACGCGGCGATGAATGAAACCTATCGTTCATTCTTCCCGCCGGACCGGCTGCCGGCCCGCACCTGCGTCGGCGTCACCGGCCTTGCCTATGACGCGCTGATCGAGATCGATCTGGTCTGCCGAAGACCATAGTACCCATTGGTAAACATCTCCTCAACGCGAGGCCCCGTCATTCGATCCGGGCTGGGGAGCGTCCCGCTGTTGCCGATTGTGTGCCGAGGCCCGGCGGTGTCAATTCGCCGGACCATCAGGCGGGATCGGGGAGTGCCATGCCGTATCAGTTTTCCAATCGTCAGCAGATCCGCAAGCCGGCGGTGACCAGCAAGGGCGGCATTGTCGCGGCGCAGTCACGGCGCGCCGCCGAGGTCGGGGCCGAGGTGCTGGCCGCAGGCGGCGACTGCGTCGATGCCGTGGTGGCGACCGGCTTTGCGCTCGGCGTGCTCGAGCCGTGGATGAGCGGCCTCGGCGGCGGCGGCGCCATGCTGCTGTACCGCGCCAGGGACAACCACGTCGAGGTGATCGACTACGGCATGCGCGCGCCCGACAGCCTTGATGCCGCGGACTATCCGCTGGCCAACGACGGCAGCGTCGCGGCAGACATCTTTCCCTGGCCCCGCGTCAAGGACGACCGCAATCTGCACGGCCCCGGCGCGATCGCAGTGCCCGGCGTCGTCGCGGGCATGGAGGCGGCGCATCGCCGCTACGCGCGGCTGCCGTGGCAGGATCTCGTCACGCCGAGCGTGAAGCTCGCCGCCGAGGGCTTGCTGGTGGACTGGTGGACCACCGTGATGATCTCGAGCTGCGCCGCCGACCTGCGCCGCTATCCCGGCAGCGCCGCGGCCTATCTGAAGGATGGCTTGCCGCCGAATCCGCAATGGGGCGCCAAGGCGGTGACGCGGCTGCCGCAGGAGCAGCTGAAGGCGACGCTGGCACATCTTGCCAGCGCCGGCGCGCGCGACTTCTACCGCGGCGACATCGCCCGCTCGCTGACTCGCGACATCCAGGCCGCCGGCGGCGCGCTCTCGGTGGATGACCTCGCCGCGTTCGAGGCGCATGTCCGCGATCCCCTGCGCATCCCCTATCGCGGCGGCACGGTGTTCGCGACGCCGGAGCTGACGGCCGGCCCGACGCTGGCTCACGCGCTGCGGCTGATGCAGGCGCGCGTGACGGCATCGGGCAAGGCGCCGGATGCAAGCACGTTCATCGCCTATGCCGAGGCGGTGCAGTCGGCGTACCGCGAACGGCTGAACGACATGGGCGATGCGCCTGGCAAGCGCGCGCTCGGCGCCGAATATCTCGCGCCGGCCTGCACCACGCACTATTCGGTGGTGGACCGCGACGGCAACATGGCGGCGGTGACGCAGACGCTGCTGTCGGGCTTCGGCTCGAAATTCCAGGCGCCGCAGAGCGGCATCATGATGAACAACGGGATCATGTGGTTCGACCCGACGCCCGGCACGACGAACTCGCTGGCTCCGGGCAAGCGCTGCCTCACCAACTACACGCCGGTGGTGGCGCAGGCCGCCGATGGCCGTCGCCTCGCCCTCGGCGCCTCCGGCGGCCGCCGCATCCTGCCCGCCGTGGCACAGATGCTGTCCTTCGTGATGGACTTTGGCATGGATCTCGATACGGCGATCCACCAGCCGCGCATCGACGCCAGCGAAGGTGACGTGGTCGGCGCCGACACCCGGCTGCCGGCGGAGGTGATGGACGTGCTGACAGCGAAGTTCGAGACCGTGCCGGCGCCGGTGCAAACCATGCCGATGAAATTCGCCTGCCCCAGCATCGTGCTGCGCCAGGGCGACGTGAACAGCGGCGCCACCGAGATCGCGCACGCCTGGGGCGATGCGGTGGCCGAGCGCTGAGGCGATCAGCGCCGGATTCGAGATATCGCCACGATGACGGTGAACTCCCCTCCCCCTTGCGGGGAGGGGTCGGGGGTGGGGGTCCACGAGTCACGCTCGATGTGAGGAGCGCTGAAGCTCCGCGGCTCCGCGAAGACCATCACCATCGTTGACGCAGGACGCGCTTCCGGCACGTCGCAAGCGGATATCCTGATCCGCGCTTCAAATGGACTCGCATCCTGGGAAATATCGACAGCGCACGTAGTCAAGTTCAGCGCCCGGGGACCCCCACCCCCACCCCCTCCCCGCAAGGGGGAGGGGAGATGAGGTCGCTGCGCCGTCACCGCAGAACGCATGCACGGAGCACGGGGCGAGCGCTGCAATCGACGCTACTTGAGATCACCCCACCAGCGCCTGCACCAACCCACTGTCCGCATCCGCCAGATCGTCGATCACGTCGAAATGGTGCCGGTCCGGCGCCTCGACATAAGCCGTGGATGCGCCAAGCCCCGTCCAGATATTGGCGAGCAGCTGAGCCTGGCGGCGGAATTCGTTGCGCTCGGCGCCGCCAACCCAGGCAGTGACCTTGACGTGATCGATCGGCACCAGCAGCGCGGGGCTCTCCTTCGCAGCCGTGGCGTCGTCGATATGCAGCGTGTCGTTCATCGCGGTCCGCTGCAGCGGGCGCAGATCGTGCAGGCCGGAGAGCGAGACCACGCTGGTGATGCGCCCCTGTCGCTCGGGCGGCAGTGGCGCGCCGCGGCAGATCATGCGGCTGACGAGATGGCCGCCGGCGGAATGCCCGGTCAGTGCCACCGGACCGCCGACCTCGTCCATCGCCCGCGCGATCGCCTGGGCGACGTCGGCCGAGATGTCGGCGAGGCCGACCTCGGGACACAGCCGATAGGACGGCATCGCCACGGCATGGCCGCGCGCAATCGCGCCTTGCGCGAGGTGCGACCAGAAGCTCTTGTCCAGCCGCATCCAGTAACCACCATGCACGAACACGACGAGACCCTTCGGCGTGCCCTCGGGCAGGAACAGGTCGAGGCGCTGCCGCTCATGCGCGCCATACGCGATGTCGAGCTTGGCACGGCCCTGCCCCACCATGTCGGCGCGATAGCTCTCCGCCGGCGCCACCCACAGCCCGGGCCAGCGCTCGCCGCCGGCGATGTTCGGGCCGTTGGCGTAAGCGTTGTCCCAGTCCTTGACGGCATAGAGCATGAGGATCTCCTGATCGATTGATGTGCGCGCGGGCTCACAGCCCGGTGCGCAGCTTCCAGAGTTCGGGGAACAGCACGATCTCCAGCATCTTGCGCAGATAGTTGACGCCGCTGGTGCCGCCGGTGCCGGTCTTGAAGCCGATGATGCGCTCCACCGTGGTGACGTGGTTGAAGCGCCAGCGGCGGAAATAATCCTCGAAATCGACCAGCTTCTCGGCGAGCTCATACAGCTCCCAATGCCGCTGCGGCTCGCGATAGACGCTGGTCCAGGCCGCCGCCACCTCCGCGCTCTCGCTGCGCGTGCCGCGCCAGTCGGTGCGCTGGCCGTCGGCGCCGATGAAGAAGCCGCGCCGTGCCAAGAGCCGCAGTGCTTCGTCATACAGGCTGGGCTTCGCCAGGATCGCTTCCAGCTCAGCGGTCAGCTCCGGATGATGGGCATGCGGGCGCAGCATCGCGAGATTGCGGTTGCCGAGCAGGAATTCGATCGAACGATACTGGAACGATTGGAAGCCGGAGGACTCGCCGAGCTTGTCGCGGAACAGCGTGTACTCGCTCGGCGTCATCGTGCGCAGCACGTCCCAGGCGCCGTTGAGCTGCTCGAAGATGCGTGACACCCGCGTCAGCATCTTGAACGCCGGCTGCACGTCGTCTTTGGCGATCGCGGCCATCGCCGCCTTGATCTCGTGGATCGCGAGCTTCATCCACAATTCGGAGGTCTGGTGCTGGATGATGAACAGCAGCTCGTCATGCGCGGTCGAGAGCGGCGCCTGCGCATCGAGCAGGCGATCCAGCATCAGATAGTCGCCATAGGACATCCGACCCTTGAAGTTCATCCGCGCCCCCTCGGTGGCGGGATCGTAGGGCGCGCTGCTCACGTCACGAGCTCCTTCTGGCGATAGTCGGGCCTGTCCCACAGCCTGTTGTCGAGGACCTCCGCGAGGATGCCCACGGCGCCGCGCACCTCGGCCTCGCCGATATAGAGCGGCGTGAAGCCGAAGCGCAGCGCGTCCGGCGCGCGGAAGTCGCCGATCACGCCGCGCGCGATCAGCGCGCGCATGATCGCATAGCCGTCCGGGTGGCGGAACGACACCTGGCTACCGCGCTGCGTCGCATCACGCGGTGACGCCAAGGTCAGCGACGGACAGCGCTTCTCGACCTCGGCGATGAACAATTCCGACAGCGCGATCGAAGCCGCGCGCACGTCCGGCATCGACACGCCGTCCCAGGCGTCGAGCGCGGCATCGAGCGCGGCGAGCGCAATGATCGGCGGCGTTCCGATGCGCATGCGCTCGATGCCGCCGCCGGGGCGGTAGTCGAGATCGAAGGCGAACGGCGCCTCGTGCCCCATCCAGCCGGACAACGCCGGCGGCGCGATGTCTGCGTAACGCGGCGCGACATAGATGAAGGCCGGCGCGCCGGGACCGCCATTGAGATATTTGTAGGTGCAGCCGACCGCGAAGTCGGCCTCGGCGCCGGCGAGGTCGACCGGCACGGCGCCGGCGGAATGCGCGAGGTCCCACACCGTGAGCGCGCCGGCCGCGTGCGCCTTCTTCGTCAGCGCGGCCATGTCGTGCATGCGGCCGGTGCGGTAATCCACCTCGGTCAGCATCAGCACGGCGACGCTGTCGTCGATCGCCGCCTCCACCTGCTCGGGCTCGACCACCTTCAAGGTGGCGCGGTCGCCGAGCATGCGGACCAGGCCCTGCGCCATATAGAGATCGGACGGGAAGTTGCCGCTGTCGGACAGGATCACGCGGCGGCCCGGATTGAGCGACAGCGCGGCGGCGAGCGCCTGATACACCTTGATCGAGAGCGTATCGCCCATCACGACCGTGCCGGGCGCGGCCCCGATCAGCCGGGCGATGCGATCGCCGACCCGGCGCGGCTGCACCATCCATCCGGCGGTGTTCCAGCCGCGGATCAGCTCCTGTCCCCACTCCGCTTCGATCATGCGGCCAACGCGGGCGGGCACGGCCGACGGCAGCGCGCCGAGCGAATTGCCATCGAGATAGATGACCCCTTCAGGTATCGTGAAGAGCGATCGGGTCCTGGAAAAATCGGTCATGCGGCTCCTGCTTCGTTCACGGCCTGAATGCATGATTCGCGCCGGGGCAGGCCAGATCAAGCCGGTCCCATCGCCACCGGCACCGCGCGGGCCGCATGGCTCGCGAAGACGTGACGATGGCGACACAATCCAGCCGGTCGATCGCCGCCGGCCGGTGACATTGACGCGCCACGGCAGGCTTGTCACGGGCGGCGCGTGGCGCATGATAGATCGATCTGAACCGCCGATGGAGCACAACATGCGCATTCTGGTGCCGCTCGTCCTGCTGATGGCGCTGCTGATGCACCCTGCCGAGGCTGCCGACGCCAGCGCGGCGCAGAGCGTCATTCGCGCCCAGGAACAGGCTTTGGCGCGCGACGACGGAGCGACCGCCTATGCCCAAGCCGCGCCGGAGATCCAGGCGCTGTTTCCGAGCGTCGAGATCTTCATGAGCATGGTCAAAAGCGGCTATCCGCCGGTCTATCGCCATCGCAGCTTCGAATTCGGCGCCGCGCAGGTCGAGGACGGCAGCATCGCGCAGCGCGTGCACATCGTCGATGCCGAAGGCGAGGCGTGGGAGGCTCTGTACACGTTGCGGACCCAGCCCGACGGCAGCCTCAGGATCACCGGCTGTTCGCTGTTGAAGACGGGCCAGTCGGTCTAGCGCTGAGCGGCTACGTCACGCCGAAGCGCTTCTTGAACTGCTCGACATTGATGAGGCCGCGGCCGTGGCGGCCGTCGCCGATCTTCACGTCGCCATGATAGGCCTCGACCGAGAAGCGGATGACGCGGCGCTCGACCTCGATCACCTCGGCGACCGTGCGGATGGTCGCGCCGACCGGCGACGCCGCCAGATGGCGGACGTTGACCTCGGTGCCGACCGTGACCCAGCCCGGCGGCAGTGCCGGGTTGATGGCATCGCCCGACGTCATCTCCATCTCCAGGATCATCATCGGCGTCGCATAGACCATCGGCATGTGCGGCACGAAATGCCCGACGGTGCGCTCCGGCGGCACCACCAGCAGACGCTCGGCGCGCATCCCCGGCTTGATGATCTCACGTGCGTCCATGACTGCTCCGAACTGTGCTGTCGTCCCGGACAAGCGCGCGGCACGCGCGCGCCGATCCGGGATCCATACGCCGTGGCGGTCGTGATAGGCAAAGGGCCAATGACCAGCGTGCCTCGAACCGCTCCCTGGGGGTATGGGTCCCGGCGTTCGCCGGGACGACCGCGGTGATCGTCGAGACAGATGTCATAGCCTCGCTTTCGCCAGGACGACGTCCAACTACTTCTTCTGCTCGGCCAGGCGCTCGACGAAGGTCTTGCCGCCCTTCATCTTGTGCGTCAGCGGCGCCTCGTTGATCTGGATCACCACAGCTTCCGGGTCGACGCCGAGATGCGTTACCAGAGCCTTGGTGATGTCCCGCATCATGTTGGCCTTCTGCTCGTCGGTGCGGCCGGCGGCCATGCTCACGGTGATCTCGGGCATTCGTTGCTCCCTGTTGTTTGTCTCTGCTGCGTCATCGCCGGGCTTGCCCCGGCGATCCATCTTCTGAAATCGATGGCGTCGTTTGAAGAGATGGATACGCGGGTCTAGCCCGCGTATGACGAGTCTTGTTATCCCCAGCTCACGTCGTGGCGCGCGAGCACCTCGCGGACGCCGGCGACCAGTTCGTCCTCCTTGGCTGAGACCTGCGCCGGGCGGCTCTCGCGCCATTCCTGGTTGGAGGCGATCGCGGCCGCCGCCTTGGCGCCCTCGATCAGGTCCTTGATCTGCACCTCGCCGCGCGCCTTCTCGTCCGAGCCCTGGATGATGACGCAGGGCGCGTTGCGGCGGTCGGCATATTTGAGCTGGTTGCCCATGTTCTTCGGATTGCCGAGATAGAGCTCGGCGCGGATGCCGTGACTGCGCAGGGTCGACACCATCTTCTGATAGTCGGCGACGCGGTCGCGGTCGAACACGGTGACGACCACGGGCCCGAAGGCGGGGCGCGTGTCGAGCTTGCCGAGCAAGGTCAGCGCCGCCTGCAGGCGCGACACGCCGATGGAGAATCCGGTCGCCGGCACCGGCTCGCCGCGGAAGCGTGAGACGAGACCGTCATAGCGCCCGCCGCCGCCGACCGAGCCGAAGCGCACCGGACGGCCCTTCTCGTCCTTGGTCTCGAGCAGGAGTTCGACTTCGTAGACAGGGCCGGTGTAGTATTCGAGACCGCGGACGACGGAGGGGTCGACGCGGACCCGGCTGTAACCGTAACCGGCCGCGCTGCACAGCCTTGCGATCTCGGTCAGCTCGTTGACGCCTTCCACATAGGCCGGCGAGGACATGAACAATTTCTGCTGAGCAACGCTCGCCAAGACCTGGGCGTTGAACTGCAGATCCTGCTCCTCACCTTGGATTTGCGGCTCCGCGACCTTCATCTCGAAGAAGGCCAGCAGGGCGTCGATCTGACTTTCAGTCAGGCCCGCGCCCTTGGTGAAATCACCCTTGCCGACCTCGCCGCCGTCCCAGCGGCCCTCGCCGAGCAGCTTCTTGATCTCTGAAATCGGAAACTTGTCGGCCTTGTCGATTGCCCTGAGCACCGTCAGCCGACGGCCCACGTGCTCATCACCGCCGATGCCGATCGCCTCCATCACGCCATCGAGCACCTTGCGGTTGTTCACCTTCACGACATACGAGCCGCGCGGAATCCCCAGCGCCTCCATCGCATCCGCCGCCATCATGCACATCTCGGCGTCCGCCGCCGGCGAGCCGGAGCCGACCGTGTCGGCGTCGAACTGCATGAACTGGCGGAAGCGGCCAGGGCCGGGCTTCTCGTTGCGGAAAACGTAGCCGGCGCGATAGCTGCGATACGGCTTTGGCAGCGCGTCGAAATTCTCGGCGACGTAGCGCGCGAGCGGCGCGGTCAGGTCGTAGCGCAGCGAGATCCACTGCTCGTCGTCGTCCTGGAACGAGAACACGCCCTCGTTCGGACGATCCTGGTCGGGCAGGAACTTGCCGAGCGCGTCGGTGTATTCGAACGCCGGCGTCTCCACCGGCTCGAAGCCGTAGCGCTCGTAGACGGCGCGGATCTTCTCGACCATCTCGCGCGTGGCGGCGATCGCCGCGGGGCCGCGATCCTCGAGCCCGCGCGGCAGCCGCGCCTTCAGCTTCTGGGGTTTCTTCGGTTTGTCGGACATGGGGACCGGAACGTAGGGTGGGCCAAGCGCAGCGGGCCCACCATGGCTGATAAACGCCGAAGTGGTGGGCACGGTCCGCTACGCGGCCCTTTGCCCACCCTACGGGATGGAATGCGTTGCTTGGTTGGTAGCAGCCGGGGCGCGGGGCGGCAACCCGAAGGCCGATCACACGCTGGCGCGTGGCACCGTTTCCAGCATTTCAGTAAGAGCCAAGCTTGCGCCGCGCATTCAGTGCGCCGCCTCCCCCGCTTGCGGGGGAGGGTTGGGGTGGGGGCGCCCCAACGGCGGTCTTTACGGGGCTTCCCCCTCCCCAGCCCTCCCCCGCAAGCGGGGGAGGGAGCAAACCGTCATCGCGGCTAGACTGTGCCCAGAACCTGCAAGCGCAAGGGAGCCCGGCCCCTCACTTCACATCCCGGATCCACTGATGCGGATCGGGGCTGCGGCCGTACTGGATGTCGACCAGCTGCTTGCGCAGGCCCATGGCGACTGGGCCGGCCTCGCCGCCGTTGATCAGGACGTCGCCGCTCGCCGAGCACACCTTGCCGATCGGCGAGATCACCGCGGCGGTGCCGCAGGCGAACGCCTCCTTCAGCTTGCCGCTCTTGGCGTCCGCCCGCCACTGGTCGATCGAGTACGCCTCCTCGCGCACCTCGCGGCCGGCGTCGCGCGCCAGCTTGATGATGGAATCGCGGGTGATGCCGGGCAGGATGGTGCCGAGCGGCGGCGTCGACAGCGAGCCGTCGTCGAACACGAAGAACACGTTCATGCCGCCAAGCTCCTCGACATAGCGGCGCTCGATCGCGTCCAGGAACACGACCTGGTCGCAGCCATGCGCGATCGCCTCGGCCTGCGCCTTGAGGCTCGCGGCATAATTGCCGCCGCATTTGACGCCGCCCGTGCCGCCGACCGCGGCGCGGGTGTAGTTCTCCGAGACCCAGATCGAGACCGGCGCCGGGCCGCCCTTGAAATAGGAGCCGACCGGCGAGGCGATCACCGCGAAGATGTATTCCGCCGACGGCTTCACGCCGAGGAACACCTCGTTGGCGATCATGAACGGGCGCAGATACAGGCTGCCCTCGCCGCCCGGGATCCAGGCGCGGTCGATGCGGACGAGCTGCTCGACCGCCTCGATGAAGACCGCCTCGGGCAGTTGCGCCATCGCCATGCGCTCGGCCGAATTCCAGAACCGCTTGGCATTGGCATCGGGGCGGAACAGGTTCACGCCGCCATCGTCGCGCTTGTAGGCCTTCAGGCCCTCGAAGATCTCCTGCGCATAATGCAGGACGGCCGCGGCCGGATCGAGCGGGAAGTTGGCGCGGGATTCGACCCGCGCGCTGTGCCAGCCCTTGTCCTGGCTGTACTGGACCACGGCCATGTGATCGGTGAACACCCGGCCGAAGCCCGGGTTGGCGAGCTTGGCCGCGCGCTCCTGATCGGAGGTCGGGTTCGTCGTCGGCTTGATGTCGAATGTCAAAGTCATGTCCTTGCTTCCCCCGCTCTGATCGCCATTCGCGAGTTCTGGCGCCGACCCGTCCGATCGGGCCGGTCGGCTTTTTGAATTTTCGGACCTGCCGCGACCGGCTTTGAACCGGTCACCGGGCAAGCATGCCACCACAGGACATGCTTTTGCGCCCGGCGGAAGTCCAGTATGGTTTGCCGAAATGCCGCTCGACATCACACGGTTGTTCGATACGTCGCCCAAGGATGCCCGTCGGGGTTGCCTACGGCCCGTTGAGACACGCCTGGAGACCATTGCCCGCTGATGAAACGATCTAAAATTTCGCAGCGGGCGATTGTTTTGTAACATTGAACCGCAGAAACGTCAATATGGCTGACATAAATTTCTCGTCTCCGACGTTGAGCCCCGAGCTGCGCGCGGCTGAGCCCTCCGCGACGGCCGGCGAGCCGCTGCGCTGGGACATCATCGAGCTCTTGTTCTTCGCCTATCGCGACTTCGTGGGCGATGCCGACCACGAGCTGGAGGCGTTCGGATTCGGCCGCGCGCATCACCGCGTGATGCATTTCGTCACACGCTATCCCGGCCTGAAGGTCGCCGATCTGCTCGACGTTCTGCGCATCACCAAGCAGTCGCTCGGCCGCGTGCTCAAGCAGCTGCTGGACGAGGGCTACATCGTGCAGAAGACGGGCAACAACGACCGCCGCCAGCGCCTTCTTTTCGCCACGCCGAGGGGCGAGGCGCTGGTCGCCAAGCTGGCCGGGTTGCAGACGCGGCGCATCGACCATGCGCTGGAGCAGATCGGGCCGGCCGGCGCCGAAAAGGTCCGGCAGTTCCTGCGCGCGATGATCGATCGCGACGATCCGGACAAGGTGCTGGAAGCCATCTTCAAGACGCCTGTCGCCGCCGCCAAGGAGTGACCGTGACGATCGCCGCCATCGCACCGCATCCGCCGCAGACGCCGGCCGACGACGCACCGCATCTCCTGCTCGTCGACGACGACCGCCGCATCCGCGATCTGTTGTCGCGCTTCCTGCGCGGCGAAGGCTATCGCGTCACCACGGCAGCGAGCGCAAGCGATGCTCGCGCCAAGCTCACCGGGCTGCATTTCGATCTCCTGATCCTCGACGTGATGATGCCCGGCGAAAGCGGCTTCGACCTCGCCCGCTTCATCCGCACGCAATCGTCGGTGCCGATCGTGATGCTGACCGCACGCGCCGAGCCGGAGAGCCGTATCGAGGGCCTGCAGCTCGGCGCCGACGACTACGTCGCAAAGCCTTTCGAACCGAGAGAACTCGCGCTGCGCATCGGCAACATCCTCAAGCGCGCCGCGCCGCCGCCGGCGGAGGAAGTCGTCGAGCAGATCGCGTTCGGCCCGTTCGTCTATCATCTGGCGCGCGGCGAGCTGAAGCAGGGCGAGGAGATCGTCCACCTCACCGACCGCGAGCGCGAGATGCTGCGCATCCTCGCCAATGCCCGCGGCGAGACCGTGCCGCGCGGCGCGCTGACCGGCAACGGCACCGTCAACGAGCGCGCGGTCGACGTCCAGATCAACCGCCTGCGCCGCAAGCTGGAAAGCGATCCGGCCAACCCGCTGTTCCTGCAGGCCGTGCGCGGCATCGGCTATCGGCTGATGGTGACGGGCTGAGGCGGTGCAGGTGAAGGTCTCGACGTCATTGCGAGCGCAACGAAGCAATCCAGAGGCCCGCGATGACTCTGGATTGCTTCGTCGCTTCGCTCCTGGCAATGACGGAAGCAGCGAGGGCGTCCCAGCATGAGCACGCTCGACACCGGCCTCACCCTCATCCGCACCGCATCCCGCCGCGTCTCGCGCGCCAACAGCATCGTCGGCAATGCGTTCAAGGGCTGGATGCCGACCGGCCTCTATGCGCGCGCGCTGCTGATCATGATCGTGCCGATGGTGATCCTGCAGACGGTGGTTGCGGGCGTGTTCATGGAGCGGCACTGGAACACGGTGACACGACGGCTGTCCGCCGCAGTCGTGCAGGACGTCGCCGCGCTGATCGACATCTACAAGGGCTATCCGCAGGACAAGGACCGCACCATGCTGCGCCGGATCGCGCAGCAGCGGCTCAACCTGGTGGTCGACTTCCTGCCGGCCGGCGACATGCCGCCGCCGGGGCCGAAACCGTTCTTCAACCTGCTCGATCAGTCGCTGTCGAGCCAGATCGGCCGCCAGATCAGCCGCCCGTTCTGGATCGACACCGTCGGCCGCTCCAACCTGGTCGAGATCCGCATCGCGCTCGATGATGCCGTGATGCGCGTGTTCGCGCAGCGTGGCGCCGCCTATGCGTCGAACACCGACATCTTCCTGTTCTGGATGGTCGGGACGTCGTCGATCCTGCTGATCGTCTCGGTGCTGTTCCTGCGCAACCAGATCAAGCCGATCCTGCGCCTCGCCGATGCCGCCGAGAGCTTCGGCAAGGGCCGCGAGGTGCCGAACTTCCGGCCGCGCGGCGCGCGCGAGGTGCGGCGCGCGGCGCATGCCTTCCTGGAGATGAAGGCGCGCATCGAGCGCACCCTGGAGCAACGCACGGCGATGCTGGCCGGCGTCAGCCACGATCTGCGCACCATCCTGACGCGCTTCAAGCTGGAGCTGGCGCTGCTCGGCGACAGTCCCGAGATCGACGCCATGCGCAAGGACGTCGACGAGATGTCGCACATGCTGGAGGATTATCTCGCCTTCGCACGCGGCGACAATGGCGAGATCGCGCAGCCGACCGACATCTCCAACGCGCTCGAGGAGTTGCGCAGCGACGCCGAGCGCAACGGCCATTCCGCCACGGTATCGTTCCACGGCCTGCCGGTGGTGACCGTGAAGCCGCAGGCGCTGAAGCGCTGCCTCGGCAACCTCGTCTCGAATGCCGCCCGCCATGCCGACGCGATCGCCATCACCGGCCATCGCGACCACCGCTACCTCACCATCACCGTCGACGATGACGGCCCGGGCATCCCGGCCGACATGCGCGAGGAGGTGTTCAAGCCATTCCTGCGCCTCGACGACGCGCGCAACCAGGACGAGGGCGGCACCGGCCTCGGCCTCGCCATCGCCCGCGACATCGCCCGCTCCCATGGCGGCGACATCACCCTCGGCGACAGCCCGATGGGCGGGTTGCGGGCGAGCGTGCGCATTCCGGTGTAGCGCGCCGCATAGCTCATTCCTGCGCGATCACCGCGTCGAGCCAGGCGCAGTTCAGCGGCGGAACGCGTGGGTCCGGCACGCGGACGCCGCGTGCGGCGGCGGACAGCCGCATGTCGCGCATGCGCTTGCGCTGCTCGTCCGGCAGGTACAATCGCTCGTGCCCCCACAGCGACGGGCCGTCGAAGGTCTCATGCGGCTGCCACGTCGCGGGATCGATCACCCGGCCGCCCCAGCCATATTCGATGAAGAAGCCGGAGGGCGTGTTGACGTAGAACGAGGTCATGTGGTCGTTGGTGTGACGGCCCAGCGTGTAGGCCACGCGCCCCTCGTCGAGCTGTGCCAGGTCGTAGCCCTGGCCGACGTCGTCGAGACTACCTAGTTCCACCATGAAGTGATGCAGTGTGCGGCGACCGGAGCCGACCATCGCGAAGCTGTGGTGGCGGCCGTTGACGTGGAAGAAATAGAGCTTGTACGGCGTCAGGCCGAAGTCGGACACCTTGAAGCCGAGCAGGTCGCGATAGAACCGCAGCAGCGGCTCGACGTCCTCGACGTTGAGCACGACGTGCCCCATGCCGAGCGGCCCGGTGCGAAAGCCGGAGATCGGACGTCCCGGCCTGAAGGGATCCGAGGCGACGGCTGCCCCCCAGAACACCTCGATCGTGTTGCCGGCGGGATCCTGAAAGCAGATCAGCTCGCTGACATGACGCTCGTCGGCCAGTGCCTGCGAACCGCGGGCCACCTTCACGCCGTTGTCGTCGAGACGGCTCGCGAGCCGCGCGAGCGCGGCAGCGTCGCCGACCTCCCAGCCCATGACGGCGAGCCCGCCATCGGCGCTGCCATCGACGATCAGCCGCTGCTTGCGATCATCCATCCGATAGGCCTGCACGCTGGCCGCGCGATCCACGCGCTGCATCCCGAGGAGTTCGGTCGCCATGCGTCCCCACTGCTCCGCTTGGGACGACTTGATGCCGATGTAACCGAGCGCCGTTATTTCCATCTTGTTTTCTCCCGAAAGGCGCGGGCGGAATTTCGTATCAGCTCCGCGCGGTCCTGCGGTAGACTGCCGCCCCTGCATCCGGCTCGCGTTCTCAAGACGGTATCGGCGGACGGAAACGAAGAACAGGGAGGATTTTCCAAGTGTCCAAGCAACGGACGCGATCTCCGCAGGCCCGTCCTGCGGAGGGTGTCCGCGCCTTCAAGCGGGGGCTCGACGTGCTGCGCGCGGTCAATCGGTCCGGGGGCATTCGCGCCGGCGACGTGGCGCGCCAGCTCGATCTGCCGCGGCCCACGGTCTATCGGTTGCTCGAAACACTCGAGGAACTCGGCTATGTCGCGCGCAGCGCCAGCGACGACCGCTTCCGGGTCACGCGCCACGCGTTGAGCCTCGGCGACGGCTATGATCCCGGCATCTTCATCTGCCAGGTCGCCGCGCCCTATCTCGCCGAGCTCAGCCGCAGCCTGATCTGGCCGGTCGATCTGTCGACTTATGAGAACGGCGCGATGGTCATCCAGGAGACCACGCATGCGCGCAGCCCGCTCTCGATCGATCGCAGCATGATCGGCAAGCGGCTGCCGATGCTGCACACCTCGGCCGGCCGGGCCTATCTGGCCGCCTGCCCGCCCGCAGAGCGGGACCTCATCATCAACCATCTGCGACGCATCGAGGATGCCGAGGACCTCTCCTTCCTGGCGCCCGAGCGGCTGCAGCGCATGATGACGGAAACGTCTCAGCGCGGCTATGCGATCCGCAACGAGGGCGAATTCAATCCGAAGACGTCGTCGATCGCGGTGCCGATCGTGCGGGGCGAGGTCGTGTTCGGCTGCATTTCGATCATCTGGATCCGCTCCGCCATGACCCTCGAGGAGGCTGTCGCTCAGTACGCGGCCCCATTGCGCGACGCCGCGGCCGCGATCCCCGTCCAGGCCTGAGCGTCCGCTGCGCGGACAGTTCGTGACCGCGCCTTGAAGCTGCGAGGCGGTTCCGGAATGTGCGGCCATGAGCAACATGGCCGCACATTCCGGAAGCTTCGACGTCGTCATCGTCGGTCGCGGGCCCGTGGGCTCGACGCTCGCCAACCTGCTCGGCCTGTGCGGCATCCGCACGCTGATCCTGGAGCGCGAAGCCAAGGCCTATCATTTGCCGCGCGCGGTGCATTTCGACGACGAATGCATGCGCGTGTTCCAGACCATCGGCCTTGCCGACGCCATCCTGCCCCACCTTACATTGAGTCCCGGCATGCGCTTCGTCGATGCGGGGGGACGATTGCTGCTCGACTGGCCGCGCCCCAGCGAGCCGACCGCGATGGGCTGGAATCTGAGCTACCGATTCCACCAGCCCGATCTCGAAAACGTGCTCAACAAGGGACTCGAGCGCTGGCCTCATGTCGAGCTGCGCACGCGCTGTGATGTCTTCGCGCTCGAGCAGGACCGCGAGGGGGCGCGCGTTCGCTATGAGGACCTCGGCACCGGCCGGCTCGTCGACATCTCCTGCGCCTATGTCATCGGCTGCGACGGTGCACGTTCGCTGGTGCGCCGCTTCATCGGCTCGGCGCTGGACGATCTCGGCTTTCACGAGCGCTGGCTCGTCTGCGACGTGCTGCTGAGCGAGGCGCGGCCCGATCTCGGCGATTTCAGCGTCCAGCACTGCAACCCGCAGCGTCCCGCAACCTATATTCGCGGCACCGGCAACCGGCGCCGGTGGGAGATCACGGTTCATCCCGACGAGGACGCGGTCGACATCACCCAGCCGGCGCGCGTGTGGGAGCTGCTCTCGCCCTGGCTCCGGCCCACAGAGGCCGAGATCGAACGCGCCGTCGTCTACACATTCCACTCCGCGGTCGCCCAGCAATGGCGCGGTGGACGGTTCCTGCTCGCAGGCGATTCCGCGCATCAGACCCCGCCTTTCCTCGGTCAGGGCATGTGTGCCGGCATTCGCGACGCAGCCAACCTCGCATGGAAGCTGGCTCATGTGATTGCCGGGAAGGCAACGCCTGATCTTCTCGACACCTATCAGAGCGAGCGCGCGCCGCATGTGCGCGAATTCATCGAGCTCGCGATCCGGCTGGGTGGGCTCATCAACACCAAGGCGGTCGAGGCGGCGCTTGCGACCGGCACGGCACAGGGCGACGGCCAGCTCAAGCTCGACGTGCAGAAGCCAGTGCTCGGCCCGGGCCTTGCCTGCGGCGAACGCAGCATGACGGGAAAGCTGGCGCCGCAATTCCGCAGCCGTGATCACGGCCGCAGCGACGACCGCGTCGGCTATCGCTTCGCGCTGCTATGCCGGTCCGGTCTCGGGACCGCAATGATCGAGCAGCATCATGCCCGCCTGACGGCCGCTGACGTCGCCGTCATTTGCGGCGAGGAAGCTGGCGGCCTCGACGGCTGGCTCGATCAGCACGGCTTCGACGCCGTGCTGATGCGCCCCGACCGCTACATCCTGGGTGCTGTCCGCACGGGCGAAGATCCCGCGGCGCTGTTGTCAGGCCTCGCCTTCCTCGCACCGCCGCCGAGCGCGGCCTGAGCGTTTCCGTTCTTTTTGAGAGGGTTCACGTATGAAGCTGGTTTCCTTTGTGATCGACGGGCGTCCCGGATACGGCGCGGTGAAGGGAGACGGTGTCGTCGACCTCTGCCGGCGGCTCCCGGCGAAGAGCCTGCGCGCGCTGCTCGAGGCGGATGCGCTTCGCGACGCTGCCGCGCTGCTCACCTCCGAACAGCCCGACTATCCGCTCGATGCGATCACCTTCGCGCCCGTCATCCCCGATCCCGGCAAGATCATCTGCGTCGGACTGAACTATCGCGACCACGTCGCCGAGACCGGACGAACGGTCACCGAGAAGCCCGCGCTGTTCGCGCGCTTTCCGACCAGCCAGGTCGGACATCTGCAGCCGATCGTTCGCCCTGGTGTCTCCGATCATTTCGACTACGAGGGCGAACTCGCGCTCGTGATCGGGAAAGCCGGGCGGCATGTCCGGCGCGAGGACGCGCTCACACACATCGCCGGCTATTCCTGCTACAATGAAGGCAGCATCCGCGACTGGCAACGCCACACGTCGCAATTCCTGTCGGGCAAGACCTTCGACCAGTCCGGCGCATTCGGCCCCTGGCTGGTCACCGCCGACGAAATTCCCGACCCGTCCAAGCTGACGCTGCAGACCCGCCTCAATGGCGAGACCGTGCAGCGGACCACCACGGATCTCCTCATCACCGACGTGCCCGATCTGATCGTCTATTGCTCGACGATCATGACCTTGCTGCCCGGGGACGTGATCGTCACCGGCACGCCGGGAGGCGTCGGCCTCAAGCGCACCCCGCCTCTGTTCATGAAGCCCGGCGATACGGTCGAGGTCGACATCTCGGGCATCGGCGTGCTGCGCAATGCCGTGACTGCCGAACTGGAAGCCTGACGTTTCCGCCTCGCGGAGAACCGCGAGGCGCACCAATCAAACACGACAAAAAGCAAAATCTTCAAATCCGGGGAGGATCATCATGTCGCGCTGTCTCAGATCCAGCATCGCTGGCCTGCTACTGCTTGCAGGCTCATCCGCGCAGGCCGAAATCAAGGGGGGTGCCATCCGTATCGGTGTGCTCACCGACATGACCGGCATCTTCGCGACCGCGATGGGGCCCGGCTCCGTGGAAGCGGCCCGGATGGCCGCTGAGGAGTTCGGTGGCAAGATCAACGGCAGGCCGATCGAAATCCTTCAGGCCGATCATCAGAACAAGCCGGATATCGCGGTCGCGATCGCCCGGCGCTGGTTCGAGCAGGACGCTGTGCAGGCGATCGCCGACGGCGGCAGCTCCGGCGCGGCCCTTGGCGTCCAGGAGCTGGTGCGCAGCAACGGCAAGATCTTTCTCATCTCCGGGGCCGGCGCCAATCAGCTCACCGACGAGGCCTGCGCCCCGACCTCGGTGCAATGGACGCACGACGCCTATTCGACCGCGACAGCCGTCGTGTCGGGCATCATGCAGACCAGCAAGGAGCCGTGGTTCTTCATCACCGGCGACTACGCGTTCGGCCATTCGGTCGAGGCGACCGCGCGCGCCCGCATCGCCGAGCTCGGCGGCACGGTCGCCGGCAGCGTCAAGGCGCAGCTCGGCACGCCGGATTACGGCTCGTTCCTGCTGCAGGCCCAGGCCTCCGGCGCCAAGATCCTGGCGCTCAACGTCGCCGGCGACAATGCCACGGCCATCAAGCAGGCCGAGGAATTCGGGCTTGCGGCCCAGGGCATGAAGATCGTGCCGATGTCGTTCCAGAACGTCGACATCGAGGCCATCGGCCTCAAGGCGACGCAGGGCGATCTCATCGTCACCAGCTTCTTCGAGGATGCCTCTCCCGCCGCGCGCCGCTTCTCCGACGCGTTCTACGCGCGCCGGAGGGCGATGCCGTCACAGATCCAGGCCGGGGTCTATTCGGCCGTGCGGCACTATCTGCAGGCGGTGAAGGATGCCGACAGCGACGACGGCGCAACGGTGATGGCCCGGATGAAAGCCACGCCGGTCTCGGATGCCTATGCGGACCACGGCCAGATCCGCGACGACCAGCGCATGGTGCACGACCTTTATCTGGTCCAGGTCAAGACCCCCGCCGAATCGAAGCGCCCCTGGGACTTCGTCAAGCTGGTGACGAAGATCGCCCCCGATCAGGCGTTTCGCCCGCTCGACCGCAGCAAGTGCAGCCTGGTCGGCAAGTGAGCACATGAGCGACCAAGCATGATTCCGGACGATCAGCGCGCCGTCATCATCACCGCCGCGGGCGGCCCGGAGGTCCTGTCGGAGCGACAGGACTGGCCGGTCCCTCGCCTCGGACCAGACGATGTGCTGATCGAGGTCGCAGCCGCCGGCATCAACCGTCATGACTGCAACCAGCGCGCTGCCGGGCCGTCGCGGGAGCCCAATCCCATACCGGGATTGGAAGCCTCGGGGCGCATCGTGGCCTGCGGCGCCAACGTTTCCCCGGAACGGCTGGGTAGAGCGGTGATCGCACTGACCGACGGCGGCTCATACGCGCAATACGTCGGCACCGATCAGCATCTTGCACTGGACTTGCCGAGCGGCCTCGACTTGATCCAAGGCGCCGGCCTACCCGAAGCGCTGTTCACGACCTGGTTCAATTTCTTCGAGCTGATGCGCATGATGCCCGGCGAGACGGCCCTGATTCATGGCGGAAGCAGCGGCGTCGGCACGATCGCGATCCAGCTGCTGCGCGCGCTGGGTCATCCCGTCATTGCCACCGCCGGCACCGCAGAGAAGCGCGCCGTGGCACTCGGGCTCGGCTGCAGCGCCGTGTTCGACTATGCCGATCCCGATCTCGCCGAGCAGATCCGCGCGGCGACGGGGAAGCGCGGGGTCGACTGCATCCTCGACACCTCCGCCGGCGCTCACATCGCACAGGACCTTGCGGCGCTCGCGATGGGCGGACGGATCGCCCTGCTCTCGGCCGGACATGGCAAGGAGCTGGCGGTGCCGCTGCGCAGCCTGATGGCGCGCCGGGCCAGCATTACCGGCGCATTCCTGCGGTCGACGTCACTCGATATCAAACTCCGCCTCGCAAGCGAGCTGCGGCAACGCATCTCGCCCCTGCTCGGAACGGCCATTCGGCCGCTCATCGACAGCACCTATCGCCTGTCCGAGGCAGCCGATGCGCACGAGCGCATGGAGACGAGCCGACACATCGGGAAGATCGTGCTTCGCGTCCGCGGATGAACGCCAACCCACGTCTCTGCGCCCGCCACACGCAACGAGCGCCCGCTTACTGCTTCACGCCCGGGATCAGCGCCTTCAGCTTGTTCATGTCCTTGATATTCATCTTCATGCCGCCAGGCATCACGATGTCGCCGGGCTTCTGGTCGGGCTTGCAGGCGCCGAGCCATCTGGCCTCGATCGTCATCGCGGTGTCCTTCACCCCGGTGCCGGCGGCGCCGCCCGTGACGCGCGACATCGTCTTCACCGTATAGGCCGAGTTGAAGTCGCCGGTGATGTCGGCATGCGACGTCGTATTGATGCCGCCGAAATTGCAGACCGAATCGGAGACGTAGCCGGTCGCGGTCTTCTGGATGTCCTGCTTGGAGCAGACCTGCTGCGCCATCGGCGAGGCGAAGTTGTTCATCTCCTTGTCGGTGGCCGCGTCGGTGCAGTGCTGCATCGTCGCCTCCGGCAGCTGACCGCCGGATCTGATCATCTTCAGCTCCCACAGGCCGGCCTTGCGCACCGGCAGGTCGACGGCCCGTGCCTCATGACTCGCGGTCACGCCCAGGAGGCAGCAGGCCAACAGCCCAATTGCGATGCGTGTGCAGGTCATATGCCCCGTTCCGGCTCGTTGATCGATGCCGGAGCGAATGCCGCAGAAAAATGGCAATTGGGAGAACGGCAGTTGATGGAAGGTCAGTACAGCGTCCGCAGCGGCCGCTGCGCCGAGCCATAGGGCACCCAGCGGCAGGCGAACGAAACGTAGCCACCGTAACGCGCATCGACGGCGCGGAACTTCGCGACCTTGCCGTAGGAGGCGCAATGATCGACCGCGAGCTGGCGCGCATCCGTGGTCTGGGCCAGCTGGAAGGCGATGATGCCGCCGGTGTCGTTGCCCTTGAAGGGCGGCACCACGTCGGCCTGGGCGGACGCGGCAACCAGCACCATCCCAGCGGCCACGAGGCCTGCAGTCTTCACGAATCCGGCCATCAGCGTCCGCATTGCATTCTCCTCGATCTGGCCTGCCATTCTAAAGGTCCTGTCCGGTCAAGAAAAGAACACCGGCCTCGCGTTAACAGGACTAATCGTGGAGTGTTGCCGCGTTGCACTTGACCTCCTGTGGCCGCCGCGGCACGGTCCACGCTCCCGGATCAGCCTTGCGGACGGCCCATGCGCGACTTCAGCTCACCTTTCAAGATGTTCGGCGCCGCCTGTGGCGCGCTGCTTGCCGCCATCGTCGCCACCGCCCCGGCTCAGGCCGCCAACCCGCTCGAGATGAACTTCTGGTTGTCCGGTCCGAAATATGAAGGCCGGGTCGCGCCTTGCGAGGCGGCCATTCCGACCATCGTCTCGCGATTCCAGGACAAGGAGAGCACCTTCTGGAATTCCTCGCTGACGATCACCGGCGTCGCCAATGTCCATGAGATCGCCTTCCGGCCCTGGCAGTCCGACAACATTCCGCGTCGCTTCTGCACCGGCAGCGTGATGATCAGCGACGGCAAGGCGCGCACCGTCAACTTCTCGATCATCGAGGATGGCGGCTTCGCCGGCTATGACCAGGGCGTCGAGTTCTGCGTCGTCGGCCTCGATCGCAACTGGGCCTTCAATCCGGCCTGCCGCGCCGCCAAGCCCTGATTCGCCTTTCCCGGCGTATCGGCCGCTCGCGCGGGCGGCCGGCTGACGAATGGCTGCCTCGGGGCAGCCATTTTTGTTCTTGAAATGTTCCAGCGCGCTGGTAGGCTCCTAGTATTGTCCGGGGAGTACGCCATGTTCGATTGCCTGTGCCGACCTGCCGTCCTGTTGTCCAGAACGATCGCCTGCTTTGCCCTCTTGCTCGGCGTGCTCACGGCTGGCGCCGCCGAGGCGCAGGACCGCCGCCAGAATGCGCCGGGCGCGTTCGACTTCTACGTTCTCTCGTTGTCGTGGTCGCCCTCGTACTGCGCCGAAGCCGAGGAGCGCGGCGGCCGCGGCAACCGGTCCCAGCAGTGCAGCGGCCGACCCTATTCGTTCGTCGTGCACGGGCTGTGGCCGCAATACGAGAACGGCTACCCCGAATATTGCGAGCAGCCGGCGCCGCGCCTGCCGCGCAACCTCATGACCTCGATGCTCGACCTGATGCCGGCGCCGGGCCTGATCTACAACGAGTGGGACAAGCACGGCACCTGCGCCGGCGTGTCGGCGAAGGCCTATTTCGAAGCCATCCGCAAAGCCCGCGCCGCCATCAAGATCCCCCCGGAATTCCTCGATCTCGCGGAGGCCAAGACGGTGGCGCCCGCGGCGGTCGAGGAGGCCTTCATCAAGGCCAACCCCAAGCTCACGACATCGGGCATTGCCGTCACCTGTAATCGCACCAGGCTGAGCGAGGTCCGGATCTGTCTGTCGAAGGATCTGGAGTTTCGCAACTGCGACGAGATCGACCGGCAGGCCTGCCGGCGCGACGAGGTCAACATGCCGCCCGTCCGCGGCGGCTAGCGGCTGCAAATCGGGCGACGCAGCGCGTCGGCCTGCGGCGCCTCTTGCGGCGGCGCTCATCCGCGGCTCTCCGGAGGGCGTCCTGCGCATCGACGGGGTACCCTTTTGACGCGGAACGGCGTAACCCGGATGGCATGAACTACCGACACGCCTTCCACGCCGGCGGCTTCGCCGACGTCATCAAGCACATCGTGCTGACGCGCATCCTGGTCTACCTCCAGGAAAAGCCCGCCGCGTTCCGGGTGATCGACACCCATGCCGGCGCCGGCCTGTATGACCTCACCGGCGACGAGGCGACGCGCAGCGGCGAGTACCTCACCGGCATCGCCCGCGTGCTGCAGGCGCGGCTGTCCGATCAGGCCTATGCGCTGGTCCAGCCCTATCTGGATATCGTCCGATCGTTCAATCCCAAGGCCGAGCTGGTCGCCTATCCCGGCTCGCCGCTGATCGCGCGCGCGCTGCTGCGGCCGCAGGACCGCATGACCCTGTGCGAGCTCGCGCCGATCCCCCGCAAGCAGTTGATCGATCAGTTGCGCCGCGACACTCAGGCCCGTGTCGTTGATCTCGACGGCTGGGTCGCCCTGCCCGCCTTCGTGCCGCCGAACGAGCGCCGGGGCGTGGTGCTGATCGATCCGGCGTTCGAGGCGAAGGATGAGTTCGAGCGGCTCGCCGATCGCTTCGCCGCGGCCTTCGCGAAGTGGACCACCGGTATCTACGTGCTGTGGTATCCCGCCAAGAGCCGGCGTGCGACGGAAGAGCTGAGCGATCGTGTCGCGGCGCTCGCAGCCGCGGCCAAGCCGCCGGGCAAGGTGCTGCGGATCGAGTTCAGTGTTGCGCCGCAGATCGAAGGCGAGGCGCTGACCTCGACCGGGCTGCTGATCGTCAACCCGCCCTGGACATTACATGACGAGCTGAAGCTCATCCTACAGGAACTGCAGAAGCCCCTCGGCCAGGGCGGCGCGGCGCGCTTCCGACTCGAATTCCCCAAAGCTTGAAACGGCGACTGGTCGAAAAGCCGTAGTCAATCGGCGCGGAACCGTATTATTGTGTCCGATTGTAAGACTGGCTTTACGTTCCGCTTCCGCGAATGGTTGCGGCGGGGTGATCAAGGCCTAACAAGATCCGGCGATCCGGCGCGGCGAGCGCTGGGCGTTAAGGTGGCCAACGCTTTCCGATCAAAGTGATGTCCGGTCGGACGCTGCGCAGGGCGCGCAGTGGAGGAAGCATTGCGGGGGAGGAGTTTCCCGATGGCCATGACTGGGACGGTCAAGTTCTTC
The DNA here is from genome assembly GCF_032381375.1 of Bradyrhizobium sp. SZCCHNR1017. NCBI lineage: Bacteria > Pseudomonadati > Pseudomonadota > Alphaproteobacteria > Hyphomicrobiales > Nitrobacteraceae > Bradyrhizobium > Bradyrhizobium sp. SZCCHNR1017. Next base: position 23,644 of record NZ_JAUHIR010000017.1, on the reverse strand, counting down.
AACGGTGAACGCGGCTACGGCTTCATCAAGCCGGACGACGGTGGACGCGACGTGTTCGTGCACATCACGGCGGTGGAGCGCGCGGGCCTGAAGGACCTGACCGAAGGACAGCGGATCAGCTTCGAGGTCGAGCCGGACAAGAAGGGCAAGGGCCCGAAAGCGGTCAACTTGGTGCTGTCGTCTTAGGGCGAGCCCGCCTGGCGGTGGTTCACGCGCCGGCATGATTGCAGCCGGGCGCGCCTCGACGCCACCCCTTCGTTGGTTTGGAAGCTGTCGGCAGCGCCTGCTCGCGTGCACAGCATTGCCGGCTCGTACGTGCAGGCCGCGCGCAATGATGCGCGCCTGCCAGATTGCACAGAGCGCTCCGACAAAAAAAATCCCGGCCGCGCGAGCGGCCGGGAGGTTGTCGTTGGACGTTTCTTCTTCCTATTCCCTCGTTGCCATCAGAAGTGGAAGTTGATGCCTGCGCGCACAATTCCAAACCGATAGTCGTTCTTCGCCCCCGTGATCACGAAATTGCTGCTGTCGAGATCGACGTAGAGATACTCGATCTTGGCGGTCCAGTTCTGTGCCAGGCCGAACTCGGTGCCGGCACCGAGCGTCCAGCCCACCGTGGTGTGCGATTCCGAAAGACCGAAGGTCTCGGCGCGCAGGCCGCCAAAGGCGAGGCCGCCGGTGCCGTAGAACAGGATGTTGTTGAAGGCGTAGCCGGCGCGGCCGCGCAATGTGCCGAACCACGGGTTCGAGAACTTCCACGGGGCGAAGGTGTCATTGGCGCCGGTCAGGTTGATGTCGCCCTCGGCGCCGAACACCCACGGGCCGTTCTGCCAATTGTAACCCGCGGTCAGGCCGCCGGTGAGACCGGACGGCTTGGTCGGGTTGTTGCCGACGGTGCCCCATTCATAGCCCAGCGTGCCGCCGAGGTAGGGCCCGGCCCAGCTGTAGGCGTTGAGGGGCTGGTTCACGGTATAGGGCGCGCCGCGCCCGTAGCCGAGATCCGCCGCCTGGGCCGAGACCGATCCGAGAGCCGCCGCGCCCAAGCCCGCCGCGGCGGCAGCACCGACCAAGAACCTGTTCATCGCTCACTCCACGCCACTCGCCGTCACCCGCCGGAGCCTGCGCCGCGCGACTGTGGTGCGCGGGCCGGCGTGGTTACGGAACTCTCGCTTCTTTCGTGAGCATTTATCGAGAGTTTTAGGTTAAGCCGTTGTTAAGCCGGGTTACCCGGCCATTAACGTGCTTAACGAAGCGTTACCGCCCTGCCCTGTGCATGGCGCCATCGCAAGCTGGCGAGACGGCGCGGCAGCGCTTAGTTTGCGGACATGACCACCCACAGCTCCGATCCACCCAAGGCGCCGGCGCCCCCGAGCCGGCGTGGCGCGGCCGACCTGCCGCCCGAGACCATCGACACGCCCGACCTCGATCCCGCCGCATCGGCTGCGGACGAGGACGATGACGGCCGGCTGCCGGAGCTGGCCGAGGAGAGCCTGGAGGCGGTCGGCGAAGGTCCGCTTGCGATCGGCCACGCGGCGATCGAGAACGCGGTGCGGCTGGCGCCGACCTCGCCGGGCGTCTACCGCATGCTCAACGCGGCGCACGACGTGCTCTATGTCGGCAAGGCCAAGAACGTCAAAAAGCGCTTGTCGTCCTATGCGCGTGCCAACGCGCCGCTGCCGGCGCGCATCCTGCGCATGATCGCAGCCACCGTGACGGTCGAGATCGTCTCCACCACCACGGAGACCGAGGCGCTGCTGCTGGAGGCGAACCTCATCAAGCAGCTCAAGCCGCGCTTCAACGTGCAGCTGCGCGACGACAAGTCGTTTCCCTATATTCTCATCACCGGCGACCATTGGGCGCCGCAGATCCTCAAGCACCGCGGCGCGCAGTCCAGGCCGGGGCGCTATTTCGGTCCGTTCGCCTCGGCCGGTGCCGTCAACCGCACCATCACGGCGCTGCAGCGCGCCTTCCTGATCCGCTCCTGCACCGACTCGTTCTTCGAGAGCCGCACCCGCCCCTGCCTGCTGCACCAGATCCGCCGCTGCGCCGGGCCCTGCACCCAGGAGATCGACTTCCCCGGCTACACCGAGCTGGTGCGCGAGGCGACCGACTTCCTGTCCGGACGCAGCCAGGCGGTGAAGGCGCTGCTGGCGGCCGAAATGGAGAAGGCGTCAGGCGAGCTCGAATTCGAGACTGCCGCCGTCTATCGCGACCGCCTCGCGGCGCTGTCGGCGATCTCCTCGCAGCAGGGCATCAACCCGCGCACGGTCGAGGAAGCCGACGTGTTCGCCATCCACCAGGAGGGCGGCTATTCCTGCGTCGAGGTGTTCTTCTTCCGCACCGGGCAGAACTGGGGCAACCGCGCCTACTTCCCGCGCGCGGAGAAGAGCTATCTGCCGGAGGAGGTGCTGTCGGCGTTCATCACGCAGTTCTACGACGACAAGCCGCCGCCGAAGCTGATCCTGCTGTCGCACGAGATCGAGGAAGCCGAGTTGCTCGCCGAGGCGCTGTGCGTCAAGGCCGGCCACAAGGTCGAGGTGTCCTGCCCGAAGCGCGGCGAGAAGAAGGACCTCGTCATCCATGCGCTGACCAATGCGCGCGAGGCGCTGGGCCGCAAGCTCGCGGACACCGCAACGCAGAGCCGGCTCTTGGAGGCGATGACGACGACGCTCGGCCTGCCGCAGGTCCCGAAGCGCATCGAGGTCTACGACAACAGCCACATCCAGGGCACCAACGCGGTCGGCGCGATGATTGTCGCCGGCCCCGACGGCTTCATGAAGAACCAGTACCGCAAGTTCAACATCAAGTCGGAAGGGCTGACGCCCGGCGACGACTACGCGATGATGAAGGAGGTGCTGCAGCGCCGCTTCAAGCGGCTGGTGTCACCGTCGGAGAAGGATGTCGCCCGCGCGGCCAAGGAGGACGACGTGCCGCAATGGCCGGATCTCGTCATCATCGACGGCGGCCGCGGCCAGCTCAATGCCGTCCGCGAGATCTTCACCGAGCTCGGCGTCACCAATGTCGCGCTGATGTCGGTCGCCAAGGGCCCCGACCGTGACGCCGGCCGCGAGACGCTGTTCATCCCCGAGCGCGAGGCGATCAAGCTCGAGCCGCGCGATCCCGTGCTGTATTTCATCCAGCGGCTGCGCGACGAGGCGCATCGCTTCGTCATCGGCTCACACCGCAAGCTGCGCAAGAAGGACATCCGCGAGGCCGGCCTGCAGGAGATCCCCGGCATCGGCCCGTCGCGCAAGCGCGCGCTGCTGCACCATTTCGGCACCTTGAAAGAGATCGAACGCGCCTCGATCGCCGATCTCGGCAAGGTGCCGGGCGTGAGCGCCGAAAGCGCGCGGAAGATTTTCGAGTATTTTCACAGCAACGCGAGCTGAGCCGATCGCGGCTCAAGCCGCAGCCGGCGGCTCCTGCTTCACCGCATCGGCGAACTTCCGCATCAGCCGCACCAGCTCATCCACATCGCGGATCTCCCAGCTTTCGAAGATGGCGCGGCCGATCCGCTCGCGCGCAGCGTCGACGAGGTCGGTCATGGCCTTGCCCTTCGGCGTGATCACCGCCTCGCGCACCCGCCGGTCCGCGGCGCTGGCCTGGCGTGCCACCAGCCCGAGGCTCTCGAGCTTGGCGACCTGGCGGCTGACGGTGGTGTAGTCGCGCCCGACCCGATCCGCCATCTCGACCACACCGATCGGGCCAAATCGCTCGATTCCGACCAGCAGCGGAAACAGCGCGCGGTCGAGCGCGATGCCGGCTTCCCTGATCAGCGCCTCGTCGCGCTGCGGCCGGTTCATCACGGCCACAATGTCGAGCAGCGCCCCGTGCAGGACGCGGAGTTGCTCACTTATATGTGTATTTTGCACATTATTCCTTGGCGACATCAACCCCTCCGGATATATGTGCATTATACACATATAATCCGGAGCTCCACCATGAAAGCCGCTATTGTCCAGAAAGCCGGGCAGCCGCCGGTCTACGCCGATTTCGCCAACCCGATCGCTGCTCCTGACGAGCATCTGATCACCGTGACCGCCGCAGCGATCAGCCAGATCACCAAGGCCCGCGCCTCCGGCACGCACTACAGCTCAACCGGCGCGTTTCCCTTTGTGGCTGGGATCGATGGCGTCGGCCGCTGTGAGGACGGCAGCCGGGTCTACTTCGTGCTTCCCAGGGCCCCCCATGGCGGCATGGCCGAAAAGACGGTGGTGCCGAAGGCGCGATGCCTCGCCTTGCCCGATGATCTCGATGACGTCACCGCGGCGGCAATCGCCAATCCTGGCCTGTCGTCCTGGGCGGCGCTGCGCGAGCGCGCACACCTCCGCGCCGGCGACACCGTGCTGATCAATGGCGCCACTGGAACGTCCGGTCGGCTCGCGGTTCAGATCGCCAAGCATCTCGGTGCGGCCAAGGTGATCGCGACCGGGCGCAACGCCGCGACGCTGCAATCCCTGACCGCGCTCGGCGCCGACGCGGTCATTCCGCTGGTCGGCGATGGCGACGCGCTGGAGGAACGTTTCAAGCCCCATTTCGCCGGGGGTGTCGACGTCGTGCTCGACTATCTCTGGGGCGCCAGCGCCGAGCGGCTGCTGATGGCAGCGGCCAAGGCGGGCGCGGAGGCGAGACCGATCCGATTCGTCCAGATCGGCTCCATCAGCAGCGGCGACATCACCCTGCCGAGCGCGGTGCTGCGCGCATCAGCCATCGAATTGATGGGCAGCGGCATCGGCAGCATTCCGCTCGAGCGTCTGATCGCGCTCACCGGTGAGTTGTTGCAGGCGGCCATCCCTGCCCGGCTCGAGATCGCGGCCGATCCGATCCCGCTGAACGCGATCGAACGCAATTGGGCCAGGGATGATGCCACCCGCCGCGTCGTGCTCACCATGTGAAAGCCGGGACAGCAAAAAAACGACGAGTTGGCAGGCTGTCGGCAAAAACAATTTACCCGGATAAAAATCTACGCTAATTACCCAGGTTAAAGTGGAGCCCCACCATGACCCCCGACCAGCGCAAGGCGGCTGTGGCCGCCTACAAGGAACGCAAGACCCCCGCCGGCATCTTCGCCGTGACCTGCGCCGCCACCGGCGAGCGCTGGATCGGCTGCGCGCCGGACCTCGACAAGATCCAGAACCGCCTCTGGTTCACCCTGCGCCAGGGCGGCCATCGCCGCGGCGGCCTGCAGGCGGCCTGGACCGCCCACGGCGCGGAGGCGTTCAGCCTGGACGTCATCGAGACCCTGGACGAGGAGACGCTGGGCTATGTCCGCGACCGCGTGTTCGCGGAACGCCAGGCGCATTGGTGCGCGGTGCATGGCGCGGAGGCGATCTGAGGCTTTCGCTCAAGCCTTCGCGCAGCCGTCACTGCACCGCAACAAGGTCCCAGCCGTGCGTCGCGCCCGCCGATCTGCGCACTGGCGCGACCGCGTCCGGTTGCTTAATGAAGCGTTGCGGGTCGCGTTGCCGCATGCGCAAGAGTTCCTATCTCCGCAAGACTTCGTTGCGATTCGCGTCATATCTGCGTCATCCTGCCGAAGCGGCTCGGCTCGGAGGTTGACGTCCGAACCGCGGCAGTATTGGTACACCGGATGAATATTGCGACCACACGCGTGCCCAGCAAGACGTCGACGTCCCTGCCGAACATCCTGACCTATACGCGCATCGCCGCGATACCGGTCGTGGTCGGTTGCATCTACGCGCAGTCGGTCTGGATGTATCCTTTGTGGCTCCGCTGGGTCGCCGTCGCAGTGTTCATTGCAGCTGGGATCACCGACTATCTCGACGGTCATTTCGCGCGGATCTGGAACCAGCAATCGGCATTCGGCCGTATGCTCGATCCGATCGCCGACAAGCTTCTGGTCGCCTCCTGCCTGCTGATGCTGGCCGCCGACAGCACCATCCAGAACTGGTCGCTGTGGGCGGCCATCGTGATCCTGTGCCGCGAGATCCTGGTGTCGGGCCTGCGCGAATATCTCGCCGCGCTGCGCGTCTCGGTGCCGGTGACCAAGGTCGCCAAATGGAAGACCACGATGCAACTGGTGGCAATCGGCTTCCTGCTCGCGGGCGAGGCCGGCGATACGGCGGTCGCCCAGATCTCGACGGCCGTTGGCCCGATCGTGAGCGGGATCGGAATTTGGCTGCTCGGCTTGTCGGCGGTCTTCACCATCTACACCGGCTACGACTATTTCCGCGCCGGCATTCACCATCTCATCGAGGCGGACTCGCGATGAAGGTGAAGTATTTCGCCTGGGTGCGCGAGCGCGTCGGCAAGGCCGAGGAGACGATCGAGCCGCCGGCAGACGTGCGCACGGTCAGCGAGCTGATCGCCTGGCTCAGCACGCGCGGCGAGGGCTACGCCTATGCGTTCGAGAGGCCGAAGGTGATCCGCACCGCGATCGACCAGACCCATGTGCAGCCGGATGCGGCCATCGCCGGCGCCCGCGAGATCGCGTTCTTCCCGCCGATGACCGGCGGCTGACGTAACGGAATATCTGTCCATGACCGCGATCGTCACCGTCCGCGTGCAGCAAGAGGATTTCGACACCGCGGCCGAGATCGCAGCCCTCAGCCATGGCCGCACCGACATCGGCGCCGTCGTCAGCTTCTCCGGCCTGTGCCGCGGCAACGACCATGACACGCCGATCAGCGCACTGACGCTCGAGCACTATCCAGGGATGGCGGAAGCCGAGATCATGCGCCATGCCGAGCAGGCGATGGCGCGCTGGCCGCTGCAGGGCATGACCGTGATTCACCGCTTCGGCCGGATACGGCCGGGCGAGAACATCGTGCTGGTGGTGACCGCATCCAGCCACCGTCAGGCGGCGTTCGAGGCGGCTGAGTTCCTGATGGATTATCTCAAGACCAACGCGCCGTTCTGGAAGCGCGAGGAAACCGAGAACGGCGGCAGCTGGGTCGAGGCCAAGAGCCACGACGATGCCGCCGCGGCGCGCTGGAAGTCGTGATGGCGAAGAAGGTCAAGACGGCAGCGCCGCGCAAGGCGGCGGCACTGAGGCTGCCGAGGGTCAATGCGGGCGAGCTGGCGAGCCTGCTCGACTACCTGCGCTACGCGGTGAGCTGCTTCCAGAACGCCGATCTGGTGTTTGCGCACGGCACCACCGATCCGGTGTCGGAGGCCGCCTTCCTGATCGGCGAGGCGCTGCATCTGCGCCCCGATCAGTTCGAGAGCTTCGTCACGGCCCGGGTCACCGCGGCCGAAGGCAAGACGATCCTCGACCTGATCACGGCGCGAATCACCACGAGGAAGCCGGCGGCCTATCTGGTCAACAAGGTCTACATGCGCGGCCTGCCGTTCTACGTCGACGAGCGCGTCATCGTGCCGCGCTCGTTCATCGGCGAGCTGCTGGAGACGCATTTCGGCGGCGCCGAAGCCGACGGCACCTCGCTGATCGACGATCCGCTGGCCGTGGACAGCGTGCTGGACCTCTGCACCGGCTCTGGGTGCCTGGCGATCCTGGCCAGCCGCCACTTCCCCAATGCGGTGATCGACGCCGTCGACATCTCCAAGGATGCGCTCGCCGTTGCGGCGAAGAACGTCGCCGACTACGACCTCGGCGAGCGCATCTCGCTGCACCGCGGTGACCTGTTCGCACCGCTCAGCCAGCGCCGTTACGATCTCATCATCACCAACCCGCCCTATGTCGACGCCGAGGGCATGGCCGGCCTGCCTCGGGAATGCCGCGCCGAGCCGGCGCTGGCCTTCGACGGCGGCACCGATGGGCTCGACATCATCCATCGCATCCTCAGCCAGGCGCGCGACCACCTGACTGCGGAGGGAGGGTTGCTGTGCGAGGTCGGACGCGACCGTCCGCAGATCGAGGCGGCCTATCCCGACCTGCCGCTGCTCTGGCTCGACACCGAGGACTCCGAGGGCGAGGTGTTCTGGATCACCGCGCGCGATCTCGTCTGAGACGCGGCTGCCCGAGGCACACCGGCCCGGTTGGCGCGAAATGACGCAGCGACTTCCAATATGCGGCACAATCTGCTGCTGCCGTGCAGAATCCGCTCACCAGGGCAGCGGGAACGCTGGACCTTTGACATTTCCGTCCGTCCGCGAAGCTGATAGCTTGGCGGCGGCCCGGATCAGCGGCTGACAACGTCGGCGCACGCATTCAGGCCCATCAAGCACGATCCGTTTCGGCAAGCTTTTCTGGCACCGGTTCGCCACCTTTCCGGATCATGCTGCCGCCGTCGCACAACCGTCCGAGAGGTCCCCATGCTGGACAAGAGCCCCCGCCCCGCCGTCACCGTTCCGAATGATCTTGCCGCGCATTGGATGCCGTTCACCGCGAACCGCGCCTTCAAGAAGAACCCGCGCCTGCTCGCCGGTGCCAAGGACATGCACTACATCACCGTCGATGGCCGCAAGATCATCGACGCCGCCGCCGGCATGTGGTGCTGCAACGCCGGTCACGGCCGCAGCCAGATCGCCGAGGCGATCGGCCAGCAGGCCGCGGCGCTCGACTACGCACCGCCGTTCCAGTTCGGCATTCCCCAGGCGTTCGAGCTGGCCAACCGCATCGCTGATCTCGCGCCCGCCGGCCTCGACCACGTGTTCTTCTGCAACTCCGGCTCGGAGGCAGCCGACACCGCGCTGAAGATGGCGCTCGCCTATCACCAGATCAACGGCCAGGGCAGCCGCACCCGCCTGATCGGCCGCGTCCGCGGCTATCACGGCGTCGGCTTCGGCGGTACCTCGGTCGGCGGCATCGTCAACAACCGCAAGCTGTTCGGCACCTTGCTGACCGGCGTCGACCACATCCCGGCGACCTATGACCGCGAGAAGCAGGCCTTCACCAAGGGCGAGCCGGAGTATGGCGCGCACTTCGCCGACGAGCTCGAGAACCTCGTCAACCTGCACGGCGCCAACACCATCGCCGCCGTGATCGTCGAGCCGATGGCCGGCTCGACCGGCGTGATCCCGGCGCCGAAGGGCTATCTCAAGCGGCTGCGCGAGATCACCCAGAAGCACGGCATCCTGCTGATCTTCGACGAGGTCATCACCGGCTTCGGCCGCCTCGGCTACGCCTTCGCCGCCGAGCGCTACGGCGTGACGCCTGACCTTCTCACCTTCGCCAAGGGCGTCACCAATGGCGCGGCACCGATGGGCGGCGTGCTGGTGCGCGACACCATCCACGACGCCTTCATGAGCGGCCCCGAGCACATGGTGGAGTTCACCCACGGCTACACCTATTCGGCGCATCCGATCGCCTGCGCGGCCGGCCTCGCCACGCTCGACATCTATCGCGACGACAAGCTGTTCGAGTACGCCCGCGCGATCGAGCCGAAATTCGCCGACGCCGTGATGTCGCTCAAGGGCCTGCCCAACGTGCTGGACATCCGCACGGTTGGTCTCACCGCCGGCATCGACCTCGCGCCGCTGCCCGACGCGGCTGGCAAGCGCGGCTACTCCGCGATGGAGACCGCCTTCCACAACAACGACCTGATGCTGCGCATCGCCGGTGACACGCTGGCGCTGACCCCGCCGCTGATCGTCAGCGAGGATCAGGTCGGCGAAATCATCGAGAAGGTCGGCAAGGTCATCAAGGCCGTGGCGTAAGCCGCGCGCGGACATCGTCAGCCAACAACAATGGCGGCCCCGGTGGCCGCCATTTCCTTATCTGGACTGCTTCCCAGCAGCGGTCATTCCGGGGCAATCGTCAACGCGGCCACGCGTTGGCGATTGAACCCGGAATCTCGTACTTGTTGGGAAGGGACGCGAGACAATATCGGGATTCCGGGTTCAAGGCCTGCGGCCTTGCCCCGGAATAACGTTGGTTGGCATAGCTATTCATACGGTCTCGCTCTGGCTCCGCATCGGTCATGTGCCGCCATCACCTTATGAAGTCCGCTCCTACCCGGCGTGCGGGAGAGCATCCCCGATCGCAAATAGCTTGCCCAGCAAGGATTGCCGCAGAACGGCACGCCTGATTGCCGGGAACCTTCGCAAATCCTCCACGTTCATGTCGCGAGCCGGCGGTTTGCGCGCGGCGAGCGGATTGTCGGAGGACGCGCATGCTTGCACCGCCAGGAGAGCTGCTGCGATTGGGGCTCGAACAGAGGCTCAACCGCGTCAAGCGCGCCACCCAATCCTACATTCGGGATCGCGCCCGGCAGGCCACCGGAACGGTGACGTCCTACGCCGTCGCCGCCGGGCTGTTCGCCACCGCGGGCATCTTCCTGATCGCCGCCTGCATCGTCGGATTGACCGCGCTGTTCCGCTGGGTGGAAATGACCTACGGCCTGTTCACCGCGTTCGCGGTGGTCGGCGGGATCCTGGTCGCGCTGGCGGCGATCTGCGCGATCGTCGCGGCAGTGAAGCTCCGCAGCCCTTCGCCGCACTATCCGTCGCTCTCCAGCCGGCTGCGCGTGGCGATCGCAGCGCCCGTGGCCCGGGAACCCGACGCGGACGAGATCGATCCCGACACCATCCCCTTGGCACCGTCATCGACCTCCACGAATCACGCGAGCGGAGTTGCGGGCGCACGCGGACGGATCAACGTGCCCGTCGGTGTCGCCGTTGCGGCACTCCTGCTCGGCGTGGCCGCCCTGCGCAGACGTCACCGCAGCACGTGAGCCTGCCCGGACAGCGGCAGGCGCGGTTCGATGGACATCGAAGAATCACCGGCTCAATTGAGCTGCTCAGCAACACGCGTTGATCAGCTCATGGCACCGCGCGCATGTCTAAACATGTCTGGAATCCGCGAAGCGCTTCCCCCGGTGTTCTACGGATCGGCAACACTACGATGACACTCCGCTTTCCCGCGTGAACTTGCGTAAATGACACGCAGACGAGAAATCATCGGCGTCTCCCGGTATTTGAATCCCGCCCACTATCCTCGCGAATCAACAGAAGTGCTAAGGTTGCGTTCGGTTGGGAGCGTCGCCAAGCATGATCCGTATCTCCACGATTTTCGTTGCCATTTGTATGGTTCTGGTCGCGGCCTCGCTCGGCCTGATCCTGTATTCGGTGGCCGGTATCAGTGGCTCGGAATCCGCGATCGTCGCGCTCGCCGCACTGACGTTCCTGATTCTCTACAATGCCGTGTCGATGCGACTGCGCGACCGCACCGATATCGGCAGCCAGATCGCCGATCTGTCGCGCGGCACCGCCGACCTCGCGCGTCAGGTCGCCGAGTTCGGCCGCCGCCTGTCGGCGGTGGAGGGACGCATCGTGTCGTCGAGCTCGGTCAGCGCCGATCGCCTGCAGGGGGTCATCGGCGAGATCAACGAGCTCGGCGGACTGATGAAGCAGCTCGCCGTCACCGTGGCCCAGCACGAGGACCTGATCGCGGCCATCCCGCCGGCAACACCGCCGGGAGCTGGGGCCGGCACGGTTCGCGACGCCGATCGCCCGCTCCCGGCCGCCGCTTCCTCCAGCGGCGCGCTCGAGATGAACGCGGTGCCGTCCCGCGGCGTCGAGCAGAAGGTGGCCGAGACCTCCGGCACGTTCAGCGCGGCACCGGCTGCCGCCCCCCTGCCGCCCAAACCGCAGGCCCCGGCGGCCACGGCCGTGCCGCGCAGCCAGCCGCAGATCCTCGCCGCCGTCAAAGGCGCGATTGAGGACAACCGCCTCGACATCTATCTGCAGCCGCTGGTGACGCTGCCACAGCGCAAGGTGCGCTTCTACGAGGCGGTGACCAGGCTTCGCGACGAGCGCGACCAGGTGGTCGCGGCCGAGGACTTCATCGGCATCGCGGAAGCCGCCGGCCTGGTCGGGCGCATCGACCACATGGTTCTGCTTCGCTGCGTCCAGGTGCTGCGCCGCCTGATGGTTCGCAATAAGGACGTCGGCATCTTCTGCAACATCTCCTCGGCGACCCTCAGCAGCCCTGCAAACTTTTCACAATGCCTCGATTTCCTCGAAGCGAATCGCGCCCTCGCGCCGTCCTTCGTGCTCGAATTCAAGCAGTCGACCTTGCGCAGCCTCGGTCCGACCGGGACCGAGCATCTCGCGGCCCTGGCACAGCGCGGCTACCGCTTCTCGATCGACCATGTCACCGACCTCCGGTTCGAGCCGCGCGAGCTCGCCGATCGCGGAGTCCGCTTCATCAAGGTCCCGGCCGCGCTGCTGCTCGACCCGAAGCAGAGCTCGGCCTCCGACATTCACCCGACCGATCTCTCCGATCTGCTCGGCCGCTTCGGCATCGACCTGATCGCCGAGCGGATCGAAGGCGAGAACAGCGTCGTCGACCTGCTCGACTACGACGTCCGCTTCGGCCAGGGCTTCCTGTTCGCGCCGCCCCGCCCATTGCGACCCGAGGGCGCATCTGCTACCGGCGAGGCCGCCGCCGGCCCATCGGGCGGGCAGGACATCAAGATTCAGGACCCCAATGCCGCCGGCACCACCTCTCTCGACGCGTCACACAGCAATGCTCCGACGCGCAGCGGCAATGCCGCGCTCGCCCGCCGTGCCGCCGGGACCCTCTGAGATCAGCCGGCTGCCATGACCGTTCTCCGCTTCGAAGAGCGGCTGCGCGATCTGGTCGGCCGCAAGCAGGTGCTGCTGAGCGACATCTGGGGCGTGGTCCATAACGGGCTGGAGTCCTTCCCCGACGCCTGCGACGCGCTGCACCACTTTCGCCGCCAGGGCGGTACGGTGATCCTGATTACCAACGCACCCCGGCCGGCCGATTCGGTCCAGCGCCAGTTGCGCAAGCTCGGCGTCGCCGACGAGGTCTACAGCGCCATCGTCTCCTCCGGCGACCTGACCCGCCACTACGTGGCCGATCATCCCGGCGGCAAGGTGTTCTGGCTCGGCCCCGAGCGCGACAATTCCATTCATCGCGGTCTCGACCTGGCGCTGTCGCCGCTCGAAGAAGCGTCCTACATCATCTGCACCGGCCTCTACGACGACGAGACCGAGACCGCCGAGGACTACCGGCCGATGCTGCTGCGCGCCCGCGAGCGCAAGCTGCCGCTGATCTGCGCCAATCCGGACATCGTGGTCGAGCGCGGCGACCGGCTGATCTACTGCGCCGGCGCCATCGCCGAGCTCTATCGCGAGCTCGGCGGCGAGGTGATCTTCTACGGCAAGCCGCACCGGCCAATCTACGAGCGAGCCATGATGCTGGCCGAGCAGCACGCCGGCCGGCCGGTCGCGCGCGAGGAGGTGCTGGCGATCGGCGATTCCGTCCGCACCGATCTCGCCGGCGCGCACGGCTTCGGCATCGACTGCCTGTTCGTGACCCGCGGCATCCATTCCGAGGAGTTCGCCGGCGTCGAGCAGCTCGACCCGGCCTCGATCAAGGAGCTGTTCGGCCATCCGCCGCGCGCCCTGATGCGCGAATTGAAGTGGTGAACGGATCCTGAAACGCAAAACGCCCGGCCGAGTGCCGGGCGTCTTTCGTTGGAGTGGATCAGGCGGGCGTCAGGCCGTCGCCATGTCCGGAAACACCGCGTCGATCTTGGTCTTCAAGGTCGCGGCATTGAACGGCTTGACGATGTAGTTGTTCACGCCGGCCTTCTTGGCCGCGATCACGTTCTCGGTCTTGGATTCCGCCGTGATCATGATGAACGGCGTGGTCGCCAGGTTCGGATCGGCGCGGACCTCGCGGAGCAGGTCGTAGCCGGTCATCGGCTCCATGTTCCAGTCGGAGATCACGAGGCCGTATTTCTTGGCGCGCATCTTGTTGAGGGCCATCGAGCCGTCGCTGGCATCGTCGATGTCCTCGAAACCGATCTGCTTGAGAAGATTCCTGATGATACGGATCATGGTGCTGTAATCGTCGACGACGAGCACCGGCATCGTCAAATCAACCGCCATCTTGACTCCCCCAGACGCGAACACAACGCGCAGACTGTTACAAAAAAGCTCATGCGGCACGGGTCGTAACCGACCCCGCCATCCGCTTTCAGCAGTAGCATCAGCCGTTAAACAGCGCGTTAACTGCGCTGCGGCTGCATGTCGCTATTGCTGCGCTGCATGAGCGGAGGAACCCCTTCGGCTTGACTTCGCGGGGCCGGCCGCCCACCGTCACGGCAACCACCGTCCGCCGGTAGCCCACCGAAATCCGCGAGATATTTCCGTCACATGCCCGATTTCAAGATCATCCGCGATTCCACCCCGCCGTCGGACATCCTCAAGGGCGCGGTGGTGGCCATGGGCAATTTCGACGGCGTCCATCTCGGTCACCGGGCCGTGATCGAGGCGGCCATCGAGATGGGCAAGGCCAAGGGGCGCCCGGCGCTGGCGCTGACCTTCGAGCCGCATCCGCGGCGCTTCTTCAGCCCCAATACCCCGCAGTTCCGCCTGACCGACGAGACCGCCAAGCTGCGACTCCTGGCCGGAACCGGCCTTGCCGGCGCCGTGGTCATGGCCTTCGACAAGGGCCGCGCCCAGACCTCGGCGCAGGATTTCATTCACCATGACCTGATCGGGCGGCTCGGGATCGCCGGAATCGCGGTCGGCTACGACTTTCATTTCGGCAAGGGCCGCGTCGGCTCGCCCAGCCTGCTCGCCAACGAGGCCCCCAAGCTCGGCATCGAGGTCGACATCCAGGCCCATGTCGACATCGACGAGCGGCCGGTGTCCTCCACCGCGATCCGCGAAGCGCTGGCGGAGGGCCAGGTCAGCGAGGCGACCGCGATGCTCGGCGGCCCCTGGTTCGTGAGCTCCGAGGTCATCCACGGCGAGAAGCGCGGCCGCGATCTCGGCTACCCCACCGCCAACATGCGGCTCGATCGCGATTGCGGGCTGCGCCACGGCATCTATGCCGTCCGGGTCGGCCGCGGCCGCGGCGCTGAGCGGGTGCTGATCGACGGCGTCGCCAATTTCGGCCGCCGGCCGACCTTCGACAACGGCGCGCCGCTGCTCGAGACCTTCCTGTTCGACTTCAAGGACAGCCTCTATGGCGAGGTCCTGGACGTCGCCTTCATCGGCTTCATCCGCGAGGAGGCCAAATTCAGCTCAATCGAGGCCCTGATCCGGCAGATGGACGACGACAGCGCCAGGGCCCGCGCTTTGCTGGCGGCCCATCCCGGCCTTTTCCCCCGGCTCGGCGAGATCGGCTGATCCTCCTGCTCCATCGGTGACGTCATTCCGGGCAGCCCGCCAGGGCTGAACCCGGAATCTCGAGATTCCGGGTTCGATGCTAGCGCATCGCCCCGGAATGACGCTGAACGACGATCCCGCAGCGTTGCTGCCGCAGGATCGCTTTGCGATTCCGCAGTCCGGCTGCTATGAGGAGGCCCCATGTTGATACGGCGCATCATCGGCATTAGCGGCCCGGCTTCCGCCTGAGCTTTGAGCTCGGCGCAAGACCGGGATGTCTCTGCTCGTTCCGCCGCCCGCGATCGAAATCGCGTCTCAGCGCCTCATCTCTCAGCCAGCCAGATCACGATGTCCGAAAAGCCGCAAAAGCCCGACGCCCAAAAATCCGACGCCAAGGACTATTCCAAGACCCTCTATCTGCCGCAGACGGAATTCCCGATGCGCGCCGGCCTGCCGCAGCGCGAGCCGGAGATCCTGAAATACTGGAGCGACATCGACCTCTACGGCAAGCTGCGCGACACCGCCAAGAACAGGCCGAAATTCGTCCTGCACGACGGCCCGCCCTATGCCAACGGCAACATCCACATCGGGCACGCGCTGAACAAGATCCTCAAGGACGTCGTGACCAAGAGCCAGCAGATGCTCGGCCACGATTCCAACTACGTGCCGGGCTGGGATTGCCACGGCCTGCCGATCGAGTGGAAGATCGAGGAGGAGAACTACCGCAAGAAGGGCAAGACCAAGCCCGACTTCCGCGACTCCGCCGCCATGGTCGCGTTCCGCAAGGAATGCCGCGCCTATGCCGACCACTGGCTCAACGTGCAGCGCGAGGAGTTCAAGCGGCTCGGCGTGATCGGCGACTGGGACCATCCCTACGCCACCATGACCTATCCGGCCGAGGCGCAGATCGCCCGCGAGCTGATGAAGTTCGCCGCCAACGGCACGCTGTATCGCGGCTCGAAGCCGGTGATGTGGAGCGTGGTCGAGAAGACCGCGCTCGCCGAGGCCGAGGTCGAGTACGAGGACTATCAGTCCGACACGGTGTGGGTGAAGTTTCCGGTGACGTCGCCGGCGCATGGCGCGCTCGCGGGCGCCTCGGTGGTGATCTGGACCACCACGCCCTGGACCCTGCCCGGCAACCGCGCCATCTCGTTCTCGCCGAAGATCGCCTACGGCCTCTATGAGGTCACGGACGCGCCGGCAGACAATTGGGCCAAGACCGGTGACAAGCTGATCCTGGCCGACGCGCTGGCCGACAGCGTGTTCAAGCAGGCGCGCGTCACGAGCTACAACAAGCTGCGCGACATCCCCGGCGACACGCTCGACGCCGTCGAATGCGCCCATCCGCTGAAAGGTCTCGCCGGCGGCTATAATTTCGTCGTCCCGCTGCTGCCCGGCGACCACGTCACCGACGACACCGGCACCGGCTTCGTGCACACCGCGCCCGGCCACGGCCGCGAGGACTTCGACGTCTGGATGGCGCATGCGCGCGAGCTCGACGGCCGGGGCATCGCGACCACCATCCCCTACACCGTCGACGAGAACGGCGCGCTGACCGACCACGCGCCGGGCTTCACGGGAAAACGCGTCATCAACGACAAGGGCGAGAAGGGCGACGCCAACGAGGCCGTCATCAAGGCGCTGACGGATGCCGGCATGCTGCTCGCGCGCGGCCGGCTCAAGCACCAGTACCCGCATTCCTGGCGCTCCAAGAAGCCGGTGATCTTTCGCAACACGCCGCAATGGTTCATCGCGATGGACAAGGACATCGCGGACCAAGGTCAGGCGAAGTCCGGGGATTCGCTGCGTGCCCGCGCGCTGCGCGCGATCTCGGTCACGCAATGGGTGCCGGCCGCCGGCCAGAACCGCATCACCGGCATGATCGCCAACCGTCCGGATTGGGTGATCTCGCGCCAGCGCGCCTGGGGCGTACCGATCGCGGTGTTCGTGCGCGAGACCGGCGACGGCTCCGCCGAGATCCTGCAGGACGAGACGGTCAACAAGCGCATCACTGAGGCCTTCGCCAAGGAAGGCGCCGACGCCTGGTACGCCGACGGCGCACGCGAGCGCTTCCTCGGGTCCCGCGCCAACGAGGACTGGAACAAGGTCGACGACATCTGCGACGTCTGGTTCGATTCCGGCTCGACCCACGCCTTCGTGCTCGAAGACCCCGTGCACTTCCCCGGCCTCGCTGGCATCAGGCGCAAGGTCGACGGCGGCCGGGACACGGTGATGTATCTCGAAGGATCGGATCAGCACCGCGGCTGGTTCCACTCGTCGCTCCTGGAGAGCTGCGGCACCCGCGGCCGCGCGCCTTACGACGTGGTGCTGACGCACGGCTTCACGCTCGACGAGAACGGCCGCAAGATGTCGAAGTCGCTCGGCAACACCGTCGAGCCGCAGAAGGTGATCAAGGAGTCCGGCGCCGACATCCTGCGCCTCTGGGTCTGCGCCACCGACTATGCCGACGACCAGCGCATCGGCCCGGAGATCCTCAAGAACACCATCGAGACCTACCGCAAGCTGCGCAACAGCATCCGCTGGATGCTCGGCACCCTGCATCACTACAAGCGCAGCGACGCCGTGGCGTTTGCCGACATGCCGGAGCTGGAGCGCTTGATGCTGCATCAGCTCTCGCAGCAGGCCGAGGTCATCAGCCGCGCCTACGCCGCGTTCGACTACAAGACCGTGATCGCGAGCCTGGCTGCGTTCATGAACACGGAGCTGTCGGCGTTCTATTTCGACATCCGCAAGGACACGCTGTATTGCGACCCGCCGTCGTCGGTGGCGCGCAAGGCGGCGCTGACCGCGATCGACCTGATCTGCGATGCCGTCCTGAAATGGCTGGCGCCGGTGCTGTCCTTCACCACCGACGAGGCCTGGCGGATGTACAGGCCCGACGCAGAGCCGTCGGTGCATCTGACGCTGTTCCCGGAGGCGATGGACCAATACCGCGACGATGCGCTCGCCGCGAAGTGGGAGACGATCCGCAACGTCAGGCGCGTCGTCACCGGCGCGTTGGAGCTCGCCCGCGCCGCCAAGACCATCGGCTCCTCGCTCGAAGCCTCGCCGGTCATCTACGTCGCCGACCGCGCGCTGCTCGGCACCTTGTTCGACACCGATCTCGCCGAGGTCTGCATCACCTCGAACTACGAGGTCCGCGAAGGTGACGCCCCGGCCGATGCGTTCCGGCTCGATGCGGTGCCGGGCGTGGCGGTCGTCGTCGAGAAGGCCGTGGGCAAGAAATGCGCCCGCTCCTGGAAGATCCTGGAGAGCGTCGGCGACGACCCTGAGTACCCGGACGTTTCCCCGCGCGACGCGCAAGCGCTGCGCGAGTGGAAGGCGCTCGGGGTCGGTATGTGACGCGTGATCGCGCGACACCCACAACTGTCGTCCCGGCGAACGCCGGGACCCATAACCACCGGCGTTCATGTTGACGAAGGACGATGACCCAGACTTTCTCCGCCAACACACATCACGCGGTATGGGTCCCGGCGTTCGCCGGGACGACAGCGGTGTTTGCCGCGAGTTGCTTGGCATGATCGCGCTCACCTCATGACCCCCCGCCTCCGCCTCGGCCTCATCGCCGGCTTCGCCACCCTGGTCATCGACCAGGCCTCCAAGCTGTGGCTGCTGTACGTGTTCGACCTGCCCAACCGCGGCACCGTCAAGATCACCCCGTTCTTCGACCTCTACCTCGCCTGGAACATCGGCATCAGCTTCGGCTGGCTGCAGAGTGAGAGCACGCTGGCGCAATATGGACTGATGGCGGTGAAGGCCGTCGCGGTGATCGCCCTCGCCATCTGGATGGCGCGTGCGGAAAGCAAGCTGGCGACGGCGTCGCTCGGCCTGATCATCGGCGGCGCCATCGGCAACGGCATCGACCGGCTGGCCTATGGCGCGGTGGTCGATTTCGCGTTGTTCCACATCCAGATCGGCGGCACGGTTTACAACTGGTACATCTTCAACATGGCCGACGTGGCGATCGTTGCCGGGGTGGCGGGCCTGCTATATGACTCCTTCTTCGGGGCCCCCGCCGCAAAAGCGCCCTGATCCGGGTCGATACCGGCCGGTGCCGATCCTGGGTCAAGAGCCTGATGATCTTCACGTTTTCGAGATCGGCGCGATGCCTGGACGGCCCCCCGTCGAATCGAGGATCGCAATCGGTGGGTCGCGGCCGGTTCGTCGGAGCACGAGCACTGGACAAGCGAGGACAGGGAAAGCCATGCGCAAGACCGAAGTCAGCGGCCGGATCATGACCCACGCGGCCATTCGCGTCCTGCGGCTGTCCGCCGTTGCGCTCGGCATTGGCCTCGTCATGGCCGCCGGCGCCGCCCGTGCCCAGGACGACGAGGAAGACGACAAGACCTTCGAAGAGAAGATCATCGACAATCTGATGCGCGGTCTCGGCGGCACCAACATGGAGACGCCCTCCATCGAATACCGCGAGCGGTCGCCCCTGGTGGTGCCGCCCAAGCTCGATCTGCCGCCCCCCGCCGCCGCGGCGCAGGCGACCGCGCCAAACTGGCCGAAGGACCCCGACGAGCAGCAACGCCGGGCCGCGGCCGCCGCGCGCAAGAAGGAAAACAGGGATCCGGTCAATGCGGCCCGTCCGCTGACCCCGGCCGAGATGAAGATGGGGCGGACGGCCGCCGCCAAGCCGACTGAGCCGATTCAGCCCGGCGTAGCCAACAACCCGATGATGAGCCCGTCGCAGCTCGGCTTCAAAGGCGGCCTGTTCGGCATGTTCAAGGGCAGCGACAGCGAAACCAAGCCGTTCACCAGCGAGCCGCAGCGCGAGAGCCTGACCCAGCCGCCGCCCGGCTATCAGACGCCGTCGCCGAGCTATGCCTATGGCACCGGCAAGCAGGAGCCGATCGGCGGCAAGCAGCTGGACATCATGACCGGCAAGGAACGGTGACGGCGGCAGCCGTTCGCCCGGAGATGCCGGCTTCGCTGGCGTTAGCGAAATTTAATGTCTCGCGGCGGCACGATGTCGCTGTTTTGTGACGTCGGGCGCCGTCCGGCGCGATGTAGCATGCTGCGCTCAAACCCGATCGCCCCTCCCTGCGGGCCTTCAGAAGGATCATGATGTCCTCGCACCGGTTCAAATCCGTCGCCGCCGCGCTCGTCTCCCTCATCGCGTTCACGGCCGGCGCTTCGGCGCAAACGACGTTCGCCTCCGAGCCCCCCGCCAGCTTCACCCTCCCCAACGGCCTGCAGGTCGTCGTGATCCAGGATCACCGCACGCCGGTGGTGACGCAGATGATCTGGTACAAGGTCGGCTCCGCCGACGAGACGCCCGGCAAGTCGGGCCTGGCGCACTTCCTCGAACATCTGATGTTCAAGGGCACCGAGAAGCATCCCGCCGGCGAGTTCTCCAAGACGGTGCTGAAGATCGGCGGCAATGAGAACGCCTTCACCTCGGTCGACTACACCGGCTACTTCCAGCGCGTGCCGCGCGATCAATTGCCGAAGATGATGGAGTTCGAGGCCGACCGCATGACCGGCCTGGTGCTGAAGGACGAGAACGTGCTGCCCGAGCGCGAC
Organism: Bradyrhizobium sp. SZCCHNR1017; assembly: GCF_032381375.1. Taxonomy (NCBI): domain Bacteria; kingdom Pseudomonadati; phylum Pseudomonadota; class Alphaproteobacteria; order Hyphomicrobiales; family Nitrobacteraceae; genus Bradyrhizobium; species Bradyrhizobium sp. SZCCHNR1017. The sequence goes on along the minus strand of NZ_JAUHIR010000017.1, from coordinate 3,085 downwards.
GTGGTGCTCGAAGAGTACAACATGCGCGTCGCCAACTCCCCGGAAGCCCGCCTCAACGAGCAGATCATGGCGGCGCTGTACGTCAACCACCCCTATGGCCGCCCGGTGATCGGCTGGCGGCCGGAGATCGAGAAGCTCGGCCGTGAGGATGCGCTGGCGTTCTATCGCCGCTTCTACGCGCCCAACAATGCCATCCTGGTGATCGCCGGCGACACCGACGCCAAGGAAGTGCGCCCGCTCGTGGAGCAGACCTTCGCCAAGATTCCCGCGCAACCCGACATCCCCGCGCGCCGGTTGCGGCCGCAGGAGCCCGAGCCGGTGGCGCCGCGCACGGTCACGCTGGCCGACCCGCATGTCGAGCAGCCCTCGATGCGCCGCTTCTATCTGGTGCCCTCGGCCACCACCGCGGCCCCCGGGCAGTCGGCCGCGCTGGATGTGTTGGCGCAACTGATGGGTAGCGGCAGCAACTCCTATCTCTACCGTGCGCTCGTCGTCGACAAGCCGCTCGCGGTCAATGCCAGCGCGTCCTATCAGGGCACGTCGCTCGATCCGAGCCAGTTCTCGATCGCGGTCGCGCCGCGTCCGGGCGTCGATTTCGCCCAGGTCGAGGCTGTCGTCGACAGCGTCATCGCCGAGATCGCGCAGAACCCGGTGCGCGCGGAGGATCTCGAGCGCGTCAAGACGCAGCTCATCGCCGAGGCGATCTACGCCCAGGACAACCAGGCGACGATGGCACGCTGGTATGGCGGCGGCCTCACCACGGGTCTCAGCATCGAGGACATCCGGAGCTGGCCCGACCGCATCCGTGCCGTCACCGCCGAGCAGGTGCGCGCCGCCGCGCAGACCTGGCTGCAGAAGAAGCGCTCGGTCACCGGCTATCTGATCAAGGACAATGCGGCCAAGCGCGAGGAGAAGCGGTCGTGATGAACACAATGACCTTCGCCCGCCGCTTCGCCTGCGTTCTCGCCGTCGGCGCCGCCGCGCTCACGATCGTTCCCGCCGCCCACGCGGCGACCAAGATCCAGCACCTGGTGTCGCCCGGCGGCATCGAAGCCTGGTTCGTACAGGACGCCACCGTGCCGCTGATCGCGATGGAATATGCGTTCCAGGGCGGCGCCTCGCAGGACCCCGCCGGCAAGCCCGGCGTCGGCAATCTCGTGGCCGACCTGCTCGACGAAGGCTCCGGCGATCTCGACTCCAAGACCTTCCACGAGCGGCTCGACCGCCGCGCCATCGAGCTGAGCTTCCAGATCTCGCGCGATCAATTCCGCGGCTCGCTGCGCATGCTGCGCGACAACAAGGACGAGGCGTTCGAGCTGCTGCGCACCGCGCTGACCTCGCCGCATTTCGACAGCGCCGACGTCGAGCGCATCCGCTCGCAGGTGATCTCCGGCCTGCGCCGCGAGACCACCAATCCGAGCTCGCTGGCGGGCCGCAAGTTCCTCGAGCTTGCCTTCCCCAACCACCCCTACGGCCGTCCGGCCAACGGCACGCTGGACAGCGTGCCGACGATCACCGTCGACGATCTCAAGGCCTATGTCGGCCGCGTGCTCGCCAAGGACACGCTGAAGGTCGCGGTTGTCGGCGACGTCGACCCGGCCACGCTCGGCAAGCTCCTCGATCAGACCTTCGGCAGCCTGCCGGCCAAGGCCACCTTGACGCCGGTGCCCGACGTCGTCGCCACCATGCCGCCGCAGCGCGCGCTCGTGCCGCTCGACGTGCCGCAGACCGTGATCACCTTCGGCGGTCCCGGCATCCGCCGCCACGACCCGAACTTCATGGCGGCCTATGTGGTCAACCACATCCTCGGCGGCGGCGGCCTGTCGTCGCGGCTCTACAAGGAGGTGCGCGAGAAGCGCGGCCTCGCCTACTCCGTCTACGACGCGCTGCTGTGGATGGATCATTCGGCGCTGTTCATCGGCAACACCGCCACCCGCTTCGACCGCGCCGGCGAGACCATCGCGGCCGTCGAGCAGGAGATCCGCCGCATGGCCGAGGAAGGCCCGACCCAGCAGGAGCTCGACGAGGCCAAGTCCTACATCAACGGCTCGCAGATGCTGGCGCTCGACACCTCCTCCAAGCTGGCGCAGGCGATGCTGCAATATCAGCTCGACAAGATGCCGATCGACTACATCGAGAAGCGCAGCGAGATCGTCAACGCCGTCACCCTGGACGACGCGAAGAAGGCGGCGAAGCAGCTCTGGAGCCAGGGCCTGCTCACGGCCGTCGTCGGCCGCACCCCGCAGGCCGCCGCCGAACCGTCCCAGGCGCCGGCCAAGGCCCCGGTGACCAAGACGAACTGAGCGGGGCGCGGAGCTTCTCTCCTACGAGCACGTTGTTAGTTGCTCGGCATGCCCGGGCTTGTCCCGGGCATCTACGTCGTTCCGAGGACGCTGGGCCACGTGGATAGCCGGGCCTTCGCTGCGCCCAAGCGGCTTCGGCCGCGCAGGCGGGACAAGCCCGGCCATGACGAACGATCGTGGCCAACCACCGCTGGCGCCACAAAAACAGTGTCGTCCCGGCCTTGAGCCGGGACCCATACCCCCAGGGCGATGTTTGAGGCAGCTTGGTCATTGGCATCTGCCGCCCCACCTCGGCTGCGGCGAATGGGTCCCGAGTCGGCGCCGTCAGCCAGGCTTCGCGTCGCTGACGGCTTGCCCGGGACGAGCGCGGGAGGACCGCGCGTTGATTTCCGATAAAAATAATACTCTTGCTATTTTTCGGAATTCATGATTTGATCCGCCCATCCCGCCTCACTGCGGAGGGGCGTTGCGCGCGATCGTCACGACACGCGAGGCGGGGAGCGGTGGCCGCGAGAGATCGCAGCGTCTTCTCACGAGGACGCGGACGAACGATGTCTTCCGGACGTGAAGTCGCAGCGTCCTGATACCCCGATGCTGGTATCACGCGCTGATGCGCAAGCATCATGCGCAATGGTGGCCAACACGCCCGGCGCACCAGGGAGACTGCGTATAAGCGTGAAGACCATCGCGCGGGGAATGCCGGGAGGCGGGCTCAAGCGGTGGTCGCAACACCAAGTGTTTTCATTCGTGACAGCAGCTCGTCAAGCGCTTCTGCTGGAGTT
>NZ_JAUHIR010000016.1:0-153667 GCF_032381375.1 Bradyrhizobium sp. SZCCHNR1017 | reverse complement strand
CGCTTTCGCTTCATCTGTCCGTCCTTCGTCAGGCCGGACTCTAAATCGTTCTGGAGGAAATTCTTAGGGGCAGGTCATTGGCGCAATCATGCAAACGGCACACTCAACATCCAGTCGACCAAGCCTCACTACAAGGAAATCATCAAGTTCTTAGATGAACACGTAAACTCCGTCCCCACCTCAACAACCTTTTCTAAGCTCGGCGAAGCCAGGGTGTTTTATACAATTTACTGGATAATACATCTCTGTCTTGCAGTCAGCATCACGCAACTTCGAAGCTATGTACAATTGATAGCACCGGACGTAACCGACGAAGCTATCAAGAATAAACTTTACTGCATGCAGCTTGCCGGCTGGATCGAACGCAGAGCATACTCTAACAAAGATTATTTTTGGACGCTGCATGACACGGACCCTTTTGACTACGACTTCAAGCCGGAAGTAGTCGAACGCGTCAGCGACCGGAGAAATCTCGCTGTGAGGAACGCACTTCGAAAAGCAGAGACAGTTCCAGCACACATACGCAGCGAAGCGAGCAGCGCTAGAGTGGCGGCTTCAGCATGAGCTTAATAAGAGAACTTGTAGAAGAAATTGGCCTGAGTGCAACGGCGATTCAACGGATCGTGCTTACTGCGCCAGCTCGCTATAAAGTCTACAACATCCCAAAGCGCCACGGAATGGGATCACGAACAATCGCGCAGCCGTCTCGCGAACTAAAGGCAATACAGCACTACATTCTGCAAAAAAAACTGACAAAATACAAGGTGCACGACAGTTCGATGGCTTATGTCAGGGGCCGCAACATCCGACAGAATGCAGAACGGCACGCTCAGCCAAGCTCGATCTTAAAGTTAGATTTCAAGGATTTCTTTCCGTCGATAAAGGTCGCCGACTGGGAACGATTTGCCCGTCGCACTCCGATTTTAGAGGTGGAGCAAGCAGACATCCGCCTTTATTCTCAGATTATGTTTTGGGGACAGCAGAAAAGATCGACCGTGCCCAAATGCCTCTCTATTGGAGCACCAACGTCTCCGGCGCTGTCGAACATTCTATTGTTCGACCTAGACGTGATGCTAAACTCGGAAGCGGGGCGAATAGGAGTTGTCTACACGCGATATGCAGATGACATCACGATATCCGCAGCGAACATTGACTCTATCTTGAGCTTTGAAAGGTTTGTTCGCAGAGCTGTGAAATCGCTCAAATCTCCGAAGCTCACCTTCAATGATGATAAACGTGGGCTTTTCAAGAAAGGGCAGCGTAGGCTTGTCACCGGCCTTGTTATGACTCCAAACGGCCAAATCTCGGTAGGACGAGAACGAAAAAGATTGATATCGTCCATGCTTCATAGATCGTTGAACGAACTCCTCGATCAAAAAGAACGCAGCCGCCTTAAGGGCTTGCTAGGCTTCTGCATTGCGAACGAGCCTGATTTTCTAACGAGAATGCGCTCCAAATACGGAGATAGCGTTATTGAGGCAGCGTTAAAATTTCACGCGCCAAAGCGAAGCGAACTACTTCAATCTCCATGAGACGGCCAAATTTTTTGCATTAAACTCTAACAAGAACGGCGAGCCCAATGCTCGCCGTTCTTGTCTCGATTGATTGCTGAGTCCAGTCGGAGAACCACAGTCAGAACTGATTTACAAAAAATCAGTTATCCAAGAAGCTCCGCAGCTTCCGCGACCTCGACGGATGCTTCAACTTGCGCAGCGCCTTCGCCTCGATCTGACGAATACGCTCGCGCGTCACCGAGAACTGCTGTCCCACCTCTTCCAGCGTATGATCCGTGTTCATGCCGATGCCGAAGCGCATGCGGAGCACGCGTTCTTCGCGCGGGGTGAGCGAGGCCAGCACGCGGGTGGTGGTTTCGCGCAGGTTGGACTGAATCGCGGCGTCGATCGGCAGGATCGCGTTCTTGTCCTCGATGAAATCGCCGAGATGAGAGTCCTCCTCATCACCCACGGGGGTTTCGAGCGAGAGCGGCTCCTTCGCGATCTTGAGGACCTTGCGCACCTTCTCCAGCGGCATGCCGAGCTTCTCGGCGAGCTCCTCGGGGGTCGGCTCGCGGCCGATCTCGTTCAGCATCTGGCGCGAGGTGCGGACGATCTTGTTGATCGTCTCGATCATGTGCACGGGGATGCGGATGGTGCGGGCCTGGTCGGCGATCGAGCGGGTGATCGCCTGCCGGATCCACCAGGTGGCGTAGGTCGAGAACTTGTAGCCGCGGCGGTACTCGAACTTGTCGACCGCCTTCATCAGGCCGATGTTGCCTTCCTGGATCAGGTCGAGGAACTGCAGGCCGCGGTTGGTGTACTTCTTGGCGATCGAGATCACGAGACGGAGGTTGGCTTCCACCATCTCCTTCTTGGCCTGACGGGCCTCGCGCTCGCCCTTCTGCACCGAGTGCACGATCTTGCGGAACTCGCCGATCTCCAGACCGGTGAGCGCGGCCATGGCCTGCACCTCCTGGCGCAGGTCCTTGATGCGGTCCTTCTCGTAATGGACGAAGTTCTTCCAGCCCTTGGCGGAGAGCTTGGAGACGCGGTTGAGCCAGCGCGGGTCGAGCTCCGAACCCTGGTAGTTGCGCAGGAAGTCCTCGCGCGCGACGCCGTGGGAGTCGGCCAAGCGCATCAGCCGGCTCTCGAACGAGACCAGCTTCTTGTTGATGTCGTAGAGCTGCTCGACCAGGGAGTCGATGCGGGCCTGGTTGAGGCGCAGCGACTTCACCTCGACGATGATCTCGTCCTTGAGCTTCTTGTACTTGCGCTCCTGCGAGGGCGACAGCGACTCGCTCTGCAGCTGGTTGGCGATGTCCTGCTCCTGCAGGCGTCGCAGCTTCTTGTACTCGGACGCGATCTTGTCGAAGGTCTCGACCACCTTCGGCTTCAGCTCGGCCTCGATGGCGGCGAGCGACATCTGGTTCTCGAACTCGTCGTCGTCCATGTCGGCTTCGGCCGCCGCCTCGCCGGGATCCTTCTCCTCGGCGGGCGCGCCGTTCGGCGCGGCGCGGAACGGCGTCGGCTGCTGCGGGGCGGCCGGCGGCGCGACCGCGGCCTGGACCTCGCCGCCCTCGGCCGCAGCGCCCTCGCCATTCACCGGCGCGGCGATCTGCGGATTCATGCCGCCCTTGGCCTCAGGGCCGGCATAGGTGGCTTCGAGATCGATGATGTCGCGAAGGAAGATCTTGCCTTCGTTGAGCTCGTCGCGCCAGATGATGATGGCCTGGAACGTCAGCGGGCTTTCGCAGAGCCCCGCGATCATCGCCTCGCGGCCGGCCTCGATGCGCTTGGCGATGGCGATTTCACCCTCGCGCGACAGCAGCTCGACGGTGCCCATCTCGCGCAGATACATGCGCACGGGATCGTCGGTGCGCTCGCCGGGCTCGGACTTCTTGACCTCGGTGACGGCCTTCTGGGTGATCTCGACAAGCTCGTTGTCGGTCTCGTCCTCGCCGTCGTCCTTCTCGTCGGACTCGTCGGCCTCCTCGGCCTCGGTCACGTTGATGCCCATGTCGGAGAGCATCGACATGATGTCTTCGATCTGTTCCGGCGAGGTAGTGTCGGAAGGCAGGACCTCGTTGAGCTGATCAAAGGTCACGAAGCCGCGCTTCTTGGCCTGCTTGATCATCTTCTTGACGGCGGCGTCCGACAGGTCGAGCAACGGCGACGGCGCATCGGCGGCGTCCTTCTCGGGAGCGTCCGCGGCCTTGTCGTCCTTTTCCTTGTCCTTCACCTGCAGCGTCTTTGCCTTCGTGGCCATTCATTGCTCCCGAAACGCGCCCGCTCCGCCCGTGGCATCGTAGCCCTTGGCATCGCGGCGCCCGCCTGCTCTACTCAAACTGTTCTCGACGCGGAAAGGGCGGCGCACATTTAACGTCGCCACCCCCTGAAGCCCGTCGCTCGTTTCGTCCTACGCTGGTGTCGTCCCGTTTTCGGACCGGCGCGCGTTTCTTGCAAAAGCGATACCGGTTTTGCAATCGAATCCGGCGCCCGACATGCAGGCGCGGTGTCCGACAGCGAAACCAACCCATCTGCCGCAGAAAATGCCCCGGACCTCTTAAACTTCGATTAACCCTGTTTTTGCAGCCAAACCATGGATTTGGCGAGTCTTTTCGCGCGGACCTGATACCGCGCGGGCGGACCGGGCCGAAATGTGCTCAACTGGCGACAGGGCGCCGGGCGTCCCGTCTACACGTTGCGGTTGGTGCGTCCGGACAGTTCCCCGAAGCCTTCGATCAGCGCTTCGGTGCCGTCCATCTCGGCCATCCTGGCCTTCACGTCCCTCAACCAGCCCATGTTCGGCTCGCTCGGCTCCTCGCCCAGCGCCAGCTCGGCATCCTTCAATTCCCTAAGTAAGGAGTGCCATTGCCGATGCAAGGCAACCAGCTGATGCCAGGTCGCAAGAACGTCATCGCGCGCCGCGCCCGACTTGGTCGCCCACACTGCCGCGGTCGTGATCGCGCGCTCAACCCGTTGAAGAAGCTCGGAAAAGCCTGCCTTCTCCAGATCGACCCGCATCTTCTCGGCCTGCTCGTCCGGATCCGGCGAATGGTGGTGGTCGTGGGCGAAGGCGGCGATGATGGCGGCGCGGAGCTTGTGCGCCTCGGGATGGGCCAGCTCCAGCGCGGCGACCTCCTCCAGGTGGTCGTGCAGGAGCCAGGGGTGGTTGATCAGGCACTGCAGGATCAGGGCCTCCCGGCGCGAGATCGCCGAGCGCTGGCCGCGCATGATCGGGCTCATGGCGAGCTGGGGGCTCGCCGCCTGGTAGGGGCCGCGGGCCATGGCCTGGCCTGTGGATGGCGGTCCGCCGCGGCGGCCGCCTCCTGTGGATAACCGACCAGGCTGTCCGGAACCGGGACTGCGGGGAGCAAAACGCCGTCCTGATTCGGCACCGAAGCCGCGGCCAAACCCTCGGCCGCCGTCCGGGGCGAACGCCCGGTACAGCCGGTCGCCGAGATCCTGCTTGTAGTAGCGCCGTACCACCTCGTCGGTGATGCCGCCGGTGAGCTGGCCGATCCGCGCCTCCAGCGCGGCACGGCGCTCCGGGGTGTTGAAGCTGCCGCCCTCGATCTCGCGCGACCAGATCACCTCGGCGAGGGGTTTTGCGATTTTGAGCACCTCCTCGACCGCGCCGCGACCGCCGGAGCGGACGAGATCGTCGGGATCCTGTCCCTCGGGCAAGAGCGCGAAGCGCAGGCTCTTGCCAGGCTTGAGATGCGGCAAAGCAAGGTCTGCGGCACGATAGGCCGCCTTCTGGCCGGCGCGGTCGCCATCGAAGCAGAGGATCGGCTCGTCGACCATCTTCCAGATCAGCGAAAGCTGGCTCTCGGTCAGCGCGGTGCCGAGCGGCGCCACGGCGCCGGCAAAGCCGGCCGCGACCAGCGCAATGACGTCGACATAGCCCTCGACCACGATCATCGGCGCGCCGTTATGGGCGGCCTGACGGGCGCTGGCGAGATTGTAGAGGTTGTCGCCCTTGTGGAAGAGCGGCGTCTCCGGCGAGTTCAGGTATTTCGCCGGCACGTCCTTCTGCAGCGCGCGACCGCCGAAGGCGATGACGCGTCCGCGGAGATCGGTGATCGGGAACATCACGCGGTCGCGGAAGCGATCATACGGCACGGGAATGTCGTCGCCACCGACCAGCAATCCCGCCTCGACCATGTCGGCCACCGGGATGCCCTGGGCGCCGAGATATTCCTTCAAGCCGAACCGATCCGGCGGCGCGTAGCCAAGCCGGAATTGGAGCTGCGTCTGCGGCAGGATCGCGCGATCGGCAAGATAGCCGCGGGCGCGCGCGCCATGACGGGACGCCAGCGTGTCAGAAAAGAACTTCGCCGCCAGCTCCATCACGTCGTACAGCGTCTTGCGCTGCCGCTCCTGGCGCGCCGCATCGGGCGTGACCGCGGGCAGCGCCAGGCCGGCGATTCCCGCGAGCCGCTCCACGGCTTCGGGGAAGCTGCAGCCCTCGGTCTCCATCACGAAGTCGAAGATGTTGCCGTGCTTGCCGGACGAGAAGTCGTGATAAAAACCCTTCTGGTCGTTGACGTAGAAGGACGGCGTCTTCTCCTGCTGGAACGGCGACAGCCCCTTCCACTCCCGCCCGGCCTTCTTGAGCTTCACGCGCTTGCCGACGACGTCCGAGACCGGAAGCCGGGCGCGCAGCTCATCGAGAAATTCCGGCGTGAAGCGGGCCATGAGCGGGCTGGTGGTCCTGTGGTGGTGGCCTAGGCATATAGGCACCCGTGTACGAAATGTGAACTTCCTCCGGCTTGTCCGGGCTATTCACAGGCACGGCCCTCTCCTCTCGTCATTCCGGGGCGCCCGCAGGGCGAGCCCGGAATCCATAACCACGACCAGTCGTGAGGCGGGACGGCCGCGCCACTGCCTGTCCTCGCACCGTTTGTGGTTATGGATTCCGGGCCCATCGCTGCGCGATGTCCCGGAATGACGGCGCGGAGAGACTTAGGGCGCCAAAAACCGTCCCGAGGCGATGCGGGCGACCTCGTCCACGGGCCAGTTGTACACGTAGGTCCAGGCCTCGCGGGCCGCGCCGTCGGCCAGCGTCACGGCGAGGCACCGGCGCAGATATTCGGTCGGCGCGGCGAAGCCTTCGCCGCAGGCCTCGTACATGTCGAACTCGCGCAGCATCGGCTCGGGCTGGTGCAGCCGGAACAGTTCGCCATGGACGAGATCGGCCGCGTCATCGGACGGCACCAGGCCGGGATAATGCTGGATGCGGTACAGCCGGCCGCGGCAGCTTGCCTCGGCGACGAAATCGGCATTGGCCGACAACAGCCGCGCCATCGGATGGTCGAAGCCGCGCATCAGCGTGCCGTAGACGAACAGGAGATCGGTGGTCATGGCCCGTCTATAGCGGCGATCGCCGATGATGCGAAGCGGCGGCCGGCCGCGCCTTTCTCTGCTCAGGCGGCCGCGATCTCATCGCTGACGACGTGGAATTTGGTCAGGGTCATCAGGCCGAACGAGGTCGACAGCGCGACGTCGGCGGCGTCCCGTCCGGTCGCCATCAGGATGCGACCGATGCGCGGCACGTTGTGGCGGGCATCGAACGTGTACCACCGGCCCGAGAGATAGACCTCGAACCAGCCCGAGAAATCCATCGGGACCGGGTCCGGCGGCACGCCGATGTCGCCGAGATAACCGGTGCAATAGCGTGCCGGAATGCCCATGCAGCGGCAGAAGGTCAGCGCGAGGTGGGCGAAGTCGCGGCAGACGCCGGTGCGCTGCTGATAGACGTCGTGCGCCGACTTCATGGCGTGGGCGTGCTCATAGCCGAACGTGACGTGGCCGTGCACGAAGTCGCAGATCGCCTGCACGCGCGCCCATCCCGCCGGCGCGCTGCCGAACAGCGACCACGCGACCTCGGCCAGCTTGTCGGTCTCGCAATAGCGGCTCGGCATCAGATACAGCAGAAGCTCATCGGGCAGCTGCTCGATCGACAACTGCTGGGCGCCGGGATCGATCGCGTCCGGCCGCCCGCTGTCGCGGACGATGGCGCTGCCGTGGAAGGTGACCCCGCCGGCCGGCGCCACCAGCCGTCCACAGAGATTGCCGAAGCTGTCGTTGTAGAATTTGATCGGCACCTTGGGCTCGGTCGTGATCGTCTCGGTGCCGACGATGTCGGGAAAGCGCGACGGATGGATCGACAGCATGATCACCATCGGCGTTGCCGCCGGAGCCGCATAGGCGATCTCAAATCCAACCTTGATCAGCATGAAGGCTCCTTCGCCCCGTTCGGGCGGCACGATGCGCCAGCCTCATCCAGCCCGGACCGTAGGCCCATTGCGAACTTCTGTCTTGTGAATGATCGCCAGAATCAGCATCGTTTGGGCGACCATCATGATGTCCGCCGGCCCAATCCTCATCCGTCTGCCCAATCCGAGATCGGTCTGCCGCTTCATGAAGCAACGAGAGGCAGCATGACCGTGTCCGGCACGAGCAACACTCATCGACTCCTTCAGCCAGACGAAGTTCCACCCGTGCTCGAGCGCAACGCCGATGGGGCGTCGGCCTTGTTCTTCACGTGCGATCACTATGGCCGCCTGCTGCCGCGCGCACTCGGCGATCTCGGCCTGCCCGAAAGCGAACTGGAGCGGCACATCGCCTGGGACATCGGCATCGCCGGCGTCGCGGAGGCCGTATCGCGGGCGCTCGATGCGCATCTGATCGCGCAGCGCTATTCGCGGCTGGTGATCGACTGCAACCGCTCGCCGAAGGCGCCGAACGCGATTCCGATGATCAGCGAGCGCACCACGATCCCCGGCAATGAGGGCCTGACGCATGAGGACGCCGAGCTCCGGCGCCGCGCGATCTTCGATCCCTATCACGACCGCATCACCGAAGTGCTCGATGCGCGCAAGGCCGCGGGGCGGCCGACCATCCTCGTCTCGCTGCACAGCTTCACGCCGGTCTATGCGGGCATCGCGCGGCCCTGGCACATTGGCACGCTGTATCAGCACGACCGTGTGCTGCCGCCGCTGCTGTTGAGGGCGCTGCGGGCCGAGCCCGATCTCGTGGTGGGCGACAATCAGCCCTATGCGGTCGGCGACGGCACCGACTACACCATCCCCGTGCATGGCGAGGCGCGCGGGCTGATCAATTCCGGCATCGAGATTCGTCAGAACGAAATCGCCGAGCCCGAGGGCCAGCAGCGCTGGGCCGAGCGGCTGATCCGCATTCTCGGCGAGATCGAGGTCGAGCTGCGCAGCAAGGGTCTCGCGTAGCCCGCTACTCCGTCATGTCGGAGGCGTCGTGATGGGCGAGCAGGCCCGCGAGCCGCCACAGCGCCGTGCGCAGATCGTCATGGCTCGGCAGGCCGAGCGCGAGCCGCACCGCGTTCGGTGAATGGCCGTGCGCCACCGCAAACGCGCTCGCCGGCGTGATCGCGATGCCGGCGCGCGCGGCCGCGGCGGTCAAGGCTTCGGCGCGCCAGCCCTCCGGCAGATGCAGCCAGACATGGTAGGAGCGCGGATCGGCCTCGATGTGATGGCCGGCGAGGCACTCGGCGACGATCGCCTGCCGCACCAGCGCATCGGCCCGCTTGCGCCTGGTGATCTCGGCCGCCGTGCCGTCGGCGAGCAGCCCCATGCCGGCGGCCAGCGCCAGCGACGTCACCGACCAGGCCCCGGTGCGCACCGTGGCGGCGAATTTTTCGCGCATGCTTCCCGGCACGTAGAGAAAACCGACCGCAATCCCCGGCGCGAGCCGCTTGGCAAGGCTGTCGACCACGACGACACGCTCCTCGGCCTGCGTCGCCAGCGAGACCTGATCGCTGAGGAAGCCGTAGACGAGGTCCTCGATGATCATCAGCTCGTGCTTGCGCACCAGACGCACGATCTCCTCGCGCCTCGCCTCGCTCATCGTCAGGCCGAGCGGATTCTGCATCACCGGCTGGATGTAGATCGCGTTGAGCGCGCTCGCGCGGTGCGCCTTGGTCAGGGCATCCGGGCGGATGCCCTCGCCGTCCATCGCGAGCGGCACCAGGGTCACGCCCAGCCGCGCCGCGATGCCCTTGATCATCGGATAGGTGACGGCCTCGACGCCGAGCCGGCCACCGACCGGCACCAGCGCCGAGATCGCCGCAGCCAGCGACTGTCGACCACTGCCGGCGAAGACGAAGTTCTCCGCGCGCGGGCGCCAGCGCTCGCCGGCGAAGAAGGCCGCGGCGGTGCGCCCGGCCTCGGCCAGCCGCCGCTGCGTGATCGGCGCCAGCACCGGCGCCAGCTTCTCCGGCCGCTGCCATGCGGCAAGCGACTTCGCGATCAGGGCCGCCTGATCCGGCAGGGTCGGGAAATTGAACTCGAGATCGATGCGGCCATCGAACGGCTCCAGCCGCAGCGAGGGTGGTACCGGTACCGCCTCTCCCGCGACGAAGGTGCCGCGCCCGACCTCGCCCACGACCAGACCCCTGCGCAATAATTCGGCATAGACGCGCGCTGCCGTGGATGCGGCAATTCCCCGTTCATAGGCGAACTGACGCTGCGGCGGCAGCCGGTCGCCCGCCTTCAGCCTGCCGTTGGCGATGTCCTCGGCAATGTCGTCCACCAGGGTCGTATACGAAGCATTCATGCTATATTGCACCGAGAGCAATGTTTCGATTGCACCGAGATATGTACTGCGCGATTGCTCTTCGAACAACGCAATTGAAGAGCGATAGGTGACTCATGGCATATTCCCTGGCGCAGCGTTGGGCAACTCCGCAGGTTGCCCACGGAAAGAGCAATTTGCTCCAGGTCCCGCAACTCTGGCTGCGGCGCCTGTTCTGGCGGTCCGAACTGGCGATGCTCGATCGCGAGCAGATGCGCGACTGCGGCCTTGATCCCGTGGTCGTGCAGGAAGAGGCCAACAAGCCGTTCTGGCGCGACTGACGCCGACATCGAGGAGGGCACCGCAATGCTCGCGCTTCCGTTCCATCAAGTCGACGTGTTCTCCAAGGTCGCCTTCAAAGGCAACCCGCTCGCCGTGATCGCCGAGGCCGACGGCCTCGACGATGCCGCGATGCAGGCGATCGCCAACTGGACCAATCTGTCCGAGACGACCTTCCTGTCACGCGCTCAGAATCCGGGCGCTGATTATCGCGTGCGCATCTTCACCCCGCAGCGCGAACTGCCTTTTGCGGGCCATCCGACGCTCGGCTCATGCCACGTATGGCTCGCGCTCGGCGGCCGGCCGAAGGGCGAGCATGTGGTGCAGGAATGCGGCGCGGGCCTCGTGCGCATCAAGCGTGACGGAGACCGCCTCGCCTTCGCCGCCCCGCCCCTCCGCCGCTCCGGCGCCGTCGATGCCGAGCTGACGAGCAAGATCGCGGCAGCGCTCGGCATCCCAACGAGCACGATGCGCGCCGTGCAGTGGATCGACAACGGCCCGGGCTGGATCGGCGTGCTGATCGACTCCCGCCGCGCGCTGCTCGACATCCGCTACAATCCGGCGGCGCTGCCGCAACAGCCGATCGGCGTGGTTGCGCCATGGGATCGGGCGCAAGATGGCACAGATGCCGACTACGAGGTCCGCGGCTTCATGTGGGGCGGCGGCGAGGACCCGGTGACGGGCAGCCTCAATGCAAGTTTGGCGCAATGGCTGATCGGAGCGGGAATTGCTCCGAAGCAATACGTCGCCTCCCAGGGCACCGTGCTGGGCCGCGCCGGCCGCGTCCATGTCGCGCAGGACGGCGACACGATCTGGATCGGCGGCGACGTCGCGCCTGTGGTGAAGGGGACGATCAGCCTGTAACGCGCGTCAGCAGACGGCGATGCGGCCGCGGGGCCGAACGCGTGCTCACCGTGCCCGGGTCAGCGCCAGCCACACGCCGCCGCCGATCATGAAGCCGCCGGAGATGCGCGACACCAGCCGCGTCCGCCTGGCCGAGAACAGTTTTCGCGCACGGCCCGCGAGCAGCGCATAGATCGCGTCGGTGAGACCCGCGATCACCATGAAGGTGACGCCGAGCAAACCGACCTGCGGCACGTGATCCCGGCTCATGTCCATGAACTGCGGCAGGAACGCGCCGAAGAACACCATCACCTTCGGGTTCGAGAGCAGCACCAGCAGCCCCTGCAGGAAAAAGCCGCCGCGCGGCGGCGGTGGCGGCGCCTCGCCCGCAGAGATCCCCTCGATCGGCGAGCGGATGAGCTGAATGCCGAGCCACACCAGATAGGCCGCACCGATCAGTCGTACCCATTCGAACCAATAGCCCATCGTGGCCATCAGCGACGTCAGGCCGACGGCGACGATGCCGATCGCGATCGCCAGCCCGGTCTGCACGCCGGCGATATTGACGAGCGCGGCGCGGGTCCCGTGGCGCAGACCGTTGGCGATCAGCAGCGTCACGACGGGACCCGGCAGCAGCGCCAGCCCGATACAGGCGGCGACGAAGGCGAGATAGACTTGCAGGGACATGAAGCGCCTCGATGCGAATGAGGCGCTCACTAATGCACGACATGTCTGCAGAGGGAAGCCCGCTTGTCCTCGCGCGATCCACAACGCAGCGCCCTTGACACGCAACCATTTGGTTGCCTATTCTTTCTCACATGGATGATGTCTTCAAGGCGCTTGCGGACGGCTCACGACGCGCCCTGCTCGACAGGCTCCACGCGCGGAACGGGCAAACCCTGACCGAACTCTGCGACGGCCTCGCGATGACGCGACAGGCCGTGACCAAGCACCTTGCCATTCTGGAAGCGGCCAATCTGGTCGCGACGATCCGGCATGGCCGCGAGAAGCTGCACTATCTCAATCCGGTGCCGATCCATCACATCGGGGAGCGCTGGATCAAGAAATTCGAGCGCGGCAAGCTCGCCGCGCTCAGCGAGTTGAAGCGGCAATTGGAGGAGCGCGATGAGTAAGCCCGAATTCGTCTACGTCACGTATATCGCGACGACGCCCGAGAAATTGTGGGAAGCGCTGACATCAAACGAATTCGCGAAGCGCTACTGGTTCGGCACCGAACTGCATTCCGATTGGCGCGTCGGCTCGCCGTTCACGCTGGTGACCGACGGGATGACGACGGATGTCGGCCAGATTCTGGAGTTCGATCCGCCACGCCGGCTCTCCTACACCTTCCAGCACGTCCTGAAAGACGAGTTTCGCAACGAGCAGCCGACCAAGGTCGTGTTCGCGATCGAACAGCACGGCGACTCCGTCAAGCTGACCCTGACGCATGAAGGCTTCGAAGGGGCGGCAAGATTGCTCGATGCGGTTTCCAACGGCTGGCCCGCGATCATGTCCGGCCTAAAAAGTCTGCTGGAGACCGGAACGGCGCTGGCGATCCCGATGTCAGCGCTCGGCAAAGGAGTCTGAGCGATGGATCTTGCAAAGTTCAAGCCCGCCACCGTCTACACGATCTACATCGCCGCCAGCCCTGAGAAGGTATGGCAGGCGCTGACCTCCGCCGAGTTCAGCCGACAATATTTCTTCGGCTTCGCCGTGGAAGCCGAACTGAGGGCGGGCGGCGCCTTCATCGTGCGCGCGCCGGACGGCTCCGAACACATCAGCGGCCAGGTGATCGTCTGCGAGCCGCCGCACCGGCTGACCGTCACGTGGGACGTCAACTGGCCCGGCCTCGTCGAGGCACTGGGCCGCACGCTCGTGACCTATGAGATCGAACCGGCCGGCGACGCCGTCCGTCTCACGATGACTGAAGCGCATGAGCGGCCGCTCTCCGACGACATCCTGTCTGGCGGACGCCAGGGCTGGCCGGCCATCCTGTCGAGCCTCAAGAGCGTGCTCGAGACCGGCAAGCCGCTCGCGGTGAAGATGACGCCGCCGACGCGCATGCTGGCGGCCCTGAAGGCGATGGGGATTGCAGTGCCTTAAACGACAACGCCTGCTACGACACCGCGGCGATCTGTGGGATGCTGGCGAGGACGGCGCCGACCTGGACCGCATTGCTCAGCATGCCACCCCAATGTAACCAGCGCAGCCGACGCACGGCCGTCGCATCGCCGGAATCCCTGTCGCGGATGCGCGCGTCCATCTGCCGCAGAAACCAGCGGCGCGAGAGCAGAGCGAACGCCGCGATCAGCCCAATGCCCAGCCCCAGAACGGGGCGGCCGTCGGCGAGCACGGCGAGCGCGCCGATGCCGCCAGCGATCGAAAGCGCCACGAAGTAGGAGTCGAACATGCCGCGCAGGAGCCGGGTGACCGGCACGATGTCGAGCCGCACCAGCAGAAAGGCCGGCGCGGCCAGCAGCAGATAGAACATCGGCAGCAACAAGACGATCGTGGCAAACAACGCGATGTTGTCCGGCATCATCCTCCTCCGACATTGAGGCCGGCCGGACCACCGGCGAGCCGCGTTTCGAAACGAGCCCATTTGACGGCGTCCATGCGCCATCGAACCGTCGTCGCGGCTCGCCCTTGCCTTATGCCGGAGCTACGATCCGGCGGTACAGATGCCAGGTCGCATGGCCCAGCACCGGCACAGTGACCAGCAGCCCAAGGAAGTACGGCAATGCCGAAATGATCAGCAGCACGGTGATGACGGCGGCCCAGCCGATCATCGGGCCGGGACTCGTCACGACCGCGCGCACGCTGGTGATCATCGCCGTCACGAAATCGACGTCGCGCTCCAGCAGCAGCGGAAACGACACGACCGTGAGCGAGAACAGCACCAGCGATAGAGCGGCGCCGTCGAGATTGCCGATCGCGAGGAAGAGCAGACCCTCGTTGGTCGTCAGCACCACGGTCATGAACTCCTTGATGCTGGAGAACGAGGCATTGAGCCCGAGCAGCAGCGCGATCAGGAGGCGCACCTGGTACATCCAGATGATGAAGAAAAATAGTGTCACGAACGCCATCCAGCCGATCTCGCCGCGCGAAGTGATCGTGCGCCAGATCCCGCCATAGGAAATCGGCTGGCCGAGTTCGCGGCGGCGGCTGACCTCGTAGAGACCGATCGCGACGAACGGGCCGATCAGCGCAAACCCCGCGGCCAGCGGATAGGCCAAGTAGACCATCCCGAAGGCGGTGACGCACAGCACGATGCTGATGCCGCCGAGTACATAGATCAGCCCGAAAGCAAGGCCGAACATGGGCTGAGCCTGAAAATCGCGGAGGCCTTGCGTCAAGGCTTCGGCAATATCGGCCGTGGTGATGCGGCGCACCACGGGATCGGATCGTCCCGAGACGGATGCGGTCATCGGCGGTCCCTCCTGAATGTTGTTGTTGCCGTGATGCTAACAGCGGGAGGGCGGGGATTTCAATTTCAACTTGTGGGCAGAGGGGCGGAGCGATCACATATGACGATGCAGTTTTGCACTCGTCTGTCGCCATCCGTCGTGCCGTGCGGGACTGCCAGCGAGGCGAGGGAGCCAGGCGCACCATTGGGCACCCACGAACGGGAGCCCCCCTACCCCCGCGCCCGCAACTCCCGCCTCAGCACCTTGCCGGTCGCCGTCATCGGCAGGGTGTCGGTGAATTCAACGTGGCGCGGGTATTCGTGCGCGGCAAGCTTCACTTTGACGAAGTCCTGGATCTCTCGCGACAGCGTGTCATTTGCAACGAAGCCAGGGCGCAGCACGATCCACGCCTTGATGGCCTCCGTGCGCACCGGGTCGGGAATGCCGACGACGGCCGCCAGCGCGACTGCCGGATGCTTGAGCAGCGTGTCCTCGATCTCCGCCGGGCCGATGCGATAGCCGGCCGACGTGATGACATCGTCCTCGCGGCTCGCATACCAGAAATAGCCGTCGTCATCCTGGGTGCCGAGATCGCCTGTCAGCAGCACGTCGCCCGCGAACTTCTTCTGCGTCGCCTCCGGATTGCGCCAATATTCGATCATGGTGCAGGGATTGGGCTGGCGCACGCCGATGATGCCCCTCTCTCCGCGCGGCAGCTCCTCGCCCTTGTCGTTGACGATCAGCACCTCGAAGCCCGGCGTCGCCTTGCCCATCGAGCCCGGCCGGATCGGAAACAGCCTCGCATTGTTGCCGACGACGAGATTGCATTCGGTCTGGCCGTAGATCTCGTGCGCATCGATGCCGAAGGTCGCGCGCACCCAGTCGAGCAGCTCGGCGCCGAGCGACTCGCCGCCGGTGAGGATGCTGCGCAGCTTGACGCCCTCGTGCTTGACATTGGCCTGGCGCATCAACTTCAGCGCGGTCGGGGGCAGGAACACGTTGCGGACGGCGTAGTCCGCCATCAGTTGCATTGCGGCCTGCGGCTCGAATTTCCTGGCGCGATAACCGATCATCGGGATCGCGTGATACCATGCAGGAAACAGCGCATCGAACAGGCCGCCGATCCATGCCCAATCCGCCGGCGTCCACATGACGTCGCCGGGCTTCGGCAGGAAGCCGTGCACCATCTCGACATTGGGCAGGTGGCCGAGCAGTACGCGATGGGCGTGCAGCGCGCCCTTGGGATTTCCGGTCGTACCCGAGGTATAGATGATGATGGCAGGGTCGTCGCTCGACGTGGCGACGGTCGGGAATTGATCGGAGGCGCGCTCCAGCGTCGGCCAGAAGGCTTGGGCGCCGAGGCCGTCGCCGTCAGTGACATAGATCGTCTTGAGCTCCGGCAGGCGGTCGCGAATGCGCGCAAGCTTCGCAAGGCCCGTGGCGTCGGTGACGACGACCTTGGCGCCGGAGTTCTGCAGCCGGAATTGCAGCGCGTCCTCGCCGAACAGCGTGAACAGCGGCACCGAGACGAGACCGGCGCGGAACGCCGCCAGATGGACGATCGGCAGCTCCAGCGACTGCGACAGGAACACCGCGACGCGGTCGCCCTGCGCGAGACCATCGGCCTTCAATACGTTGGCGAAGCGGCAGGAGTAATCGCGCAGCTCATCGAATGAGACGCGCCGTGCGGCGCCGTCCTCTTCGACGACGATCAGCGCCAGGCGCCCCGAGCCGTCGGCGTGGCGATCGCAGGTCGCGACCGCGATGTTGAACTGCGCCGGGATGTCCCAGCGGAAGTCGCGAGTGAGCTGGTCGTAGTCGGACGTTTCCTTGAGCATCGTTCTCTCCGTCATGGCCAGGCGAAGACCCGCCTGCGGGGCCGAAGCCCCTTCGGCGCGGCGAAGGCCCGGCCATCCACGTCTTTCTTCTTGATGACAGTCTTAAAGACGTGGATGCCCGGGACAAGCCCGGGCATGACGATGTGGGGATGGCTCGGCGCTTCGCGTCGCGCGGCCTAGCCCGACAGCGCCGCCTTCACCAGCGCGCTCGCCTTGGCGAAATCCATCTGCCCGGTGTACTTGGCCTTCAGCACGGCGATCACCTTGCCCATGTCCTTCATGCCGGCGGCGCCGGTCTCGGCGACTGCAGCGGAGATGGCGGTCTTCACCTCGTCGTCGCTCATCTGCTTCGGCAGATAGGCCGAGATGACCGCGATCTCCTCGCGCTCGCCGGCGGCGAGCTCGGCGCGGCCGCCCTTTTCATACAGCTCGACCGACTCCTGACGCTGCTTGATCATCTTCTGCAGCACCGCGAGCACGTCGGCGTCGGTCAAGGGCGGCTTGCCTTCGCCGCGCGCGGCGATGTCGGCGTTCTTCAAGGTCGAGTTCACCATGCGAAGGGTGGACAGCTTGCGCTCGTCCTTGGCCTTCATCGCCTCCTTGACCGCATTGTTGATGTCGTCGCGCAGCATGCTCTCGCCCTCTCAAAATCCATTGGCGCTGGTCTAGGCGGTTCGCCCACCCGAAACAACACGGTTCCGCATCCGTTCCGGTCGGATGCCTCGAAACTCCGGCCGAATTGACCGAAATCGCATGTGAATCGGCCGCTTCCCGCTTTGACGCCGCGCGCCTGGGGCACTATGTAGGGGCCTCATGACACACATCGATACTGACGCCGCCTGGCCGGACCATAAACCGACCGCGCTCCTCGTGCTCGCCGACGGCACGGTGCTGGAAGGCTACGGCCTCGGCGCCGAAGGCCACGCCGTGGGCGAGGTCTGCTTCAACACCGCCATGACCGGCTATGAGGAGATCCTGACGGATCCGTCCTATGCCGGCCAGCTCATCACCTTCACCTTCCCGCATATCGGCAATGTCGGCACCAACGACGAGGATATCGAGACGGTGAACATGGCGGCGACGCCGGGCGCACGCGGGGTGATCCTGCGCACCGCGATCACCGATCCGTCGAACTACCGCGCCACCCGCCATCTCGACCAGTGGCTGCGTGCGCGCGGGATCATCGGGCTGTCCGGCATCGACACCCGGGCGCTGACCGCGCTGATCCGCTCCAAGGGCATGCCGAACGCCGTGATCGCGCATGCCAAGGACGGCAATTTCGACCTCGACGCCCTGAAGAAGGAAGCGCGGGAATGGCCCGGCCTGGAGGGCATGGACCTCGTGCCGATGGTGACCTCCGCCCAGCGCTTCACCTGGGACGAGACCCCCTGGGTGTGGAACGAGGGCTTCGGCCGACAGGTCAATCCGGAGTTCAAGGTCGTCGCGATCGACTACGGCATCAAGCGCAACATCCTGCGCCTGCTCGCCGGCGTCGGCTGCAAGGTGACGGTGGTGCCGGCGACGACGCCGGCCGAGGACATCCTGGCGATGAAGCCGGACGGCGTGTTCCTGTCGAACGGACCCGGCGATCCCGCGGCGACCGGTAAATATGCCGTGCCGGTCATTCAGCAGGTGATTTCGTCGGGCACACCGACCTTCGGCATCTGCCTCGGCCATCAGATGCTCGGGCTTGCGGTCGGCGCCAAGACCAAGAAGATGCACCAGGGCCATCACGGCGCCAACCATCCGGTCAAGGACGAGACCACTGGCAAGGTCGAGATCACCTCGATGAACCATGGCTTCGCGGTCGACCAGGACACGTTGCCATCGGGCGCGACGCAGACCCACATCTCGCTGTTCGACGGCTCGAATTGCGGCATCCAGCTCGAGGGCAAACCGGTGTTCTCGGTGCAGTACCACCCGGAAGCTTCGCCCGGCCCGCGCGACTCGCATTACCTCTTTCAGCGCTTCGCCGAGCTGATGCGCGAGAAGAAGCGCAGCGCAGCCTGAGGTCGGCAGCTTGACGACACTCGACATGCCCGGGCTGGTCCCGGGCATTTTTCTGTCCGCAATCTTGTGATCGCCGGCATCTGTTTTGCCCTCGATCTTTTCGCACCGCATTCATATGATGATCATCATATATTGTAGATCGACAATATGAGCGAGACGGATTCGCGCGCTGAATTCGGCGTGGTGCCCCTGGCGGTACTGGCCTCGATGCCCGGGCTCGATTTCGTGCGCGGCATCTTCGCCGGGACCTTGCCGCAGCCCCGATCATGCAGACCGTCGCGCCGTTCGACTGCAGCGCCGAGCCCGGCCGGGTCGTCATGCACAGCGTGCCGGCCTTGCGGCACTACAATCCGATCTGCTCGGTGCATGGCGGCTACACCGCGATCCTGCTGGATTCCGCGATGGGGCTCGCCGTCCCACGATGTGCCCGCAGGGCAGCGGTTACACCACGCTGGAATTCAAGGTCTCCTTCATCAAGGCAATGACCGAGACCACCGGCATCGTGAGAACGGAGGGCAGGACGCTGTCGTTCGGACGCCGCGCCGCGACCGCCGAGGCACGCATCGCCGAGGCACGCATCGCCGATTCGCAAGGGCGCCTGCTGGCGCACGCCACCACGACTTGCCTGGTGCTCGAGCTGCCCAAGGCGTGAGCCTGGAACGGCTACCGCGCAGGCCGGTTGATAGGGTGAGGCCCCATCCTTTGTTCCGAGGTCGCCATGCCTGCCGCCCCCTCGCCCCGCGTCAAGTCGCTCAGCATCGTGTTCGCGGATGACGGCCTGGTGCCCAATAATCCGATGCCGTTCCTGGTCTACAAGGCCGTCATCGATCTGGGTGGCGCCGATCCGGCGGCCGACATCGAGCGCGTGTTCGCGGCCAATGGCTGGGGCGACATGTGGCGCAACGGCGTCTACGACTATCTGCACTATCATGCGACCGTGCACGAGGCGCTGGGTGTCGCCGCCGGAACGGCGCGGGTCCGCTTCGGCGGCGATCAGGGCCGGGAGCTGGAGCTCAGGCCGGGCGACGTCGCCATCCTGCCGGCCGGCACTGGACATCAATGCATCGCTGCCAGCAGCGATTTCTGCATCGTCGGCGCCTATCCGCCCGGACCGAAGATGCAGATCACGCGGCCGACGCCGGAGAACCACGCCCGCGCATCGAAAACCATTCCGGAGGTGCCGCTGCCCGCGACCGATCCTGTGCTCGGCGCGGGCGGCCCGCTCACGCGCCTGTGGCACCAGGCGCGCTGATCAGGCGCAATACAGCCGATACAGCGTCTGCAGGATCTCGCGGACCTCCCGGCTCGCCAGCCGATAGTAGATGGTCTGGCCATCGCGCCGGGTGGCGACGAGATCGAGCGCGCGCATCTTCGCGAGATGCTGAGACAGCGCCGCCTGTCGCAACCCGACCTGTTCGGCGAGATCGCCGACCGCGCGCTCGCCGTCGATGAGGTTGCAGAGCACCATGAGGCGCTTCGAATTCGCCATGGCAGCGAGCAGGCCCGCCGCCTCCTCCGCCTTGTCGTCGAGCGCCGCCACCATGGCCTCACGGGTTTTGCGCCTGGCCTGTGTTGTCATGATTGTTACTTCTTCATTTTCGTATATATGAAATAATGCACATGATAGCCGATTGCAACATGCCCCCGACGAGGAATCAAGGACGATATGATCACGGAGTATACAGCGGTCACGGCGCTCGCAGGCGGCGCCCTCATCGGCGCTGCAGCCGTCATGCTGATGGGCCTGACCGGCCGTATTGCCGGCGTCAGCGGCATCGCCGCGCGGCTGTTGCCACCCTGGGACGGTGCGCTCGCTGGCCGGCTCGCCTTCATAGGAGGGCTGGTCGCCGCCGCCCTTGCAGTCCGCATCGTCAGCGGGAGCCTGCCGCCGCTGAAGCTGGAGGTCGGTCCGATCGATATGGTTGCAGCCGGGCTGCTGGTCGGCTTCGGGGCGGTCTGGGGCAACGGCTGCACCTCGGGTCATGGCGTCTGCGGCATCGCCAGCCTCTCGCCGCGCTCGATCGTCGCCACGCTGGTGTTCATGGCCACCGCGGTCGCGACCACCTTCCTCGTTCGCCACGTGCTGTGAGGCACCATGATCATTTTCGTCCAGTTCACCGTCGGCCTCATCTTCGGACTCGGGCTGCTGCTCTCGGGCATGTCCAATCCAGAGAAGGTGCTCAACTTCCTCGATTTCGCGGCGATCCGCTTCGGCGGCTGGGATCCGAGCCTGATCCTCGTGATGGCTGGAGCGGTGGGGGTCACCTTCGCCGGCTTCCGACTGGTTTTCCGGCGCCGGCGTCCCGTCCTCGGTGACCAATTCCACCTGCCATCCTTTCAGACGCTGGATTGGCGGATCGCAACCGGCCCTGCGATCTTCGGCATCGGCTGGGGCCTCGCCGGCATCTGCCCGGGCCCGGCCTTCGTGGCGCTCGGCTACGGCTCGCCTGCCATCGTCCTGTTCGTCACGGCCATGATGATCGGAATGGCCGCAGCCCGCATGCTCGCGAGCCGCCGGCCCTCGCTCGCCGCAGTCGCTTCAGAATGAGGGAGGCTTGAATGTCCGGCATTCCTCATCCGGTCGACCTGTCAGTGAAACCCGAGGTCACACCGTTCTTCGATCGCGCCACCAACACCGTCAGCTATGTGGTCAAGGACCCAGGCTCGCGGGCCTGCGCGGTGATCGATTCGGTCATGGACATCGACTATGCATCGGGGCGCATCGCACCGCATTCGGCCGACGAGATCATTCGCCTGATCGAGGATCGCGGCTGGCAACTGGACTGGCTGATCGAGACCCATGTCCATGCCGACCATCTGTCGGCGGCGCCCTACATCCAGTCAAGGCTGGGCGGCAGGATCGGCATCGGCGCCAACATCAGGATGGTGCAGGAGACGTTCGGCAAGATCTTCAACGAAGGCACCGAGTTTCAGCGCGACGGCAGCCAGTTCGACCGCCTGTTCCATGATGGCGACACCTACCGGATCGGCGCAATCACCGCCTTCGCCATGCATACGCCGGGGCACACGCCGGCCTGCATGACTCATGTGATCGGAGACGCCGCCTTCGTCGGCGACACGCTATTCATGCCGGACGGCGGCTCGGCACGCGCCGACTTTCCTGGCGGCGATGCCCGCACGCTGTATCGCTCGATCCGCCGGGTGCTGGAGTTGCCTGACGCGACGCGGCTGTTCATGTGCCACGACTACGGTCCAAACGGCCGCGACATCCGCTGGGAAACGACGGTGGCCGAGCAGCGCGCGCACAACATCCACGTCCGCGACGGCATCACCGAGGATCAGTTCGTCGCCGCCCGCGAGGCGCGCGACCGCACCTTGGACATGCCCAAGCTGATCATCCCCTCCCTGCAGGTGAACATGAAGGCGGGACGGCTGCCGACGCCCGATCAGGACGGCCGGCGCTTCCTGAAAGTCCCGCTCAACGCACTCTAGGACACCCCTCGCCCCACCGACCACGCGGCAGACGTCGCGGCTCGGCTTTCCCATTTGGCAACGGCCGGGCGCCGGCGCGGCACGCCACTCCGGAGCATCGCAGGATGACCTTGTCCGCTGCCCAGCTTGCGCTCGGCTCGCTGTCGGGCTCTTTCGTCGGATTCACGCTCGGCCTGATCGGCGGGGGCGGATCGGTGCTGGCCGTGCCGCTCATGGTGTATCTGGTAGGCGTCGGCAATCCCCACGTCGCGATCGGCACGAGCGCGGTCGCCGTAGCGATCAACGCGGCGGCCAATCTCGCCAATCATGCCCGCTCCGGGAACGTCAAATGGCCTTGCGCGCTGGTGTTTGCTGCAACGGGCGTGGTCGGCGCCTTCGCTGGCTCGACGCTCGGCAAGATGGTCGACGGTCAGAAGCTGCTGCTGCTGTTCGCCCTGGTCATGATCGTGATCGGCCTCTTGATGCTGCGCAGGCGCGGCACGAACAGCCAGCTGGACGTCAAGCTTTCGCGCGACAATCTGTTGCCGCTCTTGGCATTCGGTTTCGGCACGGGAACACTGTCCGGCTTCTTCGGCATCGGCGGCGGCTTCCTGATCGTTCCGGCTCTGATGTTTGCGACGGGCATGCCGATCCTCTACGCGATCGGCTCCTCGCTCGTGTCCGTCACGGCGTTCGGACTGACGACCGCAGCAAACTACGCGCTGTCGGGACTGGTCGACTGGGCGCTGGCGGCGACCTTTCTCGTCGCCGGCATCGCCGGTGGCCTGGTCGGTGCGAAGCTGGCGGCTCGCCTGTCCGGTACGCGCGGCACCCTGAACAAGGTGTTTGCCACGGTGGTATTCGTGGTGGCGGCTTACATGATCTATCGGAGCTGGTCGGCACTCGGCCACTCCGCATAGCCTGGCATGGTATGAGCCGGAGGCCGGCATCGAGGCCGGACCGGCGCGCCACGTCCTCGCAGCGCGCCCGGACCTCAACTCGACGCTGGCCCGCCTACGCCGCGTTGCTGCCTTCCTGGCGGCTGGCTTCGAACAAGAACCAAGTGCGGCGCTCGGTCTCGTCGATGAAGGTCTCCAGCAGTCCCGCGGTGGCGGGATCGTCATTGTCGTCGCACAGCCCGTGCGCTTTCCGCATCGCAGCCGCGACGTGCTTGTTGTCCTCCATCAACTCCCGCAACATCTCGCGCGGCGGCACATACTCCTCGTTGTTGTCCTTGATGGTCTGCAGCTTGCTGATCTGGCTGATCGATTTCAGCGTGGTGCCACCGAGCTTGCGCACGCGCTCGGCGAGCTGGTCCGTGGTGGCAAAGATCGCGTCCGACTGCTCGTCGAGCATTTCGTGGTAGTCATGGAAATGCCGTCCGCTGACGTGCCAGTGGAAGTTCTTGGTCTTCAGATAGAGCGCAAAGGCGTCCGCAAGCAGCGTGTTCAATGCCGTCGAGATCTTGTTCACGGCATCCGGGGACAGATCGGTCGGGGTATCGAGCTCGGGGGCGGTCTTGTCGGTCTTTGCTTTACTCACGGCTTGGCCTTCCTGTTAGAAGCAGCGATGGACACGGATGATCGGACCCGTTAACGCTCGCTGACCCCTCCAGTTCCGATCAAGGAACTGTGTTTGCCGGAACCCGCCATGGACGACTGGATCGATTATTACGATTCCACGCACACGATCTATGCGAGCAAGCTGCATCGCGACCTGCACTTCGAGGGGATCGCGCGCGACATCGTCGGCTATATTCCCTCGCCCGACGCAGTCGTTCTCGACTATTCCTGCGGAGAGGCCCTGTCGGCCGCCAAGGTCGCCGACGCCTGCATGACGCTCATCCTGGCCGAGCCGGCGCCGGGCGTGCGCGGCCGGCTGATCGCGCGCTTCGCCCCCAACACCAAGATCCGCGTGCGGTCGCTGGACGAGCTGCGCAACATGCAGGAAGGCTCGATCGACCTCGTGGTCATGAACTCCGTGGCCCAGTACATGAGCGAGGCGGAATTCGATGCAGCCCTGGCCGTGATCAGGCGGCTGCTGAAGCCGTCGGGAAAGTTCGTCCTCGGCGACGTCCTGCGTCCGGACGTCGGCATGGGCCGTGACGTGCTCGCGCTGCTGATGTTCGCGGCGCGGGACGGCTTCCTCAAGGATGCCCTGGTCGGGCTGGTCGCCACTGCCCTGTCCGATTACCGGCAGTTGCGGACCAAGGTCGGCCTGCAGCGCTACAGCGAGGCCGAGATCCTGGCACGGCTGAAGAAGGCCGGCCTCTCTGCCGTCCGGGCGCCGAAGAATATCGGCCACAATCCCTGGCGCATGACCTTCGTGGCGCAGCCGGCAATGGGAACCGTGTGACCGGCCGAGCCGACCAACCCCACGCCGTGGCCCAACATCGAGCAACCGGATTAGGGTTAACTGAAACACGGGCTGGCTCACGCGGCCGTGAGAGGTAAGATCACCCCCGGCCCGGTGGCGGAAGCTACGACGCGAAGAGCGGTGCAACGCTCTTGAACCTGGTTCAAGTCCAGGCCGGGCCTCCAGCCGTCGCTGCTGCGCAGCTTCGGCTCGGCGAGCCAGCGACGGCGCCGTGCCCCTCAGACCCTCTTCGGCCAAATTGGCCGTTGATTTCGGCCCAAAACCCTTTTCGCTCAGAGGAAACTGGTCTAAAGACCGCTCGCGCGCGAGCAATGGTCGCGCCTTGGCCTTCGGGGACGCGCGGCACGCGCGCCCTTTTTTTGTGCCCAATTCCTGCCCGTTTCTTGCCCGTGAGCTTGAATGCCGAAACGAACCGACATCTCGACCATCCTGATCATTGGCGCCGGTCCGATCGTGATCGGCCAGGCCTGCGAATTCGACTATTCCGGTACGCAGGCGGTGAAGGCGCTGAAGGAGGAGGGCTATCGCGTCGTCCTCGTCAATTCCAATCCGGCCACGATCATGACCGATCCGGAATTGGCCGATGCGACCTATATCGAGCCAATCACGCCGGAGATCGTCGCCAAGATCATCGAGAAGGAACGCCACGTCATCCCCGGCGGCTTCGCACTGCTGCCGACCATGGGCGGGCAGACCGCGCTGAACTGCGCGCTGTCGCTGCGCCGGCAGGGGACACTGGAGAAGTTCGACGTCGAAATGATCGGCGCGACGGCTGACGCGATCGACAAGGCCGAGGACCGCCAGCTGTTCCGCAATGCGATGGAGAAGATCGGGCTGCAGACCCCGAAGTCGCGGCTCGCCAATGCGTCGGCGCTGAAGAAGCAGTATCGCGACAAATACTTGGCGGAGCGCGAGACGCTGTCGGGCGCCGCGCGCGACGAGCTCGACCGGCAATGGACGCTCGGCGAGAACGAGCGCCGCAAGCGCTATCAGGAGCATGCGCTGGGACAGGCGCTGATGGCGCTGTCCGAGATCGGCCTGCCCGCGATCATCCGTCCCTCCTTCACCATGGGCGGCACCGGTGGCGGCATCGCCTACAACAAGGAAGAGTATCTCGACATCATCGAGCGCGGTCTCGATGCCTCCCCCACCAACGAAGTGCTGATCGAGGAATCGGTGCTCGGGTGGAAGGAGTACGAGATGGAGGTCGTCCGCGACAAACACGACAACTGCATCATCGTCTGCTCGATCGAGAACCTCGATCCGATGGGCGTGCACACCGGCGACTCGATCACGGTGGCGCCGGCGTTGACGCTGACCGACAAGGAATATCAGATCATGCGCGACGCCTCGCTGGCGGTGCTGCGCGAGATCGGCGTCGAGACCGGCGGCTCCAACGTGCAGTTCGGCGTCAACCCGGCCGACGGCCGCATGGTCGTGATCGAGATGAATCCGCGCGTGTCGCGCTCCTCGGCCTTGGCCTCCAAGGCGACCGGCTTCCCGATCGCCAAGGTCGCGGCCAAGCTCGCGGTCGGCTACACGCTGGACGAGATCGCCAACGACATCACCGGCGGCGCGACCCCGGCCTCGTTCGAGCCGACGATCGACTACGTCGTCACCAAGATCCCCCGCTTTGCCTTCGAGAAATTCCCGGGCGCCTCGACCACCTTGACGACCTCGATGAAGTCGGTCGGCGAAGTCATGGCGATCGGCCGCACGTTCCAGGAAAGCCTGCAAAAGGCGCTGCGCGGCCTGGAGACGGGCCTCACCGGCCTCGACGAGATCGACATCGAGGGGCTCGGCCGCGGCGATGACAAGAATGCGATCCGCGCCGCCCTGGGCACGCCGACCCCGAACCGCCTGCTCCAGGTGGCGCAGGCGATGCGCCTCGGCTGGTCGGACGAGGACATCTTCAACTCCTGCAAGATCGATCCGTGGTTCCTGGCGCAGATGCGCGGCATCGTCGAGATGGAGGACAAGGTTCGCCGTCATGGCCTGCCGCCGAATGCCAGCGGCATGCGCACGCTGAAGGCGATGGGCTTCTCCGACGCGCGGCTCGCGGTGCTCGCCAACACCACCGAAGCCGAGGTCGCCGCCAAGCGGCAGGCGCTCGGCGTCCGTCCGGCGTTCAAGCGAATCGACACCTGCGCAGCGGAGTTCGCTTCGCCGACCGCCTACATGTATTCGAGCTATGAGACGCCGTTTGCCGGCGCTCTCGGCGACGAGAGCGCGCCGTCGGACAAGAAGAAAGTAATCATTCTCGGCGGCGGTCCGAACCGGATCGGCCAGGGCATCGAGTTCGACTATTGCTGCTGCCATGCCTGTTTCGCGCTGGCCGATGCCGGCTACGAGACCATCATGGTCAACTGCAATCCGGAGACGGTCTCGACTGACTATGACACCGCCGACCGGCTGTATTTCGAGCCGCTGACGGCCGAGGACGTGCTCGAGATCATCGCCACCGAGCGAAAGAACGGCACCGTGCATGGCGTCATCGTGCAGTTCGGCGGCCAGACGCCGCTGAAGCTCGCGCGCGCGCTCGAAGCCGCCGAGGTACCGATCCTCGGCACCTCGCCGGAAGCCATCGACCTGGCCGAGGACCGCGACCGCTTCAAGCGCATCCTCGACAAGCTGCATCTGAAGCAGCCGAAGAACGGCATCGCCTATTCGGTCGAGCAGGCGCGCCTGGTGGCGGCCGATCTCGGCCTGCCGCTGGTGGTGCGCCCATCCTATGTGCTCGGCGGCCGCGCGATGCAGATCATCCGCGAGGACAACCAGCTCAGCGACTACCTGCTCGGCACCCTGCCGGAGCTGGTGCCGGCCGACGTCAAGGCGCGCTATCCCAACGACAAGACCGGCCAGATCAACACGGTGCTGGGCAAGAACCCGCTGCTGTTCGACCGCTACCTGTCGGACGCCACCGAGATCGATGTGGACTGCCTTTCCGACGGCAAGGACACCTTCATCGTCGGCATCATGGAGCACATCGAGGAGGCTGGCATCCATTCCGGCGATTCCGCCTGCTCGCTGCCGCCGCATTCGCTCGACGAGGCGACCATCGCCGAGCTGGAGCGGCAGACCCGCGAGCTGGCGCTCGGGCTCGACGTCGTCGGCCTGATGAACGTGCAATATGCGATCAAGGACGGCACGATCTACGTGCTCGAGGTCAATCCGCGCGCCTCGCGCACGGTGCCCTTCGTCGCCAAGGTGGTCGGCACGCCGGTCGCCAAGATTGCGGCCCGGATCATGGCGGGCGAGAAGCTCGCCGATTTCGGGTTGACCAAGCGCGCGCTCAAGCATGTCGGGGTGAAGGAATCAGTCTTCCCGTTCGCCCGCTTCCCCGGCGTCGACACCGTGCTCGGCCCGGAGATGCGCTCCACCGGCGAGGTGATGGGCATCGACCGCTCGTTCGCCGTGGCGTTCGCCAAGAGCCAGCTCGGGGGCGGCACACGCGTGCCGCGCAAAGGCACGGTGTTCGTGTCGGTGCGTGAAAGCGACAAGGCGCGCATCACCGAGGTGGTGCGGATGCTGCACGAACTCGGCTTCAAGGTGGTAGCGACTTCCGGGACCCAGCGCTTCCTGACCGACCAGGGCGTGCCGACCGAGAAGATCAACAAGGTGCTGGAAGGCCGGCCACACATCGTGGACGCCATCACCAACGGCGACATCCAGCTGGTCTTCAACACCACCGAAGGCCCGCAGGCGCTGGCCGACAGCCGCTCGCTGCGGCGCGCTGCCCTCTTGCATAAAGTGCCGTATTACACCACTCTTTCGGGTGCCGTGGCGGCCGCGCAAGGCATCCGTGCCTATCTCGGGGGAGACCTTGAGGTCCGCACCCTGCAGAGTTACTTTTCCGAAAACTAATCGCAGCGCGCGGGCGAACGCCCGCTAAGCGGTTGGCAACAATCGGCAATAGAAGCTTTCAGGAACTCGCCGCCCCGTTCGATGTTGTACCGGCCTTTGACGGGACGGTCTTGCCGGGCCTTGAGGCTTTGCTTTGAGCCGCAAAGGCCTATTCTGAAGATGCTGATCGTGCGCGCCCCCGCCCGCACGACTGAAGGACGAGAAGAGATGGTGGAAAAGGTTCCCATGACTTCGATGGGCTACGCCGCGTTGGAGAACGAGCTCAAGCAGCGCCAATCGGTGGACCGTCCGCGCATCATCGAACATATCGCGGAAGCGCGTTCGCATGGCGACCTGTCCGAGAACGCGGAATATCACGCCGCCAAGGAAGAGCAGTCTCACAACGAGGGCCGCATCGCCGAGCTCGAGGACAAGCTCGCGCGCGCCGACATCATCGATGTGACCAAGCTCTCCGGCGACACGATCAAGTTCGGCGCGACGGTGACCCTGATCGACGAGGACACCGAGAAGAAGACGGTCTGGCAGATCGTCGGCGAGGTCGAGGCGGAC
Organism: Bradyrhizobium sp. SZCCHNR1017; assembly: GCF_032381375.1. NCBI lineage: Bacteria > Pseudomonadati > Pseudomonadota > Alphaproteobacteria > Hyphomicrobiales > Nitrobacteraceae > Bradyrhizobium > Bradyrhizobium sp. SZCCHNR1017. The sequence continues at coordinate 124,960 of NZ_JAUHIR010000016.1, read as the reverse complement.
GCCAAGAAGGGCAAGATCTCGATCACCTCGCCGCTGGCGCGCGCGCTGATCGGCAAGAAGATGGGCACTACCGTCGAGGTCATGGCGCCCGGCGGCGCCAAGTCCTACGAGATCGCCAAGGTCGAGTGGCGCTGAGGACCCGAGGCACCGGAGCGGTGCCTGTGACCGTTCGGACGAAACCAGGGCTGCGCGAAGGCGCGGCCCTTCGTCGTTTGGCCGGCCGCACTGCGGCACAATGGCGTTCGGCAGCACACGGTCAATTCATCGGGCTCCAGGCCACACGCCGGTGACGGGCTTTCGGGAATGAGCTAGTGCAGAACCGACGAGCCGTGCCGGGAGGATGGGTCCGGTCCGTCGCATCATGATGGCTTTGATTGGGGGATGATCGACATGGAGCAGATGTTCTCGAAATGGCAACCGGCTGTACTCAGCCTGTTTCGCTTCGTCACGGGTCTGTTGTTGTTTCAATACGGCGTGGCGAAGATCTTCAAGTTTCCAGTGCTTCCGTATTTCGCAAACATTCCGCCGCTCATCTATACGGCCGGCCTGATCGAGCTCGTGCTGGGCGGATTGCTGATGGTGGGTCTGCTCACGCGGCCCGTCGCGTTCATTCTGTCGGGTCAGATGGCCTTCGCCTATTTCCTCGGTCACATGTTCAAGACAGGTGAGCCGGTGTGGCTGCCGCTCCTGAACAACGGCACCGCGGCAATCGCATTCTGCTTCTCATGCCTTTATCTGGCGACGGCCGGCGGGGGTCCGATCAGCCTCGACGCGATGCTGCGTAAGAAGGCGTAGGCTTTCACTCACGGTCATTCCGGGGCGCCTCGAACGAGGCGAACCCGGAATGGCGGTGGGCCTAGCTGCGTCCCTTGACCTCGAGCGGCACCGCCGCCTCGTATTTCGAGTTGTGCAGCACCAGGGACGTTCGCACGTTGCGCACGTGAGGTGCCGCCGTCAGGTGGGTCACGAACTCCTGAAACGTTGCCATGTCCGGCGCCACGCATTTCAGGATGAAGTCCACCTCGCCGGACAGCATCCAACATTCCCGCACCAGCGGCTCGGACCGCACGAACTCTTCGAACGCCTTCAGGTCGGCGTCCGCCTGGCTCGACAGGTGGACCGAGGCGAACACGGTCACGTCGAAGCCGAGCTTGCGCGGGTCGAGCAGGCCCCGGTAGCCGGTGATGTAGCCTTCCTCCTCCAGGGTCCGCACGCGGCGCAAGCAAGGCGGCGGCGAGATGCCGACCCGCTTGGCGAGCTCGACATTGGTGATCCTGCCGTCGGCCTGAATTTCGCTCAGGATTTTGAGATCGATCTCATCAAGATTCTTGGACACGGGGATTGTGGGCTCTGGCGGAACAGGAGGAGGCGCAGGGGCGCCGGGCGACGATGGGCAACTCTCTTAGCGCAAGCCGGTCAATCCACGCAATTTTATTGCTTTAGATTTCCCCTGTTGACCGGCTCGTGAAGGGAAAATTCGCCGAGATGCGTTGCAATTCTTGCATAGCTTGCCAGATGGCTTAGACTTGGATTTGACATTTTCGATGGGGCTTCGGAGCGTTTCTTCCGCGCATTCCGCTCGCTGCGTCGGTAATCCTCCCTTTTCCAGCGAGTCTTCGGCCCCATGCAAGCTCCGATCCATGCCAAAGTCGTCATCATCGGTTCCGGCCCTGCTGGCTATACGGCGGCGATCTACGCGGCACGAGCTATGCTGGAGCCGGTGCTGATCCAGGGCATCCAGCCAGGCGGCCAGCTCACCATCACCACCGACGTGGAAAACTATCCGGGATTTGCCGACGTCATCCAGGGCCCTTGGCTGATGGAGCAGATGGAAAAGCAGGCGACGCATGTCGGCGCCCAGATCAAGACGGACCTCGTGACCAAGCTGGAGCTGGGACAGCGTCCGTTCCGCCTGACCTGCGACTCCGGTGACGTCTACCTCGCCGAGACCGTCATTCTGGCCACCGGCGCCCAGGCGCGCTGGCTCGGGCTGCCGTCGGAGGAAACGTTCAAGGGCTTCGGGGTCTCGGCCTGCGCGACCTGTGACGGCTTCTTCTATCGCGGCAAGGAAGTCGTCGTCGTCGGCGGCGGCAACACCGCGGTCGAGGAAGCGCTGTTCCTGACCAATTTCGCGTCGACCGTCACCGTCGTGCACCGGCGCGACCATTTCCGCGCCGAGCGCATCCTGCAGGAGCGGCTGTTCAAGCATCCCAAGATCAAGGTCGTCTGGGACAGCGCCCTCGATGAGATCTGCGGCGCCAGCTCGCCATCCAAGGTCACGCATGTCCGGCTCAAGAACGTCAAGACCGGCGCGCTCACCGAGCTGCCCGCCGATGGCGTGTTCGTTGCAATCGGCCACGCGCCGGCAACCGAGCTGGTCGCGGGGCAACTGAAACTGAAGCCTTCCGGTTACGTCGAGGTGGCGCCGGGCTCGACCGCGACCTCCGTTCCCGGCGTGTTTGCAGCCGGCGACGTCGCCGATGAAACCTATCGGCAGGCGATCACCGCAGCCGGCATGGGCTGCATGGCCGCCCTCGAGGCCGAACGCTTCCTCGCCCACGCCGCGAGCGAACGCGCCGCGGCGGAATGAACTGACGATGCCACGATCACGGGATGGATTTACGGATATGGATTGGGACAAGCTGAAGGTGTTTCACGCAGCGGCGGAAGCAGGCAGCTTCACGCATGCCGGGGAGCAGCTCGGGCTGTCGCAATCGGCGGTGTCGCGCCAGGTCAGCGCGCTCGAGCAGGAGCTCGCAGTCTCGCTGTTCCACCGCCACGCCCGCGGGCTGATCCTGACGGAGCAAGGCGACCTCCTGTTCCGAACCGCGCATGACGTCTTCATGCAGCTGCAGGCGGCGCGCGCCAAGCTCACCGACAGCCGCGAGCGCCCGAGCGGCGACCTGAAGATCACGACCACGCCGGGCGTCGGCATCAACTGGTTGATCCCGCGACTCGGAGAATTCACCGCGCTCTATCCGGAGATCCGGATCTCGTTGATCGTCACCGACGAGGAGCTTGATCTGTCGATGCGCGAGGCGGACGTGGCGATCCGCACCCGCAAGCCGACCCAGCCCGATCTGATCCAGCGCAAGCTGTTCGCGATCAGCTTCCACGCCTATTGTTCACCGGAATATGTCAAGCGCTTCGGCACGCCGCGCACGCTCGACGAGCTCGATGATCATCGCATCATCATGCTGGCCGACGGCCAAGTCGCGCCGCATCTCCAGAACCGCAGCTGGCTGGTCGATGCCGGCCGCAACGGCTCCGGTCCACGCGAGGCCTATTTCAGGGTCAACAACATTCTCGGCCTGGTCCGCGCCTGCCAGCAAGGACTCGGCATCGCCGCGCTGCCGGACTACCTCGTCGAGGAAAACAGCCGTCTCGTGCAATTGTTCGGAGAGTCGGATTCGATCCAGCTCGACACCTACTTCGTCTATCCCGAGGAATTGAAAACGGTCGCTCGCGTTCAAGTATTCCGTGACTTCGTCGTGAGCAAAGCGCAGCGCTGGCCGGCGTGAGATTGTGCATGTCTGACATGCGGCTTGCATGGTTGCTGCGACGCCATGCGAGAGCCCATACTGAGGATGTGCTGAGCGTTGGCGTTGCGCATTGTCCCCCTCCTCCAGTGGCGCGAACGTTCAGAAATCCCTCTTGGAAGGTGATTGTGTCGGCCGCTTTGGCCAATACCTCCAGCCGGGCTCATTTGGGCCCGGCTATTTTTTTGCCGAATGTTTCCGTGTCGTGCCCGATGCGGCGTTGACAGCATCGCCCGCACCGCGCATCTAGATCGCATGTCCACGTCTTCGCACGCCAAGTTGTCGTCGAAAAAAGCTCCCCTCCCGGGGACATGTGGACGCGCGCGCTAGAATCTCTCGAATTCACCGCCGCATCACCAGCCCCGCCGCGAGGACGGGGCTTTTTTGCGTGTCCCGTCTCCGGCTCCTGCCAACCCAAGGAGATGGACCATGACCGACGTTACGACCCGCCTGCAGGGCCTCTGGCTGCCCCTGATCACGCCGTTCCGCGATGGCGCGCTCGACGAACCCTCCTTACGCAATCTGGTTCGGCACTACGCCGCCAAGCGGATCGATGGACTGGTGCTCGGTGCCACGTCAGGCGAAGGACTGGCGCTGTCGTGGGACGAGCGCGCCCGTCTGATCAGCGTGGTCCGGGACGAGCTCGACACCACCGGCCGGTCGCTGCCGATCTGTCTCGGTGTCGGCGGCGTGGCGACGGCCGAGGTGATCGAAGCGCTCGACCGAACCGCGTCATGGTCGATCGACTTCTATCTGATCTCGAGTCCGCCTTACGTGCGTCCGTCGCAGCGCGGCCTGCTGGCGCATTTCACCGCGTTGGCTGACCGCGCCGCCCATCCGATCGTGCTCTACAACATTCCCTATCGGTCGGCGGTCGGCCTCGACAACGAGACGTTGCTGCAGCTCGCCGAGCATCCCGCCATCGCTGGGCTCAAGGATTGCTGCGCCAACCGCACGCAGACGCGCGACCTGATCACGCGCCGGCGCGCTGGCTTTCATATCCTGACGGGCGAAGACGCCCAGAGCTTCGATGCGCTGCAGGCCGGTGCCGACGGCGCCATCCTGCTCTCGGCACATCTGGAGACCGAGACGTTTGTCGCAATCCTGCAGCACGTGAAGGCCGGCCGTCACGACGCGGCAGCAGCGTGCTGGGCGCAGGTCGAGCATCTGACGCGGCTGCTGTTCACCGAGCCGAGCCCCGCACCGGCCAAGTACTGGCTGGCGCGCACCGGCGTCATTGCGAGCCCCGAAGTGCGGCTGCCGATGGTGGAGGTTGGCGACGACCTCGCCGCACGGCTGGATCAGCAGATCGAGCGGCGCCAGCCGACGACCACGCAGAACCGCGTTGCCTGAGCACGCCCCAACCTATTCGCCGGCTCTGCCTTGCCTTCCCGATCGGAACGGCCAGGCAGAGCCGCGCCGCCGCTGCGGAGCCGGAGCAGAATCTCCGTGGTTAATCCGAGCTAACAAACGCGATCAAAAGCGGCGCAGTCCGCAACCTCGTGTTTAAAGATGTTCCGCTATGGATGTTGAAAACATCAAAGAGCGCGAGGGCGTCGTGGCTTTGCAGGATCATCCATACCCTGAGCACCAGGGGTTCAGCGTCGAAGACATTCTCTGGGCGGTCGGGATCTGGTCCGTCATCCTGACCCTGACGCCGGCAATCGCCTTCTATTTCCTGATGGTTGCCTGACCTCGCCGCGCCCTCGCGCGCGGCGCGAGGTCGGCACTCACGCCAGATCGTGTGACCCGACGCAAAAAACGCGCGGAAGACCGCGCGTCGATGCCTCATCTGATGCCGCGATCAGGCCGCCTGCTTGTGCATGGCGCCGTTGGCCGACACAGTCCCGCGAATCGCCCGCACCGAACGCTCGATCGCAGCCCAGAGGCGTGCGATCTCGGCCGCAGCCCGGCCCTCCGCATAATATTCCCGCACGCCTTCACCCTGGCCCAGCGCCATCAGCAGATCGGCGCGGTTGGTGATCTGGCCGCCCCACACCGGGGCCTTGAACTTCGCCAGCGCCTCGCGGGCGATGGTGACGATCGGGCTCTCAGCATCGTCGCGGCGCGCCGGCGCGCCATTGAGAACGACCGCGTAGGGCTTGCGCGCGGCGCGGCAGGTCTGGATCGTCTCCTGTACCGCGTTGACGTCGAACACGCCGGGGCGGGCCGGGATGATCACCATGGTGGCGTTCTTGATCGCATCCTCGACGACGGCCGAGATGGTCGGCGGCGTATCGATCAGCACCCATTCGACGCCGTCGCGGCGGGCGGCGGACACGATCGCGCTCACCGAGTTCACGGCCGTCTTGATCGGCGGCTCGTTGGTGCCGCGCAGCTTGTGCCAAAGCGTCAGCGACCCCTGCGGGTCGGCATCGATGAGCAGACAAGACTTGCTCGACTTGATCTGCGCAGCGAGATGGGCGGCCAGGGTGCTCTTGCCTGAACCGCCCTTACGCGATGCGAAAACAATAACGTTCATACCTTGGCCTCCAGATTGACCCCGGCAGCGAAAATGAATCAGCGGACTGATTCGCGGAAGATAAATTTAGCGATCGATAAGACGTAACTCCTGATTGCCGAAACGCATTGGTTTTTGAGTCACACCAAAGCAGGCAAAACAGCAGATCAGGCCGCGATGTTCGACAACATCCGGTCATGCCCCATCGCATTTACATGTTGAGGCTGCGCGTCGAGGACCGCCATCATTCCCGGTGCCGCCAAATGCGGCCATCGGCATCGCTCAGGTCGCGTCCGGTCGCGTCGACTTCTTCGATTTGCCGGCGCGCGCAGTGACCGGCTTCCTGGTGACAGGACGAATGCTCATCGGCCGCTCCGCGCGGCCCGATGACGCTGTCTGGCGCTCTGGCGGCCCGAATTGGGCGCGGCATGGCGGCGACAGCTCGGCCTTGCGGCGGACCATGCAGGCGGTGACACGATCGACATCGGGAATGTCGGAACTACAAAGCCGGAACGCATCGCCTGTGCACGCCTGCTCCTGCTCGGCGGTATAGGCCCGTGCAGTTACGGGGACTAACAGCGCGGCTATAGCGATCAGTACGGCAGAGATGCATGGATCGAGATCAATCCCTCTCATCGCCCCCTCCCCCTCGTTGCCGCCAACTGTGATTGAAGGAGATCGGATTCGCAAGCAACGGCGCCACGCCGTGCTACCGATCCGGCGCAGCAAAACCGCAAGCGAGCGCACGATCCGGCGATATATCCGTCGAAATACGGAGACGGGGCTCGGGCTTCCGCGACCAAAGCTCTGCGCCCCACGCCCCGGCCCTGCGCGAGAGGTCGCGACGGGGCTACAAATCACGGCGCAGGATCAATGGGGCGCGGAGCACGGATGGAGGTGAGCTTGCGAACGGCACAGCGATGGGCGTGGCCATGGTACAGTTGGGTGGGCTCGAACCACCGACCTCCTGTTCCACAGACAGGCGCTCTAACCAACTGAGCTACAACTGCATCCGCATGGGACGGCCCACGAGGGGGCGTCCGAACGGGCCGGAAACTAGGTGCAACGGGCGAATTTGGCAAGGCCGAGAACGGATAAAGTCCCCTGCCGTGACGGCGTTTTTTGACGCCGCTTCGGCCCGAACGAGCCCCGTGCAAACGGCGAGCCCCAGAAAGCAAACCCGGCCGCGAACGCGCCCGGGTCATGGTCTCCCGCCGTCCATGCCGGCACACGGCCCGTACCGCGCACCCGGCGAGACTTGAGGCTGGCCCTCAGGCCGCCGTCTTGAACAGCTTGGTGGCGCTTTCCTTGATCGGCTCAACCGTCTCGGCCGCAACCTTCTGGCCGAGCTCGCCGAGCTCCTTGGCCTGGGCCGTCAAGGTCTCGAACTGCTTGCGCGCGAAGCCCGTCCACAGCTCCATCGCCTCCGACGGCGACTTCACGCCGAACAGCTCCTGGGCGAAGTCGAGCGAAGCCGTGGTATTGGCCTTCGTGAATTCCATGACCTTGGACGAGTAGGCGCCGGCGCCCTTGCTGGCGTTGGCGAAGAAGGCCTCGATGGCCGAATTGTGGGTTTCCGCTGCGTCCTTGAACTTGGCGTAGTTCTCGCGGGCCTGGGACACGCCTTTTTCGGCGAACGCGCGCACCTGTTCGGGAACCTCGAACGGGATGATGGACGCGGAGAAAGGATCGGTGGCATTGGTCATGGCATGCATCCTTCGAAACATTGAGACTGGACCGTCCCGGCAATCGGGACGTCACTTCGGATCACGCAGAGGAACCGCCCCTGGGAGGTAACAACCTCGCGTAGAGCTATATCGTGGCGCTTTTGTGCAACGCAACGGAAATCCCACTATCAGGAACTGTTTGCCGCACCCGCTTCCAGATTTTTCGGGAGCGGAGAACGTTCCGTCAGGCCTTAGGCCTTGTGGCGTCGATCGCAACCTTGCCGATGGCCTGCCCCATTTCGCTTGCCTGCTCGGCGAGCAACCGCATCTGGCCCTGAACAAATTCGCCGTGCAGCCGCAGCACCTCGGGCAGGTCCTTGGCGTGCACCAGCGATTGGGCGTAGTCGAGCGACGACTGGACGTTCTTTTCAGCGTAGGACAAGACCTTGGCGCCGATGTCCTTGGCCCCGGCCCGCACCGTCGTGCTGCGGTGTTCGAGCGAGCCGGCCGTCGCCTCCGCTCCAGCCAGGAACTTCTCGAACGTCTGACGTGCCTGGTTGAAGCCTGCCTCCGCCATCGCCCGCATGTCTTTCGGAATCTCGAATCGTCGCCCGTCGTCGGTCATGGTTCCCTCCTTCTGACGTCACGATCGGCTGGCGCCCTTAGCGCCCCGTCCTCGCGGTGACCGTCCCGTTGCCCGCGCAGCTCTCGACCTGCCCAGGTATCATCGTGGTCCCCAACAGGGGGTTCGCCGCGATTCCGCGCGCTGCGGCTCACGAGGAACACATTAAGGTTATCCAAGCTTTAGCAGGACAGGAGCGCGGCCCCGCCGTGGACCTCGGCCCTCAAAACGCGCGATAGTAACGAATTCTTAACGCGACCAGTTCCGACCGCCGATCAACGTCGGCCGATCAACATCACAAGAGCCGTTTGCCGTCGTCGCCCATGACCTACGCCGATCTCGAATTGCAGGCCCTCAGCGACCCCCGGCTGGCCGTCCACGCCGCCGGCAGTCTGCCGGCCTGGCTATGGTCGGCGGATGGCAGCCGTGTGCTGTGGGCCAATGCGGCCGGGGCGCGCGCCCTCGGCGCGGCGAGCGCAGCGGCGCTGATTGCTAAGACGCTCGGCCCTGCCGACGCGCATCGTCGCCAGGTCGCTCAATTGGGACGGCGGCTGCCCGAGACCGGCGCCTTGCGGCTCGAACGCCTCCGTGGCTTCGGCGCGCCGCTCGGCACGCTCGCGACCTGCGGCTGCGCCCGGATCGATCTGCCGGATGGCACGCGCGCGGTGCTGATCACCGGCACCGACGGGGGTGGACGTAGCTTCCCCCTGGCGGATCGCCTGAAGCGGCTCGTGGAGACGAGTGAGCATGCGCTGATCGCATTCACCCAGGACGGTCAGTTCGCCGGCATCAGTTCAGCCGGACGGCGCCTGTTTGGCATGCGCGACCTGAGCGAGCCGGATTTCGTCGGGATACGCAGGGCGGCGCTGGCCGATGGCATGGCCGAGGTGACGTTCGGCACGGAGCGCGCAGCGCTCTACCGCATCGGCAGCGGCAACCAGGTCGGGCTGGTGGCCGTCCCGATGCCGGCCCCTGCCGAGGAGATCGAGGCGCCGGGCACGGCGCCAATACCTGAGCCAACCGCGGATGCCGCCCCGGCATCACCAGCCCCCGTGGATGTTCCCGCTGGGCCCGCGGTCGTGACTTCGCCTCCTCTTCCGATGGACGCAATGACTGAACGCCAAACCGAAGACGAATCCCCCGCGCTGTCGAACGAAGCGCCGGCCGAGTTCCTGCTGATCGACGATCCGGCCGAGGCCGACCTGTTCAAGGCGTCGGCGCCGCAAACGGAAGATCACGCGCATCCTGCCGATTCCGGCGCGGCCGACCCTTCAGTCGGCCGCCGCCATCCGCTCCGATTTTCCTGGCAGATGGATGCCGAGGGACGGTTCTCGATCGGCTCCGATGAATTCACCCGCCTGATCGGGCGGCACAGCGCCGCCAAGCTCGGCCGTCCCTGGCATGAGCTCACTGCATCGCTAGGCCTCGATCCCGAAGGGCGGGTCGGTGCCGCGATCGAAACGAAAGAGACCTGGAGCGGAATCGTCGTCAGCTGGCCCGCCGAGGGCGAGCGGCTTGCGGTCGAATTGTCGGGACTGCCTGTCCTGACGGACGAACGAACCCATGCCGGCTATCGCGGCTTCGGCGTCTGTCGCGACCTCGACGCCCTGGACCGGCTGGCCGCACTGCGTCGCCCCGCATCGACCGATGCAGCCGCGACCGATGCTCCGGACGCCGACGAAACCGAACCTGCGCAATCCGACCATGTGCAGGCCGCAGATGTGCCGCCGCAGCAGGACAACGTCACTGCGTCATCGCGTGAGGCTTCCATTGCGCCGGACGTACACCACATCGACGGCATCGGGCTCGAAACGACCGGGAACGTGGTCCCGTTCCGCGCTCCGGGCGAGTCCAAGCATCCGGTGCTCACGCCGGTGGAGAACAGTGCGTTCCATGAACTCGCGCGTCAGCTGTCGGCCCGGCTCGAAGGCGAGATCCGCAACTCAGCCGCGGGCGTCGCGAGTGCGGCACTCGAGCCGGGATCGCGCGTGAGCGATCCGTTGGTCCCGCCGCAGCAGCAGATTCCGTCGGCGACGGAAACGGCGACCGATCATGGCGCGGAGCTGCAGACCGAATGGCTCAGCCCCGAGGAGCCGCCGGCCCAGGGCGACAGCCAGCGCGACCGCATCCTGCTCGACCTGCTGCCGACGGGCATGCTGATCTACCGGCTCGATCGTCTGCTCTATGGCAATCCGGCCTTCTTCAGGCAGATGGGCTACGCCGATCTTGCGGCCCTGGAGCAGGCAGGCGGGCTCGATGCGCTCTATGTCGAGCCAGGCGTGTCGTCCGCGTCGAACAAGTCGGAGGCCGGCACCCCCGTCACGATCTCGGCCGCCGACGGCTCCTCCAGCGAGGAGGTGAAGGCGGAAGCTCGCCTGTTCACGATCACCTGGGACGGCGATACCGCCCATGCCCTGATCTTCGCTCCGGTGCCCGGAACCGCAGCCGCGGTTCCGACGGCGGCCGACGCCGCACCGATGTCGGCGCAGGCCTCGGCTGCACCGGCCCCCCTGGTCGTGGCCCCGCCTCCGGCCGCCGGCCACGCCGAAGCCGAAGATCTTGCGGCGATCCTCGACGTCACAGCCGAGGGCATCCTGATGTTCGACGCCGGCGGCAACATCCACGCCTGCAACCGCAGCGCCGAGGCGCTGTTCGGCTACGATGGCGCGGCGCTGGTGCGCCGTAACCTGATCGAGCTGTTCGCGCCGGAAAGCGCCCGCCTCGTGCTCGATGACCTCGACAGCGTGCAGCAGGCCGGCGCGTCGAGCGGGCTCGATCAGGGCCGCGAGGTGCTCGGGAAGGTCGCTCAGGGCGGCGTCATTCCGTTGTCGATGGCAATTGGCCGGACCCGGCCCGACGGTCCGAATTTCTTTGCCGTTTTCCGCGACCTGTCGCAACTGCATCGCGGCGACAGCGAATTGCTGCAGGCTCGTCGCGTGGCCGATCGGGCCGCCAACGCCAAGGCCGACATGCTGGCCCGGATCAGCCACGAGGTGCGCGCGCCGCTGAACGCGATCATCGGCTTTGCCGAGGTCATGATCGGCGAACGTTTCGGCACGATCGGCAACACGCGCTACGCCGAATACATGAAGGACATCCGCGCCTCGGGCGAGCGCGTCGTCTCCCTGATCGACGATCTCTTGGAGCTGTCGCGCATCGAGACCGGCAAGCTTGAGCTCACCTTCACCAGCCAGAACCTCAACGAGCTGGTGGAGAGCTGTGTCGCAGTGATGCAGCCGCAGGCCAACCGCGCCCGCATCATCATCCGCACCTCGCTGTCGCAACTGCTGCCGCCGGTCATCGCCGACACAAGGGCGCTGCGCCAGATCGCGATGAACCTGATCTCGGCCTCGATCTCGCTGGCAAATCCCGGCGGCCAGGTCATCGTCTCGACCGCGCTGACCGATTTCGGCGAGGTCGCGCTGCGCGTGCGCGACACCGGTCATGGCCTGAACGATCAGGAGGTGGCCGCCGCGCTCGAACCGTTCCGTGCGCCCTCGGCTTCCGAGCAAGGCCCCGATGGCGCCGGTCTCAGCCTGTCGCTCACCAAGGCGCTGGTCGAAGCCAACCGGGCGCAGTTTCATATCAAGGCGGCGCCGAAATCCGGCACGTTGATCGAGGTGGTGTTTCCCCGCGCCGTGGCGCGCAATCAGAGCACCGGCTGAGCCGATCCCGCCCGCCGCACGGCCAGTGACCGACGCTTGAGACCGAGCAGAAGCGGACCGAACGCCAGGACGAAGCCGGCGAATGCGACGATCCAGGCCAACGCCGCGACGTGCAGCAGCACCTCGCCGTGCGCCGGCGCCACTGCGGCGCAGATCCGCGTCACCGCTGCGATGATGATCGCCAGATAGATCGCCTGGGTCGCGGGTGCGGCCGTCAGCGCCTGGCCGGTGTGGCCGAGCGTGGCCCGCGTCATCACGGAAAGCGTCGTGATGCCGGCGGCTCCGACCATCCAGGCATGCAGCCCGGCGCTTGGCAGAATCCATCCGAGGCTGGCGGCCGCCGTGAGCAGGAAGCCGAGCGGGACGAACATGTAACCGACATGCAGGATGACCAGCAGCCGTTCGCGCAAGGTGCGATCGCCGGCCCAGCGCGCGAGCCTCACCACATGCAACATGCCGGCCGCAGCCAGCGCGAGCGCGGTCGGCGCGCTCTCAGGAACCAGGATCCAGCCGAGCAGGCTCAGCGCGCTGAACAGCACGACCGCGATGTCGAAGCGGCCGAACGGCGCCGGCAGCCGGCCGGGATTGTGCTTGACCAGCCAGTTGCGCGTGAAGCTCGGCGTGATGCGGCCGCCGATCAGCGCGAGCAGCAGCACGATCACGGCAACGCCGACGCGGATCGCGTAATCGGCCGAGCCACGCAGATGGGCCTCGACGTGGAAGGCGATGTTGCCGGCGCACAGCACCGTGACGATCGCGACCACCGGCAGATTGCGCCAATTGCGCCCGGCGACGATCTCGCGCGCCGCGGCCAGGACGACGAGCACGAGGAAGCTCGCATCGATCAGCAGCGCGGCCCACCAGGGACCCAGCGCCGACACCGTGACGGCCAGTCGTCCGGCCGTCCATACGAGCACCAGGGTGAGCAGCGGCAGGCCCCGGATCGGCAGCCGTCCGGTCCAGTTCGGAATCGCCGTGAACAGGAAGCCGGTGACGATGGCCGGCAGGTAGCCGTAGAGCATCTCGTGCACGTGCCAGTCTCGGGGGGCAAAGCCCGAACTCAGCTTCAGCTCACCGTAAAAGGCCGGGAGCCAGATCAGGATCGCCAGCGCAGCCTGGAGCGCGCCGAGCAGAAAGAACGGCCTGAACCCGTTGGCGAGGACGGTCCAGCCCTGATAGTTGCGTGGAATGGCCATGTGCATGCTCGCTCGATGAAGGACGGGAACCGCACCGATTGCGGCGCTGTGCTTAACATGTAGTTGCGCGTCGCCCACTATGGCTTGCGCCAGCACAAACTTCCGACGGATCGCAAAAACGTGCTATTGAGCGCCGCAAAATTGAGCCGAATCCGGCCCCGGAGAACATCATGGCTTCCATCGACCGTTCGCTGGTCGCGCATCTGCCGCTGTTTGCAGGGCTGTCCGCTGAGGATCTCACGGACGTGCTGCGGGAAGCCCGCTCCCTTCGCGTCCCCCGCAACGGCGCGGTGTTCGAGCAGGGCGCCGATGCGACCTCGTTCTTCCTGCTGCTCCACGGTCATGTCCGCGCCAGCAAGACGACGCCCACCGGCGACCAGATCGTGGTGCGCTATGTCGTGCCAGGGGACACGTTCGGCGTCGCCCCCGCCATCGGACTCCAACATTATCCGGCGACAGCGACCGCCGTCGATGACAGCATCGTGCTGGCCTGGCCGTCCGCCTCATGGCCGCGGCTGGTCGCGAAGTTCCCATCGCTGGCGGCGAACACGCTGCAGACGGTCGGCCAGCGGCTGCAGGAAACCCACGCGCGCGTGATCGAAATGTCGACGCAGCAGGTGGAGCAGCGCATCGCGCATGCGCTGCTTCGGCTCGCCAACCAGGCCGGCCGCAAGCTCGATCATGGCGTGCAGATCGATTTCCCGATCAGCCGGCAGGACATTGCGCAGATGACCGGGACGACGCTGCACACGGTGAGCCGCATCCTCTCCGGCTGGGAGCAGCTCGGCCTGGTCGAAAGCGGCCGTCAGAAGATCGTCCTGCGCGAGCCGCACAAGATCGTGCTGCTGGCGCAGCAGGGCGCCGGCGACGCGGCCGCATCCCGCAACTGATCACGTGCAGGCACACAGGGCCGCGAGGAACGCGTCGGGATCGACGCCATGCTCGTGGCAGGCATCCGCGACGTTGTGAAAACAAGCGATCGGGCAACCGACGCAACGCATCTGGAAAGCAAGAAAGACGCCGATCGTCTCCGGCCTTCGCCGCATGACATCGTCGACCAGTTCATCGAAGGAGATTGGCATGCGCGCCTCCATTCCAGCGCGAACGGTAGCGGGCATGCCCTTTGCGGTCTTTGTCGCGGCACAAGCACCGCGGCACCTCGACAGTCAGACCGCCCGGCTGTGCAGCTGCTTCGACGCGTCGAGATGCGCATCGAACGCCGCAGCGACGCTGCGCACCAGGAACCGGGAATGCTCGGTCACCGCGAGCGTACCGCCGTTGAGCTCCACCACACCGTCGGAGATCAGCGATTGCAGCCGCGGCGCCGATCTCAGCATGTCGTCGGTGTCCGTGCCATGGCGGGTGCAGATGACGTCGAGATCCACGCCGTAGTCGCACATGATGCGCTCGATGATGTCCGCCCGCAGGCGGTCGTCATCGGTCAGTCCATAGCCTTTCACGGTCGCGAGGCTGCCGGACGCGATCTTCTGCTCATAGGCCCGGACCTGCGGCGCGTTCTGGACATAGCCTTGCGGCAGCTGTCCGATCGCCGAGGCGCCGAAGCCGAGCAGCAGATCATTGGTATCGGTCGTGTAGCCCTGGAAATTACGATGCAGCCGGCCTTCGCGGAACGCGATGGTCATCGGGTCCGTGGGCAAGGCGAAATGATCGAGCCCGATCTGGACGTAGCCTGCGTCCTTCAGCGCGTCAGCGATCGCGCACGCCTGATCGTAGCGTTCCAGACTGTCCGGCAACGCCGAGTCCTGAATCTTGCGCTGGTGCGTCTTGAACGATGGCACATGAGCGTAGCCGAACACGGAGAGCCGGTCGGGGCGCAGGTCGATGGCGCGCCGGACGGTGTCGAGACAGGACTCGACGCTCTGATGCGGCAGTCCGTAGATCAGGTCGAAGTTGATGCCGGCAACGCCGGCCTGACGCAACCCGTTCGTGGCCGCCGCAGTCTGCTCGAAGCTCTGCACGCGGTTGATGGCCTGCTGCACCCGCGGATCGAAACTCTGCACGCCCAGGCTGGCGCGATTGACCCCGCTCACCCCCAGCGCCGCGATCATCTCCGCCGTCAGCGTGCGCGGATCAATCTCGATGGCGATCTCCGCCGATGGCAACACGAAAAAGGAATGGCGCAGCGATCCGACGAGATCGACGAAGGACTCCGGCGCCATGATGGTCGGCGTGCCGCCGCCGAAATGAATGTGCCCGACCTGCAGCCGCCGGCCGATCTGGCGCGCCACCATGTCGACCTCGCAACGTAGTGCCGATTCGTAGACCGCAATCGGCTCGTCGCGTTTGGCGACCATGGTGTTGCAGCCGCAATACCAGCACATCGAGCGACAGAAGGGCACGTGCAGGTACAACGATGCCGTCGCGCTTGCTGGTATCGCGCGCAGCCATTCTGCGTAGGTGGACGGGCCGACCGCGGTGGAGAAATGAGGCGCCGTGGGATAGCTGGTGTAGCGCGGGAGGCGCTCCTGTCCGTAGCATGCTGCAAGATCTGGTCTCATGTCCTGCCTGTCACCTGAGCGTGTCGACCTGGGGTTCGGAGGTTCTTGACACAAGGCAAGGGGGACGACCTTGAGCTTTCTCAAGGCGCGGCCGGCAGATGCCCTGTTGAAGCAGTAGAACGCCGGTGATCACCGCGGACTTTGCGCTTCCTCAAAGTGGCGGGCTCATTTCGCGTCATCATTGATTCACAGACGATTCGAGGAAACCGCAATGGAAGCTGTGCAACTGCTGATCCGTTCATTTGCTGTCCTCGCTGGCATCCGCGGCCATATCCCCCAGTCCGACGGCTTCGAATCGTTCCGCGACGAGTCGGGGCCCGCAGGCCTGCTCGGCAACATCGCCATGTTCATGACCACGGTGTTCTGCATCGCGGCGGCAGTGGCCTTCATGGTGTTGCTGGCGGTGCGCTGGCTGAGCTGACGAGTTCGGGAGCTCATCGTCGATCGGTCCAGAGCTGTGCTCGGAAGCGCGCATCATAGCGCCCGCGATTCTCGTGCCGTATGGGCAAACGGACAGATCCCATCTTATCGCGTCGTCGCGCGGGACAGTCCGGCCCGCTTTGCTCCGCACCCTGTCCGGCCTCCCAAGAAACTGCGCGCCGATGCAACTCATTCGCGCGCTGCGCGGGCGCAGCCGCGCCAAATTCGCTCAAAATCCGCCGCCTGATTCCGCAATTGCGAAGTTGCTTGTTGCAGCACAAACAAGCCGAGTTCCAACGGGAGCATGGTGATTGCGGCACTACAACAGATCCAATGAAGGAGCGATCCATGTTGACCCGCCGCACCGCCATGTTCAGTGCAGCCATCGCCGCGATGATGCTTGCGGCTCCCGCGATGGCCGAGGACCTCAAGCTGCCGCGCCAGAAGGTCGATCTGGTGGCTCCGCCGTTCGTGCATGCGCACGAGCAGGCGACGAAGCAGGGGCCCAAGATCATGGAGTTCAAGCTCGTGATCCAGGAAAAGAAGATGGTGATCGACGAGAAGGGCACCACCTTCCAGGCCATGACGTTCAACGGCTCGATGCCAGGCCCGCTGATGGTGGTCCATGAGGGCGACTATGTCGAGGTGACCCTGGTCAATCCCGCGACCAACAGCATGCCGCATAACATCGACTTCCACTCCGCGACCGGAGCGCTGGGCGGCGGCGCGCTCACCCTGGTCAATCCGGGCGAGCAGGTCGTGCTACGCTGGAAGGCGACGCGGACCGGCGTGTTCGTCTATCACTGCGCCCCCGGCGGACCGATGATCCCCTGGCATGTCGTCTCCGGCATGAACGGCGCCGTGATGGTGCTGCCGCGCGACGGTCTCAATGACGGCCGCGGACACGCGCTGCGCTACGATCGCGTCTACTACATCGGCGAGCAGGACCTCTACGTCCCGCGCGACGAGAAGGGAAACTTCAAGTCCTACGACTCGCCCGGCGAAGCCTATAGCGACACCGAGGAGGTCATGCGCAAGCTCACGCCGACCCATGTGGTTTTCAACGGCAAGGCCGGCGCGCTCACCGGAAAGAATGCGCTCACGGCCAATGTCGGCGAGAACGTTCTGATCGTGCACTCGCAGGCGAACCGCGACAGTCGTCCGCATCTGATCGGCGGCCACGGCGACTATGTCTGGGAGACCGGCAAATTTTCCAACGCGCCGGAGACCGGGCTCGAGACCTGGTTCATCCGCGGCGGCTCGGCGGGCGCCGCGCTCTACAAATTCCTGCAGCCCGGCATCTACGCCTACGTCACCCACAACCTGATCGAGGCGGCCAATCTCGGCGCGACGGCCCATTTCAAGGTCGAAGGCAAGTGGAATGACGACCTGATGATGCAGGTCAAAGCCCCGGCGGAGATTCCGACCGGCACGACGAACTGATCGGCCCTGGGGGCCGGCGTATCCGGCCCCCACTCTCCTGAGTGTGCTGCCATGCTGCTCGCTTTCAAGCTCAAGCTCACCATCGCCTGCGTCGTCGGATTGGCTGGCCCGACCGCAATGGCACCGATCCTTGCCGATCTGCCAAACCGCGCTGCGGACCTCGACGGCCCCGCCCTCACCGAGATCGCACCTGGTACGATCAGCTACCGCGACTCCGGTGACCATCTCCGCGGCGGGCGGCAGGCCGAAGCGCCCATCACGACGGTCCGCATTGATCATCCGCTGACGATCATGACGAACCAGGTCAGTGCCGCGGACTACCACGCCTGCGTCGAAGCGCATGCGTGCCGCGCGCTCGATCGCAACGTTCCCATCGCCAGCGATCGCCCCGCCGTGCAGGTGAGTTGGCATGACGCGGTGGCCTACGCCGAATGGCTCTCACACCGGACCGGCCATAGCTATCGTCTGCCGACCGATACCGAGTGGGCCTATGCGGCGGGCAGCCGCTTCAAGGACGATGGCGTCTCGATCGACGACGCCGATCCCTCGCGACGCTGGATTGCCCGCTACGAACGGGAAGCCGCGCTGCAAGAGGACTCCGAGACGCGCGGCTTCGGCAGCTTCGGCATCAACGAGCACGGCATTGCCGACCTCGCGGGCAATGTCTGGGAGTGGACCTCGACCTGCTTCACACGCAAGATGCAGGATAGCGCAGGTCGCGTCACCAAGACCGTCAGCAATTGCGGCGTGCGGCTGGCCGAAGGCGCGCATCGAGCCTACGTGACCGACTTCATCCGCGACGCGCGCGCCGGCGGCTGCGCCTCCGGCACGCCACCTGCCAATCTCGGCTTCCGGCTGGTCCGCGAACAGCCCTCATGGGGCCGCAGCATGACGCAGCGTCTCAGCCGGCTGCTCGGCGCCATTCGCGCCTGACGCGGCGTGCTCAGCGTTAAGCACGCTCGACAGCAACCGACGCCGGTGCCGGATCGGCGGTGCCCTGACACTGGCACAAATGACAGTCACGCAAAATCAACTTTCGATTGCGGGATGTAAGCTACAAACGTTAGAAATTTCCGTTGAGAGACGCGATGAGCGGACCAGGAGGCGAGTGTGAATTCTCGACATCCGCCGGTCTTCTTCACGTCCGACCTGCACGGTTACGGAATTGGTAACACCAGCTGGTTCGACGACGATTCGCCCCGCGCACTGGCTGGACGCTGCCTCATCGACGCGCTCGAATATCTGCGGACGTCGCCCAAATTCGCCGCCAAGG
Source organism: Bradyrhizobium sp. SZCCHNR1017 (assembly GCF_032381375.1). Lineage (NCBI taxonomy): Bacteria > Pseudomonadati > Pseudomonadota > Alphaproteobacteria > Hyphomicrobiales > Nitrobacteraceae > Bradyrhizobium > Bradyrhizobium sp. SZCCHNR1017. The sequence goes on along the minus strand of NZ_JAUHIR010000016.1, from coordinate 106,155 downwards.
ACTGGCACGTGGTGAATGCGGGCGCGGCGCGTCTCGTGCACCAATGTCTCACGGACGGCGCGCTGGCGCGCAAGGATATTCTCGATCGTGTGGCTCCCGCCATCGAACAGGTTTGCGCACGGATCGTCGCGAGCCGCCAATATCGCATTCCGTTCTATGGCGACGACTTCTGGGACTGGGCCAGTGTGGTCGACGGTTTGTGCGAGGTGCAGCAGGTTTCGGTGACGGCGGGCCAGGTGGCAAGACGCGAGCTCGACCAGTTTCGCAGGACCGTCCACATCCGCATCCCGAGCGGTCTCTCGGTCGGGGACCCCGAGCACGAATGGTTCGGACCGGCGATCGCAACACGCGCCTATCGTCTGCTGGATTCCCGCGCATCGGGAATAGATCCCGACCTGCGCAACGAGTTGCAGGCGCAATCGCTCGAACGCATCGAGCGCGGCAGGTATCGCGGGAGGCAGGTGACCCCGTGGCAACTGAGCTGGCACTACGGTCAGGTCGTCGGCGAATTTCAGCGTGCCGCCAGCGAGCAGGCCGCCGAGCTGGCTGATTTTGCGTGGCTCGCCGTTCCACTCGAACTTGGCAAGCGCGCCCAGGTTCTCGCGCGCATCCTGCAAGGAGCCTACGCCGTCAAGGACCGCAGAACCGTCCTGCAGGCATTGGAGGAGCTCTACCGTTGCGAGACACCCGGCCGCCCGCTCGGCCAGGGCGTGATCGGCGCCGGCATCGAGGCCTCTCTGGACGTGCTCGAAGCGCTGTGGCAGCAGCTCGATGGTCGGGAGAAGGCCAGCATCAACGCGATGCTCGACGCGCTGCGATTTCTCCATGCCAAAGCCAACACGATCGGTTTCCTGGTCGAAACGCCGGAGGATATCGAAGCCCTGGTCCAGGCCATGGGCCCGGGCACACTGATTGAACAGCGCAACGCGGCGCGCGCCATCATCAGGCATTCCTGCTTCCATGCGGTCGTGTGCCTCGGGCGATCGATGGCCGAGGTGGCGAGCGCGGCCGCCGTGGCGATCGAAGAGCATGGGGCGCAGTGGCTGATCATGCCGGGACGGGCCGAAGCACTGGGCCCGAATCTCCCGCACGCGGCCCGCGGCCCGCGATTCGTCGGCGCCGGCCCCGGTGATCTCGTCATCGCCACCGCGGTCGCGCCATTCCGGATTCAGATCAAGCTGCGCGACGCGCTCAGCATTGCCGAGCCGCCCTTGGTCGATGACAGCGGAATGATCATTCCGGCCGATCCCGAGCTTTGCCGCCTCGCGCACGAGGCCGCGGATGGCATGCTGGATGACATCGGCGTGTTCTTCGAAGGAATGACGGTGACGTGCGATGGCGACGGCACGACTGCCGAGATCTCGGCAGCGTTTCCAGGCGCGCTTGCGACGGATAACATGGCCTATGCGATGGGGCTGATCTGCCTCAGCCGCAGTGTGCCGTGTCTCATCATTCAGGGGCTGGCGGAGACCGCCCAGTCCGCCGCTGCGAGCCCGCCGCGGCGAGCGGCATGCCGGCTCGCCGTCAAGGTCGCGGAGATGCTGTGCCGGCGCTGGTAGCCGCGCCCTCAGGCATTCTTGAGCGCGACCCGGAACTCGGCTTCGGTCTTGGCCTTGACCTCGTCGAGCGTCACGCCGTCGGCGAGCTCGATCAGGGCCATGCCGTCATTGCCGTGCTTGTCGATCGTGAACACCGCCAGATCGGTCACCACCATGTCCACCACGCGCTCGCCGGTCAGCGGCAAGGTGCACTGCTTGAGCAGCTTCGGGCCATCCTTGGCGCTGTGCTCCATGACCACGACCACGCGCTTGACGCCGGCGACGAGATCCATCGCGCCGCCCATGCCCTTCACCATCTTGCCGGGGATCATCCAGTTGGCGAGATCGCCGTTCTGGGCGACCTGCATGGCGCCGAGGATCGACAGGTCGATGTGGCCGCCGCGGACCATGGCGAAGGATTCGGCTGACGAGAAATAGCTGGTGATCGGCAGCTCGGTAACGGTCTGCTTGCCGGCATTGATGAGGTCGGGATCCTCCTCGCCCTCATAGGGGAACGGACCCATGCCGAGCATGCCGTTCTCGCTCTGCAGCGCGACGTCGACGCCCGGCGGAATGAAGTTGGAGACCAGCGTCGGAATGCCGATGCCGAGATTGACGTAGTAGCCGTCCCGCAGCTCCTTGGCGGCGCGCGCCGCCATCTGCTCTCGCGTCCAGGCCATCAGACTTCCTCCCCGGCTGCGGCGGCGGCTTCACGTTTGCGCACGGTGCGCTGCTCGATGCGCTTGAGCGCAGTTCCGACCTGGATGATGCGCTTCACGAAGATGCCCGGCGTATGAATGTGGTCGGGATCGATCTGGCCGGCCGGCAGCAGATGCTCAACCTCCGCGACCGTCACCTTGGCCGCAGTGGCCATCATCGGATTGAAGTTGCGCGCGGTCTTGCGGTAGACGAGGTTGCCGGCAGTGTCGCCCTTCCAGGCGTGCACGATCGCCAGATCGGCAAACAGACCGCGCTCCATCAGATATTTCTCGCCGTCGAACTCCCGCACCTCCTTGCCCTCCGCGACCAGCGTGCCGACGCCGGTCTTGGTGAAGAAGGCCGGGATGCCGGCGCCGCCGGCGCGGATGCGCTCGGCCAGGGTGCCCTGCGGGCAGAATTCGAGCTCCAGCTCGCCGGCCAGATATTGCTGGGCAAACAGCTTGTTCTCGCCGACATAGGACGAGATCATCTTCTTGATCTGCCGCGTCTCCAGCAGCCGGCTCAGGCCGATGCCGTCCACCCCGGCATTGTTGGAGATGACGGTGAGGTCCTTCACCCCGGACTCGCGAATGGCGTCGGACAGGGTTTCTGCGATGCCACAAAGACCAAACCCACCCGACATGATGGTCATGCCGTCCTTGAGGAGGCCGGCAAGGGCGGATTTGGCGTCCGGATAGACCTTGTTCATACGGGAATGACCTGATGGAGAGCGGCGACCGCGCGGATATCGACCGGATTATTAGGCGAAATCTTCGCAATGCGTCAATGATGCCTTCCCAACGCGCACATCCTGCTTTAGCTGTCGCACCAGCCTGCGCCTCCGTGGCGATCCGGAGTCCGGAATATCAGGGCTCCGCCGCAATCCGGCCACACCGGCGGCGTGGCCTTGAAAGCGTCAAGAAAGCGCATCAAGTTGTTGATGTTGGCAGGGGTTTTCGGCGCACCCTGCCCATCCCGCGTAACCAGCGATCCGACGATCCCAGGACATGTCCGTGACCATGGCCCAAGGAATGAGGCGCCTCGGCACACCGATCGCGGTGCTGCTGGGCATCGCGTTCGTGGCCCTGCTGGCGAGCTCCTGGCTGGTCAATCGCGAGGCACTGCGGCAGGCGGTGGAGAGCCAGATCCGCGCGGTGACCGGGCTCGAGCTCGTCGTCAAGGGACATATCGACGTCTCCTTGTTTCCGGGCAGCTATGTCTCGTTCCACGATGTCGGCCTGAAGGGCAGCGGCACCGAGGATCCGGCCCTGCGCGTCGACGTGCTGACCGCCAATCTGCAGTTGTTGCCGCTGCTGCTGCAGCGGTTCGAAATCGCCGATGTCATGATGCTGCGGCCGCAGATCAACGTCACCCGCGAGGCCGACGGCAACAGCAACTGGACTCCCTTCATCGAGACCATCGCGCGCACGATGCGTCCGGGGCCCGACAGCCAGATGTCGTTCTCTGAGATCCGCATTCAGGACGGCATCCTGGTCTACGAGGACACCGACCACCACGCTTCCGAGCGGCTCGACGATATCGACCTGTCGCTCGCCTGGCCGTCGATCTCGCGCTCGTTCGCGGCGACCGGGCAGTTCGATTGGCGCGGCCAGCGCATCGAGGGCTCCATCAGCGTCAGCGACTTCCTGGCTGCGCTGTCGGGGGACCGGTCCGGCTTGAAGATGCGGCTCGCCAGCGCGCCGCTGAAAGTCGCCTTCGACGGCACGGTCGCGAACCGCACCAGCGCGCTGATGGAAGGCATGCTGACGGTGGATAGCCCTTCGCTCCGCGATGCGCTGCGCTGGACGGGGCAGACGCCGCTCGGCGGCGGCGGCTTCGGGCGCTTCGCCTTGCGCGCCCGTGCCAACGTGGTCGGCGCCTCGATCGCCCTCACCAATGTCAACGTCGAACTCGACGGCAACACCGCCGAAGGCGTGATGACCTACGCCAATAACGGCCGGCAGACGCTGCAGGCGACGCTGGCGGCCGACGCGCTCGACTTCACCCCCTACATCTCGACGGTCCGGCTGCTGGCCAATGGGGCCCGCGACTGGAATCGGCAACTCTTCGACCTCAAGGCCTTGTCCACCACTGACCTCGACATGCGGCTATCGGCCGCAAAGGTCACGGTCGGCTCCTCGAAAATCGGACGCACGGCCTTCGGCGCCAACCTGCGCAACGGCGTGCTCGCCCTCTCGGTCGGCGAGGCTCAGATGTATGGCGGCATCGTGCGCGGCTCGTTCGGAATCGCCCGTGCCGACACCGTGGCCGACGTGAAGGCTGAGCTGCAATTCAACGATGTCGATCTGCAGGCCTGCGCGAACGAGATGTTCGGCGTGTCGTCGCTGTCGGGACGCGGCAATCTCAACGTCTCGCTGACGGCTTCGGGCTCGAGCCCGTTCGGGCTCGCCCAGTCGCTCGACGGCAGCGCCAACCTGCAGGGCCGCGATGGCGCGATCTCCGGCTTCAACGTCGAGCAGCTCCTGAAGCGCCTCGAGCGCAGCCCGCTGTCGCGCGGCGGCAATTTCCGCTCCGGTTCGACGCCTTACGATTCGCTGACGATCGCGGTCAAGTTCTCCGAGGGTATCGCGACCGCAGAGGACATCCGCGTCGAGAGCCCGACCGCGCGCATCACGATGACCGGTACGGCCTCGGTGCCGACACGGGAATACGATTTCAAGGGCGTCGCGAGCCTGCTGTCGTCCGGCAACGGCAGCAACGGCTTCGAACTGCCTTTCGTCGTCCAGGGCCCCTGGGAAGATCCACTGATCTTTCCCGATCCGGAAAGCCTGATCCGCCGCGCTCCGGCCGCCGCCCCTCTGCTCGATGCGGTCAAGGACCGCAAGACGAGGGATGCGGTGCGCTCGGTGTTGGAACGATTCACCGGCGGCGGATTGCGCCCGGCGCAGCCAGACACTGCGCCGCAGGCTGACGCCCCGACGGGCGACCCTCCCACGAAGCAGAACTGACCGACGCGGCTTGCTTCGCGTGCCGATACGCGGCCGCCGTCACGACCTATGTCTGATATATTACTTCTGGATCACGTCGGGTCCCTGGGCTAGTGTCCGGCCGCAACCGATCAAGCAAGATCGGCGGATCAGGGAGAGACACGTGAAATCCAGGGGAATGGGTGCGCTTTCGATCGCAGTCGCAGCCGCCGGGCTTTTTTGCGCTGCAGCACCAGCCATCGCTCAGGACACCATCACGATCTGGTGGAGCAAGGGCTTCTACAAGTCCGAGGACGATGCGCTGCTCAACGTCGTCAAGAAGTTCGAGGCCAAGACCGGCATCAAGGTCGAGCTGTCGCAATACGCGATCCAGGACATGATTCCGAAGACGGTCGCCGCGCTCGATTCGGGCACCGTACCCGACGTGGCCTACGCCGACACCTACGACGTTCAGGCCCAGGGCAAGTGGGCCTACGAAGGCAAGCTCGAGGATCTCACCGACATCCTGGAGCCGATGAAGTCGGCGTTCGCTCCGAACACGCTCGAGACCGCCTACCTCTACAACAACGTCACCAAGAAGAAGGCCTATTACGGCTTCCCGCTGAAGCAGCAGAGCATGCACGTCCAGATCTGGGGCGACCTGCTGAGCAAGGCCGGCTTCAAGCAGAGCGACATCCCCACCAAGTGGGAAGACTACTGGACGTTCTGGTGCGACAAGGTGCAGCCGGCGGTCCGCAAGGCCACCGGCCAGCGCATGTATGGCGTCGGTCAGCCGATGGGCGTGGAATCCACCGACTCGTTCCAGTCGTTCTACACCTTCATGGACGCCTACAACGTCAAGCTGGTCGACGACGACGGCAAGCTGCTGGTCGACGACCCCAAGGTGCGCGACGGCCTCGTCAAGGCGATGAAGGATTATACCGACACCTACATCAAGGGCTGCACGCCGCCCTCGTCCACGACCTGGAAGGATCCGGACAACAACGTCGCGTTCCACAACAAGACGATCGTGATGACCCACAATTTCACGATCTCGATCGCGGCCAAGTGGTTCGAGGACTCCACCAACCCGGCGCTGACGCCCGAGCAGCGCGCGGCTGGCAAGAAGGCCTATGAGGAGGACATCATCACCGCGTCCTTCCCCAACAAGCCGGACGGCACGCCGATCAAGTACCGCTCCGACGTCAAGACCGGACTGATCTTCGCCAATGCTCCTCACAAGGCGCAGGCCAAGGAATTCATCAAGTTCCTGATGCAGGAGGAGAACCTCGGCCCCTACATCGAGGGCGCGCTGGGCCGCTGGTTCCCGGTGACGACCGCAGGCCAGAAGAGCCCGTTCTGGCAGGCCGACCGCCATCGCAAGGCCGTTTACACCCAGTTCACCGGCGGCACGACGCCGTTCGACTTCACCAAGAACTACAAGTTCACGATCCTCAACAATGAGAACGTCTGGGCCAAGGCGATGAACCGCGTGGTCAGCGAGAAGGTGCCGGTCGAGAAGGCCGTCGACGAGCTGATCGCGCGGCTGAAGGAGGTCGCCGGCTAGTCTCTCGCCTCGCGAGGCACTAGCTCGATATCCTGACAACGACAACAGATCCCGGCCGCAGCGCATGCGGCCGGGATGGCTTATAGGCGGGAAGAGACGACCCGGGAAAAACGACCATGGCGATCACGCTCTCAGCTTCCGATTCCGCAATCGCGGAGGCGCCGCGCCCGGTGCTGCTGACACCGTCACAGGTGTGGGGCATCGTCATGCTTGCCCCCTATCTGCTCGTCTTCCTCGCCTTCGTCGTCTATCCCGTCGGCTACGGCCTGTGGCTCGCCCGGGAGCCGGCCAGCTACGTCGCGCTGTATAACGACCCCATCTTCGCGCGCGCCGCCGTCAACACGCTGATCTTCCTTGTGGTCGGCATCAATCTGAAGATGGTGATCGCGCTGTTCCTGTCCGGCTTCTTCATTCAGCAGCGCGGCTGGATCAAATGGCTGTCGGTCATCTTCATCCTGCCCTGGGCGGTGCCTTCGATCCCGACCATCCTGTCGGTGCGCTTCATGCTCAATCCCGAATGGGGCGTGGTGAACCAGCTGATCTTCAAGTTCACCGGCGAAGATGGCCCCAACTGGCTGAACGATCCGACGGTCGCGCTGTCGATGGCGATCGGCATGCACATCTGGAAATCGCTGCCGTTCTGGACCCTGATCCTGATGACCGGGCGGCTTGCGATCTCGCAGGACCTGTTCGAGGCCGCCGAGGTCGACGGCGCCACCTGGTGGCAGAAGTTCCGCTTCATCACCTGGCCGTCGATGCAGACGCTCTACATCACCTGCACGCTGCTCTCGATGATCTGGACGCTCGGCGACTTCAACAGCGTCTATCTCCTGACCGGCGGCGGTCCCGCCGATCTCACCCACGTGCTGGCGACGCTCGGCATCCGCTATCTCCGGCTCGATCAGCTCAGCCTCGCGATGGCCTCGATCGTCTGCGCGATGCCGCTGGTGCTCCCCCTGGTCTATTTCATGATGAAGCGGTTGTCGCGATGAAGCTCCCCACCCTGCGCGAAGTCGGCACCGAGGCCCGGCTGCTGCTGATCGGCATCCCCGTCTTCATCTGGACGATGATCCCGATCTACCACATGTTCCTGTTCGCGATCTCGCCGAAGGAGGACGCGTTCTCGGGCAAGCTGTGGCCGGACCATCCGACGCTGCACAATTTCTCGATCGTGTTCCACCAGCAGCATTACTTCCTGCGCGATTTCTGGATCCAGTTCGGCAACTCCGTCATCATTGCCGCCGCCGTCGGCGCGCTGACCCTGGTGATCGCGACTTGCGCGGCTTACGCCATCTCGCGCCTGCGCGTGCCCGGCAGCCGGGTGGTGATGAACCTCGCGCTGTTCACCTATTTCATCCCGGCGGCGTTCCTCGCGGTGCCGATGTATCGCACCATGGGCAAATACGGCCTGCTCAACAACGACTGGTCGCTGATCCTGGCGATGGTGACGATTGCCTCGCCCTACGCGATCTGGGTGCTGAAACAGGCCTCCGACAAGCTGCCGGTCGAGCTGGACGAGGCCGCCGTCATGGATGGCGCCAGCCCGCTGCAGATCTTCCGCCTCGTCTATGTGCCGCTGATGATGCCCTCGCTGGTCGCGATCGGAACCTATGCGGTGCTGCTGGCCTGGAACGAGTACCTCTACGCGTTCCTCCTGCTGTCGAACGACAAGGATATCACGCTGCCCGTGGCGCTCGGCAACTTCCTGGCCGCCGACGATTCGCCGTGGGAGCTCCTGATGACCACCGGCTTCATCTACGCGCTGCCGCCCGCGGCGGTCTATTATGCCTTCAAGCGCTACATGGTGGGCGGCCTGACCGCCGGCGCCGTGAAGTCGTGACGGAGCGATGAGGGTCGGATTTCGTCAGGGACGGTTCGCCGACGCTTCGCGGCCGAACTGGGACGACGACGGGCCGCGGCCCATCGACTGGTTCGCCTGGTATCCGGCCGCGGATAGCGCGATCGAAGCGGCGCTTCCGGTCGCCCCATGGCCGCAAGGATGGTTCGAGGCGGGACCTGTGGCGCTGGATGCGCCGCTCGGTCCCAACGGGACTTGCCCGCTCGTCGTGTATTCGCATGGCACCGGCTGCAACGGCCTGCAGTTCGAATGGCTGGCGCGCGAGCTGGCGTCCCGCGGCTTTGTCGCGGTCGCCGTCAATCATCATGGCAACAGCAACGCTGAGCCCTACCGGGCAGAGGGCTTCCTCTGCTCATGGGAACGCCCGCGCGACGTGTCCTTGCTGATCGACCACATCGCCGCTCATCCCGATTTCGAAGGCCGTATCAACCCCGACCGCATCTACGCCGTCGGCTATTCGCTCGGCGGCGTCACCGCCACCGCCTTGCTCGGCGCCATCATGCTCCGCTCGCCGTTCGAGCCGGGCGCCAATCTGGGCCGCGGACCGCGCGAGTTTCCCGATCTCGTCGATCATCTGCCGCGGCTGATGGAGAAGAGCCAGATCTTCCGCGACTCCTGGGGGCGGATGTCGGCCTCCTATCGCGATCCCCGCATCAAGGCTGCGCTGCTGCTGGCGCCGGGCCGATCGGTGCAGGGCTTCTCCGACGAGAGCGTCGCCGCGATCAGCGTACCCGCACGCATCATGGTCGGCGGTGGGGACGCCCTGCTGCCATCCGCGCGCTGGCTGCATGAGCGGCTCAGCGGCAGCACCTTTGATGTCGTTGCCGACGAGGCCGGCCACTATGTGTTCCTGCCGAAGAGCACCGCGCTCGGACGCAGCGCCGACCCGGCGTGCTGCGTCGATCCGCCGTCGGTCGACCGCGGCGCGATCCACCGCACGGTTGTGGCCGCCGCGTTGCATCTGTTCGAGGCCTGAGCGACGCTGCCGCAGCATTCTCCGTCATTTTGAGCGTAGCAAAGCAATCCAGAGTCCTGGCGCGGCCCTGGATTGCTTCGCTACGCTCGCAATGACGACTTCTATAGTGGCGCAGCGCTCTCGCCGCGATCACTCGACAGCTTTGAAGCTAACGACGCCACGACGATCACCACGGCAATCAGCCCGATCACCAGCGTGCAGATCGCGTTGATCTCCGGCTTCACCCCGAGCCGTACTTCCGAATAGATCCGGATCGGCAGCGTCGCCGAGCCCGGGCCGGTGGTAAAGCTCGCGATCACGAGATCGTCGAGCGACAGCGTGAAGGCGAGCATCCAGCCGGCGACCACCGCCGGGGCGATCAGTGGCAAGGTGACCATCACGAACGCGCGCAAGGGATCGCAGCCGAGGTCCATCGCAACTTCCTCCAGGCTGCGGTCGAGCGAGACCAGCCGCGACTGTACGATCACCGCAACGAAGCACATCGTGAGGGTCGTGTGGGCGAGCGTCACCGTCCAGAAGCCGCGCTCGGCCTCCAGCGCCACGAACAGCAGCAGCAGCGACAGGCCGGTGATCACCTCGGGCATCACCAGCGGCGCATACAGCATGCCGGAGAACAGCATGCGGCCGCGAAATCCCTGGCCGCGCGACAGCGCCACCGCGGCAAGGGTGCCGAGCAAGGTCGCCACCGTCGCCGAGGTGGCGCCGACCTGCAGGCTCATCCAGGCTGCATCGATCATCGCGCGGTCGTTGAAGAACTCGTGGTACCAGCGCAGCGACCAGCCGCCCCAGACCGTGACCAGCCGCGAGGCGTTGAACGAATAGATCACTAGGATCAGGATCGGGAGGTAAAGAAAGGCGAGCCCAAGCGTCAGCGAGGCGACGTTGAAGCGCGACAGGCGAGAGGGACTAGGCACGATCTCCTCCTCCCTCAATCCCAGTGAAACCCTCTCCGTTCCCTCCCCCCTTGTGGGGGAGGGTCAGGGAGGGGGGCACCCAGCAAAGACCGCCGATGCGGACCCCCACCCCCAACCCCTCTCCGCAAGGGGGAGGGGAGCGAGAGAACGTGCCTTGCTGTACGCCATCCATCACCTGCTCTCCTCCAACTGCCGGCGCTGCAGCCGGTCGTAGAGCAGAAGCGGAAGCAACAGCACGACCAAGAGGACCACGGCGATGCTGGAGGCCACCGGCCAGTCCTTGTTGGTGAAGAATTCAAGCCACAGCGTCTGGCCGATCATCAGCGATTTCGAGCCGGCGAGCAGATCGGGAATGACGAACTCGCCGACGATCGGAATGAAGCACAGCAGCGCGCCGGCGCCGACACCCGGCAGCGACAGCGGAAACGTCACCAGCCAGAAGGTCTGGCGCGGCGAGGCGCCGAGATCGGCGGCGGCCTCTTCCAGGGTCGGCTCCAGCTTCGTCAGCGTCGCGAACAGCGGCAGGATCATGAAGGGCAGATAGGAATAGACGATCCCGACATACATCGCGCTGTCCGTCGACAGCCACACCACCGGCGCGGACACCAGATGCAGCGCGAGCAGGATCTGGTTCAACAGGCCGTCATGCTGCAGGATGTTGACCCAGGCATAGATGCGAATCAGGAACGAGGTCCAGAACGGGACGATGACCAGCATCATCGCGATGCCCTGCCAACGCCTGGGCAGCCGCGCCATGCCATAGGCGATCGGGTAGCCGATCAGGAGCAGGATCGCGGTCGACGTCGCCGCGACGACGACGCTGCGCAGATAGGACGCGAGATACAGATCGTCCGACAGCAGCAGACGGAAATTGTCGAGCGACAGCGCCGCAAATGCATCCCGAAGCGACGACAAACCATCAGCCAGCGAGAACACCGGCGTATAGGGGGGCTGCGCGATCGCAGTCTGCGACAGGCTGATCTTGGCGACGAAGGCGAACGGCACCAGGAAGAACAGCACCATCCAGACGTAAGGCGCGATCGCCGCAAATCGCGCCGGACGCGAGAAGATGCGGCGCGCGCTCATCGCTCCAGCACCACGCAATCATCGGGCGTGAACCAGGCCACGACGCGCTGGTTCAGCCCATAGCCGTCGGCGTCGAGCCGGGCCGTGTTGGCTTGCGACGCGTGCAGGACAGCGCCGCCGTCGAGCTTGATCTTGTACACGGTCTTGCCGCCGAGATAGCTCGCATCGGAAATGGCGCCCTCGACACAGTTGATCGCTGCGGCATCAGCCGCCGGCCGGCGAAGCGCGAGGCGGATCTTCTCGGGACGGATCGCGACTGCGACCTTGCTCTCGCTGATCGGAGTGACGGGTTGCGCCGCGGCGAGCTCGCCGGCAGCGGCGGTCGTGATCCGGAGCCGGTGCGACTCACGCGCGGTCACCTCGCCCTCGAACAGGTTGATGTCGCCGACGAACTCCGCGACCCACCGCGACACGGGCTCTTCATACAGGCGGCGCGGTGCAGCGACCTGCTCGAGCCTTCCCGCGTTCATTACCCCGATCCGGCTCGCCACCGTCATCGCCTCCTCCTGGTCGTGGGTGACGATGATGAAGGTCATGCCGAGCTTGCGCTGCAGCTCCATCAGCTCGAACTGCGTGCTCTCGCGCAGCTTCTTGTCGAGCGCCGCCATCGGCTCATCGAGCAGCAGTACCTTCGGCCGGCGCGCCAGCGAGCGTGCCAGCGCGACGCGCTGCTTCTGTCCCCCGGACAGTTGATCGGGCTTGCGCTTCTCCAGGCCTTCGAGCCGGACCAGCGCCACCATCTCCGCGACGCGGGTGGCGATCTCGGCGCGCGGCATGCCGGCGCGCTTCAGGCCGAAGGCGATGTTGTCGCGCACGTTCAGATGCGGGAACAGCGCGTAGTTCTGGAACATCATGTTGACGGGCCGCTGATGCGGCAGCACCTGCGCGATCTCCTCGCCCGATAGCAGGATGCGCCCTTCATCCGGCGTCTCGAAGCCGGCCAGCATGCGCAGCAAGGTCGTCTTGCCGCAGCCGCTGGGGCCGAGCAGCGCGAAGAACTCGCCGGCTCGGATGTCGAGCGAGACGCCGTCGACGGCGCGGAAGCTGCCGAAGGTCTTGACCACGTTCTCGATCCGCAGGATCGGCGGCTGAGGATCGGGGCGCGGTTCCGGCAGTGGTGATGCCGCCGGCTCCTCGGCGGGCGCTGGATTTGCGATGTCGTCAGCCATGTCCTGATCAAATCACCCTGCCCGGCCACAACGCCCGGCCGGTCGGCAAGCTAGCCGCCCATGGATTGCAGCTCAACCGCACGGGCCGGACTATCCCCGCTCGCGTCAGCGGCCTGCGGCGAGCCCCGGCCACAGGCGACCGTCGCCATGAACGCGGCGAGCGCATCGCGTTCGGCAGCGGGAAGCGTCAGGCCCAGCTTGGTCCGCCGCCATAGAACGTCGTCGGGAAACCGCGCCCATTCGCGCGTCATGAGGTAGCGGACCTCCGCCTCCGTCAGCTTCGGCCCGAACGCCTGTCCGAGATCGGCCCGGCATCTCGCCCCGCCGAGGATCTCCGCCAGCCGGGTGCCATAGGCGCCGACCAGCCGCCGGGCCTCGGCTTCGCCGAGAAAGCGCCAGCGCTCCCGTGCGTCGTCGACGAGATCCTCGAACCGATCCCAGGCGAAATCGCCACCCGGAAGCGGCGCGCTCGCAGTCCAGCGCGGCGACATCGGGTAGAAGCGCGCAAGCCGCGAGACCGCCCGCTCGGCCCGGTACCGGGCTGTCGTGACATCGCCGCCGCACATGGTCAGGAGCGGCGCCTTGGCGGGCTCCTTGGCGCGGCCGGCATCAAGGCTCACGATCGTTTCCAATTCCCCGCTGTCGGCAGCACGCAGCACCATCATGTTGGCGCCGGACACGCTCCGGACCACATCCGCGGGCTGGACGTCCGAGCGGAAATAGCGGTTCGCCGCCTTGCAGAGATAGGCCACGTCTGCCGCCGGCACCGCCACCACGGCTGGGTCGCCCTTGAAGCCGTGGGCCACCGTGCCGATCAGGGTGAAATCTTGCTCGTAGGGCTGGGCAAAGATCAGCCTTCCATCCGAATTCTGAAACACGTAGACCGCTTCGACATCGAACAGCCGCGGCACGATGATCTGGCTAACCTGCCGCGCGGTGACCCGCGGCGGCGGCTGACGCAGCACGGTTTCCGCCGTCGAGACGCTCCACGCGCCGGTGGCGTTGGCGAGCGCGCGCGAAGTGACGATGCGGCGATGGCCGCGGTCGATGATGGCGAGCCGCCATAGATGGTCACGGTCGGCTCGCACGCAGCGGGCGCCGGTGCGGATCTCTGCGCCGCGCTCGGCGGCATCCATCGCGGTCAGAACCACCAGGCGGGAATCGTCGACCACGCAGTCGGAATAGTCGAACGCCGTCCCGATCGGACGCTTCAGGGCATCGCCGATCGGATGATGCGTGACGTCGAGCACCGACGCGGCCGGCAGCCGGTTGCGCGTAGCGAGGCGATCGTAGAGCCAGAGCCCTGCGCGCAGCTGCCATGGCGGCCGCTCATTGGCGTGAGCCGGAATCGCAAAGCGGATCGGCCGCACCAGATGCGGCGCGACCGTGAGCCAGACGTCGCGCTCGGCGAGCGCGCGGCGCACGCGCAGAAAGCCGCGGCGCTCCAGCGCCGCGAGGTCCCCGTGCACCAGCCGCGACGTGGCCGACGAGGCGGCGCCGCCGAGATCGCCCTGCTCGACCAGGATCACGCGCAAGCCGCGGCCGGCCGCATCGCGTGCCAGGCTGACGCCGTTCAGACCGCCGCCGATGATCGCAAGATCGTAGTCCGCCATACGCAAGGTCTTCGAGCGTGCCAGGGCGAATGATCGTAGACCGGCGGAAATGATTCTCGTAGCGGCCGAGCTGTCGTGCGCGCGGATAAATTCGCGCTGTTGCGCAACAGCCTCTGACCGGAGTGCCTGGTCAGCCCGTCTTGCGAACGGACGCGGCGTCGTCGTCGTGAGCGCGACCGACAATGCCGTCGTATTTGTTGATCGGCAGGGGCTTGCCGAGCAGATAGCCCTGAACCGAGTCGCAGCCCTGCTCGGCGAGGAAGCCGAGCTGCTCGGGCGTCTCGACGCCTTCCGCCACGATCGACATGTTCATGCCGTGACCCAGGCCAATGACCGCACGAATGATCGCCGCCGATTGCGGATTGCGACCGATGTTCATGACGAAGGCGCGGTCGATCTTGATCTTGTCGAACGGGAATGCCTGCAGGTAGCTCAGCGACGAGTAGCCGCTGCCGAAATCGTCCATCGAGACGCGAACGCCGAGCGCCTTCAGCCGGCGCAGCAGCGCGACACCGCGATCGAAATCCTCGATCAGCACACCCTCGGTGATCTCGAGCTCGAGCCTGCCGGGTGCGAGCCCCGTCTCGATCAGGATCGAGTGGACCAGCGCAACGAGGTCGCCATGGACGAACTGGGCCGGGGACAGGTTGACCGCGACCTGCAGCGGCTTGGGCCACGACGCCGCCTCGCGGCAGGCCTCGCGCAGGATCCACTCGCCCATCTCGACGATGAGGCCGCTCTCTTCCGCGAGCGGAATGAAGTCGCTCGGCGGCACGAAACCCCGGACCGGGTGCTGCCAGCGCGCCAGCGCCTCGAAGCCGATGATCTCGCTGGCGTCGACCGTGCGGCCGGAGACGGCCTGCGGCTGGAAGTACAGCGACAGTTCGCCATGCTTGATCGCGACAGACAGCTCCTGATGCAGAACGCGGCGGTCGCGAATCTGCTGATCCATTTCAGGCTCGTAGAAGGTGATGCTGCCGCGCGATTTGGCCTTGGCGCGGAACAGAGCGGCACCCGCATTGGCGAGCAGCGACGCCGGATCCGAACCATTGTGCGGGAACACCGAGATGCCCGTCGTCAGCGCGGTGCGGATCGACTTGCCCTCGATCTGGAAGTCCACCGCGATCGCCGCCGCCAATTGCTCGGCCAGCGCCCTGCCCGTTTCCGGTTGCTTGCCGTCGATGATCAGCCCGAACTCATCGCCGGAGAGCCGCGCGACCACCCCGCCCCGGGCAACGGCATGGACGCGACGGGCGACCTCGATCAACAGCTTGTCGCCGATGGCGTGGCCGAAGACGTCGTTGACGTCCTTCAGGCCCTTGAGATCGACGTTCAGGACCGCGAACTCCTCGTCCGTATCCGCGCAGGCCTCGATCATCTGGCTCAGGGCCTGCAGGAACGCGGCGCGGTTCGGCAGATCGGTCAGGCCGTCGTGATAGGCCATGTGCGCCATCCGCGATTCGGTCTGGCGCCGGTCGGTGACGTCCTCATAGGTCTTGATCAGATATTGCGGCTCGCCGGTCTCGCCCAGCACGGTTGCCCGCCGGGTCAGGAACAGCCGCAGGCCGTCCTTGGTCGAGATCGGATGTTCCTCGGTCAGAAGGCCGCGCTTCTTGATGGCGGCTTCGTCGCGCGCCGTGATCAGTCTGGCCTCGCGCGGATTGAAGATGTCGGCGGTGGTCAGGCCCGTGGCGTCCTCGCGCTTGCGGTTGAGGATGATCTCGGCGCTGCGGTTGGCGAGCAGATAACGGCCGTCGCTGACGCTCTCGACGATGAGCGAAACCGGAATGTTGTCGACAACCAGTTCCAGGAACTTCTTGCTGTTCTCCAGCTCGCGGCTCAGCGATCGCCGCTCCGTGGCATCGTCGAACAGCGCGATGAGGAATTGCGGTTCGTTCTTGTCGTTGCGTGCAACGACCCGGTGGGCGTCCAGGATGCGCTTCTCGTCACCGCGTTGAACCACGAGTTCGCTGCAATAGGTGGTGCCAGGTGCCAGCATCGCTTCGCGATCGGCAGCCGCGATGTCGGCCGCGGTCTCCTCGCCGAACAGGTCGCTCGGGCGCCGTCCGATGATCTGATCCCGCGGCACCTGCGCGAACTGCTCGAACGCCCGGTTGGCAAAGATGTAGCGGCCGTCCTCGATGTTCTTGGCGGCGACGCAGACGGGAACCTGATCGACCACCGATTCCAGGAACTGCTTGGTCGAGGCGAGCTCGCGCTCCAGCCGGTGCTGCACCGTACAGTCTTCATGGATGCCGATCGATCCTCCGGTGGGAAGACGGAAAATCTGGGCACGCACCACACGTCCGTCGGGCAATTCGGTCAGGCACCCGTCCGGTGCCCGCGCCTGGCGCGCATAGTCCTCGACCGTCAGATTGAGCAGGCCACGCTGCCGCCGCAACTCGACCAGATCCCGGCCGGTGCAACCGGGCGGAATGTCGGCCCGGCTCATGCCGTAGATCTCGAGAAAGCGATGATTGTAGAAGACGACGCGGTTGGCGGCGTCCGTCAGCATCAGCCCCTGGCTCAGATTGTTGAGCGCGGAGCTGATGAAAACATTACGCCGCAGTTGTGCCCGCTTGGCGCGCCGCAAGGCCGAATGGATCCAGATCACGACCGACGCGAGGAAGGCGCAGACGACAACGCCGGCGATCAACACCTTCCAGAGCACGTCCGGCTCGATGGTGGCCAAGTAACCGGAGGGCGAGAAATCGGAGGGCGAGAAATCGGAGGAAGCGGCCCAGGCCCGGGTCGGCGCAGCCGCCCACGCTGCCATGGCGGCCACCGAGGCCGCAACGACACGCGCAGAAAACGCGTTTCGGTCGCTCGCCTGCCAATTCTTGCCAGCCATCAATCACCCGCGGTATTCGGCGACAGTATCTGGCTTCACCTATTGGGATCGGGTAAACGGGTTCTGCAAACTTCGAAAAAGACGAAGCAAATTTGGTCAATGGCGCCTTATGATGAATGGTTTGCTAAGGGCCCTCGCACTCCGGACCGGGGTTCCGCCCACCAGGGATTGCAGCGAGGCATGACTTCTCCCAATCGTCTCAGGACTATGCATGGATAGAGTGGATTGCGTCGTCGTTGGCGCCGGCGTCGTCGGACTTGCCGTCGCACGTCAATTGGCGCGGGCCGGACGCGAGGTCATCGTTCTCGAGGCGGCCGAGGGTATCGGAACCGTCACTTCGTCTCGCAACAGCGAAGTGATCCACGCCGGCATCTACTACAAGGCCGGGAGCCTGATGGCCCGCTTCTGCGTGGCCGGCAAACGCCTACTTTACCGCTATTGCGACGACCATGGCGTGCCCTACCGCAATTGCGGGAAGCTGATCGTTGCGACCAATCCGGCCGAGACCGAGAAGCTGCAGGGCATCCGCGCGCACGCCGAAGCCAATGGTGTCGAAGGTATGCGGCTGCTATCCGGAACCGAAGCGCTGGCGCTGGAGCCGGCCCTGGCCTGCCAGGCCGCGCTGCTGTCGCCGTCCACCGGCATCCTCGACAGCCATGCCTTCATGCTGTCGCTGCGCGGCGAGATCGAGGATGCCGGCGGTGCCTTCGCCTTCCACACGCCGTTGCTGCGGGCCAAGGCGACCGGGGGATCAATCGAGGTCGATGCGGGCGGCGCGCAACCGATGAGGCTGAGCTGCCGGCTGCTGGTGAACGCCGCCGGCCTCGACGCGCCGAAGCTGGCGCGGCTGATCGACGGCATGCCGTCGTCGCTGATGCCGACGGCCTATCTCGCCAAGGGCAACTATTTCAGCTGCAGCGCCCGGGCACCGTTCAGCCGGCTCATCTACCCGGTGCCGGAACCAGGCGGCCTCGGCGTGCACCTCACGCTCGACATGGCAGGCCAAACCAGATTCGGCCCCGACGTCGAGTGGATCGACCGGATCGACTATACGGTCGATCCGGCGCGCGCCGAGCGCTTCTACCCGGCGATCCGCAAGTATTGGCCGTCGCTGCCGGATGGGGCGCTGATGCCGAGCTATTCCGGTATCAGGCCGAAGATCGTACCGCCGGCCGTGGCGTCGCAGGATTTCGTCATTCAGGGCCCGCGCGATCACGGGGTGCCCGGACTCATCAATCTGTTCGGAATTGAATCGCCTGGATTGACGTCATCGCTCGCGATTGCGGCTCACGTCTGCGATCTCGCCTCGAGCTGAAGACCCCAGATATCGCGATGAACGGCGTGTCGCGATAGATACGCCGGGAGACAACGCAGGCAGATGCGTCCGCCTCATCGAATATCGCAACTAATTTGATTGGAGTTGCGTCTGGGATGGACTCGTCACCATCCCAGGCGCACGGTCTTACGATCAGATGGTACGGCGGATGATGGTCACATGTCAGTGAAGTGTTTCGCTGGTTACCTGTCTCAAGCGCTCGATCTCATCCTTCACCATCAGTTTGCGTCGCTTCAGTTCGACAATTCGCAGGTCGTCCGTCGATGGATGCAGGAGAGCTTGATGCAATTCGTTTTCAAGAACTTTATGCTTACGCTCCAGTTCAACGAGATGCGCCTGAATGGCCATTCGAAACCTCCTCGGTAGGTGAACCTGAGATTCGACCAGGGCTAATGAGTGTACACAAGTCGCTTGACCTGTCGATGGGGCCAAAAGACCGCACATGCAAATTTGAGCGCCGTGTGTAACGAAGCGTGAGCAGATCCGGACGAATCTAAAGCCGGCGCCAACCCGAAATTCACGGGACAGCCGCACCGATCTCGAGGAGTGCGACTTGCTTATCAGCTTCGCAGGCGCAATATTTGCGCCCGCCTTCGCAAGGCTTTCCACTTCCTTCCGCTTTTTTGCTATCATAGATCATGGCTGACCAAGACGAGCGCGAACTGCAGGCCGAACTCGCGCGCCTGCAGCAGGAGCACCGCGATCTCGACGCGGCGATCGACGCTTTGCATCAATCGCCCGCCCCCGATTTGTTGCGGCTGCAACGACTGAAGAAGCGGAAGCTTCTGCTACGCGATCGGATCGCCTTCATCGAAGACCAGATCACGCCCGACATCATCGCCTGAGGCGAAGCGTCAGCACGGCTGACCGTATGCACACAAGCAATACGCAACAGCGGTGCAGGATTTGCCGAAGCGCCTTGACAACAAGAACAAAAAGAGAACAATCGGACCAGCCCCTCGTAACTCCTGACGACAACAAGGATGGTTGTGATGCCCGCCTCCTTCTCCCCACAGGATCGCCTCTATGAACAGGCCTGTGACCAAGCCATCGCGATGTGCGACGGCAATCTGCGCTCCACGATCAAGGCGCTGATCATGGCGAACGAGTATCTCGAGCTGGAGCTGCAGGAGCTGCGGGCGGCAATCTCCTGCGGCTGCATGCCCAACACCATTTCGGACGATGCGCAGAACAATGCGGCCTGAGCCCTAGGCCGTCGAGGCTTTCCGGACGATTGCCACCGCGCTCGCTCGCAGCTTCGACGAAGGCCGGGAGGTGCGTGCAATGCCTGACATCACCTATTACGTCGCCATGCCGTTCAGACGGGACGAGACTGGGATGCTGGTCGCAGGCGCGGCCGAGGAATGCCAGAGCTCGTCCGCAGCGCTGCGTCGTGCCGAAGCGATGTCGCGCTTGCCGGACAACATCGGCGCCATTGCCTTCAGCCGCAGCGGAGATCCCTTGCTGGGGGAATTCTGCGACGCCCGGCTGCTGCACAAGTTCGGCGAGTTGCCCGACGATCTCGGCGAGTTGTGAGCGCCGTGCACAGCTCTGTCATCGGAGCGGACGGCCCACGAGCGTCACCGCTGGTCGCCCGACAGGGCCGTGCCGTGCGCGGGGCTCTCGTACCTCCGCTGGGCCTTGCGCATATACATCGCACGGTCGGCTTCCTCCAACGCACGTACTGGGTTGACGCGCTTGTCGAGAAGGGCAATCCCGGCCGACGCGCCGGCACGCACGGTCTGATCGCCGAAGGTGAAGGTCAGGCTGTCGAGGGCCTGTTCCAGCTCCGTCGCCTTGGCATGTGCGTCCGCCGCGCTGAGGTGCCAGAGCAGCACGCCGAACTCGTCGCCGCCGAGCCGACCGATCACGTCGGAGGATCGGACATGCTCGCCGAGGACACGCGCAACCGCCTTCAGGACCTCATCACCGGCGGCATGGCCGAACGTATCATTGATCGGTTTCAGCCGATCGACGTCGAGCACGATGAGAGCACCGGTCGCGTCGTAGCGCTTGATGAAGGCGATGGAACGATGGAGTTCGCGGGCGAAGCCGCGACGATTAAAGATGTCGAGCAGGAAATCGCGCTCAGCGGAGGCCGTCAGCTCGGCGATCCGGGCCTGTGCTGTCGCCAACTCCGCCTTGAGGCGTCGGATCGTGTGCCGCGCGCCTGCCGGTACGGAACCGGGTTCAGGAGCCCGCGCGCGCCGCGAAGGCCGATGACGGTAGCGGGTTCTTCGCTTCCCGGCTCGCCACGCGGCCGCCATGCGCTTCTTTTTCATCGGACACCTGCCGCGCCATCGTTTGGGCTTGCCGGGCTTGACCAAGACAGGATAGTCCATTCGTACCTCCATGCCATGGCTTGCCGCTGTCAGGACCGATCCTATACTCCGGCCCATGCTGATGGATTCCCGAGAAGAATTGAGGTCATGACCGCCCCGATCGCCATCATCATGGGAAGCCAGTCGGACTGGGATACCATGCGCCATACCGCCGAGACGCTTGACGCCCTGGGCGTGAGCTACGACGCCCGGATCGTCTCGGCGCACCGCACCCCAGACCGGCTGTATGCTTTCGCCAAGGGTGCCAAGGCGGCGGGCTACAAGGTCGTGATCGCCGGTGCCGGCGGCGCCGCCCATCTGCCGGGCATGACGGCCTCGCTTACGGAACTGCCCGTGTTCGGCGTTCCCGTCGAGTCGAAGGCGCTGTCGGGGGTCGATTCGCTGTATTCCATCGTCCAGATGCCGGCCGGAATTCCGGTCGGAACGCTCGCCATCGGCAAATCCGGCGCCATTAACGCAGCGCTGCTGGCGGCCAGCGTGCTCGCTCTCTCGGACTCCGCGCTCGCCAGCCGTCTGTCGGCTTGGCGGCAGGCGCAGACCAATGCGATCGCCGAACGTCCGGAGGGCACGGCGTGACCGACTCCAATCGGGTGAAGCTCAAGCCCGGCGACACCATCGGTATTCTCGGCGGCGGCCAGCTCGGCCGCATGCTGGCGCTTGCTGCGGCGCGGCTCGGGCTGCGCTGCCAGGTGTTCTCGCCGGACCCGGACTCCCCCGCCTTCGACGTCGTGCTGAACGCAACCTGCGCCGAATATGCCGACGTCGAGGCGCTCGAGCTGTTCGCCAACGACGTCGACGTCGTCACCTACGAGTTCGAAAACGTCCCCTCGGCTGCGGCCATGGTGCTGGCGGCCAGACGCCCGGTGCTGCCGCGGCGTTCGGCGCTCGAGACCACCCAGGATCGCCTCACCGAGAAGGATTTCGTCACCTCGCTGGGCATCGGCACCGCGACCTATGCGGATGTGTCCTCGGTCGCCACCTTGCGCGAAGCCGCGTTCCGGATCGGCTTACCGGCCGTGCTGAAGACGCGGCGATTTGGCTATGACGGCAAGGGTCAGATCAAGATCCACCAGGGTGACGATCTCGAGCGGATCTGGGCCGAGCTCGGCACCAAATCGGCCATCCTCGAAGCGTTCGTTCCGTTCGAGCGCGAGATCTCGGTCGTGGCGGCCCGAGCGGCCGACGGTCAGGTCGAGTGCTTCGACGTGACCGAGAACGAGCATCGCGATCACATCCTGAAGGTGTCGCGGGCGCCGGCGCGTATCCCTGATGCGCTCGCCGACGAAGCCAGGGACATTGCCAGCCGGATCGCGACCGCCCTCGACTACGTCGGGGTGCTGGCCGTGGAGATGTTCGTGGTGTCGGACGGTCCCACTCAAGGCGTCCTGGTCAACGAAATTGCCCCGCGGGTGCATAATTCCGGCCACTGGACCCTCGATGGCGCCTCGATTTCCCAATTCGAACAGCACATCCGGGCGATCGCCGGTTGGCCGCTCGGCAAGCCGCTGCGCCACGGTCACGTCACGATGACGAACCTGATCGGGGACGAGATCGACAGCTACGAGCAGTGGCTCACGGTTCCGGGCGCCACCGTGCATCTCTACGGCAAGGGCGCCGCTCGTCCGGGCCGCAAGATGGGGCATGTGACCCAGGTCTCGCCACTGCCGCCGAGGCAGGGCTGAAATAAACCGCTCCGGCGAGGTTAAACTTGCGGTCAAGAGCCCGTCAGCGGGTGGACAGCGAGGATGTCCTCTGATACACGGGCGCGCTCAAGGTCAAGGGCGCGGCCATCTGCCAGCCCTGGCTTCACCAGATTTCAAACCGATAGACTGAGAAAGAGGATGCCGCGTGCAGGTTCTCGTTCGCGATAACAATGTCGATCAAGCCCTCAAGGCGCTCAAGAAGAAGATGCAGCGTGAGGGCATTTTCCGCGAGATGAAGCTTCGCGGCCATTACGAGAAGCCGTCCGAGAAGAAAGCCCGCGAGAAGGCCGAAGCCGTGCGTCGTGCGCGCAAGCTGGCCCGCAAGAAGTTGCAGCGTGAAGGCCTGCTGCCGATGAAGCCGAAGCCGGTGTTCGGCGCTGGCCCCGGCGGTGACCGTGGTGCTGGTCGTGGTCCGGGTGCAGGTGCCCGTCCCAGCGCGCCGCGCTGATCTGGCCAGATTGATCTGACGTCGTCTGAAGCGCGGGCCTTTGGCTCGCGTTTTTGTTTTGGGCGCCTCCTTTTGATTTCGCGCCTCCTGCCATCCGGCGACCAGGGTCAATCCGGGCTGCGCCGCCGCTCCTCGCATCGCTGCAGAGTTCGCCACTCCAAAGAAAAAGCGGCAGACCGCCCCGGCCCACCGCCTCGATCACGTCCGCGAACGCTTCGATCGGCTACTTCGGCAACACCGAGTGGAACACCGATTTGGCTGCGGACATCATGTCCTGCGCCACGTTGGACATCTGGTCCTTGATCGATGGATCAGTCTTGTCGGCGCGCAGGTCGAGCGGACGCAACTGCTGGATAGGGATCTCCGCCGGAGGCGTCGGGCGCCCGTCCGGCTGCAATGATCCCGTGTAGGGCGGGCTCGAGGCCGACGGCAAGGCAAAGCCCTGCTCGACCGGTGGCGCAGACACCGTCACGGGAGGCGGCAGCGGACGGACCGGAGACACCGGTGGCGCGACGGTCGCGATGCGCGGCGCCTCGCCAGCGCCCCGGGGTGCGTCGCTCGACGGCTTCTCGACAACCGCCTTGCCGGTACCTTCGCTCGCGCGCAACCGCTCGATCGCCGCGCGGGCGAGATCAGCGGCATCCCGGCGATCTTCCTGCTGGGTCGCTGGGGCCTCGGCCGGAGTACCGCGCGCAATCAGTTTTTCCCGCGGCGACGCGGGATGGCGCGAGGCCTGCGGATCGGCCGGGAGGCTCGCCGTTTCGGCCGGCTTCACTTCGACCGCCTTCTCGGCGGCCTTGTCGGCCAGCGACTTCTCCGACACGCCCTTGGCCTTGATGCCGGGAGCGGGAATGCTGGAGATCTCGTTCGACGTTTCCGCCGGCTTGGCGTCAGACTTGGGATCGGCCTTCGCTTCCAGCTTGGCAGGGTCGGTCCCCTTGCCCGTGGATTTCGGAGCGTCGCTCTTTGAGCCGGTGAGCTTGGCGTAGGCAGCCGACGCCACCGACGCCACGGTCGATGGCGGCGAGTCCGGCTTGGTGTTGATGTAGTGATTGACGATGTAGGCCCCGATGATGGTGGCAACCACCGACGGGATGATCTCCATGGCGAACTTTGTGAGATATTTCAGCATGCTGACCACTCCCGCGCGGTATTTGCGGGAACTTTGAGGCACAATTAAGGGACCATCCCACACCTTCCGAAGCTCGCAGACTGCACTCCGCGCAGACGCGACCGCCGAAAAGTCGTTTCCTGAAATCCTTTGAAACCGGAGCCAGCAATCCGAGGGTGTTGCCACAGCTTCCGGATCGCCGGCTCAAGATACCACAATCAGCGGCATCCCGGTAAACAATTGGTTACGGCTTCAATTCAACTTCGAGGAAAACGATCTCGGAACCGGTCTCGTTCAGCACATCGTGTTCGACACCGGCCTTTCGGAAATAGGATTTGCCGACCGCGAGCTGCGCCTTCGAGCGCTCGCCGGACGGCGCCACGATCGTCATCTCGCCCGCGGTGACCGGCACGATCACGTAATCCATCTCATGAACGTGGCGCCCCGTGGCACTGCCGGGCAATAGCCGCCACTCCGTGACGCGGACTTCGGGCGTATCGACCTGGACGTCGGACTGAGCGCTGAGCATGCTGGATCTCTTGAATCAGGGGACGAAGAGCAGGAACACGAATATCGCGAACACCACCATGTGCACCAGCCCGAACAGGATGTTCGTCCGTCCGGTGCCGAAGGTCAGCATGCTCAGGACGAAGGTCAGCACCAGCAGCACTGTTCCCTGCGGGTCCAGCCCGAGGACGAGCTGCCTGTCGAGCACATGGGCGGCGACCGCCACTGCCGGGATGGTCAGCCCTATGGTGGCGAGCGAGGAGCCAAGCGCGAGATTGATGCTCTTCTGAAGGTCGTTGGCGCGGGCGGCCGAGAGGGCGGCGACACTCTCCGGCAGCAGGATCAACAGCGCCACCAGCACGCCTGCGACCGCCTGCGGCGCCCCCGTTGCGGCAACGCCGGCGTCGACCACCAGCGAGAACTTCTTGGCAAGCAGGACCACAGCGAGCAGTGCGACCAGCAGCAGCCCGACACTGAGCAACAGCTTCGCACGCGGCAGCCGGACATCGTCATCGGCGAACCCAGCCGAGCCGCCGACGAAATAATCCCGATGGCGGGTGGTCTGCGTATACAGGAACACCGCGTAGAGCAGGATCGTCACGACGCTGACGAAGGCGATCTGCACGGCAGAATACACCGGACCAGGCGACGTCAAGGTATAATTCGGCAGCACCAGTGTGATGGTTGCCATCGTAAACAGTACGCTGAGATACAGATTGGCACCGGAGACCAGCACGTCCTGCTCGCGATAGCGCAGGCCGCCGATGAAGATGCAGATGCCGGCCAGGCCGTTGCACACGATCATGACGACCGCGAACACGGTGTCGCGGGCCAGCGCGGGCGCAGCCTTGTCGCCGAGCATGATGGTGGCGATCAGCGCCACCTCGATCACCGTCACCGCCAGGGTCAGGAGCAGCGTGCCGAACGGCTCGCCGATCTCATGCGCGATCACCTCGGCATGGTGCACGGCCGCGAACACCGTGCCGAACAGGATCACCAGCAGCACCGCGGCGAAGACCACGCCGGCGGCCGAAGGCGTGAAGTCATAATGCGTCGCCGTGACGATCGCGACGAGCGCGACCGCCAGGCCGGGAAAGATCACCGATGATGCGGGCGTTGCGCCCCTTACGCTCATGATTCGCGTCCTTCGATCCGTTCTGTCCGACTATGCGCGACCGCGAGGCGATCGTCACGCGGTCCGGCCGTGACCGGGTCAACCTGGACGGTCTCTGAAAGTGCCGTCGATCAGGTCAATGCGGGCTGAGCAGCGGATGGATCGGAAGCACGGTCAGCAGCACGAACAGCGGAATGAGGACGGCACCTGCCCGCAGCATGTAGCCGAAGAAACTCGGCATCTTGATGCCGCGCTCAGTGGCGATCGCTGCGACCATGAAGTTCGGCGCATTTCCGATATAGGTCAGCGCGCCCATGTAGACTGCGCCCATCGAGATCGCCGCCAGCGTTCCCGAGAGCTCGCCCATCAGCAGCTTGGGATCGCCGCCCGCCAATTCGAAGAACAAGAGATAGGTCGGGGCATTGTCGAGGAAGGCCGACATCAGCCCGGTGAACCAGAAATAGGCGACCTCCCGCGGCGCGCCGGCGGGTGTCGTCACGGCATCCAAGAGCCAACCGAAAGAGCCACTGCGCCCCGCATTCAGCATGGCGATGACCGGGACGATCGCGGTGAAGATCGCCGCGAACAGTTTGGCGACCTCTCGAATCGGCTCCCAGTTGAACCCGTTCGCCTCGCGGTGCTCGTCCGGCGTCAGCCACAGCGACAGTCCGGCGATCGTCACGAGGACGGCATCGCGCACGAGGTTCTGAAGCTCGACATGCGTGCCGAAAACGTCGAAGGAGATGCCCGGCTTCCAGGTCGCCGATAGCAGCGTATTGGCAACGATCGCGGCGATCAAAACGACATTGATGAGGCCGCGAATGCGCACCGGCTCCCTTGTTACGGACGCTTGCGACGCAAGCTTCTCCGCGCGGAAGCGCCACCAGTCGGTAGCGGCAAAGACGATGAGCAGCAATCCGGCGACGATCGCGGTCTGCAGCCAGAGATGTTGCGTCGTCCAGAAGAAGTCGACACCACGCAGAAAGCCGACGAACAGCGGTGGATCGCCGAGCGGGCTCAGTGCACCACCGACATTGGCGGCCAGAATGATGAAGAAGATCAGCACATGCACATTATGCGGCCGGCTCAGATTGGCGCGGATCAGGGGGCGCACCAGGATCATCGCGGCGCCCGTCGTGCCGACGACGCTCGCGATGATCGTGCCGAGTGCCAGGATGGCCGTATTTGTCGCAGGTGTACCTCTGATGTCGCCGGTCACCAGGATTCCGCCGGCCACCGTATAGAGGGCGAACAGCAGCACGATGAAGCTGAGATACTCGGCGAGCAGCGCGTGGACGAAGGCGGCGAGCGCCGTGCCGAGCCCTGCATTCCAGGTCAACGCCGCCAACGTCATCAAGGCCCATGCCGCGGCGATCTTTCCGTAGTGATGATGCCAGAACCTGGCAAACAGCAGCGGCCCGAGCGCAATCGACAACAGCAGTCCCGCGAACGGCAGCGCGAACGGCCAGGTCATCGCGGAGCCGTTCAGCCCGGCCGCATGCGCCTGCACTGGCAGGCTCCCAAAGACAAGGAGTAGGATGGTCCCGCGCAGGGCCGGCCACCGCGATCCACGGACGTTACGGATTGTCGATGAAGCTCTTTGCCGTCTCAGTCGCACCAAAAAGATCCAGGTCGTTATGTCCGCCGTCGGGAAACCGTACGAAGCGCTTTGGGTCATGCGCAAGTGCGAACAATCGTTCCCCGAAGCGGATCGAAATCGCCGGATCCCGTTCGCCGTGCATGATCAACAGCGGCACATGCACATTGGCGATGCGCTGGTCGGAATGGAAGCGGTCGAGCATCAGCAGGCTGACCGGGACGACCCTGAGCATCGCGGAGGCGAC
Source organism: Bradyrhizobium sp. SZCCHNR1017 (assembly GCF_032381375.1). Classification (NCBI taxonomy): domain Bacteria; kingdom Pseudomonadati; phylum Pseudomonadota; class Alphaproteobacteria; order Hyphomicrobiales; family Nitrobacteraceae; genus Bradyrhizobium; species Bradyrhizobium sp. SZCCHNR1017. Next base: position 78,552 of record NZ_JAUHIR010000016.1, on the reverse strand, counting down.
GTCCACGGTCGACGTATAAGGGGCTTCGAGGATCAACTTGGAGATCGGATGCTCCGCCGCGATGGCGGTGGCGACACCGCTGCCGAGGGAAAAGCCCCAGGCGACGATCCGTCCCGCCTCGTAGCGCTCTGTCGTGAACGCATAGGCGACTGCGGCATCTTGCAGCAGCCCGGGCTCACTGGGACTGCCGCTGGACCCCGCATAGCCGCGATAGGAAAGCGCAACGAGACCGGTACCGTCGGCCGTGAGCGCCTTGAAGCGCGACGCCACGCCGGCAAGAAAATCGCCATTGCCCGGGAAGTACAGAACGACCTTGCGGCCCGGCTTCGCCGGCACATGCCAGACGATGACCCGCTCGCCATCGGCCGAGGTCAGCACATGCTCCTCAGCCTGAGGAAGCCCGGCTGCAGCCGGTGCCGTGCGGCCGACCGGCGGAATGGGAAACAGCATCGCACGCTGGCGGACGAACAGGGTCGCAAGCACGATGCCGTAGACCGCCGCCACGACGATCAGGAGCCATTTCAGAAACGTCATGGCTCCCGACGCCGTGGGCTACATGCCCTTGACGATGTTCTCGGTCATCTTCTTGGCGTCGCCGAGCAGCATCATCGTGTTGTCGCGGTAGAACAGCGGATTGTCGATGCCGGCATAGCCCGAGGCGAGCGAGCGCTTGATGAACATCACGGTGCCGGCCTTCCAGACTTGCAGCACGGGCATGCCGTAGATCGGCGAGGACTTGTCCTCCTCGGCCGCCGGATTGGTGACGTCGTTGGCGCCGATCACGAAGGCGACGTCGGCCTGGGCGAATTCCGAGTTGATGTCCTCGAGCTCGAACACCTCGTCGTAGGGAACGTTGGCTTCGGCGAGCAGCACGTTCATGTGGCCGGGCATGCGGCCCGCGACCGGATGAATCGCGTATTTCACCTCGACGCCTTCCTTCTTCAGCGTGTCGGCCATCTCGCGCAGCGCGTGCTGCGCCTGGGCGACCGCCATGCCGTAGCCGGGGACGATGATGACCTTGGAGGCGTTCTTCATGATGAAGGCGGCGTCGTCGGCCGAGCCGAGCTTGGCCGGCTTCTGCTCGCCTGTCGCCCCGCCGGCCGCTGCGGTCTCGCCACCGAAGCCGCCGAGGATGACCGAGATGAAGGACCGGTTCATCGCGTGGCACATGATGTAGGACAGGATCGCACCGGACGAGCCGACCAGCGCGCCGGTGATGATCAGCGCCGAATTGCCGAGCGTGAAGCCGATGCCGGCCGCGGCCCAGCCCGAATAGGAATTCAGCATCGAGATCACGACCGGCATGTCGGCGCCGCCGATCGGGATGATCATGAGCACGCCGAGCGCCAGCGCCAGCAGCGTCACCATCAGGAAGTCGAAGCCGCCGCCGGTCATCACCAGGCGGACCACGAAGAAGACGAGCGCGACCGCGAGCGCAATGTTGATGATGTGGCGCGCCGGCAGGATGATCGGTGCACCGCTCATCCGCGCGGACAGCTTGAGGAAGGCGATGACCGAGCCGGTGAAGGTCAGCGCGCCAATGGCGACGCCGAGCGACATTTCGACCAGGCTCTGCGGATGGATGTTGCCGGGCGTGCCGATGTCGAAGGCTTCCGGCGCGAAGAACGCGCCGGCGGCGACCAGCACCGCGGCCATGCCGACCAGCGAATGAAACGCCGCCACGAGCTCGGGCATCGACGTCATCGGCACCCGGCGCGCAATCACCGCACCGATACCGCCGCCGATCGCAACGCCGAGGATGACGAGCACCCAGGCGATCGCATCCGCCGGTGGATGCCCGGCCAGGGTGGTGGCGACCGCAATCGCCATGCCGGCCATGCCGAAGAAGTTGCCTTGCCGGCTCGAGGCCGGGCTCGACAGCCCGCGAAGAGACAGGATGAACAGCACACCTGCCACGAGATAAAGGAGTGCCGACAGATTGGCGTTCATTGCAGATGCCCCGTTGTGCCTGTCATCCCGCGTCGTGCGGCGTTGTTACCTGGACTTCTTCTTGTACATCGCCAGCATGCGCTGGGTGACGAGGAAGCCGCCGAAGATGTTCACGCAGGCGAAGATCAGCGCGACGAAGCCGAACGCTCGCGCCAGACCGCTGCCGCTCGAGAGCATGGGAACGCCGACCGCCAGCAGCGCGCCGACCACGATCACCGAGGAGATCGCATTGGTCACCGACATCAGCGGCGTGTGCAGGGCCGGCGTCACCGACCACACCACGAAGTAGCCGACGAACACAGCCAGCACGAAGATCGACAGCCGGAAGACGAAGGGGTCGACGGCTTGGACGACATGTTCCATGGCTCTGCTCCTTAGGCCTTCGGCTGGAAGTTCGGGTGGACGATGGCGCCATCCTTTGTCAAAGCCGTGGCCTTGACCAGCTCATCGTCCCAGTTGACCGCCAGTGTCTTTTCCTTCTTGTCGATCATCGTCTCGATGAAGGAAAACAGGTTGCGGGCGTACAGGCCGGAGGCGGACGCTGCGACCCGGCCGGCGAGATTGGGGTAGCCGATGATCTTGACGCCGTCGATCTCGACAGTCTCGCCGAGCTTGACGCCCTCGACATTGCCGCCACGCTCGACCGCGAGGTCGACCAGGACCGAGCCCGGGCGCATCGACTTCACCATCTCCATGGTGACGAGGCGCGGCGCCGGACGGCCGGGAATCAGCGCGGTTGTGATGATGACGTCCTGCTTCTTGATGTGTTCCGCCGTCAGCGCCGCCTGCTTGGCCTGGTACTCCTTGGACATCTCCTTGGCGTAGCCACCGGCCGTCTGCGCGTTCTTGAACTCCTCGTCCTCGACCGCCAGGAATTTGGCGCCGAGGCTCTCCACCTGCTCCTTGGTGGCGGGGCGCACGTCGGTGGCGGAGACCATGGCGCCGAGCCGGCGCGCGGTTGCGATTGCCTGCAGGCCGGCGACGCCGACGCCCATCACGAAGACCTTGGTCGCCGGCACGGTGCCGGCCGCGGTCATCATCATCGGGAAGGCGCGACCGAACGCCTCGGCGCCCTCGATCACGGCACGGTAGCCGGCGAGGTTCGCCTGGCTCGACAGCACGTCCATCACCTGGGCGCGGGTGATGCGCGGCATCAGTTCCATCGCGAACGAGGCAATGCCGGCATCGGCCATCGCCTTGAGCGCGGTATCGTTGCCGTAGGGATCCATGATCGCGAACACCAAGGCGCCACGCCGGTAGTTGGCAAGCTCGGAGGCTTCCGGCCGTTTCACCTTGATGATGATGTCGGCGTCCTTGAGCGCATCGGCGCTCACGGTTGCGCCCGCCGCCGTGAACTCCGAATCCGGCAGGCCGGATTTGATGCCGGCGCCGGGCTCGACCGCGATCTCGGCACCCAACGCCTTGAACTTCTTCACCGTGTCGGGAGAGGCGGCGACCCGCGGCTCCAACGGGTCGATTTCCTTGGCGACGGCAATCTTCATGAGGCCTCCGGCGCGAATGCGCGCGCGAGCTTTAAGAGGGCGGGACGTCCATGGGCTACAGCGTGACGCCTGGTCAGCAATCGGCTTCGGCAGTCAGCTGAAGGCCCGCCAGCGGGGATGCCGGCGGGCCGATCGCGACATTAAGCGAGGAAAATAGCCATCAAGATGACGATGAGAGCGACGCCGATCGTGCCGTACTTCACCAGCCTGATGAAGCCCTCGTAGGTGGCCTCATGCGCCAGATAGTCGTTGCCGTCAGCCGTCGAGTAGGCGATCTCGCCATGGTTTGCCATCGGGGTCCCCCAGAGAAAATATGCTTTGTTAAGGTCGCATACCCCAAAGCCGATGCAAGGGCAACGGCTGGCATGCAAGGCAGTTTTATCACCTTTTCCGATCGCCCTATTGGCAAGGCCAATTATCACGGATCCAGCGCGTCAGGCTGGCCTCGCTGACCTCGCCGGCGCGCCTCTTCGACCCGTTCAACACATGTTATACGCCCCTACCCCATCCGCTCCAGCTCGTCGATCATCCCGGCGATGACCGAGAGACCACCGTCCCAGAACCTGGGGTCCTTGGCGTCCAGGCCGAACGGGGCGAGCAGCTCCGAATAGTGCTTGGTGCCGCCGGCCGCGAGCATCGCCAGATAGCGCTCGGCGAACCCCTCGGCGGCATGCTCGTAGACGGCGTAGAGCGAGTTCACGAGGCAGTCCCCGAAGGCATAGGCGTAGACGTAGAACGGCGAATGGATGAAGTGCGGGATGTACATCCAGAAGTTCTCGTAGCCCGGCTTGATCTCGATCGCCTCGCCGAGGCTCTCGGTCTGCACCGACAGCCAGATCTGTCCCAGCCGCTCCGCGGTCAGCTCGCCGTTCTTGCGCTCGGTGTGGACAGCACGCTCGAACGAATAGAACGCGATCTGCCGCACCACCGTGTTGATCATGTCCTCGACCTTGCCGGCGAGCAGCGCCTGGCGCTGCCTCGCGTCCTTGGTCTCGGACAGCAGGCGCCTGAAGGTCAGCATCTCGCCGAACACGCTCGCGGTCTCGGCCAGCGTCAGCGGCGTCGGCGCCATCAGCGCACCGTTCTTCGCTGCCAGCACCTGGTGCACGCCATGACCGAGCTCATGCGCGAGCGTCATGACGTCGCGCGGCTTGCCCTGGTAGTTCATCAGCACATAGGGATGCGCCGAGGGCGTGGTCGGATGCGAGAACGCGCCCGGCGCCTTGCCCGGCCGCACCGGCGCATCGATCCAGCTCTGGTCGAAGAAGCGCTGGGCGATGTCGGCCATCTCGGGCGAGAAGCCGCGATACGCCGTCAGCACCATGTTCTTGGCCTCGGGCCAGGCGATGGTGGCATTGGCGGCGAAGGGCAGCGGCGCGTTGCGGTCCCAATGCGCGAGCTTCTTCTTTTTGAACCAGCGCGCCTTGAGCTGATAGTAGCGATGCGACAGCTTCGGATAGGCCGCGCGCACCGAGGCCACCAGCGCATCGACCACCTCGCGCTCGACGCGATTGTTGAGATGGCGCGAATCCGCAACGTCCTGGAAGCCGCGCCAGCGGTCGGAGATGTCCTTGTCCTTGGCGAGCGTATTGGTGATCAGCGCGAACGTTCGCTCATTGGCCTTGAAGGTCTTGGCCAGCGCCTCGGCGGCGGCCTTCCGCTTGGCGCCGTCACGGTCCTGCAGGAAATTCAGCGTCGGCTCGATCGCGAGTTCCTTGCCACCGACTTGAAACCGTAGACCGGCGATGGTCTGGTCGAACAGCCGGTTCCAAGCCGAATAGCCGGTCTGCGACTTCTCGTGGAACAGCTGCTCCACGCGATCCTCGAGCTGGTACGGCTTGTCCTTGCGCAGATCCTCGATCCATGGCCGGTAGTGACCGAGCGCGGGCGTCTCCATCGCGCGCGCGATCACGGCATCGTCGATGCGGTTGAGCTCGAGCGGAAAGAACAGCAGGTGCGTCGACGCGGCCGTCAGGCGCTCCGAGATGTCGCCGTAGAATTTCGAGATCGCAGGATCGACGCTGTCGCCGGCATGCGCGAGACCCGCGAAGGAGCCGAGCCGTCCGGCGAGGTCGTCGATCGCCTCGTAGCGCCGCACGGCTTCTGCGAGCCATTCGCCACCGTCTTCGCGCGCCACATGCTCGGCAAGCTTGCCCTTGTAGTCGGTCTCAAACGCGACGCATTCGGCATCCATCTTCGCGAGATCGTGAGCGATCTCCGGCGCGTCGATGCCCATATAAAGATCGCCGAGATTCCATTCGGGCAGCGTCCCGATCCCCGTCTTGGCCGCGACCACCTTCTTCGCCGGCTTTGCAGACGATTTGGCCGTCGCGCCACGCTTGGTCTTGGCGGCTGCCTGCTTCGACGGAGTCTTGACGACGGACTTCTTGGCCGGCTTGGCCTTGGCAGTCTTTGACGCGGTTTTGGGCGGAGGAGCAGCTTTGGTCGGCTTGCGAAGGGCAGAAGAGGCGCGCGAGGTCATCGGATGGGTAACCTGTTGTTCGAACGTTTATCCCGATCAGCGAGGTTTAAGGTTGCGTTAATCGGCGTCGGCGAGAGTGCCCCGATTCGAGACAGATAGTCGTAGCGTGCAAGGAAAGCCATGGCTGCCAGCATTTTGATTGCCGATGATGATCCGGTCCAGCGCCGGCTGGTGGAGAACATGGTGCAGAAATGCGGCTACGAGGCGGTCGTCGTCGAGACCGGCGACGCCGTCATCGAGAAGCTGACGAATCCTGATGCCGGCCCCATCGACGCCATCGTGCTCGACCTCGTGATGCCCGGCCTCGACGGCATGGGCGTGCTCTCCAAGATGCGCGAGACGGGGATCTCGATACCCGTGATCGTGCAGACCGCGCATGGCGGCATCGACAACGTGATCTCCGCGATGCGCGCCGGCGCGCAGGATTTCGTCGTCAAGCCGGTCGGCATCGAGCGGCTCCAGGTCTCCCTGCGCAATGCGCTCAATACCTCGGCCCTGAAGGGCGAATTGCAGCGCATCCGGCACAGCCGCGAGGGGCGCCTGACCTTCGCGGACATCATCACCCGCGCCGAGGCGATGGCGCCGATCCTGCGCATCGCGGAGAAGGCCGCGGCTTCGTCGATTCCCGTGCTGATCGAAGGCGAATCGGGCGTCGGCAAGGAGCTGTTCGCCCGCGCGATCCACGGCACCAGCGAGCGCAAGACGAAGCCGTTCGTCGCCGTCAATTGCGGCGCGATCCCGGACAATCTGGTGGAATCGATCCTGTTCGGCCACGAGAAGGGCGCATTCACCGGCGCGACCGAGCGTCACATGGGCAAGTTCGTCGAAGCCCATGGCGGCACGCTGTTCCTCGACGAGGTCTCGGAGCTGCCGCTCACCGCCCAGGTCAAGCTGCTGCGCGCCCTGCAGGAGGGCGCCGTGGAAGCCGTCGGCGGCCGCAAGCCGGTCAAGGTCGACGTGCGCATCATCTCGGCGACCAATCGCAGGCTGCTAGACCGCGTCAAGGAAGGCCACTTCCGCGAGGATCTCTTCTACCGGCTGCATGTGCTGCCGCTCACCGTTCCGCCGCTGCGCACCCGCCGCGAGGACATCCCGCATCTGTTGCGGCATTTCCTCGCGCGGTTTGCGGCTGAGGAGAACCGCGCCATTTCGGGCATCACCGGCGAGGCCGTCGCCTATCTGACCAAGCTCGACTGGCCCGGCAATATCCGCCAGCTGGAAAACGCGGTCTACCGCGCCGTCGTCATGGGCGAGAGCGACCAGCTCGGCGTTGCCGATTTTCCGCTGATTCCCACCCACGCGCCGCCGGTGGAGCCTGCGCCGGCCCTCACCGTGGAGCGGCCCGTTCCTCCCCTGCCTGCGATGGTGCCGGGGAGTGAAGTCCCCATTGCCCCCCTGCCCTCGCATGGGTTCCTGCCGCTGCTCACCGCAAGCGGCGAGGTGCGGCCGCTCGAGGAGATGGAGCATGAGATCATCCGTTTCGCCATCGCCCATTACCGCGGCCAGATGTCTGAGGTGGCGCGCCGCCTCAAAATCGGACGCTCGACGCTCTACCGCAAGCTCGACGAGGCCAATGGCGAGACGCCCGCGACGGAAAGCCCGCCGCTTGGCTGAGCCGCTCGGATCCTCACCATGGTCGCGCTTGGCTGTCGTCCGAAAAAGGCCGCAAGTCTTGGCAACACTGGAACATCTGAACCGTTGCCTTGCGGTGACAGACAAAGGAAATAACGCGTGGCACAAACGCACGATCGGTTTGGCCGGGGTTTCCCAAGAGTCAGTTTGTCGTGAGTTGTCCCGTGTGGCGCTGGCCGCAGAAGTGGGGCTTGAGTATCGTTTGGGCGTGAATCATTGCGTGCAGACGTGAACCATCCTCACCGGCGGTACCGACGCCGAAGCTGGCAGATCGACCTTGTTACACCTGTTCCAGCCGGGACAGATCATCCGAGGGATTGACGATGCGAGATTGTGTGACCACCCGTGGCGGATATGACCGCGTGCTCATGGCTGTCGCGGCGACCTTCCTCGCGGTGTCCTCGACCTCTGCTTTCGCCCAGAGCGATCCGCCCCGCAGCAGCGCGGCCGAGCTTGCCATCGATGCGGCGATCCCGTTCCCCGAGCCGGCCAACGTGCCGCCGCCGACCGCCAGCGACTTCAAACTCGACACCACCGCCACCGTGTCGCCCGACCCGGCCAAGGCGCCGGAGACGACGACCAAGCCGCTCGACTCTGCCGCGGCGCCTGCGGCCGATCCCGCCAAGACCATCGCCACGCCGCCTGCAGCAGCCCCTGCGACCGCGACAGTCCCAGAGCCGGTCAAGGCCGCCAGCACCGTTCCCGCCGCCGATCAGCCGGTTGCCGACCGTCTGCGCGACCTGATGGCGACCAAGGCGACAAGGTATTTCGACCGCAAGGCCGAACGCGCCGCCGTCGAGAAATTCTACACCGGCCGCGACTACGCGCCGATCTGGACCCAGGGCGGCAACCTGACGGCCGCCGCGAAGGGCGTCATCGCCCGTCTCAAGGATGCAGCGGCCGATGGCCTCAATCCCGGCGACTATCCGGTGCCGGACTTCGCGGCCGCAGCCTCCGCACCGGACGCACTGGCGGAGGCCGATCTCAGGCTCACCGAGAGCATGATGGACTACGCCCGCCAGGCGCAGAGCGGCCGCATGCACTGGTCGCAGGTGTCGGCGGACATCCAGTATCCCGAGCACCCGGTCGACCCGAACGAGGTGCTGGCCAACGTCACCGGCGCCAAGGACGCCTCCGCGGCGCTGGAGAGCTACAACCCGCCGCACCGGCTCTACAAGCTGTTGAAGGCCAAGCTTGCCGAGCTGCGCGGCGTCACCGATGGCGCGCCCGTTATCATCGACGAAGGCCAGCCGCTGAAATACACCCCGGCCCGCGGCAAGAATGCGCAGGAAGCCGAGGCGCAGATGTCCGACCCGCGCGTGCCCAAGCTGCGCGCCAAGCTCGGTCTCACCGAGAATGCCGACGACATCCGCTACGACGCCAAGGTCGCCGCCGCCGTCCGCAAGTTCCAGGAGAGTGTCGACCTCAAGCCGACCGGGGTGCTCGACGACCGCACCGTGAAGGCGCTGAACACGCCCAAGCGTGACAAGCAGATCGATACGGTCCTCGTCAACATGGAGCGCTGGCGCTGGTTGCCGCGCGACCTCGGCGCGCCTGCGATCGGCGACGCCTATGTGATCCTCAACATTCCCGACTACACGCTGAAGGTGATGCAACACGGCGCGCAGGTGTGGACCACCCGCGTGGTGACCGGCAAGCCCGGGCAGCATGCGACGCCGCTGCTCAGCGAGACGATGAAGTTCATCACGGTCAATCCGACCTGGAACGTGCCGCCGTCGATCATCTACAACGAGTATCTGCCGGCGCTGCAGCAGGACCCGACCGTGCTGGACCGCATGGGCCTGCGGCTGGAGCGCGCGCGCGACGGCTCGATCCACATCTCGCAGCCGCCGGGCGAGGCCAACGCGCTCGGCCGCATCCGCTTCAACTTCCCGAACAAGTTCCTGGTCTATCAGCACGACACGCCGGACAAGAACCTGTTCGCCCGTGACGAGCGCGCCTTCAGCCACGGCTGCATGCGCGTGCAGTATCCGGATCAGTACGCGTCGGTGCTGCTCAACATCACCATGCCGAACGAGCGCTACACGCCAGAGCGCATCCGCAGCATGTACGGCCGGAGCGAGATCGACCTGAAATTCCCGACGCCGATCCCGGTCAACATCACCTACCAGACCGCCTTCGTCGACGATGCCGGCAAGCTGCAATTCCGCAAGGACATCTATGGCCGCGACGCCACCATGATCGCGATCCTGAAGAACAACCGCGGCAAGGATCTCGAGAACGTCGTCGCCCACGCCCAACCCAGCTACGCGCGTCCGAAGGGGGCGCTGCCGAACTCGGTCAGCCTCAGCGACAACAGCTTCTCCTCCGGCCCGAACTTCTTCGAGCGTCTGTTCGGTGGCGGTGGCCCGCCGACGCCGCCGGCGCCGGTCGGCCGTCCTGCCCGGCGGGTCTTCACCCGCTGATCAGGCCGCCAATCACGGTCACAATTTCCGTTTGGAGATCAAAGGCCTCGCCGATCGGCGGGGCCTTTGCTTTAGGTTAACCACAAGGATCAACCAAGATTCGATGGCTCTTTTTCGCCACACTCAAGAGTATATGTTAAGGGTAATTGGGGGGCGGGCCGGTCAGTATCCCTTAACCATCCCGCCTTAGGTAAGCGTTTCCTCTCTCTTCCGCCGGACGGGCCGCAAGAGGGTAATCGAGTAAACGCTCGTCGACGGGGTGGGCTGCATCTTGCTGTCTGTTTTCGCGCGCCAATCTGTTTCGCTCACGAGGGCGGGTTGGAAGGCTGGATGCCAATGCGGGCTGGCGGCGCTGCTGCTGCTCATCGGCGCCGGCTCGGTGCATGACGCAGCGGCGCTGAATGAAACCCACACCCTCTCCTTCCACCACACCCATTCCGGCGAGGACCTGACGGTCACCTTCAAGCGCGAGGGCCGCTATGACGAAGACGCGCTGAAGAAGCTCAATCACTTCCTCCGCGACTGGCGTACCCAGGACGAGACGGTCATGGACCGCCGCCTGTTCGACATCCTCTGGGAAGTCTATCGCGACGTCGACGCCAAGCAGCCGATCCAGATCATCTCGTCGTACCGGTCGCCCGCCACCAATTCGATGCTGCGCCGTCGCTCGGCGCATTCCGGTGTGGCGCGGCACAGCCAGCACATGCTGGGCCACGCGATGGATTTCTACATTCCCAACGTGCCGCTGGAGCAGATCCGCTTCGCCGGCCTGCGCCTGCAGCGCGGCGGTGTCGGCTTCTATCCGACCTCCGGCTCGCCTTTCGTGCACCTCGACACCGGCAACATCCGGCACTGGCCGCGGATGACGGCCGACCAGCTCGCCCGCGTCTTCCCCGACGGAAAGACCGTTCACGTGCCGAGCAACGGCGTTCCGCTCAAGGGCTATGAGCTGGCGAAGGCCGAGATCGAGAAACGCGGCAATGGCGATGGCGCGTCGTCCAGCCGCCCCAACCTGTTTGCACGGCTGTTCCGCGGTCGTCCGAGCGAGGATGACGACGAGTCTGGCGAGAGCGAGAGCAAGGCCGACGCCAAGCCGGTCCAAACCGCGGCACTCGCCGCCAAGCCGGCTGACAAGAGCTCCGACAAGGACAGCCGGACCGCCGAGCGAGCGGTGGACAGCAAAGCCGCCACCGCGCGTGGCAAGATCGCCAATGCGCTGCAGTTGGCCTCCGCGGATGCGCAATCTGCCGCTCAGCCCGTGGCGACCAGGCCCGAGACGAAGTCCGAAACGACGGGCGCTGTCGGCAGCAAATCCAGGGACGGCGCACCGCAGAGCGTCGCCGACATCATCAATTCGCGCGGCTTCTGGGGTGACAATCCTGGGACGCCGAAGCAGGCAACCCCCGAGCAGGTTGCCGCGATCACGGCGCGCCGTGCGCTGTCGTCGATCGATCAGCAGCAGACCGCGAGCCTGATGCAGGCCATGGCCTTCGCGCCCCCGGCCTCCTCTCCGCTCGATCGCGCCAATGCCGCCTCCACGACCGCCATCCCGGTGCGAAACTCCCGCCCGGCGACCCGCAGCGTCGCGCCGGCGCCAGAGGCCGCCCCGGTGGCCGCGAAGAACGGGCAAGGTCAGGACGGCACCATCACGATGGCGACGCGAATCTCGGCGGCCAAGGGCCCCGATTCGACCTGGATGCGGGCCATCATGCTGACGCCGAGCGCATCGTCATCGATGTCCGTGACGAAAATGGGCGACGTGGACCTCACCGCGATGCGCAGCTATTTCGTCAAGCCGCAGGTCGCGCTGGCGATGAGCTTCGCCGCCGAGCCGACGCCGGGACTGAGCTATGACCAGTTCACAGGGCCGGCGATCATCAAGCTCGAAACCAAATCCTTCGCCATGCGCGCGGCAGCCTTGCGCTGACGCCGCTGTGGCCGGCTCGTCGTTCTCCTCAGCATTGACGCGTTTGGAGTGCGGCGTCGATCGCCGCAGCAGGCGCATGCCGCCGGCGCGCCGAGCCGAATCGCGAGAAAGCGAATGCCCCGTCAGGGGCCGGCGGAGGTCTCCTGCGGGTAAGCGAGGCCGGCTGCTCAGATCATTCCGAGCGCCTGCATATAGGTCTCGAGGATGCTTTCCTCTTCCTGGCGCTCGTTCGGGTCCTGCTTGCGCAGCCGGATGATCGTGCGCAGCGCCTTCACGTCGAAGCCATTGCCCTTGCTCTCGGCGTAGACGTCCTTGATGTCTTCGGAGATCGCCTTCTTCTCCTCCTCGAGACGCTCGATCCGCTCGATGATCGACTTGAGCTGGTCTACGGCAAAGCGGGTCGCGGGCGAGTCGTCGTCCTTCGCGGCGGCGGAGGTGGCCATCTGATACTCCTGAGTGGAACTCTGTGTCCAAGGAAGGCGCCAAAGGGCGCTGCGTGTTCGCCGCGACCCTCAAATCTGGCGTGCCCTGCGTCAAGGCGACATCGACCTCATCCACAGAGCGCCCACATCTTGTTGGCCTGCGCAGCGTCAAGCCCGCGCAAGCCGCCCGCGCCACTTGTGTTTCGTCGCCATCGCGCGCAGCACCCGATTCGCCGTTCGAAGCCCCTGCCAAGTCTGGACTCGCGCGCGCAGGGCAACACAGCGCGTCTCCTGCGCGCTCCTTCCGGATTCAGTGGCCAGGATGCGCCTTCTTGAACGCTTCGTGCTGCTCGGCGCTCGCCTCGCGCTGGTACTTCGCCTTCCATTGCTCGTAGGGCATGCCATAGACCGCCTCGCGGCTCTCGTCCCTGGTCATTGGCGCCCCCTGGGCGTCGGCGGCGTCCTTCAGCCAGTTGGAGAGGCAGTTGCGGCAGAAGCCTGCCAGATTCATCAGATCGATGTTCTGAACGTCGGTTCTGGTCCGCAGATGCTCGACGAGCCGGCGAAAGGCGGCGGCTTCGAGTTCGGTCCGGGTGGTGCTGTCCATCGTCATCTCTTTGTTCCCTGTTCCGCGCCGTGACGGATGTCTGCTATATAATGAGGCTTCGTCGCAGATTTGGCCATATCGCAGCACCGTCAGGAGGAGCGATGCGCTGGATCGCAGCGGCTTCGCACGAGATCGTCATGGCGTTGATAGCCGCAGCCAAGCCCAGCGACATCGTTCAACGGTTGATATAGCGTCGCGCAATGATCCCGAAAATCTCCTCTCTCTTGCATCGCAATCCCTTCCGCCCCGGTTACGGACTGCTTTCGCTGCTTGGGTTGGCCGCGCTCTGTCTGTGGTCGTCCCCGGCGGCCGCCGATTTTCGGCTCTGCAACAACACCTCCAGCCGGGTCGGGATCGCCCTCGGCTACAAGGACGCCGAAGGCTGGACCACGGAAGGCTGGTGGAACGTGTCGTCACGCAGCTGCGAGACGCTGCTCAAGGGCACGCTGGTGGCGCGCTATTATTACATCTATGCGCTGGACTATGACCGCGGCGGTGAATGGTCGGGACAGGCCTTCATGTGCTCGCGTGACAAGGAATTCACCATCAAGGGCACCGACAATTGCCTGGCCCGAGGCTTCGACCGCACCGGCTTCTTCGAGGTCGACACCGGCGACCAGCGTGCCTGGACCGTGCAGCTCACCGAGGCCAATGAGCAGCCGGCGCAGCAGCGCGTTCCGGGTATCCCGGGCACGCTCGGGCCCGGAGGCAACGTCCCCGGTCTGCCGAATGGGCCGCAGGGCACGCCGCCGGCGGCCGCGCCGGCCCTGCCGCCAGGACAAGCACCCAAGCCATGAGGCGGCTGCGACGCATCAAGATCCTCGCCACGCTCGGTCCCGCCTCCTCGGACAGCACGATGATTCGCAAGCTGTTCGAGGCCGGAGCCGACATCTTCAGGATCAACATGAGCCACACCTCGCACGACAAGCTGCGGGAGCTGGTGGCCACGATCCGCAGCGTGGAGGCGAGCTACGGCCGCCCGATCGGCATTCTGGTCGACCTCCAGGGCCCGAAGCTCAGGCTCGGCACCTTCGCCGAGGGCCCGGTTCAGCTCAACAACGGCCAGAGCTTCGTGCTCGATTCGGACAAGACGCCGGGCGATGTGACGCGGGTCCACCTGCCGCATCCGGAAATCCTGGCCGCCCTGCAGCCGGGACATGCGCTGCTGCTGGATGACGGCAAGGTGAGGCTGATCGCCGAGGAGACCTCGCCGACCCGCGCCGTCACCCGGGTCGTGATCGGCGGCAGGATGTCCGACCGCAAGGGCGTGAGCCTGCCGGACACCGACCTGCCGGTCTCGGCGATGACGCCGAAGGACCGCGCCGACCTCGATGCAGCCTTGAACATCGGCATCGACTGGATCGCGCTATCCTTCGTGCAGCGCGCCGACGACGTGCTGGAAGCCAAGAAGATCATCCGCGGCCGCGCCGCGGTGATGTCCAAGATCGAGAAGCCGCAGGCGATCGACCGGCTCAACGACATCATCGATGTCTCCGATGCCTTGATGGTGGCGCGCGGCGATCTCGGCGTCGAGCTGCCGCTGGAGCGCGTGCCCGGACTGCAGAAGCAGATGACCCGGCTGGCGCGCCGCGCCGGCAAGCCGGTGGTGGTGGCGACGCAGATGCTGGAATCGATGATCCAGTCGCCGGTGCCGACCCGCGCCGAGGTCTCCGACGTCGCCACCGCCGTCTATGAAGGCGCCGACGCCATCATGCTGTCGGCCGAGTCGGCCGCCGGCAAATACCCGGTCGAGGCGGTCTCGACCATGAACCGCATCGGCGAGGAGGTCGAGCGCGACGTGGTCTATCGCTCGGTGATCGCGGCGCAGCGTCCCGAGCCGGAATCGACCGCGGGCGATGCGATCGCCGAGGCCGCGCGGCGGATCGCGGAAAATCTCGATCTTCCTACGATCATCTGCTGGACCTCGTCCGGCTCCACCGCCATCCGTGTCGCGCGCGAGCGGCCGAAGCCGCCGGTGGTCGCGATCACGCCCAATCTGGCGACCGGGCGCCGCTTGTCGGTCGTCTGGGGCGTGCACTGCGTGGTGGCCGAGGACGCGCGCGACCAGGACGACATGGTCGAGCGCGCCGGCTCGATCGCGTTCCGCGACGGCTTCGTCCGCGCCGGACAGCGCGTCATCATCGTCGCCGGCGTGCCGCTCGGCACGCCCGGCACCACGAACATGGTGCGGATCGCCTATGTCGGGCCGTCGAGCGACGCCCATATCTGAGACGACCTATTGGGTCGTATCGATCGCACCCAATCCGGCCGTGGACGGGGGCTTGAGCAGCGCGATCACCGGACAGGCCTCGATGGCAATGCCGGCGGCGCCAGGAATGCGCTCGCAGCCACGCGACGCATCGATCTGGAGGTCGTAGTCGGCGAGCACCTCGAGCCGCGGCGGGTTGTCGGCCGGGCTTCTGGACAGATACAGCGCCCATACGCCTCCCGGCAGCGGGGTGGCGAGGCCGTTGCGAACCCGGCGGTCCAGCACGCCGCCATGCACGATCGGCACCACGAGCTCGGACAACTGATAGACGCGCGAGCCCTGTGGCAGCAACGACGTGACGTAGCCGAGCGGCTTCTGCAGCAGCAGGAATGTCGCCGGACGCTGCAGGTTGGCCGCGAGCTGCGGCCGATAGGGGTCCGACCACGACCGCCGCATCCAGTCGGTCGGCTGCGACGCCAGCGCGATGCCGAGCGCGGCCATCACCGTGACGGCTTGCGTCATCCGCCGCGACGGTGACACGTCCAGGCCAGAGCCCGCCTGCCAGGAATCGATCAGGCGGATGAGCAGCAGGACGATCAGCGGCGCCGACAACAGCTCGAGCGGCATCAGATAGCGTTGGATCGAGAAGGCCAGCATCCACAGGACGTAGCTGAGCCAGAAGAAGATCAGGAGGCGACGCTCGCGCAGCGGCAGCACCTCGCGCCGCCGCCACAGGCCGGTGACGATCAGCGCGACGAGCAGCACGATGACGATGGCGAAGCGCGGATCGCGGAACGGCCATTCCGACGAGGGATGCTTGCCGATCACCCAATAGAATGGATAGGCGAGCGCATCGAGCAGTCCCTGCGGCATGAAGCGCGTATCGACGATCGAGGCCTGCGGCGCTTCGGGCGAACGGAAGATCGTGTTGTAGAACGGAAACAGCGGGCTGCCGTAGTCGCGCGCCATCTTCAGCGCCCACGGCCCCGCGGTCACGATCGCGCCGGCCGCACTGCCGGCCCCGAACGCGACGATCGCGCGCCACGGCCGCGCCACCAGCAGCAGCGACACGCCCGCTCCGACCAGAAACGTCGCATTGGTGAGCTTCAATCCCGTGGCCGCGCCGATCAGCAGGCCCGCGGCGACGAAACGGCGGCCGCGCGCGTCATCTTCCCCGAAGATCAGCGCGATGCCGGCGAGGATCGGAATGGTCGTCAGAATGTCGGCGAAGCTGGTGCCGACCTCGGACAGCGCCATCGGACTGAGGGCGGCGATGATGAGCGCGGCGCTGAGCGTGGACGCGTCAGCCGCGCGCCCGAGCAGCACGCGCGCGACCCAATAGACCAGCGCGAGATTGAGGCCGTGCAGCGCGCCCAGCGCGACGCCCCACCACGGCGCCTCGAGCCCGTGGCGGACCGCGTAAGGCAACAGGTAGATCAGCGGATTGAGGAAGCTCTGAAAGCCGCCGGGCGCCACATCGACATCGAAGCGGCCGTGCAGCAGCGCGAAGCCGGCATAGTCGTGATAGTTCTGCCAGTCCCAGTTGATATCCTCGCCGGCGAGATACGCATAGACGGCGCCGGCGGCGGCCGATCCGGCGATGACGAGGCGCGTCGCCAGAGGGTTGCGTGCAATCGACATCGTCCGAGGAGACACCTGGAGTGAGGCAAGGGCGGCCTCTCGCAGCGCGCCAGCCCCCACCATCGCCGCGACGGGTGAATCCTTGCTTAAGCGCGGCCTTGCCCGACAGGCACGGGTGACGCGGACTACGCGCCGACCAGGCTCCTGACCGGCAGCACGGCCTGCACGACGAGACCGCGCGCACGCGCATCCATGACGCCGACCGCGCGCAGCGCCAGCAGGGTGACCGCCTGAACGGTGTCGCGGAGTTTGGCAGGGTCGTCGGGATTCTCGGTCGCCAGCGGCCCCACCAGCGCCTCGTGCAGCGCGCCGAGCAGCGCGGTCGCGGCCAACTGGGTGTCCTGCGCCGGAAGGTGGCCGGCACGGACGGCCGCGTCGATCCGCGAGGCGATCTCGCCGACGATCTCGCGGCGGCTCGCGATCCGTGACGCCGTCACGTCGACGTCGACCGGCTCGGCCAGGATACCCCAGGCTAGCTTGCGCTGCGACAGGATGTGCACTGCCACCGTGGATACCGCGGCAGCCAGGGCCGAGGACGGACCGGGCGCGGCATCGGCGGCGCGCCGGACGGCAGCGAGTTCGTCGCGCGAGACTTCCGCGATCAGCTCCGAGATCAGATCGGCCTTGGAAGGAAAGTAGCGATAGACGGTGCCGGCTGCGACATTGGCACGGATCGCCACCGGGGCGATCTGGACGGCCGACATGCCGCCTTCCGCAGCAGTCTCGCGAGCGGCTGCGAGAATCGCACTGCGGCGGGCCGCCAGCCGCTTCACGACCTGATGGGTTCGCCGATAGACCATGGCGTTTCTCGTCCCGGACGCGCTCGTCCAGGGCACCCGGCGAACGCTGGTTCAGTATTTTTGGAGGATCGACCTCACAAATGGCTGGGAAGAACTGAACACCTGTTCAGACGATAAGACAAGAGAAATCATGACCCTGCGCTGCGCGATCGATGGGTCAGGCGTGCGCGAGCGCCCTGCCGGCGGGCGCCGGCTGCCGACGCCACCACGAGCCGGCGCGCGCCAGCACCAAGCCGGCCATGATCAGATTGGCGGCGAGCCCAAGCGGAATCCCGGACAGCATGAACGTGATCTGAAGCGCCGCGATGCCGCCGAGCGCGGGCAGCTCGTAGCGGCGAAAGCCCTCGGCGAGGCCGATCCGCACCAGCCACGCCACGGCGATGGCCTGAACCATCATGTCGTACATGAACAGATAAGGCGTCGTCAGCAGCAGTCCGACGGCCAGCGCGGCCGCCTTCAGAGCATAGCGCACGGGGCTGCGCCACAGCATCACCAGCACGACCGCAACGGCCGCGGTCAGCACCCATTGGAAGGTCCAGCCGAGCGCTTCCGAGCCGCCGAAATAGCGCACCAGCGAAAACAGGCTCTGCAGCTTCCACCAGGTCGCCTTGCCCTCGGTCAGGAACGCCTGCGAGAACATCGGCAGCCAATGGAAGAAGGCCTGCCAACTCTCCAGCCCGAAGGCGAGCCAGGACAGCAGCGCCAGCACGATGGCGGTGACGCTCGCAGAGATGAAGGCTGTCCAGCGCTGGGTGGCGATCAGCACGATCGGGAAGAGCAGGCCATATTGCGGCTTGTAGGTCAGCAGGCCGAGACAGATCCCCGCCAGCACCGGCCGCACCGGCAGCAGATAGAGTGTGCCGCCGACGAGCGCGGCGGTGAGGCATCCGTTCTGCCCGACCAGCGCGTTCGAGAACAGGGCCGGAAAGCCGGCTGCGAGCAGCAGGCCGAAGCCGCGGCCGACGATCGCGCGCATCGCGAGCGCATAGGGAACGAAGCTGGCATAGACCCAGCCGACAAAGGCGAGCGTGTAGGGAAATTGCGCCAGGAACGCCGCGACGAACAGGAATGGCGGCGGGTAGTGCCAGGCGAAGTAGCCCGGAAAATCCTGCCGCAGCAGAGCGAGCTCGACCTGGCGCTGCACGTCCCAGTCCCAGGCCAGCGCCGGATGTCCCTGCAGCGCGAGCTTGCCGGCCGCCCAGACATTGACGAAGTCCGTGGGAATGCCGAGCCCGGCCTGGTCCCAGATCCAGGTGCCCGACCACAGTCCGGCCGGGAAGAACGAGGCGTTGATGCAGGCGAGCGCAAAGCAGGCCGCGAACAGGCCGAGCGGAACGTCACGACGCTGCGATGGGATCGCGGCGGCATCAGGATTGTCGGCCATCTGGACCTCGCCCCGCGCTGCATGGATGCATTCCCGATCGAGACATAGGCGCGGACGCTTGAAGAAGGCTTAAGCGCGGGCAACGGCGCGCGACCACGGGCGCCGCACCGATTGTTTACTCGTAATCTGTATCGCAGGGGTCCGAATGCAACCAACGGCGGCAGGCCGGGGAGATCCCATGTTCGTTCATCGCGCTCTCATCGCCCTGCTCGTTTGCATGATCTGGCCGGTAACCAGCCGCGCCCAGGACAAGGGTCCTATCCATGTCTCCTCCGACGTCAGCTATGAATATCTGGCCCGCTGGGACGTCGCCCGGCTGAACACCATCCTCACCGTCGACACGTCGAAATTCGCGGGCGTTTCGGTGACCTACACCCCGGCCCGCAACGCCGTCCGGCTCTATCGCGTCACCTATGCGTCCGTCATCCCCGAGCGCGGCAACAAGCCGATCACGGCGAGCGGCCTGCTCGCGGTGCCCGAGACCGGCGAGACCAGCCTGCCGATGGTGTCCTATCAGCACGGCACGGTGTACGGGAAGCAGGAGGTGCCGTCGTTTCCGGAGCAGTCGCCCGAGACCCAGCTGATGATCGCGCAGTTCGCAGGACAAGGCTATCTGCTGATCGGCGCCGACTATTTCGGAATGGGCATCTCGACCGAGCCAGAAGGCTACATGGTGAAGGCCAGCCATCAGCAGGCCACCTACGACATGCTGCGGGCGAGCCGCGCCGTGCTCGACCAGATGAAGCTGACGAGCGCCAGGCTCGACATCGCCGGCTGGTCGCAAGGCGGCTTCGTGACCATGGCCTTTCTCGAGAAGCTCGAAAGCGCCGGCGTGCCGGTGACGGCGGCGGCGACCGCGAGCGCCCCTGTCGACGTGTCCGTGGCGCTCAACGGCTTCCTCAGCTTCCCGCGCAAGAACGACGCCGCCTGGGTCAATTCGCTGTTCATCCTGTCGGCGTTCGCGTTCGAGAACTACTATGCGGTGCCGGGGCTGGCGCGCTCGGTGATCAGCGACAGCTACTACGATGTGGCGCGCAAGGCCTATGAGCGCGAGCCCTTCAACGTCGCCGACGTCCCGACCGATCTGCACAAGCTGCTCAAGCCCGACTATTTCGATGCGGAGTATTTCGCGGCGTCGGCCTACGGCCGCCTGGTCGCGCAGACGCAGGCCTATCGCTGGATCATCAAGACGCCGGTGCGCAACTATTACGGTGAGACCGACGAGGCGATCTCGACCGGTCTCGGCCGCCTGGCGATGACCTACCAGCAGGCGATCGGGGCCGGTAACAGCAAGGTCGAGGCGGTGTCGACGGGACCGACCAGCCATCGCGGCACGTTCGCGACCGCCGTCCCGCAGTGGAAGGCCTGGTTCGACAAGCCGTAATGCGCGCGGCGCCGCTGGATGCGGTCCGCGGCGCAGCACCCCATCAACGAAAGACGTGACAAACAGAACGCGCGCCCACCGCGCGCGAATCGAACTGCCGCCGGCCCGACTCCGAACAAACGAAAAGCCCGGCTGCAAGCCGGGCCTGTCGTTTCTCTTAATCTTCCGGATCAGACGGGCTGACCGCCGGATGTCCGTTGCATATCAACCCTGGCTCACGCCTGAGGCTGCGGCTCCAGGCCCGGATCGGGTCGCGGCCGCGGTTTGCCGGCCGGCGGCACGGCCGACGCCCGCGGCGTCGACGGCTCGATCGCCGATTCGCGGTTCGGCTTCTTGCCCTTCAGGAGGTCGTTGATCTCCTCGCCGGTCAGCGTCTCGTATTCGAGCAGCGCCTGGGCGATCGCTTCCCAGTCGTCGCGCTTCTCGGTGATGATGCGGCGCGCCTCCTGCTCGCCGGCCTCGATCAGGCCGCGAATTTCGGAGTCGATCAGGCGGGCGGTATCGTCGGAGATGTTGGTCGAGCGCGCCACCGAATGACCCAGGAACACCTCCTGCTCATTGCTCTGGTAGCGGACGCGGCCGAGCTTGTCGGACATGCCCCATTCCATCACCATCGCACGAGCGAGGTTGGTGGCCTGCTGGATGTCGCCGGTGGCGCCGTTGGTCACCTTCTCCGGACCGAACTTCTGCACCTCGGCCTCGCGGCCGCCGAACATCATCGCAAGCTTCGAGACGCACCACTCACGGGTATGCGAGTGGCGGTCGGCCTCGGGCAGCGACTGCACCATGCCGAGCGCGCGGCCGCGCGGAATGATGGTCGCCTTGTGGATCGGGTCGTGGCTCGGGACGTTGAGGCCGACGATCGCATGTCCCGCCTCGTGATAGGCGGTCAGCATCTTCTCTTCCTCGGTCATGACCATCGAGCGGCGCTCGGCGCCCATCAGCACCTTGTCCTTGGCCTCCTCGAACTCGGACTGCGTTACCATCCGCTTGTTGCGGCGGGCGGCGGTCAGAGCAGCCTCGTTGACGAGGTTCATCAGGTCGGCGCCGGAGAAGCCGGGGGTGCCGCGGGCGATGGTCTTGAGGTTGACGTCCGGCGCCAGCGGCACCTTGCGGACGTGAACCTTGAGGATCTGCTCGCGGCCGATGATGTCGGGGTTCGAGACCACGACCTGGCGGTCGAAGCGGCCGGGACGCATCAGCGCCGGATCGAGCACGTCGGGCCGGTTGGTGGCCGCGATCAGGATCACGCCCTCATTGGCCTCGAAGCCATCCATCTCGACCAGCAGCTGGTTGAGGGTCTGCTCGCGCTCGTCATTGCCGCCGCCGAGACCGGCGCCGCGATGACGACCAACGGCGTCGATCTCGTCGATGAAGATGATGCAGGGCGCGTTCTTCTTGGCCTGCTCGAACATGTCGCGGACGCGGCTGGCGCCGACGCCGACGAACATCTCGACGAAGTCAGAACCCGAAATGGTGAAGAACGGCACGTTGGCTTCGCCGGCCACCGCACGCGCGATCAGCGTCTTGCCGGTGCCGGGAGGGCCGACCAGCAGCACGCCGCGCGGGATGCGGCCGCCGAGCCGCTGGAATTTGCCGGGATCGCGCAGGAATTCGACGATCTCCTGCAGGTCCTGCTTGGCCTCGTCGACGCCGGCGACGTCCTCGAACGTCACCCGGCCATGCGCCTCGGTCAGCATCTTGGCGCGCGACTTGCCGAAGCCCATCGCCTTGCCGGCGCCGCCCTGCATCTGCCGGGAGAGGAAGATCCAGACGCCGATCAGCGCGATGAAGGGCAGCCACGACACCAGCAGCGACACGAACCACGGCACGTTGTCGCCGGGCGGCTTGGCCTGGATGTTGACCTTGGCGTCGTACAGGCGCTTCACGAGGTTCGGATCGCTCGGCGCGTAGGTCTGGAACGACGAGCCGTTCTTGAAGGTGCCGTGAATCTCCGGCCCCTGGATCACGACGTCGCGCACATTGCCCTGATCGACCTCGGTCAACAGCTGCGAGAAGTTGATGTCGGTCGACGACGCGCGTTGCCCCGGGTTCTGGAAGAGTGTGAACAGCGCCAACAGCAACAGGACAATAATGACCCAAAGGGCGAAATTGCGCAGATTGGCGTTCATCGATTTTCCTTCGTGGTCGCGCGGATCGCGGCCGTTAGTCCTCGGACTCATCCCTGGGTAGCCACGAGGGAATCCCCCGGTCGACCATCTCGTAATCTAGGTACCACTCGCCGCAATGCCAAGGGAACTAGAAAGGACTATTTATCGCATCCTAGCCCGATTCCCGCTCAAAAAATGGCGCGGGAAAGCGCCGCCAAGGCAGGTGGTTAAGCGTCCGCGAAGGCGGTGAACCGCTTCAAATCCCGCGCGACCGCCGCGGCGGCGCGGGCGTGATGCGGATCGTCTCTCTCGTCATGCTTACCAGTGCACCAGCCAGGGTCTGTTTTAGCCTGCCCGGAGCAGACGTACCACCATCTGCGATCTCCGCAAGAGTCCGGTCCAGCCGCGCCAGCAGCGACTCTGCCTTGCCGAGTTCCACGGGACCTTCGGTTCCAATGCGGTTGATCGCGCGCATCAGCAGCCTCAGCCTGATTTCGGCTGGAAGTGCGACAAAGGCGCGCGCCTCGAAGGTCTCGCCGTGAATCGCGCCCACCGGCCTGCTCCCGGCCGCGCGCAGTGCAAGATAGCGTTCGGCGCCATCCACCATCAATTCGATCGCGGCATTGGCCCGTCCGAGCCGGTCGGCCAGCGTCGCCAGCGTCCGGGCATCGCCGCCCTCGGCGGCCAGAGCCGGCATCAGGGCGCGCAGCCGCGGCCGGGTGAAGGCGGGATCTTGATTGGTCGGATCATCTGCGAAGGGGATGCCGGCCGAGCGCAGCGTCGCCACCAGCCTGGCCTTGGCAACGTCGAGCAGAGGCCGCGCCAGCAACAGCCCTTCACGCTCGCTGAGCGGTGCCATCGCCGCGAGCCCCGCGATGCCGCTGCCACGCAAGAGCCGCATCAGCACGGTCTCGGCCTGGTCGTCACGGGTGTGGGCGGTGACGACGTGTCCGGCGCCCGCCTGCCGCGCCGCGCGTGCCAGCAGGCGGTATCTTGCCAGGCGCGCCGCTTCGGGAATCCCAGTGTCCGGCTTCTCATCGTTCCAGCGCAGGGTCCGGTGTGGAATTGCCAGCCGGCGCGCGGTCTCCTTCACCATGCGGGCTTCACGGGCGGACTCGCGCCGCAGCGCATGGTCGACCGTCACGGCCACAAGGCGCGGCCCCTGCGCAAGCCCCGCGCGCCACTGCGCCGCGAGCCACATCAGAGCCATCGAATCCGGACCGCCCGACACGGCGAGCACCAGCGCGGGCGCCCCCGAAAGCGGGGCGAACAGGCGCTCGGCTTCGGCTGCGGAGATCGCAGGATCGGCTTCGGAACGGGCCTTCGACATGGCGCCGCAGCCTACCCGCCCCGCCGATTATAGGCGAGAGGCTACCCCTCGCCCGGGGACGTTCAGCACTTCACCCGCTTCTGCTCGCGATCGACGGTGGCCTTCACGCCCGCCGAGGCGCGCGGATATTTACGCGTCACTTCGCCGAACGCGGCGCAGGCGGCCTCCTTCTCCTTCAGCGCGGCGAGCGACTGGCCGAGCCGGAGCAGCGCATCCGCCGCCTTGCCCGACTTCTCGTATTTCGTCGTCACGGCGAGGAAGACCTCGGCGGCATCGCGATATTGCTGACGCTGGTAGAAGCTCTCGCCGAGCCAGTATTGCGCGTCGCCGACCATCGGATCGTTCGGATATTTCTGGGTGAAGTTGCGCATCGTCTGCTCGGCCAGCGCGTAGTCGCGGCGCTGCATGTAGCCGATGCCGAGGTCGTATTCGTCGCGCGGCGTCTGCCGCGGCGGCGCGGTTTCCAGTCCGCCAGCGCCGGGAGCGGCGGCCGGCGGCGCACCCTGGGGATAGCGACCGCCCGTGTTGGCGAGAGTCGTGGGATCGCCGGCGGGACGGCCGGCGGGCTGGCCGCCACCCGGCTGGATCGGCAACTGGCCGCCGCCGAGCGCTTGCGGGGCGCCGGGAGCCGTCGGATTCTGGCTCGGATCGAACGCATCGCCGCGGCGGCCCCGGCCAGGGGCCGCGGGCTCCTGGACGATTTGCACCGGCGCGCCGGCCTGCGGCTGCGCGTAGCCCGGCTGCTGCTGGGGATAGGCCTGTTGCGGCTGGCCGTACGGCTGCTGGCCATATTGCTGCTGGCCGTTGGCCGGCTGAGCAGCCTGGCCGTAGGCGGGATTGGCCTGCGCCGGCGCGGCCGCGCTCGGCTGCGCCGCGGGGGCGCCGCCAGGCGCTGCGCCCTGCAGTTGTCGCAGCCGCTCCTCGAGCTGGCGATTGCGATATTGCAGCTCCTCGTTCTGACCGGTCAGTTGCCGGAGCTGATTTTCGAGCCGCTGAATCCGGATCTCGGGATCATCATCATCGGTCTGGGCGAGCGCCCGCGACGAAAATGCCTGGCACGAGAAAATGACGAGCGCGGCGAGGATCGCGGCGGCGCTCCGTGGAAGAAACATGAACGACATGCTGCCCTGACGACCAGATCGGCGAGACGTTGAAAACAGGCCTGTGAGCGTGGCTGTAAAGCAGAAATGCGACGGATACAAATGACGTTCAAGCGAAGAAAATACCAAGTCCGGCCGAGACCCGCCGACAACAAACGACGAAGCCGGCGTCGATGGGCGACGCCGGCTTCATCAGCAACGGATTCGTTCAGCTTTATGAACTGGCGTTCAGGACCGTCACCGCACGGCGGTTCTGCGACCAGCACGAGATGTCGTTACAGACCGCCACCGGCCGCTCCTTGCCGTAGGAGATCGTGCGCATGCGGCCCTGGTCGATGCCGCGCGACGCCAGGAAGTTGCGGACCGACTGCGCGCGCCGCGCGCCCAGCGCAATGTTGTACTCGCGGGTGCCGCGCTCGTCGGCGTGGCCCTCGATCGTGAAGGAGTAGCGCGGATAGCTCTGCAGCCACTGCGCCTGCTTCTCCAAGGTCGCGATCGCCTGCGGCGTGAGATCGGTCTGATCGCTCTCGAAGAAGACGCGATCGCCGACATTCACGACGAAATCCTGCTGGCTGCCTGGAGTCGCAGCGCTGGCCATTGCCCCGTCGGCCCCGGTGAGATTCTTGTTGGCGCAGGCGCCCATCGACAGCGCCACGGCCAGCACGGCGGCCAACTTCAATCCCTGGAGGATACGCATCTGATATTTCATTCCCGGAGCCTCCACGCTCACGTTCTTAGACTGCCATCCGGTCTACAGGGCGATGGTTAAGCGAACGTTCCGTCAACCTTGATGGGGTCTTGCCGAACCCCGTCAAATGCTAACGAAACCCGAAAAGCGACCGCGATGGTTAATGGGTTGTAAATGTGGCGCCAGGGTGAAGGCAAGCCGCTCAGCGCCTGCAGCAGGGCGCTTTTTCGCTGATTTTTGCATCGCTGCCACGGTGCGAACCGGCCGGACGGCCGAACTGGCCCCGATATCGGCCGACGATCAGCCGGCCCTCGCGACCGCGTGAATCCTGAACGAATCAGTGAAGGCGTCCGGCGCCGGACGATCGAACAGCATCCGTCGCTCGAACGCGCTCGATCGCATGAACGGAAAGCGCTGGAACACGCGATCGCGGATCGAAGGATAATGCGCCGCCACCAGGCCGACCGGCTTGGTGAGACCGGAGTAGAGCCGCGGTTCACCCCATGGTTCCTGCAGGAACACCTTCTTGTAGAACGCACGATGCTCGGGGCGCACGTTGGCGAGACCGATATCCGCATTGAAATGGGCGCAGGCAACGTAGCCGAGCCGGACGGTCACATAGGGAAGCGCCGGAAACAGCCGCGCCTTCTCATGGTCGGCGACGAACCGTGTCGGGTCGATGATGACCTTGCCGCGATCGAGCTCGGGATGCAGCAGGTCGGCGAACATGTCCGAGGACAGCGATCGGCGCCATTGCGAGTTCAGCACGCTGATGCGGATCGAGCTGTAGAGCTCGCCATTGACGTAGACGCCGAAGATGAAGCTGTTGGGAAGATCGTCATATTCGTCGCTGACGCGTTCGCTGGGCGACGGCAGGATGGCGCCTTCACGCAGATAGGCGCGGTAGCGCAGCCGATAGATCTCGTCCTTGTCTTCAGCAGTCAGCGCCAGTCGATAGTCCACGTTCTCCAGCACATCCGACTTCTGCTCAGCAACGGCACTCACTCTAGCCGCCGACTTCATCCGCAACCCCTTTTCACACAACTCCTACGAGCAGTATGAGCTTAACAGCGGGTTAATGCCGACGCAAAGCTTTCGCCGGTACAAAGTTAACGGCACGTAGAATCCCGGAGGCGTAACCGTGACTTACGGGATTGGATGCTACGCTGGACGATTGCTTCGGATCACTTGCGTATCAAATCGAAACGGATTCGCTTGCCATACACGTGCAATGTTTCCGAACGATGCGACGTGGGGTTGTTACATGCTCGGACCGGCGGGATGCTGCGCACAGAGCCGCCTTCAGCACTGGTCGATCTTTCCTGGCACCTCCGCATCAAGGCGGAGGTCGGGCGATCAAGCGATCGAACGTGTCCCGCCGGCGGCCGCGATCGCCCCGTCGCTCGAACGGCGCCCATGCGATGCATTCAGGAGCTGCCGGATGCGGATGGCGGGGACGGGCCGGCTGAACAGATAGCCCTGCGCCTCGGTGACCGTACCGTCGGCGCTGACCAGTTCGAGCTGCTCGTTGGTCTCGATGCCCTCCACCACCACCGACATGCCGAGATCGGCGGACAATCTTGCGACACCGCGCAACAGGGTCAGCGGCCTATCGCTGTCGATGCCTTCGAGGAAAGAGCGATCGATCTTGACCTTCTCCAACGGGAAGTTGTGCAGATAGCTGAGGCTCGAATAGCCGGTGCCGAAATCATCGAGCGAAATACGGACCCCGAGCATGTGCAGCTGCGACAGCACATCGTGCGTGAGCTGAGTGTTGCGCAACAGCGAGGATTCGGTGATCTCGATCTCGAGCCGATGCGGCGGCAGCCCGGACACTTCGAGCGCGTAGCGGACCTCACTGAGCACATCGCGCTGATGGAACTGCTGCGGCGAGAAGTTGACGGCGACGCTGACAGCATCCGGCCATTTCATGCATTCCAGGCAGGCCTTGCGCAGGATCCAGCGGCCGAGATCGACGATCAGGCCCATGTCCTCGGCGACGGGAATGATGTCGACCGGCGAGACCGTGCCGCGCACCGGGTGGTTCCAGCGCAGCAGCGCCTCGCAGGTCGAGATCTTGCCGGACTTCAGGTTGACCAGCGGCTGGTAGAACAGCTCGAACTCCTCGTTCGCCAGCGCCTTGCGCAGGTCGAGCTCGAGGATGCGGCGTGCTTCCACCGTCTGGGCGAGTTCATCGCGGAAGAAGCAGAAGGTGCCGCGTCCCTCCGCCTTGGCGCGGTACAGCGCCATGTCGGCATTCTTCAGCAGGGTGTCGGCGCTGATCCCCGGCCCGGTCATGGCGATGCCGACACTGGCGCCGATCTCGACCAGGTGATTGTCGATCTTGTAGCGCTCGCTGAGCTGGTCGACGATCCGGCGCGCCAGCATCGCCGCGTCGTCGTTGGAGCGGATGTTGCGCTGGAACACCACGAACTCGTCGCCGCCGAAGCGCGCGACGAAGTCTTCCGGACGCAGCATGTCGCGCAGCCGCTCGGAGACCGCGCAGAGCAGTTGATCGCCGCAGGGGTGGCCGAGCGTGTCGTTGACCTGCTTGAAGCGGTCGAGATCGACGAACAGCAGCGCGGACAATTCGCCGTGCCGCTGCGGAATTCTGAGCAGCCGTTCGATCTCGTCGCGGAAGCTGACGCGGTTCGGCAAGGTCGTGAGCTCGTCGTAGCGCGCCAGATGCGAGATGCGCGCCTCGGCATGCCGGCGCTCGGTGATGTCCTCGAGCAGGACCACGGCGCCGCCGTCGGCCATCGGCTGGAAGGTCCAGGACAGCGACCGGTCGCGCGCAACGTCGGGATCGCTGGTAATGACATTATGGGTCTTGGTGTGCTCGATCTCGGCCAGGATCAGCCGGCCGCTCGAAGCGGAGATCGAGCCTGCAATCACGCAGGCGTTGATGATGTCGGCCGCCTTGCCGCCACGCTGCAGGATGTCATCCGGAAGGCTCATCATCTGGCCGAAGCGATGGTTCATCACGGCCAGACGCCCGTCGGAGCGGAACATGCACAGGCCGTGCGGCATGTTGTTCAGGGCCGTATCGAACTGCTTGGCCAGTGCGGCCTCGCTTTCGCGCGCCACGAAGGCCTGGACGAAGATCCGCTGCAGGTTGGTCGAGATGTGTTTCAGCGACACGAAGAACAGGACGCAGAACGCCGCCATGCCCAGGTAATAAGGACTGCCGTGGATCGCGAGGGCCACTGCGAGCGGTCCGCAGGCGAGCAGGATCTGGACGTGGAAGATCCAGGGCCGCCCGTAGGTCCGGCCCGCGCCCGCCGACATGTAGCAGAGCGTCACCGTGATCGCGATCAGGTGCACCACCGGGTCGCTGTTGTCGACCAGGGCGACCACGCACCAGACGCCGAGCACCAGCGCATAGATCATGGCGCCGATCTGGTAGCGAACCTCCCAGCGCTCGACCGCCTCCTGCGTGAGGCGGCCGTTGTCGCACAGGTTTCGATAGTAGCGCATGTCGAGCGAACGGAACGCCCCTGCGATGATCAGCATCGCGGCACACGGCCACAGATTGACGTCGCCGCTCTTGATCGCGGTCATGACGGCGGCGACGGCGGCGCAGAGTGCGCCGGCGAACATCGGGCCGGGATCCTGGAAGAGGGAGTCGACGAGAGCCGCCTGGATCGCAGGCGACAACTTTCGATCGTCTTCTCCGTTCTGAGTGGCAAGCTGCATTCGTGCGCACGCGTCCTGTTCGGTGCACAAACATTACCGCTCGCAGGTGAAGTCTTTCTGAGGGAACATCGTTAGCGGAGCGTTTCCGCGTTCGCGAAGTGCACGAATTCGCTCGAAAATTCAGAGAACTAGGCAAACACTACCCGGCTACTACAACTAATAGTTCTGCCTTTCCATAGAACACGCATCGCGCGACTGGAAAAATCGCGTCCACCACGACGTGAGCGGGCCCAGAGGCTCGCTCCATCACGACAGCAGCGGCGACCAGGCCGGATCCGAGGCGAAGCCCGGCGTCGGCACCTTCTGCTCGAAGCGGCCGGAGACGTCGATCGAATATAGCGACGGACCAGCGGTGCCGCCGGGGTCACGGAAGAACATCAGCACGCGGCCGTTGGGCGAGAAGGTCGGCCCTTCGTTGTGGAAGCCGGCGGTGAGGATGCGCTCGCCCGAGCCGTCCGTCTTCATGATGCCGATCGCGAATTGGCCGCCGCCCTGCTTGGTAAAGGCGATGAAGTCGCCACGCGGCGACCACACCGGCGTCGAGTAGCTGCCCTCGCCGAACGAGATGCGCTGCGCTGCGCCGCCACTGGAGGACATTACGTAGATCTGCGGTTTGCCGCCGCGATCGCTTTCAAAGCAGATCTGGCTGCCGTCCGGCGAGTAGCACGGCGAGGTGTCGATCGCCGGCGTGTCGGTGAGCCGCGTCGTCGTGCGCGAGCGCAGATCCATCACGAACAGGTTGGAGTTGCCGCCCTGCTGGAGGCTGAGGATGATGCGCTGGCCGTCCGGCGAGAACCGCGGCGAGAACGACATGCCGGGGAAGTTGCCGACGATCTCGCGCTGGCCGGTCTCGATGTTGAACAGATAGACCCTCGGGTCACCCTGCCCGAACTCCATGTAGGTGATTTCCTGGCTCGACGGCGAGAACCGCGGCGTCAGCACGAGGTCGGCGCCGCGGGTGAGGTAGCGGACGTTGGCCCCGTCCTGATCCATCAGCGCGAGCCGCTTGACGCGCCGCTCGGACGGGCCGCTCTCGTCGACGAACACGACGCGGCTGTCGAAATAGCCCTTCTCGCCGGTCATCTGGGTGTAGATCTGGTCCGAGATGATATGTGCGATGCGCCGCCAGTATTCCGGCGCCGTCACATATTGCTGGCCGGTGAGCTGCTGGCCTGAGTTCGGGTCCCACAGCCGAAACTCGGCCTTCAGCCGCCCGTCCGGCTGCCGCGTCGCGCGGCCGGTGACGAGCCCGCGCAGATCGAGCGGCTTCCAGCTCGCGAATTGCGGCGGGGCCTCGAAATTGCTGATGCGCTCGGGAAAGGCGGCCGGGTCCACCGGCGCGAACAACCCGCTGCGCTTGAAATTGTTGGTAATCACCTGTGCGATACCGTTGCCGACATCGGCGTCACCGGCACCGCCGGGCACGAAGGGCGGAATCGCGATCGGGATCGGCTTGAACTCGCCGGGGCCGATAATCACACGTTGCGCGAACGCGGGCCCCGCGCCCAAGGCTGCCATGGCGGCTCCTCCGCCCAGCAGAACCTGGCGCCGCGTGGTGGATCCTGTCTTGCGCGTCGGAGGTGTCGTCAAGTTCGGCCTCGCATCGAATTCATCATTTTGAGGTTGAATGTCGCGGGTATCAACTTCCACTCATTGTACCGGTTCTTCGGCAGAAACGCGTAGGGCGCACAGTTCTCGACCGCACGCTTGGCATTTTCCGCCATGGCCAGGCTGACGGTACGGGACGGTCCGGTCATGCCGACGACGGCGGGAGCAGCAAAGAGCGATCCATCCGGCCGCAGCTGGATATCGAGATCAACCGAGATCTTGTCTTCATCCACGCCGCTATAGGGCGCATTGAAGCAGCGGGTGACCGCCTCCTGGAACGCGGCCTGCCAGCTCGCGACATTGGCCTCTGCCGTTCCTCGCACCGAGCCCAGCGCCGCATTCGCATTGATCTCGGATCCCGTGACCGCCTGCCGCGTCGGATCTTTCTGATTGATCAAGCTCGCCATCTTCTCGGCGTCGAACTTGCGCTCGCTCTTGTGCTTGGGCGGCTCCGGTGGCGCGGCGGCGGCCTGCGGCTTCGGCGGCTGCTTCGCCTTGTCCTTGTTGAGCACGCTGGCGATCTGGTCCGGATTGAACGGGTCCGGCTTCTTCTCCTCCGGCTTCGGCTTCTCGGCCGGCGCGGGCTTCGGCGGCTCCGGCTTCTTCTCGGCCACCGGCTTCGGCGTATCCGGCTGCTTCTCGACCGGCTTCGGCGGATCGGGCTTCTTCTCGACCGGCTTCTCCGGCTTGGGCTGCGGCTCAGGCGCGGCGTCGGTCTCGGTGACCTGCTTGGTGTCGACCTTGCCGACGATGTCCTCGGTCGGCTTCTTCTCGCCGATCTTGTCGGCCAGCAGCTTCTGGGATTCCTTCTTGCCCGTCAGCGCGCCGGCCTTGGCCTTCGAGCTGTTGTCCTCCGAGATCACGTCGACCGGCACAAGGTCCTCCGGCGGCGCCACCATCGAGCGCGCGGAGAAGCTGAACAGGCCCCAGCACAGCACGAGCACGTGCAGGGCGACGGACAGCACCGTCCCCTTGCGCGTGCGCACGAACCGGATGAGGTCCTTCGACGTCATGAGCCCTGATCCGGCAGCACGACGATGCTGGCGCGATAGCCGGCATCGCGCGCCAGGCCCAGCACCTTCATCATGTCGGAGTAGCAGGCGTCGCGATCGCCGCGGATCTTGACGACGTTGTCGCCGCCGCCGGCGCCCGCCTCCTTCATCGCCTTGATCTTCGGCCCAAGTTCGTTGATCGCGATCGGCGAGTCACCGAGATACACGTCCACCTTCGACGCGCAGCCGCCGCCGGTCTTCTTCACGGTGACCTCGAGCGGTGGCTTGGCGTCGGCCGTCGAGGCCGAGCCGCCTTGCGCCTGGGGCAGGTCGACCTGGATGTTGACGGTGAGCAGCGGCGCCGCGACCATGAAGATGATCAGCAGCACCAGCATGACGTCGACCATCGGCGTGACGTTGATCTCCGCCATCACGGCCGCCTTGCGCCGACCGCGGCGACCACCGCCGCCGGACGCGCTGCCCATGCTCATGCCCATGCTGTGGTACTCACGATCCGGATGCCACTATACCTGCCCTCATCCCCGCTCGTCGATCTGACGGGACAAGATGGCCGAAAATTCATCTGCGAAGCCTTCCAACCGCTGCGCCTGCCGGTTCACCTCCGAAGAGAACTTGTTGTAGAAAATCGTCGCCGGGATGGCCGCGATCAGGCCGATGGCTGTGGCGAACAGCGCCTCCGCGATGCCCGGCGCGACCACCGCCAGCGAGGTGTTCTTGGAGGCCGCGATCGCCTGGAAGCTGGTCATGATGCCCCAGACCGTGCCGAACAGACCGACGAACGGGCCGGCGGAACCGACCGTGGCGAGCACCAGGAGACGGCGTTCCAGCCGCTCGACCTCGCGCGCGATCGACACGTTCATCACCTTCTCGATGCGCATCTGCAGGCCGGCGAAGGAGCGCGCGTGGCCCTCGAACGAGCGCTTCCACTCGCGCATCGCCGCCACGAAGCACGCCGCCATGGACTGCGTCGGCTTCGCCGATAGCACCCGGTACAATTCCTCGATGGATTCCCCGGACCAGAAGGCCTGCTCGAACCGGTCCATCGAGCGGCGGGTCCGCGAGAACAGGAACATCTTGTCGATCGCAATCGCCCAGACCCAGATCGAGCAGGAGATCAGGCCGAGCATGATGATCCGAACCACCCAGCCGGCATTGCCGAACAGATCGATCAGGGACAGGCCGCCGCTATCGACAGACATCTGCAGTATCCTCTCAACCAATCATCCCGGAATGCCCGGGACCATGCAGCCGCCGTTCCATGCCGGATGCCGTCGCGGCGGAAAGCGCCTGCGCGAGAAAACCCTGAACTGATCGCTTTAAGAGGCCCGCCGAAGCCATAAGCGGCCTGCTTCCTCTGCCAACGTGTCAAAACAAGGGCTCTTGGCGCGCGTAAGCGCCCCTTAACCAAACCCCCTCCGGGGTTAAGGCGGGGTTACCGCGGAGTATTGCCGAGGTCAAAGGTCCAGCCGGACCAGCCAGATAGAGCCTTTGTGATCAGCCGCTTGACCGTTTTGGCCGGCGGCGGACAGCGGCCAGCCGCCGCAGGCGGGCGGTATCGGAGAACGCAAAACGCCCGCCGGCGGGGGAACCGCAGGCGGGCGTCTTGTGCCGTCAGGGCGGGGGCTGAAAGCCCTGCGGCGTCAGGTGAGAGGCGATCAGCTCTGCGGCTGGTCGTTCGGCGGGGTCGGACGCGGCTTGTGCTGGGCCATGAACGCGTCGAACTCCTCCTTGTCCTTGGCGTGGCGCAGCCGGGTCAGGAAGTCACGGAACTCCTGCTGCTCCTCTTCGAGCCGCCGCAGGGTCTCCATGCGGTACTCGTCGAAGGCGCGGTTGCCGCTCGAAGCCGGCTGCGAGAAACCGAAGCCGAAGCCGCGGCGCTCCATCTTGTCGCGCATGCGGTCCATCTTCCACTGCATCCGTTCCATCTTGTTCGACCAGCGATCGCCGCCGTTCCAGCACGACATCTTTCTGCTCCCGAGTGTGAAAAAGAGAAGGGCAAGTCCGATCGGCCACCAGATGATGAAGCCGAGCACGGTCACGGCGATCCAGCCGGGATGCCAGGGCGACTCCATCATGCGGGGCCGGTACCTCTGCTCCTCCTCCGAACCGCGCCAACGATTGACATCTGCGGTGTAGGCCATCTCCCTCTCCATTCGCGGCGCCATGCCGTGTGAATGTAAATAACATTTACATAGCTAGCTCAACCCGGGATTTTGTCAAGGCGACCGCCTGACGCGTCGCTCGAATTATTTTTCGGCGTTCTTTGAACCTTATTTCGGGCGGCCCCAGGGCCCTGCCGGCTTGTCATCGTCCGGCAGCGGCGGCGGCTCGGCAGCGGAGGACGGCGCAGGCCGGCGGTCGGTCGGGAAGCCGAGCCCGCGCAGATAGATCAGCAGCTCGGCCTCCAGCAGCTCCTCGGGCGACATCGGCAGCTTGCGCCGGGCGGCATCGCCGCGCGCGAACAGCGAGGCGATGCCATGCGCCATCGACCAGATGTGCAGCGCCATCATCAGGGCCGGCGGCCGCGGCATCCCGGGCGGCGCCAGCGCCGCCAGCCGCTCCGCCGCGGCCCGAATGACGCCGAAAGCGCGCTCACCCGCCGCCAACAGGCCCGCGGTGGAGTCCGCCGGCACGCCGGATTCGAACATCGCCGAGTAGAACGCAGGCTCCGAACGGGCAAATGCCAGATACGCCTTGCCGACGCGCTCGAACGCCGTGACGGTGTCGGGCCGGCCGTCGTCCCACGCCGCCGAGAGCTGCGCCTCGAACTGCTCGAAGCCGCGCTGGGCGATGCTCGACAGCAGTTCGTCGCGATCGCGGAAGTGGCGATAGGGCGCGGCCGGGCTGACGCCGGCCATGCGGGCCGCATCGGCAAAGGTGAAGCCGGCAGCCCCCTTCTGCGCGATCAGGTCGAGCGCCGCCTGCAGCAGCGCCTCCTTGAGGTTACCGTGATGATAGCCGCGCTCGGCGCGGCGCTCTTCCTTGCGCCAGCTCATGTAAATGGCTTTTACATGAGCCGGGTCGAAGGAAGCCAGCGACTTTTGGGCGGGGTCAGCCGCCGACTTCCGGGACGCTCTATCGCGCCGTTCGGTTAAGCCCCCGCGAACAGGTGCCACCCTCGCCCCTTGAGGGCCCCCGCAAGGGGCAGGGTGGCACCGAAGTCGCCGCGGGATCAGCGCGCCCGGCACAAACGCCGGGCGCCCGCAGCAAGCGGGACGTTCACCTCAGCCGACGTGCTCCGCCCTGCAGGCCGCTCAACTAGCCGCCCGGAATCGGCAGCACCGGCATGATCTCGACCCGCTCGCCCGGGAAGATCGCAAAATGCGGATGGTTGACGAACATCTTCGCGGCATCCTCGTGCGACGCGGCGCGGACCACGGTGAACGCGCCCATCTCGTTGGCGATGTCGTTGACGCCGCCCTTGTCGACCCGCTTGGTCTTGCCGAGCGGCCCGCCCATCGCGACGATCGCGTCCTTGTGTTGGTCCACCCAGGCATGCCAGGCCGCCATGCCCTGCTGTCCCCTGGCATTGCGCTCCGTCTCGGACAGCGCCTCCCAGGCTTTCCAGACCGGACTGGTCTTGCTGCCGAGAAAGACGGCGAGATAGGTGTTGCTGTTGTCGCTCATTGCACTTCCCTCTCCTGCTGTGAAACGGATCGATCAGACACGGCCGGCATGCGGCAGCTCGGCGAAGCCCGCCGCCGCCTGCTGCACCTCCTCGGAAAAGTCGGCCATCTCCTGGACCTGGCGAATCTCGATGATCTCGTTGTCCGAGGCCGGGCACTGCCTGGCCCAGGCGATCGCCTCGTCGCGCGAGGCGACCTCGATCATCCAATAGCCGCCGAGCACCTCCTTGGCCTCCGCGAACGGGCCGTCGGTCACCACAGGCTTGCCGCCCGCGAACGAGACCCGCGCCCCCATCGACAGCGGATGCAGGCCCTCCAACGTGATCAGCACGCCGGCGTCCTTCAGGGCCTCGTTGTAGCGCATCATCGCTTTGACACGCTCGGGATCGAGCTGCACGTCCGGCGGCGCACTCTCGTAGCCGAGCGGGATCATCAGCATCATGAATCGCATCGCGTTTCTCCTCCTCTCCTGATCAGGGTCGGTTCAGCTCCTGGCGGCCTGCGCACGCAGCCGTTCGACCCGCTCACGCAATTCGGGCGTGAACGTCTCGCCGAAATCCTCCGCGGCATAGACCTGGCGGATCTCGATCTCGCCGCTCGGGAACGGCGCCCGCTTCATGTGCTCGATCACCTCCTCGAGCGAGCCGGCCTTGAGCATCCAGAAGCCCGCCGCGAGATCGCGGGAGAGATCGAACGGACCGCGCGCGACGCTCGGCGTCCCGTTCGAGAAGTCGATGCGCGCCCCCTTCGCGGTCGGATGCAGGCCCTCGCCGGCCTCCATCATGCCGGCCTTCACCAAGCCCTCGTTGAACCGGCCCATCGCCGCGAACTCCTCGGTGGTCGGCAGGATTCCGGCTTCCGTGTCCCTGGTCGCCTTCACGATCACCATGAACCGCATGGTTGCTCTCCCCTGATGCTGTCTGGCAGGACTGCCCTGCCCTCATCAGTAGGACGATCCGGCCCCGGTACGGCCGACACGCTCCCGCAATTATTTTGGCCGGGTTCCCGGTTCAGCCCGGCTCTTGCGGGAACATGTGGAAATAAGGCTCGGCCTCGGCGAGCACCCGCGCGACGGAGGGCCGCGTCTTGAGCCGGTCGAGATAGGCAGTGACCCCAGGCAGCCCATCACCCAGCGGCTCCACTCTGTCGGCGTAGAACAGCGCCGGCAAGGCCGCGCAATCCGCCAGGGTGAAAGGGTCGCCCATCGCCCAGCCACGCGGCGGCAGCTCGGCCTCGAGCATGGCGTAGGACGTGCGCAGCCGGCTTCGAGCGTCGGCGACGCCGAGCGGATCGCGGGCATCGGCCGGCCGCAGCCGGTCGAACACGACGGTCTGCGTCGGCATGTGCAGATAGAGGTCGAGAAAGCGATCGCGTAGACGTGTCCGCAAGGCGAGATCGGGATCATCGGGAATGAAGCGCGTCCTGCCCGCATAGTGCTGGTCGAGATACTCGATGATGATGCTCGATTCCGGAATCGTGCGCTGCTCATCGCGCAGCACGGGAAATTTACCGACCGGCCACAGCTTCAAGAACGCCGCGCGCTCATCCGCGTCCCCGAGATTGATCAGCTTCGGCGTGAACGAAACGTCGTTCTCATACAGCGCGATCAGCACCTTCCAGCAGAACGACGACAGCGGATGATAGTAAAGGGTCAGGGACATCGTACGCTCCTGCTGAGTTGAGTGAGAACAAGTCGTTTGGTCCCGAACGCGCGGCCGCAGGGCGGTGCGCTCCCACGGACCGTTGTTCACGGGGAGAGGGTTGAGCTGAGGCGCTAGAGGCACGGGTGGTGTGAGTGGAAAGACCTGCGCTGCCCCCGGAACCCGGAGCGCGCCGCGAGATATGGGCTCACACGCCCCGAACGGGGGCATAGCGCGCGATGACAACGCCGTTGGACAGCGCCCGGCTGTCGATCAGGCTGAGCTTCAAGGCCTGCCCCGGCTTGAACAGCGGCCGTCCGGCGCCAAGCACGCGCGGATTGATCGCGATTCGAAGCTCATCGATCAGGTCGTGTGCCACGAGCGTCGAGCCGAGGTCGGCGCTGCCGAACAGGAACAGGTCCTTGGCATTCTCCTGCTTGAGCTTGTCGACCTCGGCCGCGAGCTGCGGACCCAGCAGATGCGCGTTCGACCATGCCAGGCGAGATAGCGTGCGGGAGGCAACATATTTGGGGATGCTGTTCATGACGTCGGCGATCACGCCCTTCTCGGTCGGCCAATAGCCGGCCATCAGATCGTAGGTCACCCGGCCGAACAGCAATCCGCCCGCCTCGTGCAGTTGCGTCTCGGAGATCTGCTCCAGCTCCGGGCCCCACACATCCTCGTGCCAGGAGATGTCGCCGTTCGGGCCCGCAACCATGCCGTCCAGCGTCATCATGTTCCACATCACCAGCCTCGCCATCGACTGCCTCTCCCTAACTGCTTTCATTTTGCAAGCAGTTGGAGAATGCCCAGACCGGTGCAATATTGCAAGCGGTTTATGCGCGATCCCTGCTCACGAGACTTCGATGTCCGACCCTCAGCGCTCCCGCTGCCCGATCAACCTGTCGCTCGAAGTGGTGGGGGATAAATGGAGCCTCTTGATCATCCGCGACATGATGTTCGGAAATCGCCGGCACTATCGCGAGCTGCTCGGCGGCTCGGAGGAGGGCATCTCCTCGAACATTCTCGCCGACCGGCTGAAGACGCTGCTCGCGGCCGGCATCATCAGCCGTGCGGACGATCCGAGCCACAAGCAGAAGGGCATCTATTCCCTGACCGAGCAGGGCATCGAGCTGTTGCCGATCCTCGCGCAGATGGCGGGCTGGGGTTACAAGTATCTGCCCGTCTCGGAGGAGCTCGGCATCCGCGCCAAGCTATTGATGGAAGGCGGCCCGAAGATGTGGGCCGAATTCATGGACGAGCTGCGCGAAACCCATCTCGGCGCGAAACGGCGCAGGAGGGCTGGACCGAGCGTCGGCGAGCGGCTGCAGGCAGCTTACCAGAAGGTCGTCGCTGCCAAGAAGGCCGAGGCAGGCGGCCGATGATCGCACGCCTCGCGACGCGCACGGATCGTGCGCGCCGCTTCCCGCATCAGAACCGCGTGTTGTCGGCCCTGTAGCGCGATGATTTGCGCGGGGCGCGTTCGGGGGCCTGCTCGAGCTGCGCGATCGGACGGCGATAGGTCTCGGCGCGACGCAGCCAGCCCGCCTCCCACACGCGGTTCGAGGGCAGATTGCGAACCCGCTGCTGCAGCACGACCTGCACCGCGTCGGAATATTCGGCGAGCACGGCCTTGGACTCGGTGGTGGTGCCGTTCATCTTGAGCAGCACCTGCTTGAGACCCCAGCCCTGGCGCTGGCCCGTCTCCTTGTCCACGGCCGTCTCGGACGGATTGGTGCCCTCGCCCTTGAAGTTGATGTAGTCGATCAGCGGGTAGAGATCGTTGGAGGCGCGCACGACTCGCGAATATTGCGCGACGATGTGCTCGCGTTCGGCGCTGTCGGGCGTGTTGGCGAGGATCTTGTCCATCGCGCCTTGCGCACGCGCCACCAGGAACTGCGTCTGCTCCGCAATCGTGTCGAGCAGGAACTGCCGCAATTGCCGCATTTGCGGCGAGTTGAAATTCCGCTTGAAGTCGGCCCGGCTGGTCCACGGGCATGCCGGAATCGGCGTCTTGTCGAGCCATGCAGGCAACGGCGTCTTGCCCTTGCGCAGAAATGCGATCAGCCCCGGAAAACCCTCTTCATAAGGCGGCTTCGCGGTGGACGGGTACCAGATGAAATGCCCGATTCCCAGCGAGGCGAATTCTTCACCCGCATTCCACGACGTGATCGCGTCGCGCCGTCCCCCGGCCTCGTTGAGCCAGATCCTGCGGCCGATCATCTGCGCGACGTCGGCCGGCAGCGCGCGCTGAGGCACCGACAGATTCTTCGTGGTCTTGGCGTCGCTCCGCGGGTCGCCCTTGCGCTCGGCCGCGATCGGCTTCGCAGGCTCGGTCGGTGGAACGACCACTTTCAGAGCCGGCGTCTGCACGTCCGACGGCCGCCCCACCGTCTCGGGCTCCGCCGTCTGCGGCTGCTGCGGCGGCGCGACATCGTGCGCAGCCTGCTCGGTCTCTGCCGGTTTCGCAGCAACGCTGCCATCCGCTCCGACGGCGCCGGACGCCGCGAGCCCGAGGACAATGCACGACAACAGCAGCGCGCCGCACCCGCGCCACAGACCATTCGACCCGTGCGACGAAGCGTGCAGCTCCGTGGTTCTGACGAGGGTGATTCGCCGGCTGATGAATAGATCGCCCATGTCGATTCTACCGAGACTCTTAAACTCTACGCCACCGGTTCAGATTCGTCCCGGACACGTCCGAGAGCCACCCGACGACGAGCAAATCAGCCGACGGCGGGACTGTCCAATTCCACGGGGGAACGCGCCTGGAGAGGCGGCTCTTTTCCTGAAGACTTTCAAGTCGATCACCCTTGTCCAGTGCTTCCCGTAAAAAATCCCTCTTTCGCCTTTCCGGAATTCATGCTCCTTTAGCCACGTCCTGTTCCCGATCGAGAGGGACGTTTCGCGGTCGTCACGAACGTGGGGAGCAGGATGCGGTGAACGCGTCGATGTTGCAGCGTGGAGCATGATTCGGAACCGGAGGCCGTTGACGGCTATTGCGCCACAGCTTTCCGACAAGATCATGCTCATATGAGGACACGCAGACGAACAACGCGGCGCGTACGGCGAAATCATGTGGTCCCTGGCATCCCGATGCTGATGCCGTGTCCGATGCGGGAGCGTATTGTGGCGGAAACGGGGGCAAAACAGCCGGTCCCCGGGCATCGCGCAGGGAGGGCCGGGATGTCTCAGCCGAATCTGTGGTTCCTGCCCCGTGCATTTTTCCCGCGGGGGCCATGGGGCGGGCAAGCTCCCGGTCTTCCCTGCGCCCTCCGACCCGAGAGGGAGGCCAGGGCGAGCATGACTCGGGTGCTTCGACACCGCGAGAACGCGAATTGACGTCGTCGTTACCACCCCTGGCTGTTTGACAACGCCCACGAAACTCGCTGGCTATACGCATCGCGCGGAGCTGGATTGAACGTACACTGACAGATGTGACGGCCTTCACAGCCGATCCGCGCAGCGCATGTTAGGACTCAACGACGAGAAGAGCCGGGCTGCCGGCCCGAGGAGTCGACCGCCGTGACGGAAACATCGACGACGACGCTGACTGACAAGGTCGCCCTGATCACCGGGGCGGCACGCGGCATCGGGCTGGCGACGGCAAAGAGATTTCTGCACGAGGGCTGGCGCGTGGCGCTTCTCGACATCGAGAAGACGCTGCTCGACGACGCCACATCGGCACTCAAATCCCCCGATCGAACGCTCGCGCTGCATTGCGACGTCGCGGACGCGGCGATGGTCGCCGATGCGTTGGCGCGCATTGCCGGCCGTTTCGGTCGTCTCGATGCACTGGTCAACAATGCCGGCGTGGCGCGTTTCGCCCCGATCATGGAAACCAGCGAAGCCGACTGGCAACGCATCCTCGACGTCAACCTGACCGGGCCGTTTCTGTGCACGCGCGCCGCGGTGCCGCTGATGCGCGAGCACGGCGGCACCATCGTCAACATCACCTCGATTTCAGCCGTCCGCGCCTCGACGCTGCGCTCCGCCTACGGCACCAGCAAGGCGGCGCTGGCGCATCTGACCAAGCAGCTCGCGGTCGAGCTCGCTTCCGCCGGCATCCGCGTCAACGCGGTGGCGCCGGGCCCGGTGGAGACCGCGATGGCCAAGGACGTGCACACGCCGGAGATCCGCGCCGACTATCACGACGCCATTCCACTCAACCGTTACGGCCTCGAGGACGAACTCGCCGAGGCGATCTTGTTTCTCAGCTCCGAACGCTCCAGCTATATCACCGGACAGATCCTGGCCGTCGATGGCGGCTTCGATGCCGCGGGAATCGGATTGCCGACCTTGCGCGGCCAACGCAGGAACACTTGAAACGATGCCGAGCCGGACGCGCATCATTCTGACCTTGCTGCTCGCCGTCCTCTTGTGGGGGATCGCGACGATGCTGGCGCGCGCCGACGTCCGCATCATCTCCTCGCCCGGCGGCGAGGTGGGACCGTTCCTCGATCTGTTCGAGAAGGTGCGCGCCTCCGGGGAGCGTGTCATCATCGACGGTCCCTGCCTGTCGGCCTGCACGCTGGTGCTCAGCGTCGTGCCCGAGGACCGCATCTGCGTGACGCGGCGAGCCTCCCTCGGCTTCCACGCCGCACGCTCGGTCGACCGGCGCGGCCGCGTTTATGCGGAACCCGAAGCCTCCAAGCTGGTGCTGCAGACCTATCCCACGCCGGTGCGCGGCTGGATCGAGCGCCGCGGCGGCCTGACGTCGCGGCTTCTGTTGTTGCGCGGGCGCGAGCTCAAGGCGATGTACCCCTCGTGCCGCTAGCGGCGTCACGCCGCGTAGCCTTCCGCCGGGGAATTGATCATCCACGGAATACCGAAGCGATCGACGCCCATGCCGAAGCCCTTCGACCAGAAGGTCTTGCCGAACGGCATGGTGACGGCACCGCCTTCGAGGAGCGCGTTGAACTTGCGCTCGGCCTCGGCCGGATCCGCGATCTGGAGCGAGACCGAGATTCCGTGCGGCTTGCCTTGATAATATTCGGGCGGCGAATCCGAGGCCATCAGGACGCCGCCGCCGATCGAGAAGCGGACATGCATGATCCTGTCCTTGTGCTCCGGCGCACACGGCATCTCCGGCGGCGCCTCGCCGTTGCGCATCATCATCTCGATCTTGGCGCCGAGCACCTCGCTGTAGTGCTTGAGCGCCTGCTCGCAATCGCCGTTGAACGTCAGATAGGGACAGATCATCGTCATCCTCCTTGGTTGAAAGATCATTCGTCAGCGCGGCAGCGGCAGCAGCGCGCGCAGCCGGCGATCGCGCAGCCACAAGCCGCCCCACAGCATCAGCCCGAGATAGAGGCCGAACAGGACGTGGCTGAACAGCGGACTGCCGATGCGGACAT
This sequence comes from Bradyrhizobium sp. SZCCHNR1017, assembly GCF_032381375.1. Taxonomy (NCBI): domain Bacteria; kingdom Pseudomonadati; phylum Pseudomonadota; class Alphaproteobacteria; order Hyphomicrobiales; family Nitrobacteraceae; genus Bradyrhizobium; species Bradyrhizobium sp. SZCCHNR1017. The sequence continues at coordinate 36,017 of NZ_JAUHIR010000016.1, read as the reverse complement.
GAGAAGCGATGGCGCCGCCGAGATAGCCTGTCAGCAGGATCGCCCCGACGAACGACGTCGGCGGCAACGCATAGAGCACGGTGCAGACGATCGTGATCAGACCGAGCGCGCGGGCCGTGCCGTCACTCGCGCCATAGCCCATCTGATCCAGCGTCTGGGTGACGACTGGCAGAGGGACGAGCTTGATCGCGCCGTCGAACAGCAGGAACAGGGTCACCAGCCCACTCAGGATGCGGCCGCTCCACAATTCGGCGCGCGAGACCGGTTCTTCCAAGGTTATCGTCGTCATCTGCAGCTCCTCCCCGTAATGCTGCTCCAAGGACGAATGAAGGAGCGTGCCGCCGACAGCCCGGTTCAAGATTTTGGATCGAATCTCAGCGGAATGTCACTGGCCGACCTGGACCTGAGCCGTTGCGCTGTCGCGCATCAGGCGATCGAGCTGCATGCGGATATGCGCGGCCTCCGCCGAGCTGTGCGCCAGCGCGATGGCGCGGTCGAAGGCGGTCCGTGCCTCGTCGGCGCGTCCGAGCTGCATCAGCAGCGCGCCGCGCACGCCGAAGAAATAGAAATAGTTGGCGAGCCGCCCTTCGAGCGGCCCGATCAGGTCGAGCGCCGCCCCGGCGCCGCGGACCTTGGACACCGCAACGGCGCGGTTGAGCGTCACCACCGGCGAGGGCTGCACCACTTCCAGCGCGCCATAGAGCAGGTCGATCTGCGTCCAGTCGGTGTCCTCCGGACGCGCGGCGCGTGAATGCAGCGCCGCGATCGCCGCCTGGATCTGGTACGGACCGCTGCGGCGATGGCGCATCGCCTTGTCGATCAGGGCTGTGCCTTCCGCGATCATCGGCTGGTTCCACAGCGAGCGATCCTGATCCTCCAGAAGAATCGGCAATCCCTCGGCGTCGAAGCGGGCGGCGGAGCGGGCGTGCTGCAACAGCAGCAGCGCCGTCAGCCCCATGATTTCGGGCTCGCTCGGAAACAGCCGCAGCAGCAACCGCGCCAGCCGGATCGCCTCCTCGGACAGCGGCTGGCGCTGCGCGGCGGTCTCGCCGCTGGCCGAATAGCCCTCGTTGAAGATCAGGTAGACCATGGCGGCGACCGCGGTCAGGCGCTCCGACCGCTCGACCGCGCCAGGGGTCTCGAACGGCACGTTCGCCTGCGCGACGCGCGCCTTGGCGCGGGTGATGCGCTGCTCCATGGCGGCCTCGCTGACCAGGAAGGCCCGGGCGATCTGCTTCACCGTCAGTCCGGACACCACGCGCAGCGCCAGCGCGATCTGCTGCGTCGCGGGCAGATCCTTGTGGCAGCAGATGAACAGCAGGCGGAGGATGTCGTCGCGATAATGCGAGCCGTCGAGCCGGTCGGCCAGCGCGCTCTCGGCGTCGTCGAGATCCGAGATCGCCTCGTCCTCCGGCAGCGGCTGCTCGCGGCGGACACGGCGGACGTCATCGATGGCCGCGTTGCGTCCGACCATGATCAGCCACGCCGCGGGATCGCGCGGCGGCCCATTCTGGGGCCAGCTCTTCAGCGCGCGCAGGCAGGCGTTCTGGAATGCCTCCTCCGCCGTGTCGAGGTCGCGGAAATAGCGCAGCAGCGCGCCGACGGCCTGGGGACGTGCTGATGTCAGGGCTGCATCGATCCAGGCCGTATCGGTCATGCCAGCGCTCCACCCGGCCTGAACGTGCCGACGGGACGGATCTCGTAGGAGCCGCCTGGATTGGCCTCACCGAGCTCGCGCGCGACCTCGAGCGCCTCGTCGAGATTGGCACAGTCGACGAGATAGAAGCCGAGCAGTTGCTCCTTGGTCTCGGCATAGGGGCCGTCGATGACGAGCGGCGGATCCTCCTTCCGGAGCGTCGTCGCGGCCGTGGTCGGCAGCAGCCGCGCCACCGGCCCGAGCCGCCCCTGCTTGGCGAGCTTCTCCTGGATGACCGCAAGCTTGGCCATGACCGCGGCATCCTGGTCCTTGCTCCAGGCGCAGACGACATCCTCGTCATGATAGCAGAGCAGCGCATACAGCATCGGAAGTCATCTCCATTCGTCTTCAAGACGGCGGAGTATGCCTCCGGCCGACAGACCCACGAAGTATTTTCGCGGGTTCCGCCTGCAGGAACAAGCCGCCTACCAAGAGATGCCGTACTTGGCCGCGATGTTGCGCGCCCGCGTCTCCTGCGCGCTCTCGCGCGGCTGCCTGGCTCGGCCCGTCTGGCGCTGCGACTGGCCTTGGCCCTGCCCCTGACCTTGCCCTGCGGCACCTTGGCCGCCCGCACCTTGCGCCATGCCGTCCGCGGCGCCCTGTTGACTGGCGGCCTGCGGCTGACCGCCGCCCTTGCCAATGGAAATGCCGTTGGCCGACAGGATCGACCCGACATCGATGGTCTGAGCCTGGACCGAGGCGGATGCGATGACGAAAGCGGCGGCGAGAAGCAATTTGCGCATGACGATGTCTCCGTGTTGATGGCTGGAGATTGGCCTGCGCGCGCGATCTGGTATGTGGAACACGTCACATAAGCTCGAGGACCCCCCGATGACCAAAGGCGCGCTGGCGCTCCTGATCCATGGCGGCACCGATAACTGGTCGCCGCAGCGCTGGAAGGCGCGTTTCGACGACGTCTGCGGCGACCGCCCGGTGGTGCTGCTGCCGGATGCGAGCCTCGATCCGGCGGAGGTGCACTACGCCGCGGTGTGGAAGCCGGTCCCCGGCGAGCTCGCCGGCTTCCCGAACCTGCGCGTGATCTTCAATCTCGGCGCGGGCGTCGACGCACTGATGGCCGACAAGACGCTGCCGAGCGTGCCGCTGGTCCGGGTCGCGGTCGATGATCTTACGGCGCGGATGACCGAATATGTCGTGCTGCACGTGCTGATGCATCATCGGCAGGAGCTGTATCTGCGCGAGTCGCAGCGCGTGAAGCGCTGGGCGCCCAAGTATCAATGGCCGGCGGCCGCGATCGGAGTCGGTATTCTCGGACTGGGTACGCTCGGCATCGATGCGGCCGAAGTGCTCAAGCGGCTCGGCTTCCAGGTCGCCGGCTGGAGCCGCAGCGAAAAGCAGGCGGACGGCATCGAGTGCTTCCACGGTGCGGCGCAGCTGGATGCGTTCCTGGCGCGGACCGACATTTTGGTGTCGCTGCTACCGCTGACGCCCGACACGCGCGGCATTCTCGATCGCAAGATGTTCGCGAGGCTTCGGCGCAGCTCGCCGCTCGGCGCCCCCGTCATGATCAATGCCGGGCGCGGCGGCCTGCAGAACGAGGCCGACATCCTCGCCTGCCTCGACGACGGCACACTTGGTTCGGTCTCGCTCGACGTGTTCGGCCAGGAGCCGCTGCCGGTCGACAGCCCGTTCTGGAGCCACCCGAAGGTGGTGCTGACGCCGCACAATGCGGCCGACACCGACGCCGACGCGATCTCGCGCTACGTCGCCGAGCAGATCGCGACCTTCGAGGCCGGCGGGGCGCTGCGCAATCTGGTCGATCGCGTCAGGGGATATTGAACCGCTATTTGTTGCCGACCATCACATCGATCGCGCCGGCGACGATCGCCTCCAGCTCCTGACGCGGCGCCCGCGCGCGCGCCCGGACAGCGATCGAGTGGATCGTCGCCGACGCCAGACGCGCCAACACGACGGGATCGGCGTCGGCCGGCAGCTCGCCTTTTTCCTTGGCGCGGCGGAAGCAATGCGCAAACGCCTTGTCGAGCTCGGTCAGCGCGTTCTGCACCATGGCGCGGATGTCGGGGTCGGCGACAGCCTCCGAGCCCGCCGTCATCACCGTGAAGCAGCCGCGCGGTCCCTCCTCGCCCGACAGATAGATGTCGAGCGCCGTGGCGAAGATCTGCTCGAGCTGCCGTCGCACCGGCCAATCGTTACTGAAGACGTCGCCCATGAGGGCGCGGGCATTGTCGCGATAGCGCTGATAGCTCTTGATGTAGAGCTCGCGCTTGTCGCCGAACGCGCCATAGAGGCTCGGCCGGTTCATGCCGGTGGCGGCGCTGAGATCGTCGAGCGAGGTCGCGGCGAAGCCGGTCGACCGGAACAGGTCGAGCGCCTTGCCGAGCGCGACATCCGGCTCATACGCCCGCGGCCTCCCGCGCCGCTTCGGCTGGTCGGGGGCACCCGCCTTTTCTATCGGACGGTCGCCTTGCGGCGGCCCTTTCTTTTTTTGTACCATTTCGCACTAAATTCCTTGACCGAGCTTATATTATGCGAGACAGTATAAAAATCAACCAATGCTCCGGTCCGGAGCCCGAGGGAGACGTCCATGGACCTGTATTTCTCGCCGCTCGCCTGCTCGCTCGCCACCCGCATCGCGCTCTACGAAGCCGGCGCGAAGGCGAACTATCTCGAGGTCGATCCCAAGACCAAGATCGTCCTCAACGACGGCTCCGATTTCCGCGCCGTCAACCCGCTCGGGCTCGTCCCGACGCTCCGCACCGATGACGGCGACCTGCTGACCGAGAACGCCGCGATCCTGCAATATGTCGCCGATCGCTTCCCCGAGGCCAAGCTCGGCACCGGCCCCGGCATGGACCGCAGCCGGCTGCATCAATGGCTCTGCTTCATCGGCACCGAGCTGCACAAGGGCCTGTTCATTCCGATCCTCGACAAGACCGCGCCCGAGGAAATGAAGGCTCATGTCCTGAAAAAGAACCTGTCGCGGCTCGATCATCTCGAGAACCATCTGCGGGATCGCGACTATCTGCTCGATCATTTCACGGTCGCCGACGCGTATCTCGTCACCGTGATCAACTGGACCATGGCAACGCCGCCGGTCCAGCTCGCGAAATGGCCGGCCGTGAAGGCGTACTACGAGCGCCTGCGCGCGCGGCCGTCGATCGCCCGTGCCATCGCCGAGGAGTTCGAGCTCTACAAGGCGGAACTGGCGCGGCATAAGGCAGCGGCCTAGGAACAGGCGGCCTGGGAACATACGAGTCTCGTCTCCCTCGATTGGGAGATGAGACCTCTTCACGGGGAAGATGAACCATCGCTCATTGACCCCTTCTCCACCGCGCCGGATGCTTGACCGCGATCATTCCGGGTTGCAATCCTCGAATCGCAGGAGGATTGCACGTGGCGACCACATCCGTACGAGACCGATTGCTGGCGGACCGGCGCGCGCTGCTCGATCTGGGCACGCGCAACCGGCTCGTGCACATCCCGCTCAAGACCAAGACCATCCGCACCATCGACATCGTCGGCGCGCGCTCTGCTGCGCTCTTCGAGCTTCTCGGCGAAGGCAAGCGCTTCACGTTCCTTCCGACGAAGGCAGAGACGGCGGAGGCGGAAGGCACCCTGCCCTTGAGCGTGCCGGCACCTCGATCCGACACGCCGACCACCAAGGTGGACCAGGAAGGTGATGATTCGGAGTCGCAGACGCGGCAGCCGGACACCCGGCTCAGGACCCGGCTGTCATCGGAGGCGCTGCAGAAGCGCCTGCTGGATATCTGGTACGACGCACGAACGCTCGAGGAAGAACAGGGCGTCAATATCCTCTATCTCGCCTTCGGGCTGCTGAAATGGTTCGAGGACGACAAATCCGATGTCGAGCGCTTCGCGCCGCTCGTCCTGCTGCCCGTCCGTCTGGAACGCAGCAGCGCCGCCGATCGGTTTCACCTGGTCTCGCGCGCTGAGCCGCCGTCGCCGAACCTCTCGCTCCAGGCCAAGCTCGACGCCGAGTTCGGACTCAAGATCGAGGATTTTGGCGACGAGGACGACGTCGACATCGCGACCTATCTCGCCGGCGTCGCGGAGACGGTCGCCAACAAACAGCGGTGGGAGGTCAGGGCGGACGCGATCGTCCTCGGCTTCTTCTCGTTCTCCAAGTTCCTGATGTATCGCGATCTGGACCCTGACAACTGGCCCGCAGATGGCAGCCTTGATCGTCATCCCCTGATCGCAGCGCTGCTTCAGGACGGCTTCGAGGGCGCGGAGCCGATCGTGGCCGACGACGGCAAGATCGATTCCGTCATCCAGCCGGTGGCGGTGAACCATGTCGTCGATGCCGATTCATCGCAGGCCGTGGTGATCGAGGAAGTGGTCCGTGGACGCGACCTCGTCGTCAAGGGACCGCCTGGGACCGGCAAATCGCAGACCATCACCAACATCATCGCGTCGGCGGCCGCCGAGGGGAAAACGGTGCTGTTCGTGGCCGAGAAGATGGCGGCGCTCGAGGTCGTCCACCGGCGGCTGAAGCATGTCGGTCTCGGCGCGCTCGCGCTGGAGCTGCACTCCAACAAGGCCAACAAGCGCGTTCTGCTCGAAGAGCTGAAACGCTGCAAATCGGCTGAGGTTCCGGTCCCGCGCGGCGAAGCCACCCTGGTCCAGCGCCTGACTGACAGCCGTGACGGCCTCAACCGGCATGCGGACATGATGCACCAGCCGCACCAGCCGAGCGAGCTGACGCCATTCAGGTTGCTCGGTCACCTCGTGCGCTGCGGGGACATCTCCGCGCAGCCGCCCTACCCGTTGCAGGGCGCGCCCTCCTGGTCTCCCCTGGATCTGGAGCGGCGGCGTGAGCTGATCGCCGAGCTCGCCGAACGAATTGCAGCCGACGGCGCGCCGCACCTGCATCCCTGGCGCGGCGTCGGCCGCGACGCGCTGGATCCAGCCGAGATGACAGAGCTGCGAAAATCGCTCGACGACATTTCGAACGTTGTCGGCAGCGCATCCTCAGGCGCGGCCCGCCTCGGCACGCTGCTCGATCTCCCGCCGCCGGCCACCTTGGCCGACGCCGCGGGGATACTCGCCTTTGCGGAGGCCGCGGCCGCGATGCCGGAGTGCGATCGGACTGCCTTCCGCGAGGCCGTCTGGAACCAGGCCGGACTCATCACGGACATCGTCGACAAGGGGCTGCGCTACGCGAAACTGAGGACGGCCTTCGAGAGCGCCTTCGTCGAGGCCGCCTGGGATGCACCGATCGCCGATTGCCGCAAGGTCATCGCCGAGAAGGGCCGCTCCTGGCTGCGCCTGCTCAGCCCGCGTTATCGCCAACAGGTGGCGCTGCTGGCCTCGTACCTGAAGGTGCCGATGCCGAAAACGCTCGAGCAGCGGCTTCTGCTGATCGACGGCCTCATCGCGGCGCAAGCCGCTCGCCGGTCCTTCGAGGAGGTCGAAGCCGCCGGCAGCACCGCATTCGGAACGGCGTGGCAGAAGGAACGGTCGGACTGGGATGCGTTGTCCAGATTGGCGACCTGGTGGAGTGCATTCCCCAAGCCGTTCGCAAACGACGAAACGCGCCAGCGGCTGACGCAGCTGGCCTTGTCGGCCGATGATCGGCAATCGATCGAACAGCTCAACCACGACCTCGCAAGTCTGAGGTCCGGCCTCGGCAGGCTGATCGACTCTCTCCAGCTGGAGCCTGCCCGCATCCCGCTCGAGGCCGGCGACCAGATCCGGTTGGACGGCCTGTCGCAGACTTTGTCGGAGTGGCAGAACGCGACCGAGCGCCTCACCCGCTGGATCGCGTTCATGGGCCGGGTCCGCCTTGCGCGCGCGCAAGGCCTCGCCGCGCTGGTCGACCGCACGCTCGACGGCTCCTTGCCGGGCGAAGCGCTCGAAGCCGCCTTCGACCGGTCCTATTACGACGCCATGCGCAGCGTGATCTTCGCTGATCATCCTGAACTGAAACGTTTCGACGGCGAATCGCACGATCGGCTGGTCGACGGCTTCCGCAGGCTCGACGTCGCGCGGATGCAACTGGCCCGCGATCAGATCGCCCACGAGCATGCCGCGGCCCTGCCGCGCAACGCCGGCGGCATCGGTCCGCTCGGCGTGCTGAACGGCGAGCTTGCCAAGAAGCGCAATCACCTGCCCATCCGCCAGCTCCTGGAACGGGCAGGTCCGGTCATTCAGCAGATCAAGCCGATCTTCCTGATGAGCCCTCTGTCGGTGGCACAGTTCCTCAAGCCTGGCGCGATCGCCTTCGATCTTCTGGTAGTCGACGAGGCCTCGCAGATCGAGCCGGTCGACGCGCTCGGCGCGGTCGCGCGCTGCCGGCAGATCGTGGTCGTCGGTGACGAGCGGCAGCTGCCGCCGACGCGCTTCTTCGCGAAGCTGACAGGTAACGACGACGAGGACAATGACGACGAGGATCAGCCGACCTTCCAGGTCAAGGACGCCGAGAGCATTCTCGACCTCTGCCTTGCCAAGGGCCTGTCGCATCGGATGCTGAACTGGCACTATCGCAGCAAACACCAGTCGCTGATCGCCGTTTCCAACAAGCAGTTCTACGACAACCGGCTGTTCATCGTGCCGAGCCCGTACGATGCCGTCGCGGGAATGGGGTTGAAGTTCAACTACAACCCCGATGCGCACTACGAACGCGGCAGCAGCCGGACCAACCCCAGGGAAGCGCGGCTCGTCGCCGAGGCCGTCATGCGCCATGCGCGCGAGACGCCGGACCGAAGCCTTGGCGTCGCGACCTTCTCGGTGGCGCAGCGCCAGGCGATCCAGGATCAGCTCGAAATCCTGCGCAAGGAAAACCCGGCAACGGAGAGCTTCTTCGTCCGCGGAGCCAGCGAGCCGTTCTTCGTGAAGAACCTCGAGAACATCCAGGGCGACGAACGCGACGTCATCTTCATCTCCATCGGCTATGGGCGAACCAAGGAAGGCTTCGTCTCGATGAGCTTCGGCCCCCTCAACTCCGACGGAGGCGAGCGCCGGCTGAACGTGCTGATCTCGCGCGCCAAGCTCCGATGCGAGGTGTTCTCGTCGATCACCGGCGACGACATCGACCTGTCGCGCGCCAAGGGCCGCGGCATCGCGGCGCTGAAGACGTTCCTGACCTTCGCGCAGATGGGGCAGCTCGGCATCGCGCAGGAGACCGGGCGCGATCCCGACTCGGTGTTCGAGGAGCAGGTCGCCGCAAGGCTGCGGGCGCTCGGCCACGACGTGAAGACCCAGATCGGCACCGCCGGATTCTTCGTCGACCTCGCCGTCGTCGATCCCGACAAGCCGGGCCGCTTCCTGCTCGGAATCGAATGCGACGGCGCCCAGTACCATGCGTCTCGTTCGGCGCGAGACCGCGACCGCCTTCGGCAGAATGTGCTGGAAGCGCATGGCTGGGTGCTGCATCGTATCTGGTCGACCGACTGGTTTCTCCGTCCCAAGGAGGAAACCGAGAAAGTCCTCCGCGCGATCGATGCTGCGAAGGCGCATTGGCGGGACATCGACCAAGGGACTGCGCGAGCTCAACCCGAGCCTCCGGCAACCTCCGATGTGCCGGCGCCGGAGCAGACCGAGCAGCGCCCTCAGGAGATCCTCGCACAGGCACCGACGGTGGCCCCCTATGAAGAGGCGAAGCTGCGCGTCCGTCGGGAGATCGAGCCGCACGAGACGCCGCTTGCCGACATGACGCGGCATGTCGTCGAGATCGTCGCCATCGAGGGGCCGGTGCATGAATCGGAAATCATCGTCCGGATCAGATCGGCCTGGGGCCTTGCCCGCGCCGGCAACCGCATCCGCGATGCCGTGAGAGCGGCGCTGACATCGGCAGTTGCGAGGGGACAGATCGCCGGAGGTCCGTTCTACGCCGTGCCGGGACAGGCGATCGTCGTCCGTACGCGCGAGGACGTGCAATCGCAGTCCTTGCGCAAGCCCGAGATGCTGCCGCCGGAGGAGATCAAGGCGGCCATCATGCAGATTGTCGAGCAGAACTTCGGTGCCGAGGAGGACCAGTTGATCCAGGCGGTGGCCCGCTTGTTCGGCTTCGGGTCGACCAGCGCCCAGCTGCGGGAGACCGTGCAGGGCAGTCTCAGAAGTCTTCTCGACGCAGGACACCTGCGCCGCGAAGGAGCGCTGCTGACCAGGCCGCAGGAGGCCTCGCCGGCGGCGCAGGACTGACCGGGAATCACGGCCCGAACGCCGCGTCACAGCCGCCCCGCGGAGCGTACGTCGCACCGCGTTACGCAGAGTCACTGGCAACGACGATCTCGCGATCCATCCGCGTCCTGCAATGGCGGTGGAGCGCCGACGACGTCGGAGCTGACGCCTTGAAGGGCGCAATGTCGCCCTCCGCTGTCACCGCAAACCCGCGGAATCGCTGAAGGAACGGAACAGGCGAGGTCAGAATTCGTTCAGCACGGACGCTCGTCCCGGCCAATGCATCGGACCAGGATTGCACGGGTCCGTCCCGGCCACTATCCTCGAGGCACGACACGCGCTGGCCCGCATCCCACAGGAGCGCCCCATGCCGACCGCGACCCCGGCTCAGACCCTGGCTCCCCTGGACGAGACCATCACCATCGCGGAGCTGACGCGCGATCCCTATCCGATCTACCGGCGCCTGCGCCGCGAGGCGCCGGTGTTGCGGGTCAAGTCAGTGGGCCGGACGTTCCTCACCAAGGCGGCCGACACGAAATATGTGAAGGACAATGCGGCGCTGTTCTCGTCCGACGATCCGAACACGCCGATGAAGCGCGCCTTCCTCGCGCATACCCTGATGCGCAAGGACCACGACGAGCACCGCGCCGAGCGGATGGCGATGATGCCGGCCCTGATGCCGAAGACGATCGAAGCCGTCTGGGAGCCGCTCTACACCAAATTCGCTACTGATTATCTCGACCGCCTGCCGCGCGGCGAGATCGTCGATCTGTTCCCCGCCCTCGCCGGCCCCTTGGCCGCGCGCATCCTCGCCCATGTCATGGGCATTCCCGACGCCAGCGATGAAGACATGCAGCGCTGGTCGCAGGCCCTGATCGACGGCGCCGGCAATTTCGGCTGGACGCCGGGGCCATTCGACGCGTCCGATATCGCCAACGCCGAGATGGACCGCTGCATCCGCGCCAACATGGCGCGCGTGCGCGCCGCGCCGGATTCCTCCGCGCTGTCATTCATGGTCAACGCGAAGAACCCGATCCCCGAGAGCCAGATCATCGCCAACATCAAGATCGCGATCGGCGGCGGCATCAACGAGCCGCGCGACGCGCTGCTGACGATCCTCTACGGCCTGCTCACCAACCCGGAGCAGCTCGAAGCCGTCAAAGCGCAGGACAAATGGCGCTCCGCCTTCGAGGAAGGCGTGCGCTGGGTGGCGCCGATCCAGGCGAGCTCACGCCTGGTGATGGAGGACACCGAGATCCGCGGCTGCCTGATCCCGAAGGGCGACACCGTGATGACCATCCAGGCCTCCGCCAACCGCGACGAGGAGCTGTTCACCGACGGCGAGCACTACAACGCCCTGCGCGACCCCAACCCCCACCAGGCCTTCGGCAACGGCCCCCACCACTGCGCCGGCGCCCACCTCTCCCGCCGCACCGTCGGCGCCATCCTGCTGCCGATGCTGTTCGAGCGCTTCCCGAAGATGACGCTGCCCGATCCCGCGAGCGTGCGGTGGCACGGATTCGGCTTCCGCGGCCCACTCAATCTGCCGGTACGGCTGCAATAGGTCCGGCACGAAGGGCGTTGTTCTTCGCGTTGTCTCAGTGCACCTGAGCCGGGCCCGGGTTGGTTGGAATCACCACGTTCGAGTTATCGCGCTTTGGCAGGCCCGGCGGCGATCTCGACGACGGCCTTCGTGAACCTGCGGTAGATGTCGATCTGTCTGCCGGCAAACGTGGTCGCGACGCCGAACATGCTGAGAGGCGAGCGCATCGTGGCGAGGCTGGCCGCCAAATCGAGATTGTCTCGCGTCATCTCCATAAGCAGGGTCTGGCAGGCCTCCATGCCGGCGAGCGCCGGCGGCGGTCCGCCCGCCACGGGCGAGGGATCGGCCGCCCTGGCTTCAGCGATCGGGGTTGGCTGGGCTTCGTGCGAGTCCGTCCCAGCGCCGACCGGCTGAACGGCATCGGGCTTCAGCTCGCTGAGAGGCGGCAGGCGCGCCGGCCCGGGTTCGGGCTCAAGAGGCGGGAGCAGCGGCAGGATCGTTTCCGTCTCCTGGGCTGGTCGTCCCGGGAGCCTCGTTTCGGTCTCCGGAACTGCCTGCAGTTCGTCTGCGTCCGAGCTTACGAACTCGGTTAGCACGCGAGCGCGCTTCTGCCTCGCTGTCGCGTCGGCGTGTTTGGGCATTGATACCGGCTTCGCCACGACGGGTTTCGCGCTGTTCCCCTTGTGGGAGCCATTTGATTTGCGCTTGTTCATTGAAAGGCCTTCCTGTGCGGCATCGCCGGAGTGGGGCCAGCCCGGTCTCGATACCAATCTCCGTGTCGGACCATTGGTTCCTTGCGATCAGGACGCCGTCGCTCGATCCCATCTGCACCCGGCCGCGGCCGGCATCGAGCCGCAGGAACTGATCGGTTTCCGGATGCGCCTCCAGTCCGATGTCGCCGCCGACCGGAATCGACATCAGCGTCACCTGCAGATAGCGCCCGCTCCAGGCGACCGACCGATAATTGGCATTGTCCCGGGTCGCCCGCTCGATGTCGAACGCCTGCGGCTGCGGCCCGATGTCGATGATCTCGCCAGCAAGCACATCCATCACGGATCTCCCAACCGGCGGCATTGCCGGCAAACCGTCCCGCCACGCGTCTAGCGATGATCCCGAAGCTGATCGGACACCGCCTCCTTGCCGAAGGCGTGGTCGAGCGCGCGCTTCAGCTTGTGGACCGCGCCACGCACGGCCTGCTCCATGAAGCTGTCCTGATGCGCCGCGACGATCGGCTCGCCGCCGTCACGGTGCACCTCGATCTTGCAGCTCTTGTCGTCGTGACTAGGCTTGTGGCTCACCGCGTCGCTGAGCTGCACGTCGATCCGCCTGACCTGATCCTCGTAGCGATGGAGCACCGCATGAAGCGACGCCTTCACGTCCTGCGACAGCTGCTCGCCGTCCTCGACGTTTCCATCGGTTCTGACATCGATCAACATCCGAGTCTCCTTCAGGTGAAGCGTCAAACGTCGCAAGATGGAATTCGCGATCATGATCAGCTCCCCGGCATGGTCGTCATCCAAGCTTTGACGTCGCCGCACGGCACGCGACGCCACGACGCGTCGTTCGCGGGCGGCCGCCACGACTGAACGCCCCGTGATACAGCGGGTCTGAAGCGACGCTTGATCCGCCTCGCGGCCTTTCGGGCGGGGCGAAGCGGCCGTTCGAGCGCGTCTCCCAATGTCTCCCGCAACCAGACTGCCAGAGGCGAACGCGCGCGGCTGATCAATATTGCTCAGTCAATACCGGAGAATCAGGCGCAACCTGCGGCGACCCAACTTTCGAGTCTGCACCGGAGATGGGATGATGGATTGTCCGATCACATTTCGCTGCCCCCAGACCGGGTCCGAGGTCGATGCCATCCTTCACCAGCCGAAGGACGACTGTCGTTTCGAGACCGTGACCTTCGAGACCGTGAGCTGCCCGGCCTGCACGAGATTTCACTTCGTCCACGCCATGACCGGCGCGCTCATTCCTCCGACCCTGCTCGGCCCGGCGAACTGGACGCCGTAGCGGCGGTCTCGAAACGCGAACGTCCCGTCTTGCACATTCCTGTGCGGAGGCCGCTGCCGCGGCATCAACGAGCCGTGCGACGCGCTGCTGACGATCCTCTACGGCCTGCTCACCAACCCGGAGCAGCTCGCCGCCGTCCGCGCGCAGGACAAGTGGCGCTCCGCGTTCGAGGAAGGGTGCGGTGGGTGGCGCCGATCCAGGCGAGCTCACGCCTCGTGATGGAGGACACCGAGATCCGCGGCTGCCCGATCCCGAAGGGCGACACCGTGATGACCATCCAGGCCTGCGCCAACCGCGACGAAGAGCTGTTCACCGACGGCGAGAGCACCAACGCGCTGCGCGGTCCTAACCCCCACCACGCCTTCGGCAACGGCCCCCACCACTGCGCCGGCGCCCACCTCTCCCGCCGCACCGTCGGCGCGATATTGCTGCCGATGCTGTTCGAGCGGTTTCCGAAGATGGAGCTGGTGGATGCGGCGGGCGTGCGGTGGCACGGGTTCGGGTTTCGGGGGCCGCTGGGGTTGGTAGTGAGGTTGCGGTAGCGATATTCAATTAGAGAGTTCTTAGCAAAATCTCCGCTTGGGCAAGAACGGTCTGTACCGCCTCATCCGCAAGGTCTGGCGGATAACCGTATTTTTTAAGTATGCGTTTCACCAAGACGCGCATACGGGCGCGAGCGCTTTCGCGCTGATGCCAATCGACGGTGACGTTGCTGCGCAACTGCTCCAGCAGCTCATGGGCGATGACACGCAGTTTGTCGTTGCCCATGGCTTCCACCGCGCTCTCGTTTTCCGCAAGCGCCATGTAGAACGCAACCTCTTCCTCGCTGAGGCCCATCTCTTCGCCACGCGCGCGAGACGCTTTCATGTCCTTGGCGAGTTCGATCAGTTCTTGAATCATCTCTGCGGCTGAAATAGCCCCCGCATGGTAGCGGGCGACCGCCTCCTCCAACCTGCTGGAAAACGCTTTGCTTTCAACCAGATTGCTCTTTGCGCGGCTAACGATTTCGCCATTGAGCAGCTTCTTCAACGCTTCCAGCGCTAGGTTCTTCTTCTCCATCTTGCCGACTTCCAAGAGGAATTCGTCGGACAAGATTGAAATGTCCGGGGACTGGAAGCCTGCCACTTTTAGGATATCGATAATCTCGGAAGACGCAACGGCACGATCAATGAGTTGCTGAACGGCGAAAGCCCGGTCTTTTTCGCTGATCTTTCCGGTCGCCGTGGTCTTGGCCAGCGCTGCCCGGATTGCCTGGAAGAAGCCGACCTCATCGCGAATGGTACGAGCCTCATCGCTCGCAGAAGCAAGAGCGTAGGCTTTTGATAGTTCGAGCACCATGTCCATGAAGCGGCGGTGCGCTCGCTTCTTTTCCTCATCGGTCTTCTGCCGTGCTGCCTGAGCTTCCTGCCACTTCAGAACCCAGTCGATAGCTCCGCCAAGGCAGATCAGGCGTTGGCGTGGTTGGCCGTTGATACCGAGGCGATAATCAAAGCCATGGAATAGGTCTCGGATGGTCTCGTACCGTTCCATCATCGCGGCGACGGCTGCGGATTCGTCGATTCCAGTCTTATCGCGGTCGGAATCGGTGTATTGGCTGAGCGCGTTGCGAAGATTCTGCGCAACGCCGATGTAATCGACCACCAGACCGCCGGGCTTGTCCTTAAAAACACGATTCACACGGGCAATTGCTTGCATAAGCCCGTGTCCGCGCATCGGCTTGTCGATATACATGGTGTTCATGCAAGGTGCATCAAATCCGGTCAGCCACATATCGCAAACGATGACCAGGCGAAGCGGATCATCGGGACTACGCGCACGCTTTGCCAGGTCGTCGCGGCGCTTCTTTGATCCGATATGTTGCTGCCATTCGAGCGGGTCTGACGCTGAGCCGGTCATCACGATCTTGACTGCACCTTCGGCATCGTCGGTCGAGTGCCAGTCCGGCCGCAAGGCGATGATGCGGTCATAAAGGGAGACGCAGATTCTGCGGCTCATGCAGACGGCCATCGCCTTGCCATTCATCGCCTCGATGCGCGCTTCAAGGTGCGCGACCATGTCCTCCGCCACCTGCGACAACCGCTTTTCAGACCCCACCAAGGCTTCGACGGCTGACCATCTTGCCTTGAGCTTTTCCGCCTCGGTCAGCGATTCATCCTCGACCAGCGCCTCGATCTCGCTGTCGATCAGCGGCTTTTCGTCTTCGCTCAGTACGATCCGGGCCAGGCGGCTTTCATAGAAAATCGGCACGGTCGCGCCGTCTTCCACCGCACGGCTGATGTCGTAGATGTCGATGTATTCACCGAAGATCGCGGGCGTGTTGATATCTGCTGCTTCAATCGGGGTGCCGGTAAAGCCGATGAACGATGCGTTCGGCATGGCCTGTCGGATATAGTGAGCATAGCCATAGCGCCTCAGGCCCGTTTCCCGGTTGAGCCGTGCCTCGAAACCGTATTGGCTACGGTGCGCTTCATCCGCGATCACGATGATGTTGCGCCGGTCGGACAGCAGCGGGAAGCTTTCTTCGCCCTTCTCCGGCGAAAACTTCTGGACAGTGGTGAACACCACGCCGCCTGCTGCCTTGTCAAGCAGCCGCTTGAGGTCGGCGCGGCTGTCCGCCTGCTCCGGCTTCTGGCGGATCAGGTCGCGGCACAGGCCGAAGGTGCTGAAAAGCTGATCGTCGAGATCGTTTCGGTCGGTCAGCACGACGAGCGTCGGGTTTTCGAGCGCCTGCGACTTCACAGCCAGCCCAGCGAAGAACGCCATCAACAGGCTCTTGCCTGAACCCTGCGTGTGCCAGATCACGCCGATCTTGCGGTCGCCGTCAGGCCGCGAGGCTTCCACCGCCTGCCGCACGGCCTTCTGCGCGCCGTGGAACTGATGATAGCCGGCGATGATCTTGAACGACCCTTCGCCCTTGTCGCCGAACACGATGAAATCGCGGATTAGGGCCAGCAGGTTCTCACGTGTGAACACGCCGCGCAGCAGGGTTTCCAGCTCGGGCGTGCCTCGGTGAGCGAAATCTTTGCCGTCCACGGTCCGCCAGGGCATGAAGCGTTCGGCATTGGCAGTGATGGAACCGATGCGCGCCTCCATGCCGTCTGATGTCACCAGAATGGCGTTGGTGTTGAACAAGGCGGGGATCTGGTGGAGGTAGGTCTGCAATTGATTGTAGGCGTCGGCAATCGTCGCGTTCTGCGCAGCGGCGTTCTTCAGTTCCACCACGGCCAGCGGCATGCCGTTGACGAACAACACGACGTCCGGGCGACGACTGGCGCGGTTCTGCACGACGACGAACTGGTTTATAGCCAGCCAGTCGTTCGCGTCGGGGTGGTCAAGGTCGATCAGCCAAATCTTGGTGGCGGCAGTCTTGCCACTGTCGGCGCGATATTCGACATCGATGCCATCGGTCAGCAGCTTGTGGATGCGTCGGTTTTCCTCGACTAAAGAGGGCAACTCGCCGGTTAACACGCGGCGCAGGGCCTCCTCTCGAGCAGCTTCCGGTGCATCGGGGTTGATCCGAGCGATCGCAACTTCCAGCCTGCTTGTCAGGATAACATCCCCAAAGGATCGACGCTCTGGAGCAATTCCATCGGGAGCAATCACTGAACCATGGACGTAGGACCATCCAAGCTCTCGCAACGTTTCCAGCGCCGCCAGCTCAACAATGTCTTCGGTAATGGTCAAGGGGCGCCTCCCGAAGGCCCAGCATACTTCTACTGGTGGGGCCGGTTATTAACTTTCCGCCAGTTTGATTCGAATAAATCCAACAATTGCAGCGCGCATGCCTCCGCAACCGACTTGTTGACACTGTTGCTCAACAAGAACTTGCGAAATTCGAGCTTGAGGTTCGCCCGCACAGCATCACGTTCTGGCCAATCGAGCCCCGCAACGCGCTCATACAGGTTGATGATCTTTGGCGCCCAGCCAGTCAGCAAATCTGCAGAAAATTTGTCGCCTGGCCCCAACATATTTTGCAAAAGCTGGGTTATGACTTCTGCGGAAATTTCACCTGCTGTTATCAATTGTGAATCTAGCGGCGCTGAAACATCTTTGCGCTGCTGTTCATGATCTTCAGCCTGCGTTCGGAGTCGGCGCTGTTCAAGCACCTGGGCTTCCAATTCGCCGTGTCTCTCTTCCTCGATCACCCGCGCCAACCAATCATTGCAGTATTTCGATGCGCCGCCTGGATCAGGAAAAAGATTGGCATGATGAATATTCATCTTGCGTAACGTGTTCAGACACTCAACGCGATGTTCATTTGGGATGTGGATTTTCGCGATAAATCGAGACACGTCCATAGGGTCGCTGGGATCGATTACTTCGTTTTCGATCAATTCATTCAAGATTGCGGACACGAGATTGTCTCTACCGCTGGGCGTGATAGTGAACAACCCCGCCTGATTGACCAGCCGCGCATTTTCGTGATGAGTTGGTTCGAAAATGATCTCGGAAAGGCTCTCATCAGCACGAATGGCGGTCATATTCAGGCAGAAGACCGCGCGCGAGGGATTGTCCACGCCTTCGAGGTCCGGCTCATCGAAAGCGAAGAACAGCGCGACATAGGGCGATTTAGTCCAGTCGATCAGCGGAGTTCGCAGGCCGTGATGCTGACCGAAGGCCCAAATTTCCTGCTCATCCAAGCCACTAACATCCAGACCGCGCCCGCGCATGGCGAGACGAAACTGACCCAGCAAGCTGGCTTCGTGTTGAGGGGGGACCGATCCGCCATCAAAAAGTCGTGCAAGAGTAGAGGACAGATGCCAGTTATGCCCGCGCTGTCCACGATAGATGATTTCTGCTTTTGCCCGATTATGATCCGGCGAACGCATCGCTTCAATGAACTTTTCCCAGCTTTCAACCCGGCAGGCAGGAACGAGCCCATCGATACGCTCGTCTCCAAAGGCATAGGCCGGAAACAGCGGCAACGACCGGAAATAAGGGGCCACGTCCATTAGTCGATTTCAGCTTTTTGGGCGACGCGCACTGCACCAGACATTAGTATGGGCAGCAGATAGTCGCGGGTTGCAGCGAGAGTGACGTTTTGAAGGAGCGTCGCAACGAGTCGGTCAAAGATCGGCCCGACAAAGGCCGCGAACGCGGCAGCAACCGGCGGAGTTGGCTTCGTGATCAAAAGGCGCTTCATATCGTCCTTTGTCACATGACCAAGACCCGTCGTTTGTTTGTTTCGTGCAAGCTCCGAAAACTGCGGCATTAGCCATTTCAGCAAGGTGTACAATGCTGACCTGTCCATCTTTCCGTTCTCTCGCACCGCGAAAATATGCTGATTCAGCCAAGCCTCACCGCCGGTCCAAATGAACGCGTCGATCGAAGTGTCAGGATTTCCGGACCACGAAAACAGTAGCTCGCCGTCACTAATCCGATATTTTTGCCCAAGATCCGTATTCGTAAACCTCGTTTGATTAGTGATGCCCGCTTTTAGCTCAGCGATCTTGACGACCGGTAAGCCGAGCCCCTTCTGTACGAAGTGCATGTTCTTGTATGCGGCACCATTAACCCAATGCGCCTGATCCAAAAGCGACTCTTTATCCCACCCGATCGGCAAGCCTTCCGCGCCGAAGACGGCGGGGAACAGAGCAGAAAGCTCGGCGGCGCGGATCGGGTCTGTGTTCAGGCCGCCCATAATCGCCACTGGATCTGTGACGCCAGCTAGCTTGCGCTGTATCGGGCCGAAGTCGACAAACCAATCCCGAAAGATCGCCTGCGCTATACTCTCCAGCGTCTCAGTTGTCTGTCGATTCAAAGAAATCTTTCGGTCTAACGAGAAAAGGACATCCAGGATTTGATCTTGGACACAGACTTCTGGAACCGACACTTCCATTTTCGCAAGTCGAGTGACGTAAATGTGCTTAATAGTCGAGCCATCGGCGTCGCCCAGCATTTTTGCGAAGTTATTTGGCTCTTCCAGTAAGTATTTTAGGAACTGCGGCCTGATTCTGTTTGATGGCCTCAAAAGTGCGACAGACTGATTGATACAAACATCATCTCTGTCTACAACGGCAATCCTACCAAGCGTCCCGTCTTTGGTGACTAATACGTCGCCGACCTTTGGCCGGCTTTTGGCAGTAAGAAGCGTATTGTAGGCTTCCCAAGATGTGCGTCGCGCCTGCTCATACAAGATGCGGCCAAAGTTGATATCTTTCGCTGTAAGCATGAAGGGGCCGACACTCGTTGTCGGCATTGGGTTGGTGAATCCATACGTAATCCGCTCTAGATAGCTATCCAGCGGCCCGCTCGACCAATTACTCATTTCCAGTCAGCCCACCAAAAGCATCGGCAATTTTCTCATCAAGCGCCCGCGCATCCTCCATGAGATCGAACATCTTTGAACGAAGTACACTAATACGTTGCTCGAACGAGATACCGTCATCGACAAAATCTTGGATTCCGACGTATCGCCCTGGAGTGAGAACATAACCGAGCTCTCGGACCTCCTCCAAAGAAGCTGACCTGCAAAATCCTGTGATATCTTGATACTCGCCAAGTCCCGCTTCCGGCTTCGCCCTCCAGCGGTGATAAACTTCGGTGATCGTGCCAATATCGCTTTCAGAAAACTCACGGCGGGTGCGGTCCACCATATGGCCCAGATTGCGGGCATCGATGAACAGGATTTCGCCGCACCGGTCACGGTGCCCGTTCGCGCTCTTGTCACGGGCCAGAAACCAAAGGCAGGCGGGAATCTGGGTAGAATAGAATAGCTGACCCGGCAGCGCGACCATGCAATCAACAACGTCGCCCTCGATCATGGCCTTGCGGATTTCGCCTTCGCCCGATTGCTGGGATGACATCGATCCGTTGGCCAGGACGACGCCCGCAGTGCCGCGCGGAGCAAGGTGGTGAATGATATGCTGAAGCCAAGCGAAGTTGGCGTTGCTCGCAGGCGGTGTGCCGTATTTCCAGCGGACATCGTCTTCAAGCTGGGGCTGCCACCAGTCCGAAATGTTGAAGGGTGGGTTTGCCATCGCATAATCAAACTTCAGCGTGGGAAAGGCGTCGTTGAGGAAAGAGCCTTCGTTGTTCCACCTGATATCCGCATCGATGCCGCGAACGGCCAAGTTCATCTTGCAGAGCTTCCACGTGGTGTGGTTACGCTCCTGCCCATAGATGGCGATGTCGCTGCGGCGGCCCTGATGATTCTCGACGAATCGTTCGGACTGCACGAACATCCCGCCCGATCCGCAAGCCGGATCGTACACGCGACCATTGTGCGGCTCCAACATCTCGACGATAGTCTGGACGACCGAACGGGGCGTGAAAAACTCGCCGCCGCGCCGGCCTTCCGCGCCAGCAAACTGGCTGATGAAATACTCATAGGCCCGGCCGAGCAAGTCCTTCGACTTGCCGTCCGCACTATGCATCCCGACCTTGGAAAACAGGTCGATCAGCTCACCTAACATGGTCTTGTCGAGCTGCGGGCGACCGTACTCCTTGGGCAGCACGTCCTTCAGCACAGAGGCGTTGGCGCGCTCGATGGAATCCATCGCGTTGTCGATCAGGTTGCCGATGTCGCCCACGCGCTCCCTGCCGGTGGCAACATCGATAAAGGTGATCTGCGGGCGCTTTGCGTTGGCCTGCAAGTTCTCCCACCGCGCTTCCGGTGGTACCCAGAAGACGTTTGACGCGAGATATTCTTCAGGATCTTCGGGGTCGGCGAACTCCTCCTGCGACAGCTTGGCGCGATGATGCTCGAATGCCTCGGAGATGTATTTCAGGAATATCAGGCCAAGCGCGACATGCTTGTATTCCGATGGTTCAAGGTTCCCGCGAAGCTTGTCCGCGGCCTTGAATAACTCCGCTTCGAACCCAAGATCACTGCCACTATTAATTTGCGATGCCATTGATTCGGAATCCCCCTGCTTTATGACGCATAGCTGAGTGAGAAGCCTGCGGGCAACTGGCCAAATACCTCATTCGTGGAAAGATGCTTAGCCGTGATGTACCCAGCCAAAGGGGAATCAGCGAGAGCAACTATCTCCGATCGGAGTTTCCGAGCCGCTCCAAAGAAATCTCCCACCTGCCCAAACTGCCCGTCATGCCAGTTTGCCGCATTCCGTCGGGCAACTTCGGCCTTGTGTCGTCGGGCAAATCAGATCGATGCTTCCCGCCGTCTCCTGCTCACAGAAGGGGCGTTTCGCGATCGTCACGGACCGTGGAGCGGGAGATGCGGTGGCCGCCTGGGGTCGCAGTGCGCGTTTCGCGTGCGGACGAACGAACCCTGGGCGGACGGTCAAGCCGTGTGGTCCCGACACCCCGACGCTGGTGTCTTGGTCGGCGACGACGTCGATGACGGGGGCAAGCAAGCCCGGTCCCCTGGGAGAGCACGGAGCAGCCGTTCAACCCATCGCGCAGGGAAGGCCGGATGTTCGGCCAATCCTGTGGTGACTGCCGCCTGCTTTTCTTTCTGCAGGCGGGCCATGGGTGCGGCCTGCACCCGGCCTTCCCTGCGCCCTTCTTTTGAAAGGGTGCCTTGATGAGCAAAGCTCGGACGCGACAGCGCGCCGCGAGGCTGAGGAGCCGCGGGTGCAGGTCGGAGATGAAGGGTCGAGCGCCGGGGAATGGCGCTCCCTAGGGAAGCGCAAAAAGCCAACGAAATCAGCGAAGTAAGAATCCATTTGGGAAAGAATGGCATCGTTGTTCTGCAAGGCCTTTCAGGACCGTCACCCAAACGACGCGGCCGAACTCGGACGACAACAGGTGCCATTTCAATAGATGTCCGCATAGGAGGACTCGACTCCAAGTTCGCGCTATGTTCTCATTCTGCCATGATCGACCGCCCCGCCAGCTGGCGCATGCCGACACGGAAACAGATGGAGGATATGGCCCGCGGCGTTGGCAGGAAGACCCTTCCCGTGCGCGGGCTGGATCCGGGAGACGATTTGCCTGACGAATACTGGCAAGCCCTCCTAGAGGCCGCGGCGGCCGACGGTGGACTAGCCGGCCCCGGCACCTCCGAGCGCCTACTGCGGCTCAGTCAAGTGCCCGGCCACGTGCTGCGGGTTGAATGCCGACGGTGCGGCCGAACCGTCGAGATCCAAAAGGCGGACGCCCTCCGCCTTTACGGTGCGGAGGCGGTCTGGCGGGAGATCGGGCAACGCCTCCTGGACGACACGTGCACCCGTAGGACTGGGCGCTACGAAGAGGACGGCTGCTGGCCGTCTTTCGATTGACCACGTCCAAATGGCGCCTAAACGTCACCCCACTCCGCTCAGCGGAGGCGACCGCAAGGCGCTGCAGAAGGAGCTCGGCCGGGCGCGATTCATGACAACGATTCTGACCGAGCAGGCCGCCGAAGCACGTGCTCAAGGGGAGGCGCTGATCCGGAAGGCCGACAAGCTTCTCTGCGAGAGCTGGAACGAACGCATGTGGGCCAACGGCGGTCCGGCCGATCCGTCACCGGCCATCGACCAGGCGATCAGCGGCGGCTACGGCTTCTGACCTGCGAGCCAAAGGCTGAGGTCGGCACCGTTCACCCTAAGGCCGTGCCAGTGATCCTGACCACGCCCGAGGAATACGGCGTCTGGATGCGCGCTCCCTGGGATAAGGCCAAGATGCTGCAGCGGCCGCTACCGGATGGCGCGCTGCGGATCGTGGCGACCGGCCCAAAGGAGGATGCGGCCGGAGGGACCTAACATCTTCCAGGACTAGGTTTGCTGTCCGCTCCCGCCCGAGTGGCGTGAATACGCCCTAAGCTAGTCTCAGTTGTGCTCGCTGACGCTGCGTAGCTATAATCGACGTCAAAAAGGGAGAATCCTGGATCAGGGGTTGGGGGGAGATTTGGCTGTACAGCACATCCATACGTTTCTTGTGCATCCCGGAAAAGGATCGGGAAAGACAAAAATCGTAGGTACAACGGTTTCTCTGACCGGAGGAATGTTCGACCTTCTGAGCGGCGTGTACACAAAAGCGGACACAGAGTGCAACGTCGATATTACTTTCAGCCCCGCCGCTGACGGTAGGCAGCAGAACGACTTCAGAGATCTGCTGGTGTCGTATCTGAGCAAGCCAGATCTTCCGAAGGGTCGCAAAATCGCAGAGCGGCTCGCCGAGTACAGCGATGGCCGTTCGGGCTTGGGCCTGCTTTTCCTGATCGCGGGCAAGGAGGGACGCGATCATAAGATCGTCCTTTCTCGCTTCCCTACCGATAGCGCGATCTACGTTGACGAAACGCCGGGCGCGCTGTCCGTCCAATTCCTGGAACGCGTTTTCATGAAGAGTAGGACCTCCTACAAGGCGGTTCTCTACCAGCACTCGTCGCTACAGGGCGGCTTTTGGTTCGGACGCGCGATCGACAAGCAGCTCAACACGCTATCCGGCGAACCGTCAAACTACTGGATCAATGATTTTCTCCTCTCAGACTTCACCACGACACCGGCAATGGGTACGCGCCGCCTCGCGATAGCGCTCCGGGACGCTGCCAAGAGGGCCCCGTTGGACGTCAAACAGGAGCTGACTGCGGCCGGAACACTCGCGAGCGGTCTGGCCGGACAACGGCTGAACATCGACGATTTTGGAGAACGACTGGGTCTTTCTGACGCCGCTAAGAGCGCAATCAAGAATGAGCTAAAGTCCTCCGCTGCCGCACAGGAAGTCTTCCAGTTCGACATCGGCACGTACAAGAGCCTCGTCGCATTCAAGTCGGTCGAGCTCAGCAACGGCGCGCTGCTCACTGCCGACACTGAGAAATTCGACGAGGTGTTCGAACAGGAGCCGGTCGAAGGTTCAAAAGACGAGATCAGGTTCGTTACAAGAGGCCAAGTGATCGATGAAAAGCTCAAGACAGTGCGGTGACGCGCTCGCAACAGAATATGGCGGCCGCTACGAAAACGCGCTCAAACCCGCGGCGACCGCGTTGCGCGAACATCTCGCCGACCTCCTCAAGGCAGAGCCACGGATCGATCGCGTGACGGCGCGTGCGAAGGATCCGGCCAGCTTCCTCAAGAAGGCACAGGCGCTGGCGAACGGAAAGCAAAAATACTCCGAGCCGCTGGCTCAAATACAGGACCAGATCGGCGCCCGGATCATCGTTTTCTTCAAAGCCGACGTCGAGCGGCTGGACGGAATCGTCAAGAGCTACTTCAAGCTCATCGAGTACCGCGATAGGATTCCGGAATCCGAGTGGGAGTTCGGCTACTTCGGAAGGCATTACGTTCTGGTGCTGCCGAGCGACGTCAAGGGCGACTTCCTAGACAAGTCCATGCTGCCCGACTTCTTCGAACTCCAGATTAAGACGCTTTTCCAACACGCCTGGTCCGAAGCGGAACACGATCTTGGCTATAAACCCGGCTCCATACCGCTTAGTTCCGACGAAAAGCGCAAGCTTGCATATACGTCCGCGCAGGCGTGGGGCGCGGATCAGATGTTCGACGAACTCTTCAGGTCTCGCAGCACGGTGGTGATAAAATAGGCAATTGCCGGCTTATCGAGGGAAGCCGATGGATTGGTCGGACAACTTCCGAGATCGGTACTACGCGCCCGGCTACGTCTACATCGCCGGGTCTCTCGCGCATCGTATCCTGAAGATAGGCACGACAATCAACATCGGCGCCCAGGAAAAACGGCTCCGGAGGGACCGGTACGGCAGCATCGACGACTGGCGCCTGCTCTACTACGTCGAGGTGTCGGAGGGAGGGCGGGTCGAACACGACGCGCGCAGAATCCTCCGCCGATACCGGGTGCTCCGGAAGTACGACAAGGAGGGGCACTGGCAAAAAGGACGGGAGATGGTCAGCTGTAGGTTCGGCCTCGCGCTCGAAGCTGTCGAGAGCCTGCTGAACGAGTCTGAGCGCGGTGGCGCCATCAGTTATCCGCGATCGAGCGGATACGAATTTGGCTGGACCCCGCCCCCTCCGCCCCGCTGCCCACCGCCGCCCCCGGTCGGGCTCCCGCCGACGATCCACCTACTCAAGGACCTCGATCTGCTGGAATTGTCCGTTCTGGCCTACAATTGTTTGAAGAATGCGGGTGTGCGCTACGTAGGTGATCTGATCTCGCGGAGCGAGACGGATCTCCTGCGCATCCCCGGTTTCCGCCGCAAGGTTCTCACCGAAATCGTCGAGCTCCTGGCCTCGATGGGGCTGTCGATAGGCGAAGGGCCCGCTGGGTGGCCGCCAGCCGACGTCGAGGCTCGGGCAGTCGAGGCGGCGAAGTTTTTATCGCTCGTCGATGAACTAGAACTGTCCGTGAGGACCTCGAATTGCCTGACGAACGGTGGGATCGTCTACATCGGACAGCTGGTGCAGAGGACCGAAACCGACCTGATCACGTCACCGAACTTCGGACGCAAGTCGCTCAACGAGATCAAGGAGGTCCTCGATGAGCTGGACCTGCATCTCGGGATGGACCTGTCGCGTTGGCCCCTTGGCCCTGCGTCCACGGAGTAGACCCGAACGCCAGCCGACCTGAGCCAACGGACTTTCTCCGAATGGCCGTGAATCGCCTGAATCGCGGATATCTCATGGCAATCTGCTTGGGCAAGGCTGACCACATGGTCTGGGCATGCCGAACCGCGACATAGTCTACCGGGGCACCGCCGCGTACTTGTCCGGGATGAGTTCTAGACTGGCGTGGAGCGGTGGCTTGATGTCAAACATCTGAGCACCGTTCTGAAAATGGAAGACTCTCCGGACGCGGTAAGTCGACGGGTTCTGAGCCGCAACTTCGTACTGGGTACGCGACAACCAGAAGCGAGTCCGCGCGTGCCCGTTTGTGGTTTTGATCTCGAGCAGCCGCTCCTCGCCGTCCGATTCGAAGGTTCGCACGTCGTAGCCTCGATGGTCTTCACCGCGATCTGCGGGCCAATCCATTTCCTTTGCGAGATCGCGCCGGCCAGCCCGGCAGAGTCGATCAAATTCGAACTTGAACACCATTTCCTCGCCGGCGCGCCCTAGGGAGCGGTTGAACTCGTCCCTCACTGCTGGGTCGTATTTCCGGACCAGGCGCTGCAGCGCCGGATGACGGTCCTGCAGGTCCGAATTGAGGAAGGCAGGTGGTGGGACCAACACAGGCGCTCCCGCCGGCGTAAAACGCGGCGCCACCGAGGTCGGGCTAGTAAGAACCTTCGGATGTCGCCCTAACTGGATCTCTACGGCCTCCACTAGAGAGTCCTGGTAATTATGGGCGGGCACCAGCCCAGAGACCCAGGCGATCCCAAGCTCGTCCAGGACCGCGGATACGTTTCGAAGTTTCCATTCGATCGATTTCTCGGAGCGGCCCATGTCTGGCGCCAATCTACGGTATAATTCGGCCTTGTTGAGCTTCTCGCCGGCGCGCTCCTTCTCGAGAAGCACGAAGTAGTTTGCGACCACGATGGCAACCTGCTCGGCTGTCCAGTCAGTCCCCTTGGATCCCTGCGCCGAGCCTTTGGTATTCACCGGTCGCTTCCCGTGCTCCGCTGGGATCCTACCATGGACCTATAGATCCGCAATTTCGCCAAGGCGCACCAAGCAGCTGTGCTTCTAAGTCCGCCTCAATGCGTTTCAACCTGCCCGAGAGAGGCCCGCCCCCAAATTGTCAGCCCCGCCCCAGGGTCAGCATCGCCAGATTCGAATCCCTGCGGCTCGCTAGCCGCACGGAACGAGGAGGCGAGCGGAAGGATTCATGGTGATGGAGTGAATTTCGATGCTGACGATGTCATTCGGCCCGCAATATTTGAACGCCGATTGACAGCCATGCGTCATCCGATCCGACACGAAGTAGAGGGACCGGCGACTCGTCGGATTCGTAAGCGCAGGGATCTTTGGACGGACGCGGATGATGCAGACTGGGCGGAAATGGCGAACCGGCTCCGGGCACAGTCTAAGAGCCCAGCCCTTAAGGCAGCCAACGGTCAGTTTCCAGGTGTCCATAAGGGAGCTCGGACCGGCTTAGGTGCCGGTGTGAGCGATAGAGGTTGCGGCTTCTGAACAGGTCTCGACCTTGGCATGGGCACTGGCGTTGTAATGGCTGGCTCTAGCGGAATGGTTGACGTTATCTCTCGAGGCACCGATTTCCGCAATCGGATCTCTATGCGCCGGCGCTGCGGATCATCACGTGGAGCCCCTTCGATCGACAACGTCTCGTCCGTGTTGACCAATTGGGCGCCCGATAGTGGCAGGAGCTTGTAAGGCGCCAACAGTTGGCTCTGTCGGAGCACGCTTACAACAGAAACCGCCCTCGCCAGCCCGAGGCCGGCGTTGTCGGCAGGAACCAACGTCGAAATGTTTGAGGTGCCTTTGAGGACGGAAGGGAGATCGCGGTCCAAATTCGTTGGCCGAACGCCAAGTGGCTGTTCGTCGGTGTGGCCAACGACTTCAATAACATCCACGTCGTACTTTTTGATGTATGCCAAGATCTCCTCAGGCGTTTTGCCGGTCAGCGCATCCATCAGTTTCTGTGAAAGCTCCGCGCTGCCGCTCTTGAATGAATAACCCGCTGCGTCACTCAGTGTAATGATCGGCGGCCACTGGTGGCCACTCGGCCCTGCTCCGGGAGTCTCGGCTGATCCACGTTCGAGTTTCTCCAGAATCGCGGTCGTCGAGGGTGGAGGCTGACCTGACTTTGACATCGCCCGATTAATTGCGTTGACTGTCTCGGCATTCTTGAGAGCCTTTTCGATATCTAAGCCGCTTGCTTTCAGCTTCTCCAGATCGGCGATCCGACTTCGAATCTCCTTGATCGATACCCCACTCCGCTCAAGATCGGCCATCGCCGTTTGGCTGTCGACCAGCTCGCGCCAATACTTATCGATCTCTGCGGGATCGGTCAGGCCCGAAAAATTCTTAAGCTTCTCCGCGACCGCTGTATTCTCCCGTAGCGAGGCCACCACGTCTCGATCACGCTGGTTCTGCGTGACTTGCCGCTGCAGCTGCTGCTCGGCAGCTAAGCGCTTGTCTTGTTCGCGCTTCAAGAAGGTGGCCATCGCGATGAGGAGACAGAATACCAACAGCAGCATAATCTCAGCCATCGTCAGTCCGAGCACAAGGCCCTGTCGATACGACGAGCGCTGCTGAATGATCTCTCCATCCATAGCCATGCTTGCAACCTTTCAGCGGCTAGGGCGCACGATTACTGGACCCCCAAGGTCCAGCGGCTGGGCGCGCAGCCTCTGCAGCCTGAACAGTCTGCACGAGGCGATCAATAGCGGCACCCATGGCCTGCGTTTGGCGGAGGCTCGAATCAATCGTCCTGGCTTGAACCTCGGCACTCTTACTGAATGAGTTGATTGCCTTTGTTAACCCGGAAACGACCGGCGCGAGCTTTATCTCAATGATCTGCTCAGGCATTTGCATCGATGCGAGCTTGGCCGCGAGGCCGTCAATCGCCTTTACGATACTAGCCGTACTTCGCGAAAGCTGGTCGGACTCATTTACGAGGCGGGCCGAAACCGTTTCGAGAGTATCGACAACCTTTTCGTTCAGGGCGTCGAGAGTTTTGCCAGACTTCTGGGAGGCTTCTTCCAGAGGTTTTCCGGCCGTTTGCGCGAAAGTCCGGATCTCGGTCGCGAGCTTATCGCTCGCAGTGCCTAGCGTTTCGTTTATCTCGTCCAACGCCTCTGTAATCGACTGCTGAGTCATGCGTCGGAAGTACCCAAATTCCAAAACCGTGCTTTCAAGCTCACGCTTCACTTTTCGCGAAGCATCTGCCAACTCCAGTCGGGCGGTCGCTTCCACTTCAATCGGATCTCGCCGCATCTGATTGAAGAAGATACGGAGTGTGATGCCGGCGATCGTCGATGCGATGGCAATACCAAAGTTCTGAACGATCTGCTCGGCGGCCCCCTCAGCCCTGAATTGATAAAGCGAAACGGCAAGGCTCGTCAGCGTGAACAGGAACCCCATATAATAGAGATTATCGCCCGACTGGTCGTCCCGCAGGCGAAAGAGCCGCGCGATTCCTAGGATCAGCGCGTATCCGATCATGATAAGAACTGGAACAGAGGTGACGTAGAGCGCCGGCCAGCCATACATCTTGGAGATAGCAATATATCCGCTACCCAGCGCCACCACCGAGAAGAATAGCAGGCCGCTGGCCAACCCTGGTGTAATTCGAAGATTGTTTTGAACAGCCATGCCTAGGCTCCCTGCAGTCGTTTGACGTCAACTGAGGACGCGCCATTGTCCTTCATCCATTGAATCCAGAACTCGGCGTGCTTGATGTCATTGAGCAGGGGCTGCCCCTTCGGCTGGCGCGTGACATACCGGATTGATACTGCAGCGCCATGCAATTCGGTGCGATACTTCATGTAGGCTGGTGATTGTTTGTAGCGCTGGAATGTAAGATCACCGGCAGACGGGTACTGGCTATAGTCTCGCGTATACTCGATCATGTCGGAGATCACTATCAGAGCTTTCTTTGCGTTTTGATTGGCCGCACCCGAAAACTCATCAATGGCAATATCTTGGATCGCTGCCATGAGCGGTGAACTGGCAGCTTTGGCCGAGGCTATGCTGTTCTTCACTGCCTCAGATGCCGGCTTACGGAAGTTCTCTATCCAACGCAGCCGAGCAATTCTGGGATTATCGGTCCATTCGCTGAGGCCCGCACCGTCACCCGGATTGCACTTTGAAAACAACGAACGACTGCGGCCGCGCACGATATCGAGCACCCGGATATCAAGCCTGTAAAACGGGGGAAGAGTCGCGACTAGGTCGTCGAGGATCACTTGCACCTCCCGCCGCGTCGCCTCGGGCAAGTCGTCGGACGTATCGACCAAGACCACGTTGATACCGTGCGGACCATCAAGGGGGCACAGGCTTTGCGCATCGAGAGCGGGTCGCTTGGGTGTCGATAAATAGAAATAAGCTAGGGCAGCGACACATGCGACTGCGACCAAAATCAGCAAGATCCCGCCGATGCCGGCCCAACCGATGCCGGACGCGCTCTGCCGTTTGGGGCGCCTCTTAGCCACTCTTCTTCTCCGGCAGCAGCTCGTCGATCTCACGATATGTCTTTACGGCATCGTCGAAGGCCTCATGAATGGCTTTGATCTGCTGGTTTAGAAGCTCCTGGGTTTCGGCGATCATCTTCCGCAGGTGTTCCCTAGCCGTTGAATCCGGTTCACCGCCGGCGTAGATGATGCGCTCCATAGTATAGCTGCGCGAAAAGGTGCTCGGGGGCGGTGTAGAACGTGCCCGTCGGTTGGCTTCGCGATAGATCTCAAGCAAGGCACGGCCAGCTTGCTCTGTCTGGTTCTGGTGCTGAGTAAAGCGCTGGGCGAGGCGCCCCCTACCTTGAAGCAGCGAATCGTATTCCCCACGTCGAACGGAGAGGTCCCTCGCCGCATTGTTCATGGCGTCGGTGCAGTCCTCGCGAATGTCGCGTAGTCGATCGATTAATTCACTCCGGACACGCGAAAACTGCTTGCTCGCGTCTAGCCATCGACGTTCTAGGCCAGCATACCCCATGTAGGGGTCAAAGAACATCAAGCCGTCGGCCATCGCGACCAGAGAAAAAATAAAGCCGACGCTGAAGAATACCCACGAATTGATGTCGGTGAGCATATACGGTGCGGTTTGGAGACGGTGGAGCACCTCTTGGCCGACGTCGCCGCTGATCGTCGGTGGAATCTCGCGCAGGTGGGCAAGGGTCAAGTTTAGTACGACGGCAAAAGCAAGATAGCCGACACACGATAAGACGCCGAGCAGCTTCAGGAAGTAACTTCGCTGGTTGACCAGACGTATGAGCACCATACCGCAGAGGAAGCTCGCAAGGATGTTCAAGGCAGCGAATACCACCGCCTGGACCAACCCTCCTAGCAGACCGCCTATGTTTGCATTGGCAAGAAAGCTGCCGTTCACCACCACTTCGGTAACGAACAAAATTGCTAGGATGCCGATCTTCAGAATGACTTTCCCCAGGCTAGCTAGCCTGGCGGGCCGTTCTATCCGATGACGGGTGCGAAAGCGCTCCCGTTCGATTTCAGATTCATTGAGCCGACGCCGTAAGGCAAACAGCTCATCTCGGCCGACGGTCGCCTCGGCCCTGAAATCACCTACGGCCTCGGGTGCGGCCTGCTGAATAGTCGCGAAGCGCTCCTCGAAGCTGAGTGCCGTGACGCGTTCATCATAGGTGTGCAGGTGATCAAGGTATATCGAGTGGGAGTCCTGCTTGTGCCTCTCGATTCTTTCAATGATCTGATGCTCGATATCGTCGAGCGTCTGTACATCTGAAGCAGGATGGTTTTGCGCTCCCCGTTCTCTCCCGTGTTCGACGAGCTGGAGCTCATCGGCTATGCGGTCGACATTGAGATCGAGAAAGATGTTCGTCGCCGGTTGATAGTGATGAACGGGTTGGCTCAGGAAGCCCAAAATGCGTGCGATCGCTGACTGACGTGTGCCGGTGGGTTTCATAAGGATCTCAATCTGGATCTAGAGCTTGGACTTGCGACAGCCAGCGGCTTCAGCATCCGCTACCGAGCAAAACCAACGACGAGACGAGCTTCGATCCATCGACAGCCGATCGTAGAACCGTCCTCCGGGCACGTGATAGATGCATTCATGAGCACCTTTAAGATTGCCCTTGATGACACAAGCGGGCGAAGGCGGCTCGGCCACAGTAGCCGGCGCCATCAGTATCCGTTGCGCCTGCGCGGGTACGGCGACCGCGCCAAGGATCACGGTATTGTTGCTGCGATGCCTCCACTCCCAGGGAGCTACAAAAGCGCCGCTCCAGAGGCCGCGCTTCTGTTCTCGGGCGAAATCTTCGTCCGCAACGTAGGCCGTCGAGTAGCGTCGAAACGCCAGCGCCCAGCCGTTTCTCACTAGCCAACGTGAGACATCCTGACCAGAAACTGTGCAGGACCCAAGATGCCGCCTATAGACGTCCTGGCCGGTCAGTTCGCAGTTCCAGGATTGCTCGCGCGCAAAGGCTCTCAGCTGTTGTCTGGCCACAATGCCGCAATCCCAAGCCTTACCACCCGCGTCGAGGCAAACCTGGTCCGTCTCAGGCGCGTCGATCCCAAGAAGTCGAATCTTGACGGTCCCCTCGTAAACGGTGTCCGCGTCAACAATTTGCGGAACGCCCTTTACCTCTCGCGCAATTGCGGAAGAGAGAGCCAAAAAGCAGCATGAGATGACAACAGCAGCGCGCATACTGCACCGCAATCAAATCTGATGAAAAATCGATAGTTAACAGCCTATTACACTTTCCTCGCGAGGACTAGGAAGGGACAATCTGTCGGACACGGTCCCCGCTGTCATAGTTAATTCGACTCATGCTCGGCTGCTGGACGAATGCTGCCCTGAGGCCGCCGGGAATAAAGCGTGGAGACCTAATCCCTCGACTGGCGCAGCGCTTCGTTGAGCTTTCTCCGTTCGCTCTCCCATCGCGTCTCTTCGGCCTCGATTCTTTTCTCCAGCTCAAGCCGCTCCGCGTCGAGAGCTTCCCTTCGTTCTTCGTACTGCCGCTGTCCTGCCTCCAGCGCCGCCTGCGCTTTGACGATCAGCTTTTCACGTCTGGCCCGCTCTTTCTCCCGCGCTGCCTCTTCCCTGCGGCGCTCGGCCTCGCGTCTCTTCTGCTCGCGCTCGAACTCCACGGCGGCCTTGCGCTTGTCCTCCGCGCTGATCTCGGGTGCCACTTTCCGTTTCGGTTCGAGACGGCGCCTTCTCCTCGCACCGCCGGAGTCATCATCTAGGTCTGGCATACCAGCTTGCTCCGCGAAGCGGCCGCTCGATCCGGCTGGGCGCTTCAGGACCACGCCTGGCTTTGCCATGGTAGCGGCGACCACGGCCGGATCCTCAGTCTCCCTGGCGGCCCCTTGGTGGAAGAGATTGCTGCCGGCGCCCCATGCCTCAAGCGCCGCCTTCATGGACGGCGCGGCGATCGCGAGATCGTAGAAGCCGAGCGAGGTCTGATAGGTTTTCAGCTTACGTGGCACGGGAGGTTACCTGCACGAATGTAAGGCCTCAACGTACCATGCGGCGTAGGGCGTGTTCCTTGCCATATGGCGGTTCAGATCGGGCGAGCCGTCCGTCCACCAGACGGGCCCCCGCTCCCCAGCGCTCTCTTGGCTTGGTCCACGGCGCGGTGCGCCGCGGCTTCAGCCTTCGGATCCTCCGCCGCCTTGGCGGCTCGAACGGCGCGCCTGGCCGACATCAGCTGCCGGGGTCAGCAGGGAGCGCTCGGTCTCCCTGAGGCGAGGATCGGCCATCCGCCAAAGGCGCCCTTTAACGACGAAGCAGCGCCCGTCCGGAGTCACAGGATGCTTCAAGCCGACTTCCGCTGGCGGCCGGCGGGTGGCTTTTTCGCCGGCGCCTCCTTGGCGGCAGCCTTCTTGCCGGCGATCGGCATCAGCATCTCCTTCTGGCCAGCGGCAGCCTTCTTCCGCTTCTTCGCGGGCTTGCTCGCATCCGAGGGCTGCGTTTGCTGCCCGACCGAACGGCGCAGCGCCTCCATCAGATCGACCACGTTCTCGCCCTTCGGCCGATCCTTCGGGCGGATCGTCTTGCCCGCACGCTTCTGATTGATCAGGTCGATCAGCGCGGTCTCATAGTGGTCCTCGAACTTCTCCGGCGCGAACGTCCCTGCCTTCTGGTTCACGATGTGCCGGGCGAGGTCCAGCATGTCCTTCGTGATCTTCACGTCCTGGATATCGTCGAAATACTCCTGCTCCGACCGCACCTCATAAGGATACCGCAGGAGGGTGCCGACCAGGCCCTTGTCCATCGGCTCGAGCGCGATGATGTGCTCGCGGTTCATGAGCACAATCCGGCCGATCGCGACCTTGTTCATCTCTCGGATGGTCTCGCGGATCACCGCAAAGGCGTCATGGCCGACCTTGCCGTCGGGGCGCAGATAGTAGGGGCGGATCAGATAGCGCGGGTCGATGTCGGCCTTGTCGACGAACTCGTCGATCTCGATGGTACGCGTGGACTCCAGGGCGATCTCCTCAAGCTCTTCCTTCGAGACCTCGATGTACTGGCCCTTCTCGAGCTCATAGCCCTTGACGATGTCCTCGTTGGGAACCTCTTCGCCGGTGTCGGCATCGACCTTGACGTACTTGATCCGATGGCCGGTCGTCCGGTTTAGCTGGTTGAAGCTGATCTTCTCGGACTCGGACGTGGCCGGGTAGAGAGCCACCGGACACGTGACGAGCGACAGGCGCAGGAAGCCTTTCCAATTGGCGCGGGGGGCCATGTACGCGGAACTCCGGTTTCAACGGTCCGGAATTAAGACGAATGACGGCGCCGGGTTCCGACATGGCCGCTGATCAATATCGGGAAACCAAGTGATCCTCTTCGCACTGCCTGGCGAGGCTCGAGGTGGGCCGAAAATGGCCGTGAATCGCCTTGCTCCGATACCTGGTGGTCATTTGCTTGGGTATGGTGGCGCGTCATGACTGCCGCGCCGCGATTCCACCGACACCATTTTGACGAGGCTGCCGACTTGGCGGCCATGGCAGATGCCCTCGCCCAATCGCCCGATTACCGGGTGCTGCGCAGGCTTGTCCCCCGGGCCCCCTCCCCTGCCGCCATCGGAGAGGAGGTCAGGACGGCCGTCCTGCTGGACACCAAGACCACCGGCCTCGACCCACTCCCGGGACGAGATCATCGAACTCGGCATGCTGTCATTCGACTACATCCGGGAAGGTCGCATCGTCGGCGTCAGGAGCGTCTTCTCCGCCTTCCATGAACCCAGCCGCCCCATCTCCGCCGAGGTGACGGCGCTCACCGGCATCACCGACGAGATGGTCGCCGGACAGCGTATCGATCCGGACGCGGTATCGGCGTTCGTCGCCGGCGCGGCCATCGTCATCGCCCACAACGCGGCCTTCGACCGTCGGTTCGCCGAGCGCTACTGGCCGATTTTCGAGCGTAAGGCCTGGGGCTGCAGCGCGACCGAGGTCGACTGGCGCTCGCACGGCTTCGCCGGCGCCCAGCTGGGTTACCTTCTGCACGGCGCCGGATTCTTCCACCAGGCCCATCGCGCAGTCGACGACTGCCACGCTCTGCTTGAGGTCCTGGATTTCGTCCTGCCCACGACAGGCGCGCCGGCGTTGGCTGCCTTGCTCCAGACCGCGCGCAAGCCGATCATTAGGGTGTGGGCGGAGCAGTCTCCCTTCGGCCTCAAGGATTCCCTGAAGAAGCGCGGCTATCGGTGGTCCGACGGTACGGATGGACGGCCGAAGCCGTGGTACGTCAACGTGCAAGAGTCCTCCATCGAAGCCGAGGTCGCGTATCTTAGAGACGAGGTTTATCTCCGCGATCTCGAGCCGCGGCTGCAGCGCCTGACCGCATTCGAACGATTTTCGAATCGTGGTTGAGAGGAACGGTGGCCTGTCCAAAGGGTGCAAAGAAACCGGGAGCTCTCTTTGCAAGACAAAGAGCCTTCTACGACGGCCAAGAAATTGCACGGGAATACGGCCGGTTCAAGCAGGTCCTGATCACGCTTGGCCTTGTTTCAAGCGAGGGATTTAAGAGACTTTCGATACTCTACGCTTGAGCCCGCTGTACTACGATGAGTGCCACAGATCGCATTGATTCAGTTCGCAGAAACTGCGAGCGCGGCACGCGCTCCGACCGAACGGCACGGTTGAACGCAAGCCATGTCAATGGCTTGCTGTTCAACCGGCGAGCCGCTTTTATCTTGCCGGGAGTAATCGGGCGCTTCTCCGCCTTCTGCTCCGACATGATCGTCTCCTCTGCTTGATATTAT
>NZ_JAUHIR010000015.1:0-161422 GCF_032381375.1 Bradyrhizobium sp. SZCCHNR1017 | reverse complement strand
AGAGGCCAGGACCACACGACTTCGCCGTCCGTGCCGCCTGCGCTCGTCTGGCACAGCCGTCACGTCCATCGCAGCCCACCTCCACGTTCGTGACGACGCGTACGTCCCTCTGCTCGAGGCGGGATGGGCAAGACCATCGGTCTGATTTGCCCGACGACGCAAGCCGGCGCGGCTGCGGCAAACTAACCCGACGGGCATTTCGCGCATACGAAGCATGCGGAGATTGCCCGTCGGGCACATCTGGCCGGTTGCTCCATCCAGACGTGATGCCGTGAAGGTCGGCTGACGATCAGCGGGCGGACGGAGCAGCGGCGGCTTCACCCCGCGCCGCCAGCGGCAATGACGCCTGCCTCAGACTTTCCGACGGCGTCTCACCATAGATCTTTCGATACTCCCTGGCGAAATGCCCCGGATTGCTGAAGCCACATCGCAGGGCGATCGACGTCACCGTGTCACCCGCTTTCGCATCATACAGCATGCGGTGCGCATGTTGGATTCGCGTCAGCTTGATCTTCTCGGCCAAGGACACACCACTCTTCGCGAAGTACTGATAGACCGTGCGGGGGCTGACGCCGTAGCGAACCGCGAGTTGCTGGATCGATATCTTCTGATCCCAGTTCGTCTCAATGTGTTCCAGGATCCTGCGAATGGACTCCGGCACCTGGCGATCGCGATCGAGATGATCCGCGGTGACGTCGATCGTCGCGCCGACGAGATGGGTTCGTCCGTCGGACGGGCTGTAGACGGAGGTCGCCATGCCACGGACCCAGCGCACCGCACCGGCTTTGCCAAGCACCCGGTAGTCGCGCGTGTAGCCGGTTCGCTTCATGATCGCACGACGGATGACCTGCTCGAGCCCGTTCCGATCCTCGGGATGCACGTGGCACAACATGTCGCGCAGCGACGATGGCGACGCCGGCGGAAAATCTCCCTTGGACTCGTCTGCATCGACGATCAGGTTGAACGTCGACAGCCCAGCGAGCTTCTCCGCGGCCGCAAGCTGTTCTTCCAGGATCCTGGTTGTCGTGATGTCCTCGACCACGGCGCAGAACCACTTCAGGCGGCCCCTGGCGTCCCTGACCGGATTGACGGTCACGCGTCCCCACACGACGCTTCCGTCCGGCTGGAGATAGCGCTTGTCGAGCTGATAGGTCGCGATCTCGCCTGCAAGCAGCTTGTCGTGCTGCAGCCGATTGCGCTCCCGGTCCTCTGGATGCGTCAGATCGACAAAGGTCAGCCCACCGGTCTTGAGCTGCTCCAGCGTGTATCCGACGATCCGGCAGCATTCGGCGTTCGCAAACCGGATATGTCCCGTTGCACTGTCGACGATCGAGATGCCGATGCCGAGGCTGTCGAGAAACACCCTCGGCACCGCGATGACTTCGGCAATGTCCTTCTCTGGCATGTCGAAGCCGATACCATCCAATCTGGTTGGAGCCTAGCGCCGAGGATCATGTCGATCGTGATCTAAGGCAATCCCGGCCCTGCGACACTTGAACACGCCCCGCAGATTCACGGCCATTCCTGCACAATCAGAACATCTCTGCAGATTGCTGCCTAACCGAATCTTACTGACGAGCTGTTAGATTGAATAAAGCCCCCGGGAATTTACGGGAATCATCGAGTTCAGGAATGATCGCAGTCAGCGCCGTCTCTGGATCACAGCAACTACCGCGTGATCACGAGGATGTGCACATCGCTGGCGTGATCGTTTGCACAGGAGACCATCATGTTTGGCCGCAAGAACAACGCCGCATCCCTGGCCGCCCTGGCCGCAAACGCGATCACCGCGAAGGTGATGGTCGCTGACGACAAGCTCAACATCGTCTACATGAACGAGGCGGTACGGGCGCTGATGCGTGAGGCGGAGGCCGATCTCAAGACGCAGTTGCCGAACTTCCGCGTCGACGGCCTCATCGGCACCAACATCGACGTCTTCCACAAGGACCCGACCCACCAGCGCCGCATGCTGCAGGCCCTCGCCTCCGAGCACCGGGCCACCATCAAGATCGGCAAGTGGACGTTCGATCTGATCGCGCAGCCCTTGAAGCACCCGGACGGAAGCCGCGCCGGAACGGTCGTCGAGTGGTCCGACGCCAGCGTGCGGCTGCAGAACCTCGACTACAGCGCTCAGGTCGCGGCCATCGGCCGATCACAGGCCGTGATCGAATTCAACCTGGACGGCACCATCGTCACCGCCAACGACAATTTTCTGAATGCGCTGGGCTACAGCCTTCCGGAGATCCAGGGCAAACATCACAGCATGTTCGTTTCGCCGGAGGAGCGCAACAGTGCCGCCTATCGCGAGTTCTGGGCCGCCCTGAACCGCGGCGAATATCAGGCCGCGGAATACAAGCGAATCGGAAAGGGCGGCAAGGAGGTATGGATTCAGGCGTCCTATAATCCGGTGTTCGATCAGAACGGAAAGCCCTTCAAGGTCGTCAAGTTCGCCACCGACGTGACCGCTCAGAAGCTTCGGAATGCCGATCTCGCCGGACAGATCGCGGCCATCAGCAAATCGCAGGCCGTGATCGAGTTCGAACTGGACGGCACCATCATCGACGCCAACAACAATTTCCTGCAGGCGCTCGGCTATACGCTGTCCGAGATCAAGGGCCGCCATCATTCGATGTTCGTCGATCCGTCAGAGCGCGACGGTGCGGCCTACCGCAACTTCTGGGCCGCCCTGAACCGCGGCGAATATCAGACCGCGGAATACAAGCGGATCGGAAAGGGCGGTCGCGAGGTCTGGATTCAGGCCTCCTACAATCCAATCCTCGACCTCAACGGCAAGCCGTTCAAGGTCGTGAAATACGCCACCGACGTCACCAAGCAAGTGCTGGTGCGGATGGGCAATGAGCGAGTCCGC
Source organism: Bradyrhizobium sp. SZCCHNR1017 (assembly GCF_032381375.1). Classification (NCBI taxonomy): domain Bacteria; kingdom Pseudomonadati; phylum Pseudomonadota; class Alphaproteobacteria; order Hyphomicrobiales; family Nitrobacteraceae; genus Bradyrhizobium; species Bradyrhizobium sp. SZCCHNR1017. The sequence goes on along the minus strand of NZ_JAUHIR010000015.1, from coordinate 158,553 downwards.
GGCATGATGGAGTCCGTCGCCGCGGGTGCCGAGGAATTGAACGCCTCGGTGCGCGAGATTTCCGAGGCCATGACGAAGTCCCGCGAGACCGCGATGGGGGCGGCTGACCGGGTCGCCTCCGCCGATTCGCAGGCCAAGCGCCTGAGCGAGGCGACGCAGGCGATGAGCGGCATCGTCGAGCTGATCGGCAACATCACCGGGCAGATCAACCTGCTGGCACTCAATGCCACGATCGAATCGGCGCGCGCCGGCGATGCCGGCCGCGGCTTTGCCGTGGTCGCGTCGGAGGTCAAGAATCTCGCCACGCAGGCCAAGGCCGCCACCGACAAGATCGGCGCGGAGATCGCCGGACTGAACGGGATCTCCAGCGAGGTCGTGAATGCGCTGAACGCGATCAAGGTCGAGATCCAGAACGTCAGCGAATACGTCACCTCGACCGCCGCCGCCGTCGAGGAGCAGAGCACGGTCACCGGCGAGATGTCGTCCAGCATGCAGCGCGCAGCCGCAGAGGCGCAGGCGATCGCAGCAGGCAGGGCGTAGAGGCCGCCTGAGCACGGCGCCCCCCCCCCCCGCAAGGGCCGCGGCGAGGATCAATCCTGCGTCGCGTCCCAGGTCACCGGCAGATTGAGCAGGCCGCGAAAGGCCCAGCCGCCGATGCGCACCGGCTCGGTGTCACGCAGGCGCAGGTTCTTGAGCCGCGCGAACAGCGTCGGGAGCGCGACGTCGGCGATCATCGCGCGCGAGGCCCAGGCGCCCGCACAGAAATGCGGGCCTGCGCCGAAGGCGATGCTCTTGGAGACGTCGCGGCGGACGTCGAAGCGATCGGGGTCGGTGAAATGCGCCTCGTCGCGATTGGCCGAGCCGAACATCAGGAACACGCGCTCCTCCGGTTCGAAGGCGACGTCGCGAATCGTCCAGGGCTTGGCGATGCGCCGGGGCGACATGCCGATCGGCGAGATCCAGCGGGCATATTCCTCGAACACCTGGAGCCAGCGCACCTCGCCATGGATGGCCAGCGCGAGCTGCTCGGGATGCGTCAGAAGCGCCCACACCGTGCCGGCGATCGCATCGCGCGGTTCGTTCTGGCCGCCCGAGATGGCGAGCTTGATGTTGGCGCGGACGCTCTCCATCGGCATTTGCGTGGCGAGCATCACGCCAAGCAGGCTCTGGTTCGGGGTCTTCTCCAGCACCGGCAGCATGTCGTCGATGGCAGCGTCGATGCCTGATGTCGCGGCGTTGCAACGCGCCTCGACCGCGGGATCCCCGGTGTAGTTGGCGATGCCGTCGATCATGGCCTGCGACCACGCATTCATGTCCTGGAAGCGCATGTTGGTGAGGCCGGTGATCAGCTTCAGGCACTCGGCCGAGAACGGCAGCGCGAAATCGCGAACGAGATCCACGTCCGTCGCAGGATCGAGCGCGTCGATCAGCCGGTCGGCGTGGGCCTGGAACTGCGCCAGCCAGTGCACCCGCACCGCGCGCGGCGACACCGCCGGCGCGATCGCCTGGCGCTCGGCCATATGCGCCGCGCCGTCCTTGCGCATCATGTTGTGGCCCATCAGCCGGTTCATCAGGCCCTGCGGCTGATGTGAGCTGAAGACGTCGACCTGCTTCTCGGAGACAAAGATGTCGTCGCGACGGCACAACAGCGTGCTGCCGAGCTGCGGCACGAAGGCGATCGGCGTCTCCTGGCGCATGCGAGCCAGCGCCGGATAGGGATCGGCCCAGAACGCGGCGGTATCGATGTCGAAATGCGGTGCTGTGCTCACTCTCGGTCTCCGGTTCTGACGGCGCAGGCTAGCCGCACGCTCCGGCAACGTCTGTCCCGGCGATGGGTGACAGCAGGCGAGCCCCTCGCTCAGTTCAGCGGCCGCGGTGTCGTCATCAGGCGGAGGGCGATCGCGAACAGCTCGTTCTGCGAGGCGATGCCGAGCTTCTCATAGGCGCGCTTGCGATAGGTGAAGACGGAGTTGAGGGCGATGCCGAGAGCCCCGGCGATCGCCTCGGAGGTGAAGCCTTCGAGGATGCGACGGCAGACGTCCTTCTCCCGCGCGGTCAGGACCGACAGCGGTCCGCCGGCGGCGAACAACGAAGCAAATCTATCGGCCGGATCCATCGCGGCAGCGCGATCCTGGCAATGACGCGCGACGATGGCCCCCACGATCGGGGCGACCGCGGCGATGCGCTGGCGCTCGTGGGGCGCAAAACCGCCTTGAGCAGCAGTACGATAGAAGTTCACGTAGGTGCAGTGCTCGCCGACCCAGATCGCGGTGGCGGCCTTGTCGACGATCTCGGAGTCCTCGAAGAACAGCTTGCGGTAACCCTTCGGGTACATGCGGCGCGCGAAGTTCGGCAGCAGGATGTGGCGCGCCTCCGCGCGCTCGCGAAAGATCGTATCCCGGTTCGGATCGGCGATGTGGAAGTGCTCCGAATAGGCCGCGCCGAGGTCGGGCCCGATCGCGATGTTCCCCGTGCTGAGCAGGCAGCGCGCCGAGCGCTGGTCCTCGAAGGCGAACACCATGCAGTGGCCGACATCGGCAACGATGCGCAACGTCTCGATCAGGACTTGCGGAAATGCGGGCTGTCCGATCGCGAGCACCATCGCGCCGACGGCACCGGCCGCCTCGATGCCAGGCTCCTGAGCCTCCATGCGTTCCTCCCGGATCTCTTTGTTCGCCGAAACCTAGCAGCAACCCGCCCTGGCTGGAAGCGCCGCCCCGCGTCACCAACCACGGGGACAGACACGAGGCCGCCGGTCCGGCTACGCTCATCGGCCAAAGTCTCGGCCAGTCAACGCGCCGAGCACGCTCAACGGGGAGGATATGCGATGAGAGCCGCGCTCACGGCGATCGGAATTGCTGCAACGATGGCTTTCGGCTCGCCCGCGTGCGCCGACATCAAGGTCGGTATCGTGGTGTCCGCAACCGGGCCCGGCTCGGCGCTCGGGCAGCCGCAGATCAAGGCGGTGGCTGCGCTGCCGAAGGAGATCGGCGGCGAGAAGATCGTCTACATCGCGCTCGACGACGAATCCGACAGCGTGAAGGGACTGCAGAACGCGCGCCGCCTGGTGATCCAGGACGGTGTCGACGTCATCATCGGCTCCTCGCTGACGCCGGTCACCATGCCGATGCTCGACGTCGCGCTCGAAAGCAGGACGCCGCTGCTGTCGCTGGCGGCCTCGACCGCGATCGTGCAGCCGATGGACGACAAGCGCAAATGGGCATTCAAGGTCGTGCCCAATGACGACATCATGGCCGCGGCGATGCTCAAATACATCGCCAAGACCGGGGTGAAGACGCTCGGCTTCATCGGCGTGTCCGACGGCTATGGCGAGGGCTATTATCAGGAGGTGACGAAGCTGGCGCCGAAGCTCGGGCTCACGGTGACCACGCACGAGGTCTATGCGCGCGGCGACACCAGCGTCACCGGCCAGGCGCTCAAGGTGATCGCCACCAATCCGGATGCGGTGTTCATCGCGTCCGCCGGCACGCCGGCGGTGCTGCCGCAACAGGCGCTGCGCGAGCGCGGCTATGCGGGGAGGATTTTCCAGACCCATGGCGTCGCGACGCAGGAGTTCATCAAGCTCGGCAAGGAGAATGTCGAGGGCGCGGTGTTCGCCGGCGAAGCGTTCTCGATCGCCGACGACCTCCCCGCGGAGGATCCGTTCCGCCGCGCCAATGACGAATTCGTTTCAGCCTATCTGGCCGCCAATGGTGACAAGCCGAACATCTTCGCCGCACATCTGTGGGACACCGCCACGCTGCTCAAGCGCGCCATCCCGGCCGCATTGAAGGCGGCCAAGCCGGGCACCGCAGAGTTTCGCGCCGCACTGCGCGACGAACTGGAGCGCGGCAAGGACGTCTATCTCAACAACGGCCTCTCCAACATGAGCCCGACCGACCACAACGGCTACGACGAACGCTCGGCGTTCCTGATCAAGGTCGAGGGCGGGCGGTTCAGGCTGGTGAAGTAGTCAAGCTCGTGATCGGAAGCATAGTCTGCCGCGCAGGCGGTGCACTCCCCTCCCCGCTAGGGGGAGGGGGGCGCACTGGTCGTGCGGCACGACACGGGCTCGAACGATAAGCGGCGACGGCCCCAACTACGCCGACAAACTCTCCGCCACCGGCGCCTTGCCCAAAATCAGGTCCGCCGCCCTGTCGCCGATCATCAAGGTCGCGGCGTTGAGGTTGGCGGAGATCATGCGCGGCATGATCGAGGCGTCGGCGACGCGCAGGCCCTCGAGACCATGGACGCGGAGCTGGTCGTCGACCGTTGCCCAGGTCGAGTCCGCTGGGCCCATCCGGCAGGAGCAGCCGGGATGGAAGGTGGTGGTGGCGCGCTGCGTCGCCGCGGCCAGGAACTCATCGTCACTGTTCACCTTCGGTCCCGGGAAATCCTCATAGGCGTAGTACGGCGCGAGCGGGGCCGAGGCCAGCAGCCGGCGCGCCAGCTTCATGCCGGCGACGACCACGCGGCGGTCGAGCTCGGCGGTGAGATAGTTGGTCTGGATCAGCGGCGGCGCGAACGGGTCGGCCGAGCGGATGCGGACGTAGCCGCGGCTCTCCGGGCGCTGCTGCCAGGAAGCGACCGTCATGCCGGGCTCGTCCTCGAGCTGGCCCTGCACGCCCTCCTTGTAGCTCGCCGGCGTGAAGGTGAGCTGCAGGTCGGAGCGCTCCGCGGTCTCGCCGGAGTGCCAGAAGCAGTAGACCATGGTCGGCGACAGCGACAGGATGCCGCGCCGCGTCACCGCCCATTTCAGCGCCTCGCCCCATAGATTGAGGCCGCGCGCGAGCTCGTTGACGGTCTTGATGTTCTTGACACGCGCCACCGTGCGCGGCGCGTAGTGGTCCTGCAGGCCCTCGCCGACGCTGTTGAGCGCATGGCGCACCTCGATGCCATGCTCCTGCAGCAGCGCGGGCGCGCCGATGCCCGAGAGCTGCAAGAGCTGCGGCGAGTTGTAGGCACCACCGGACAGGATCACCTCTTTTCGCGCGCGCACCTCGACCGGCGCCCCGCCGCGCCCGCCGCGGCTGTAACGCACGCCGACCGCGCGTTTGCCTTCCAGCACAACGCCGGTGGCATGGGCGTGGGTGCGAACCTCGACGTTCGGCCGCTTGCTGGCCGGACGCAGGAAAGCGGTCGCTGACGACACGCGGCGGCCGTTCTGGATGGTGCGCTGGACGTATGAGACGCCTTCCTGAATGGCGCCGTTGTAGTCCGGGTTGCGCGGGATACCGAGCGAGACAGCGCCATCCATGAAAGCCTCACACAGCGTGTCCTTCCACTCCATGGTGGTCACGATGAGGTTGCCGTCGCGGCCGCGATACTGGTCCTCGCCGGCGCCGATGCGCTTCTCCATGCGCTTGAAATTCGGCAGCACGTCGGAATAGCTCCAGCCGCGATTGCCCATCTGCGCCCAGGTGTCAAAATCCTGGCGCTGGCCGCGATTGTAGACATGGCCGTTGATCGAGGAGGAGCCGCCGAGCGTCTTGCCGCGCGGCGCATAGATGCTGCGCCCCGCCGTGTACGGCCCCGGCTCCTGCTGATAGCCCCAGTTGATGCTCTTCATGTAGAAGGTCTTGATGAAGCCGGCGGGCAGATGGATGTAGGGATGCCAGTCGCGCGGCCCCGCCTCCAGCACGCACACCGTGACCTCAGGGTCCTCGCTGAGGCGGCTCGCCAGCACGCAGCCGGCGGAGCCGGCGCCCACGATCACATAGTCGAAGGTATCCATCTGGTCGTTCGTCCCGGTCTCGTCATCATCAGCCGCGCGAGGCGGCAAGCGGCCATAGCGCGGTCAGCGCGGCTTGTCATTCAATTGGTAGTCGAGATGCGCCTTCACGGTCGGCCATTCGGCCGCGGTGATGCTGTAGACGACGGTATCCCGCAGCGTGCCGTTCGGCGCGATCTGGTGGCTGCGCAAAATGCCGTCCTGCTTGGCGCCGAGCCGCTCGATGGCGCGCCGGCTCTGGTGGTTGAAGAAATGGGTGCGGAACTCGACGGCGATACAGTCCATCGCCTCGAAGGCGTGCGCCAGCAGCAGCCGCTTGCACTGCGTGTTGAGCGCGCTGCGCTGCACCCGCTTCGCATACCAGGTCGAGCCGATCTCGACGCGGCGGTTGGCGGCATCGACGTTCATGTAGGTGGTCATGCCGGCGACACGGCCGTCGGCATCGAGCACCGTGAACGGAAGCATGCTTCCCGTGGCGAACAGGCCGAGCCGCCGCTCGATCTCCTTGGTCATGGTCTCGGGTTTCGGAACTGCGGTGTACCACAGCCTCCACAATTCGCCGTCACTGACGGCCTCGACCAGCGCGTCGTGATGGTCCGCCGACAGCGGCACAAGGCTCGCATGCGGGCCGCGAAGGGTGACTGGTTCAAGAAAGGGCATCAGCAGTGTCCGTCATTGCGAGGAGAGCGAGCGACGACGCAATCCAGAGTCGCATGTGCCGCCCTGGATGGCTTCGCTGGCGCTCGCGATGACGGAACTATCACGTAGAGCGTCACTTGTTCAGAAAATTCAGCGCCAGGCCCGGTCGCGGCCAGTCCATCGCCACCAGCTCACCCCTGCCCGACAGCGTGATGTAGGCCGTCTTCAGCTCGGGACCACCGAAGGCGATGTTCGTCGTGACTCGGTCACCAGTCGGCACCTGCTCGACCAGCGTGCCGTCGGGCGCGATGACGCTGATGCAGCCGGTCACCAGCGTGGCGACGCAGACATTGCCGTTCGCCTCGACCGCGAGCGAATCGAACATCTGGTAGCCCCCGAGCCCCGCGATCGGGCGGCCGCGCTCGCCGCGATAGATCACCTCGCGCGGCTTCACCGTGCCGGGCTCGGCGAGATCGTAGGCCCAGAGACGCGCGGTCGGCGTCTCCGCGATGTAGACCGTCTTCTCGTCCGGCGATAGCCCGATGCCGTTGGCCGGCAGAATGCCGTGGACGGCCTCGACGATCTCGCTCATGCCGGGCTTGAGGTAATAGAACGCGCCGACGTCCATGTCGCGGGCGCGGCGTTTGCCGAGGTCCGAGAACCACAGGCCGCCGTGACGGTCGAACACCAGATCGTTCGGCCCGCGCAGCGCGTGCTCGCCGCAGCGGCTGACGACGGTCTCGATCGTGCCGCTCTGCAGATCGACGCGCTGGATCGAGCCGCCGAGATAGTCCTCGGGCTGTGGGCCCGGCATGATCATCTTGCCGGTCGGAATCCAGGAAAAGCCGCCATTGTTGCAGATGTAGATCTTGCCGTCGGGCCCGAGGGCTGCGCCGTTCGGCCCGCCCGGAATCTGCGCCACGATCTCCTTGCGGCCGTCGGGAAACACCCGCGTCAGGCGCTTGCCGCGGATCTCGACCAGCACCACCGAGCCGTCGGGCATCACCACGGGCCCTTCCGGAAATTCCAGATCGGTGGCGAGCACGCGCATGTCGGACATCGGACGACCTCCCGCTTTCGTCGCCGCGCTGCGGCGCATGGTTGTTAGGCGTGAGGTTATCGCAAAGCCGGCACGGCTTGCCAAGCAAGCGGCTGAGCGCGAGACCGCAGAGCAGCCCTGCTGAGGGAGACGCTTGCAGCGTGTCGACGCAAGTTGGTACCGCGCGCGATGTTTAGCGGATCACCGGCAGCCAGATTTCCAGGCCGCCATTGCCGGTGAGCGGGTCCGAAACGCTGGTCATAGCGCTCGAAGTTCGGCGCATCGGCGACCTCATAGCCCGACTGCGGCAACCAGCGATTCCAGATCGTGTGTACAGTGCGGCGGATCGACGAGACGTGGCCGGCATGGGTGAACACGGCGAACGTCGCCGCCGGAACCCGCACGCGGCTGAAGGTCCGAGGCAGGTCGGAAAAATCGGCCACCTCGACGCCGGCGATGTAGTCGAAATTGCCGGCATCGTCGCCGTTGCAGCACACGCCATAAGCCACCACGCCGCGGCGCGCCGGAACCTCGTGCACGATCTCGTTGAAGCGGCGCCACAAGGCGGGAATGCCCGCGCCATTGTCGACGCTGACGCGATCGCCGAGGCCGGCGACGAGCAGCGGCTGCGCGGTGACGAAGCGTGGGGCGGCGAGATCATCGAGCGGGGTCTGGTTCATCAGGATCGGCTCCTGCAGTGCGAGGCCATCGAGGCGCGCACGGGCGCGCACCGCTTCCGGCGTGACGCCGAACTGGTCGCGGAACGCGCGCGTGAACGCTTCGTGGGAGCCGTAGTCAGCCTCGAGCGCGAGACTGAGAATGTCGGGTGCGCCAGAGGCCAGAGCCCGTGCCGCCTCGCTGAGACGGCGCAGCCTGACATAGCGCATCACCGAGACGCCGGTCGCCGCCGCGAACGCGCGCACGATGTGGAAGCGCGACACGCCGGCGATGGCCGCGACCTCATCCAGCGTCAATGGCGCCGACAGATGGCTCTCGATGAACCAGAGCGCTTTCTGGGCCGGGTTGGTGGACACGCCTCTCTCCTATCGAAGCGCCCGATCCTGCGCGCGGAGATCCACATGCGCTTGATCGTTGTTGCGCTGCGGGCCGTGCTATTTGCCGGCCGGCTTCGCCGGCGCCGCGTCCTTGGCGGCCGGCGCATCGGCCTTCTTCCTCAGCTCGTCCGCAAGTTTCGCCTGCGACGCCTTGAGTTCGTCGATCAGGCCCTGCTGCGAGATCAGCGCAGCCTTCAGCGCCTGGATCTGCCGATTCGCCGCATCGAGCTTCTGCTGCTGATCGAGCGATTGCTTGGTCATCGTCTTCTGCAGGAAATCGATATTGCTCTGCAGACATGATGTCCGTCGATCCATCGCCTTTTCTGCAGTGCAGATTTCGATGCCCGGAATATCCTGCGCATGTCCGGCAGAACTCACACCTGTCGCGAGCGCGCTCGCGGCAAAGATGATTCGCGCGGCAATGAATTTTCGCATCACAATTTTCTCATTGGCTTGCCCAACACATGATTTTGCGTGGAACTGACGGAGTTTCCTGATTGATACCATACTGAGACCTCAATCGCGCATTGAAGTTCCGGCTGGGACCCGTTTTTAGGGAGATGGACAGAATGGCTACGCGCGAAAAACGGCTGGCGCAATTCGACGGCAGCGGTGAGCCGCCGCCCGGACAGACGGTCGAGGTGCTGTGCGAGGATCACAGCGGCACCTATCAACTGCCGTTCCCCTGCTTCTACATTGATGGCAAATGGCACAACAAGGAATCCGGCGGCGCGCTCGAAGCCACCGTCATCGGCTGGCGGTTCCCGCGCGCGCGATTTGACGAGCGCAATGGACGCCGTCCGCAGCCGAGCTTCGTTGCCGATCGCGCTTCGTCTTATTGATCATGCCGGGCCCTGAGTTCTGCTCAGGGCCGGTCTTGCCGAAAATATGGTTTTGAACGCAGATTGAGCATCACGACCGGATAGGCCATCAGCAGCGAGCCGGCGACGATCGCGAGGGCAGCCGTTCCAACGTCGAGCACACCGTCACCCCACGCTCGCCGCCACATCGCAATTGCAATCGGAAAGAACAGAATCAGCGCCGTCGCCAGCCCCGGCGAGAATCTGCCTCCGCTGCGCAGGAACGGCAGGATGTGGAAGAAGACGGCGTTGATGATCATCAGCGCCGCGTAGGTGAGCGCGGCCGGCGGCCACGTCTCGGCAAGCTCTGCCTGCACCGCGCCGAGCACGACCACCAGCGCGTTCGTCACGTAGAAGTCGCTCCACTCGACCGGCAGCTTCATCACCGTCCGCGCCCAATTGCGCCAATCGAACGTGTATTCCTCGAGAATATGCGCGCCGTAGGCCGCGAGCGCGAGCCAAGCCAATGTGGTCAATGTCATGATCGATGCTCCCCTCGCGGGTGATGGACCGGCGCCAGACCGGTCGCAAGGGGCAATGTAGAGCACCAAGGCGCGAGACGGGCAGCGCGCGTGCCGTGTTTCAAAATGCGACGGCGCTTCCTTGCAGTCTTAATCCTTGGAACGCTGCTGGAACGAATCGCGTCCGAATCGGATGCCGCATCTGGTGCGCGATCTGTTCACGCTAGATGTCGGACACATCGGAGACGACCCACCACATCGTGAGGGGAAGCCTCCGGCCGCTTGCCGCAACCGGATGCCAAAGACTAACGGAGAGGCAGATCTGGCGCTCAGGTCCAGGGCGTGACCGGCGGCACGTTGTCGGTCGCCGGCGGCATCTCGACCGTCTTGAAGTCGGCCGGGCTGACGATCTCCATATATTCCATGTCAGGGGAATAATCGTAGAGGTAGTGCACGATGCCGGGACGCTGGTGCACGACGTCGCCGGCCTTCACCAGGGTCGGCTTGTCCTCGTACATGAAGCGGGCCCAGCCCTTCATCATGATGACGATCTGGAAATCGCAATCATGGCGATGCCAACCTGTGCCATCCACCGGCGGACAATCCGGATTGGCCTTGACGAGGTGGCAGATCACCTGGCCGCCGGTGGCGTCGGCGATGCCGAGATCGCGGTACAGGAAGAAGTCGCGCAACCCACCGCCCTTGTAGTCGGTGTCCTCGGGCTTCACGTGCGAGAACTTGGTCACCACTGCATGCTGGTTCATGACGGCCTCCACCGGTTGATCGCGACATCGGCGACCGTTGCGGCCCATCGATCGGCCACAGCGGCCACCACGTCCGAAAGCGGATTGTGCCATGCGAAAACCACGCCACGCCCTGTCTGCAACGCAGAGATCGGTAGGCCAGGGCGGCATCGCGAGCCGAACTGATTGCCGACAACCGGGTTTTGGCCGACGCCACACGGCAATGGTGACGTGCTGACAGCCCGCGCCACGCGCCGAGAAGACGCAAATCCGGCTTCAAATTGAGCAGCCGCTGCCCGCGGCGTGAGCCGTTGGAGCCGCGGCTGCAAAGGGCCGCGGGCACGCGCCGCTGACGGCAGTACACCTAGTACTCGACCTCCAGCTCCTCGATCTCCTCGGGCTCGGCCTTGGCGGCCTCGATCCATTGCTGCATCTCCGGCATCGCCATGATCAGGTCGGCATAGGCCCTGAGCCGCGGCTCGAGCTTCACGTCATAAGTCACGAAGCGCGTCACCACCGGCGCATACATCGCATCCGCCATGCCTCGCTGGCCGAACAGAAATGGGCCGCCGGATATGTCCAGGCAGTCGCGCCAGATCGCCCAGATGCGATCGATGTCGGCCTGCGCCCGCGTCCAGACCTTGAAGCCCGGAAAGTGGCCCTTGAGATTGACCGGCAGCGACGCCCGCAGGGTCGTGAAGCCAGAATGGATCTCGCCCGAAATCGAGCGGCAATGCGCGCGCTGGATGCGGTCGGCTGGCAGCAGGCCCGCCTCCGGAAAGGTCTCGTTGAGATACTCGCCGATCGCCAGCGTATCCCAGATCGTCGCACCATCGTGGCGTAGGCACGGCACCAGGATCGAGGACGACAGCAGCAGGATCTCGGCGCGAGCCGATGCGTCGTCCGGACCGACGATCACCTCGTCAAAATCCAGTCCGGCAAACCTGGCGAGCAGCCAGCCGCGCAGCGACCACGACGAGTAATTCTTGCTGCTGATGGTCAACGTCGCTTTGGCCATGTCGCCCTACCCTCTTGCCGCATTGTCGTTTGTCGTTCGCCCATCGTGCCGCTCGTGCGACCGGCATCATGCGCGGAGCCGGATACGTCGGAGATATCATCGAGCAAGCGACATGCCAGTTTTTCAGGCAAGACTCGGCCGTTCTGGCTCCGATATTGCATATAGCAATGCATGTAATGGATCGGACGCGATGGCGCTGCTGTACCAAGCCTATCAGAACCACATGGACCTGACCGAGCCGTGGCGCCAGAGCGCGGCAGCCGCCATGCGCTATCTCAACCTGATCCCATCAGGGCTATCCAGCCGCGCCATGCGGCGTCTGTCCGCCGCGCTTGAGCTGATCTCCCGCTCAGCCTTGACCTACGCCCGCCCGGCGTATGGCATCGATAGCGCAATGGTCGGCAACCGCGAACTCGCCGTCACCGAAGAGGTCACGTTCAAGACGCCGTTCGGCTCGCTCCTGCACTTCAAGAAGGACGCTGCGCCGGAGCAGCCCAAGGTGCTGCTTGTCGCGCCAATGTCCGGCCATTTCGCCACCCTGCTGCGCGGCACCGTGAAGACGCTACTGCAGGATCACGACGTCTATATCACAGACTGGCACAATCCGCGAGACATCCCGCGCGATCACGGCCGCTTCGGTCTGGAAGATTACACCGATCATCTCATCAGTTTTCTCAGCCAGCTCGGTCCGCGGCCGCACATGGTCGCGATCTGCCAACCGTCGGTGTCGGCACTCGCGGCCACCGCCGTGATGTGCGAGGACGACCATCCGTCGCGCCCCGCCACCTTGACCTTGATGGCCGGACCGATCGACACGCGGATCCAGCCGACCAAGGTCAACGAGTTCGCCAAGAGCAAGCCGATCGACTGGTTCGAGGACAACCTGATCCACTACGTGCCCTTTCAATGCAGGGGCGCCTTCCGAAAGGTCTATCCGGGCTTCGTGCAGCTCACGGCCTTCGTCTCGATGAATCTCGAGCGCCACGTCAAGCAGCACATGGATCTCGCCAACCATCTCGCCAAAGGCGAGGTCGAGAAGGCCGAAACGATCAAGACCTTCTACGACGAGTACTTCGCGGTGATGGATCTGCCGGCGGAGTTCTACATCGAGACGGTGCGCGACGTTTTCCAAGAGCATCTGCTGCCGCAAGGCAGACTGATGCATCGCGGCCGTCCCGTCGACCCGAAGGCAGTCCGGCGCATCGGCCTGATGACGGTCGAGGGCGAGCGTGACGACATCTGCTCGATCGGCCAGACGCTCTCGGCGCAGGACATCTGCACCAATGTGCGCGCCTATCGCCGCGTCCATCACATGCAGGCCGGCGTCGGCCATTACGGCGTGTTCAGCGGCAAGAAGTGGAATAACGAGATCTATCCGCTGCTGCGGGATTTCGTGCACGTCAATTCGTGAAGCGACCGCGCTGCACGCGTTGCAGCGTGGCCGACGGCGCCTCCCCGAACTTGTTGCGATAGGCCCCCGCCATCCGCCCGAGATGGGTGAAGCCAAGGTCGAAGGCGATGTCGATGATCCGCGCCTCCGGTGGAGCCGCCATCAATTGCGCATTGAGCCGCGCCAGCCGGATGTCGAGCAGCATGTCGGAGATCGACATCCCGAAATGGCGGCGAAAGCCGCCCTGCAGCGCCCGGATCCCCACGCCTGACGACGCCGCAAGTTGCGCCAGATCGAGCGGTTCGGCTGCGTGCGCTGCCAGAAGATCACGCGCCCGGCGGACGGCCTGCGGCAATGTCTCGACCCGGCCGGAATGCAGCCTGATCGCTTCCGCCAGGCCATTGCCGGGCTGCTCGAACAGAATGTCCAGCAGCGTCTCGCGCCAATTGGCTGCCGCAACCGGTGGCAGGCCGCGCCCACCGCCGAGACGCTCGGCGAGGTCCGCGAGCCCGAGCATGTGAGCCCGGAGCCGCGAGCCAGGACATCCCGACAACGCGATTGCGGGATCGAATTCGATCGGTTGCACCGCGCGCCCGGACAGCGCTGCTGCGCGCTGTTCCACGAGACGGCGGTCGAGCAACAGGATCAACTGAGCGCAAGCGTCCCAGACCATCCGCGTGGGCAATGTCGGCGACAGCAGTGATGCCGCATGGTCTGGCGCCGTCGCGACCTCGCCGGCCCCGGCAAAGACCCGCGCGGTCCCCGCCAGCGGGAGCTGCAGCAGAAAGAAGCGGTCGAGACAGCCCGGATCGATGGTTACCGCACCGCCATAGGCGACGTAGTTGATGGAAAAGCCATCGAATGCCGCGCAATTATGCAGAGCGAGGAAATCGCGCGCAGTATCCGCCTCCGGTTGCAGCCCATGCGGACAGAAGATGCGGCCTATTTGTTCAGCCGCCTCATCGACATCGTGCGTTGCAACACGGCCATAGGCTGTAAGCCGCGGCACAGCCGGAGACTTCCAACTACGATCAGCGGCTGCATCTGCAGTCATGGCCTACGTCGCCCGTCGAGATCGTTTGAAACCTATAATAATTAGCAACTGACGTCGAGGGATTCGTTTTCTGGATAGACTCGGCGTCGCCCCGGCTTGATCCTCCCACGCGTGCAGCAAGGAGATCCGCCATGATCACACTCGAAAAAGGCATCACGCGCGCAGGTACCGGCTATGCCGGCAAGACCTGGAATATCCTGGGTCAGCTCTATTATCCGAAAGCCGTCACCGACTCCACGTTCGCCTTCGAGACCAACAGCGAGCCCGGGCAGTTCGTGCCGGTTCACGTTCATCCCACCCAGGACGAGTTCATCCTGGTGCAGGAAGGCGTCCTCGACCTCAAGCTCGACGGCGTCTGGGTCAAGGCGAATGCCGGCGACCTCGTGCGCATGCCGCGCGGCATTCCGCATGGCTACTTCAACAAATCCGACAAGCCGGCGCGCGCGCTGTTCTGGGTCTCCCCGATGCAGAAGCTGGAAGCGCTGTTCAACATGCTCGACAATCTCGCCGACCCAGCCGAAGTGGTGCGGATCTCGGCGGAACACGAGGTCGACTTCCTGCCCCCGGAGGCCAACGACTAGGCGGCAGCGCGGGCCCCAGCGGGCGCCCCCGCCCTTTTGTTGCGGTACGAACGGCGCGCGATCATCGCTATCGGCTCCGTGCGCCTGCGGCATGAGCAGCGGCTGCGCTCGAACGAGATGCGATCGGCGAGATCCTTCTCGCCCTGATTTCGATGCTGCCCCATCCGTCGGCATCGCACGCCTCGGTCGCGCCGGGCGACCTTCGTCACCATCAAACTCTCGCGGGCTTCTGCAGCGCGGCGGGCGAATGCCGCCCGAACGCGGCTGCGCGCTCGACAACAAGGAGGTCCCATGATCAGCCGAAAGAATGTCTGTGTGATCGGCGCCGGCGTCTCCGGCCTGGCTGCAGCCAAAGCATTCACCGCCCGCGGGCACGACGTCACCATCGTCGAGCGGAGCGTCGATCTCGGCGGCGTCTGGGAGCCCGCGCGGTCCTATCCCGACGTGCAGACGCAGAGCCCCAAGGAGCTCTATCGCTACACCGACAAGGCGATGCCGGATCACTACCCCGAATGGCCGAAGGGACCGCAGGTCCATGCCTATCTTGCCGACTACGCGAAATCCCACGACCTCATCCGCCTGATGCGGTTGAACACGACCGTGCTTGCGATGCAGCGCCGCAGTGACGGCAAGCCTGGATGGAGCCTCGACCTCAAAACAGGAGACCGGACGCGCCGGGAGGATTTCGATTTCGTCGCCGTCTGCACCGGTCAGTTCAACGAGCCGCAGACGTTGTCGCTTGGCGGCGAAGATCAATTCGCGGCCGCCGGCGGCTTGATCCTGCATTCCTCGAAATACAACGATGCCGCGCTCACGAAGGGGCGCGACGTGGTGGTCCTCGGCGGCTCGAAATCGGCAACCGACATCGCGGTCAACGCCGTGCGCTCCGGCGCGCGCTCGGTCACGATCGTGCTTCGTGAAGCGGTGTGGCGCATTCCCTACTTCATCGGCGGTCTGATCAACTTCAAGCGCATCCTCTATATCCGCGCCCAGGAGCAGATGTTCCCAAGCTGGGGCATGGGCCCGCTCTCGCGCCTTGCCCATCTGCTGGCCAAGCCGCTCGTCTGGGCCAATTGGCGCGGCCTGGAAAGCCTGCTCAAGATGCAGTTGAAGCTCGCCAAATGCAACATGGTGCCGAAGGGCAGGATCGAGGACGGCGTGAACTGCTCAGTCCCGATCGCGACGCCCGACTTCTTCCCGATGGTCGCAGACGGCCGGATCAAGGCCGTCTACGGCACCTTCGGCCATTACGAGCCGAACACCATCGTGACCAGCGGCGGCGAACGAATTCCGGCCAACGTCGCGATCCTCGCCATCGGCTACAAGCTCGGGGTCCCGTTTCTGTCGGATGCCGACCGCGCCAGACTGGTCGATCCGGACGGGCAGTACCGGCTCTATCGGCTGATCGCCAATCCCGATCTTCCCGACATGGGATTCGTCGGCTTCAATTCGAGCTTCTGCACCGTGCTCTGTGCGGACATGGCCGCCAACTGGCTGGTGCGGTATGCCGACAAACAGCTGGCGCATCAACCGAGCGAGCGCGAGATGCGCGACAACATCGAGATGATGCTGCATTTCAAGCGGATCGAGCGCCCTGCCGCGGGCGTGTATGGCGGACTTTGCGTCGCGCCCTATCACTTCAAGCATTTCGATGAACTGCTTGCCGACATCGGCGCTCAGCGCCGACGGCGCAATCCATTGGCCGAGATGTTCACGCCGCCCGATGCGGACGCGTATAACGACTTTCTCGCATCCGCGCCGGCCTATCAGGCCGGCTGAGGTGGCGGCGAACAGTCTCGCCGCGCTGCAGACACAGTGACGCCGCAAGCGCGACGCATTGCAGAGGGATGGCCGGCCCTGTGGAGCGCTGGCCTTCCCGACACAGTCGGGCTATCCAAGGCGCCCCGGCCTCCAGCCGTTCGCCTCGGAGCCTGCCATGATCCTCTCGACCCATCTCCGCACCATCGGTCTCGCCGCTTCGGCCGCGTTCCTCCTGACCACCGCGGCCCAAGCCGCAGAAGTCCACGTCATGATCTCCGGCGGCATGACCGCTGCGTTCAAATCCCTGGTGCCGGAATTCGAGCGGCGCTCGGGTCACAAGGTCACGATTGCCTACGGCCCGTCGATGGGAACAACCACGAATGCGATTCCCGTTCGCCTCGAGCGCGGCGAACCTGCCGATGTCCTCATCATGGTGGGCTACGCACTCAGCGATCTCACCACCAAGGGCAAGGTGACGCCGGATAGCCGCGCGGACCTCGCCAACTCGCCGATCGGCGTCGCGGTCAAGTCGGGGACGCCGCATCCCGATATTTCGAACGCGGAAGCCGTGAGACGCATGCTGATCGCCGCCAAGACCATCGCCTATTCGGACAGCGCGAGCGGCGTCTACGTCTCCACCGAGATGTTCGACAAGCTTGGCATCAAGGACGAGATGAAAGGCAAGGCGCGGATGATTCCGGCCACTCCCGTCGGCGAGATCGTCGCCCAGGGCGAAGCGGAGATCGGCTTTCAGCAGATCAGCGAGCTCAAGCCGGTGAAGGGCATCGACATCGTCGGGCCGCTGCCGGCCGGACTGCAGAAGATCACCGTGTTCTCCGCCGGCATCGCTACGGCCGCCAAGGAGCCGGAGGCCGGCGAGGCGCTCATCAAGTTCCTGCAATCACCGGATGCGCGTCACGTCATCGCGGAAAGCGGCCTCGATCCGATCGTGAGGCGGGCGCCGAACTGACGATGAAGCGTGCCGGCTGAGACGATGGCTCTCCCCCGCCGGTGGCGTGGGAGAGTCCGCCAAGCAGCGTCGGTGCGCTTACTGGGTGAGCAAAGTCGACTCGCTCAGATTGTTGGCGCCGTAGGCCTTCTTGAGCAGACCGTTCGCCTTGGAATCCGTCATGAACTTGGTGACGAAGGCCAGCGACTGCGGATGCTTCAGCGGCACCGCGACCGCGGTGTCCGTCTTCTTGAAGGTCTCGGCGAGCACCTTGGTGCCGGAAATCTGCTTGGCGATGAGATTCAATTGATCGCGCGCCAGCGCGAGCGCGTCGATCTCGCCGGCGCTGAGCAGCGCATAGACTTCCTCGTAGGATTTGAAGCCGGTGACGGTCGCCTTCTTCAGGAAAGCCTTGGCACCGCGCAGCACGGTCGTGTCGTTGATGGCCGCAACCTCGGTGCCGGCCTGGTCCAGCGCGGCGATGTTGGCGACGTCGAGACCGGCGCGGATGATGAAGGTGGTCTCGACCGAATCGTAGACCGGACCGAACGAGACCTTGGTTTCGCGCTCCGCGTCCTTCGGCATGAAGGCCACATCCCAGACGCCCCGAGCAGCTTCATCGGTGATCGCATTGGAATTCGGATGCTCGACGAACTCGACGGGCACACCGACCTGCGCGGCCATGGCCTTGCCGAGTTCGACCGGAACGCCTGAATAGCCGCTGTCCGACTTGACGCACCAGAACGCACCGCCGGCGGGGCCAACGGCAATGGCGACACGAAGCTTGCCGGTCGGCGCGATTTCTTCCTTCAAGCCGGCTGCGCCGGCGGCGTTGCCGGCAAACGTGACTACCGCAGCTGCCAGGGCTGCGTCACGCAGCCAGCGCCAAAACGCCATGGCCCTCTCCCATTGGATTGCAGGTTGGATACGAGCCGCACCTTGCCGGGAGCACCGTTAAATACAACTTACCTCGCTTGCGCAAAGCAGCATGCGACGCGCAAAACTTGCGCGTCGCAATTACGGTTTCAAATAACTCGATACCGAAAACCGATTAAGCGTCGCTTAAACGCAGCGCCGAACCGCGACGCCATTGACGATGACCGTGCGGCACGCCGCAGCCGCCACCGGCGGCTTGCGAACCACCACGGCGCCCGCCGCACCGGCGCAGCCGGCCCGCACGACGCCCCGAGCGCAGACCACGGCGTTGGCATCCGACATCGACACGAACGGCATCGCCGCCAGGATGAACAATCCGCACAGCGTGGAAATAATGGCACGTGAGACAATGGCGCTCATCTTCAAACTCCTGATCGTGATCTCATTGGTCAAATATCCACCCCGTCGCGACCTTGCCTGGGACTTCCCCGCCCGACAATTGTGACAATTTGGGTGGATCGCGCTCGTATGCATCTCGGATGGTAACCATGGACGGCAGCCGCTCCGCATCAGCGATTGGCCGCGAACTGCGCGAGCATGCCCTTGCAGCCAGGCGTCAGCGCGCCGGCATTGGCCGCGAGGCACTGCGCGATTCGACCGCCACCCGGCTCGATGCCGCTGCACAACGCCCGCGCGTCGGCGCCGCAGGCGGCCCTCACGATGCGCAACTCCTCGAGCGGCCGCAGCGGTCGCAGCACCAGCGCAGGCGCCGTCGGTGCAGCGGTGGTTGTCACCGCGGGCGCGGCGACAGCCGCAGTCGCCGGCGCGGCGCCGCCGCGCGAAGACGCCATCGCCTGGGCGCAGGGAGCGGACAGCTTGGCCTTGTTCTGCTCCAGGCATTGCAGCGCCGCGGCGCCGCCCGGCGGCACGCTGCTGCAGACCTTGCGGTAATCGGAGCCGCAGGCACTCCGGATCGCGGCCACCTGCGCCTCGCTCGGTTGGGCTGCGGGCGCTGACGCCGCTGCAGCCGGCTTGGCCGCCGGGGACTGCGTAGGCACGGCCGCGGCCGGCTGCGCCGCTGCCTTCGGAGGCTCGGGAGGCTTGCTCGCCTCGGCGACGGCCGGCTTGGCCGGGGCGGACGGCGCCGAAGCCGGCTTGGCTTCCGCGGCAGGCTTGGTTTCCGCCGGCGGCTTGGCCTCCGCCGAGGGCCTGGTCTCTGCCGCGGGCTTGACCTCTGCCGCAGGCTTGGCCTCTGCCGCGGGCTTGGCCTCCGCGGCAGGCTCGAGCGCCTTGACCGCCGTCTGACAAGATGAGGACAGGCTCGCGATGTTCTTCTGCAGGCATTGGAACGCCGCCGTGCCGCCGGGCGGCACGCTCGCGCATTTCGCCATGTAGTCGGACCGGCACGCCGACTTGATCGCGTTGCGCTGCGCATCGCTCTGCGCCAGCGCCTGCGTGGCTGCAAGGCCGGCCGCCGCGGCCATCCCGAGTACCAGCATTCTCCTGAAGCGATTGATCATCGGTCGATCCTCAATGGTGTCGTGCTTCAATGACTTGTCGCCAGCGCAGCCGCCCGCATGGTGGCCAATCGGGTCTCATCGGTATGCGCACGGGCATATCGGCCCAGGCTGCGCCGGCGGCGGAGGCCTGGCAATTGGGAAAATTTGGGTGGATCGCATCCTCACTCCGCCGGCGCCGGCTGCGCCGCCGGAAGCTCCGGCGGCAGGATCAGCGCGGCGATGACCGCGACCAGGCAGAGCGCGGCGAAGGCCTGCAGCATGGTGACGAAGCCGCCGCGCTCATACAGCCAGGCGACCAGGCCGACGGAGGCGCCGGCCGCGGTGAAGCCGATGAAATAGCGCACCGCATAGGCGCGCGAACGCCATTCCTCGGCGGTGTACTTGCCGACCATGGCGTCATTCACGGTGACCTGCCCGAACGCACCCATGACGATGCCGATCGAGGCCAGGATCAGCGCCCAGTCGCGCGCGTCGGCGGCGAGATACAGCAGCGGCGCCAGCACCAGCGACAGCGGCAGCGCGATCGTCTTCAGCGCGTGGCGATCGAGCAGCCGGCCGATCGTATACTGCGTCATCGCGCCGAACACGTAGACACCGGCCGCGATCACGCCGAGCAGTGCCGGGCTCTGCGTCAGCCCCGCCAGCCGTTCCGCGAACAGTTTTGGCAGCGCCACGGTGATCGCGTTGAACGTCGTCGAGATCGCGATCACCACCAGCAGCAGCGCCAGCACCACGCGCCACATCTGGTCGCGCGCGACGCGGGCCTGCGCCGCCGCCTGCTTCGATCCGCGGCGGTCCTCATGCACGACCGCCAGCGCGAATACCACGCCGATCGCCACCGTGATCACCCCGGGTACGACGAAGGCGAAGCGCCAGCCGAGATATTGCCCGACCACGCCGGTGACCAGCGCAGACGAGGCGACGCCGAGATTTCCGAACACGCCGTTCAGCCCCATGTCGCGGCCGAGCCGGTCGGCATAGGACACCAGCATCGCCGTTCCCACCGGATGATAGATCGAGGCGAACAGGCCGATCGAAAGCAGCGCCGCGCCGAGCTGCCACGGCGTCTGCACCAGGCCGACCGAGATCATCGACAAGCCGATGCCGAGATAGAAGATCAGCATCATGTGCCGCCGGCTCCAGCGGTCGCCGAGCCAGCCGGTCAGGAGCGACCCGGCGCCGAAGGCGATGAAGCCCGGCGTCGCATAGGGCAAGAGGTCCGCATAGGCCATGCCGAGCGCCGGGCCCATGATGATGACCGCGGCTGCGAAGATCAGCATCGCATAATGGTCGATGAAATGGGCCGCGTTGACGAAGCCGATGACGCGGCGGGCGCTGTTCATGGGAGCTGTCCTCGATTCCTGACGGATCGGTTATAGTCGACGCGACCAACGAGAAGCCGCCAATGACCATCGTGGACACGCCATTGAAGCCGCTCGGCGCCGACCGGGTGACGACCGAGCCCGGCGTCCATCTGATCGCGCGCCTCTATCAAAAAGGTGCGCGGCTCGATCCGCACATGCACCGTGAATCCCAGTTGATCTACGCCTCGCGCGGCACGATGCAGGTGACGACGCCGCGGGGACGCTGGCTGGTGCCACCGGACCGCGCGGTCTGGGTGCCGGCGCGCCATGGCCACGCCATCGACATGCTGGCCGACAGCCAGATGCGGACGCTGTATTTCGAGCTGGACTGGCTGAAGCGGGAGACACGGGGCGCGCGGCTCGACCGCGAATTCGTCGTGCAGGTGTCGCCGCTGCTGCATCAGGCGATCCTGGCGCTGTTCGCGGCGGACGGCGGGCCGGAGCGGACGGCGCTGCTGGTGCGGCTCGCTCTGCTCGAATTGCGCCGCGCCGAGGATTCCTCGACCTTCATCCCCTTGCCGCAGGATCCGCGCGCGAGACGTGCCGCCCAGCTCGTCCTCGCCTCTCCCGCGAGCGAGCAGGACCTGGCGACCCTGGCGGGCAAGGTCGGCAGCTCGGCCCGCACTTTGTCGCGGCTGTTCGCGGCGGAGACGCGGCTGAGCTTCAAGGCGTGGTGCCAGCGTGCCCGGATCGCCGCCGCGATCGAGCGGCTGTCCACCGACCGTCACCTCTCCGTCAAGCAGCTCGCCGCCGATCTCGGCTATGCCAGCGTGTCGGCGTTTTCGCATGCCTTCAGGCAGGTCACCGGCCGCACTCCGACCGAATTCGCGGAGCAGACAGGTGCATGACACGCCGGCCGCATATGCACGCCGCGACGGCGGCGTTGACGATTTGTTATGTTTGAATGTCGCCAGCTTTGCCATAAATCCATGTAACATCGCCCTCATCACGCTCCGGGATTCGACCGACATCAGATGGCCAATGCCTTTTTCACCGACCTGATCACCACAATTTCCGAGCGAGGCCGGACGCTGCTGCGCGGCGGCGGCGCCCCTGTCGACAAGCATGATGCGAAAAGCCTGGCCGAGCTGTGCGAGGCGCTGGTGTCCGGCGCCGGCGAGGCCTCGGGCACGGCGATGGCCCGCGACGTTCTCGACGGCTATCACGATCTCGACCCCGAGGGCCGCAAGGCGTTCTTCACCGCGCTGGTGCATGATTTCGGGCCGGACAAGGCCAGGCTCGCCAAGGCGATCGACGACTGGCGCGCGACGCCATCGGACGAAGGCGCGAGCGCGCTGCATTTCGCCTCCGAGCCGCGCCGGCAGGAGCTGATCCGCCGGCTCAACCGCGCGCCGGGCGGCACGCCCGAGCTGGTGGCGATGCGCACCGATCTTCTGGATCTCATCAAGGGCAATCCGGAACTCGCCGCGCTCGATCGCGACGTCGTGCATCTCTTGAGCTCATGGTTCAACAGGGGGTTTCTCGTGCTGCGTAAGATCGACTGGTCGACGCCGGCGAACATTCTGGAGCAGATCATCCGCTACGAGGCAGTGCACGAGATCCACGACTGGGACGATCTGCGCCGCCGCATCGATCCGGTCGATCGCCGCTGCTACGCCTTCTTCCATCCCGCGATGCCCGATGCGCCCTTGATCTTCGTCGAGATCGCGCTGACCGAGACCATCCCCGGCGCCATCGCGCCGCTGCTCGCCGTCGATCGTCCGCCGGTGCCGGCCGACCGCGCCCGCACCGCCGTATTCTATTCGATCTCCAACACCCAGCGCGGCCTCGGCGGCATCTCGTTCGGCAACTTCCTGATCAAGCAGGTGGTCGAGGAGCTGAGGCGCGAGCTGCCGAAGCTCGACACCTTCGTCACGCTGTCGCCGGTGCCCGGCTTCATGCACTGGCTGAAGTCGACGACCGATGCGACCGAAGAGGATCGCAACGTGCTCAAGCTGCTGAACGAGCCGCGCTGGGTCGAGGATGCCGAGATGACCGCCGAGCTGCGCCCGGTGATCGAGCCGCTCGCCGCGCACTACTTCCTGAAGGCGCGGACGTCGAAGGGCAAGGTGATCGATCCCGTCGCCCGCTTCCACCTCGGCAACGGCGCGAGACTCGAGCGCATCAACTGGCTCGGCGACCTCTCGTCCAAGGGCCAGCGCGAATCCGCGACCGTGATGGTGAACTACCTGTATCGGCTCGAGGACATCGAGAAGAACCACGAAGCCTATGCCAATGACGGCGAGGTCGTGGCCTCGAGCGCGGTCAAGAAGCTGCTGCGCGCCGAGGGCCGGCGGCTGCTGGATATGCGGCTGTCGTCGTAATTGGTCCCCTATACGGCGCATGGGACGAACCACGCGAACCACAAAGTCAGTGTCATCCCGGCGAACGCCGGGATCCATAACCCCAGGACGTGATTTGGGGCGGACTCGTCGTTAGACCTCGCGTCCCACATCCGCCGCGGAGTATGGGTCCCGGCGTTCGCCGGGACGACGCTGTGGGAAAACCGCTTTCACATCTCAAACAGCTGGAGGACGTGCGACCGCGGCCTCGCGGCGTCTGACGCCCGAGTGCTGCGAAACACGTCACCCTCATCAAATACAGAGGGCGCAGGGAAGACCGGGTGCTGGCCGCAACCCATGGCCCCCGTGCGGGAGAAAGTGCACGGGGCAGGAACCACAGGTACGACCGGTGCATTCCGGCCTTCCCTGCGCGATGGTTTGAACGGTGTCCTTCGTGCTCTCCCTGGGGATCGGCGTTCTTGCCCCCATTTTGCGACAACGCGCCTTTGGCGCGTTGCGCAGACCTCAGCGTCGAGAGGCCAGGACCACACGACTTCTCCGTCCGTAGCGACGCCGGTCGTCCACCGTCGCCGCTGCGGCCACCGCATCCCTATCCCGACGTTCGTGACGACGCGTACGCCCCTCTGCGAAAAGGACAGGACATGCGCATCATTGCTGATTTTCGGAATTTGTCAAGGTGAAAGATTCGGGCACCGCTCGCGGCGCCCGCCGGGACCTCGGCCCCCTCGCCCTCACGACGCCTTGCGTTTCGCTTCCACATGGCGCGCGAAGCTGTCGAGAATGGCCTGCCAGCCGCCCTGCTGCTGCTCGACGGAATGGGTCGTTTCGGCATCGAACGCGACGCGAACGACAACGCCCTTCGGGCCGGGCTCGAAGTGGACCTCGGCCTTCCGGTCGCCGAAGGCATATTCGATCAGCTTGTGCTCGACGATCTTCGTGTAGGTCCCGGCAAAGTCGAAGCCCATGCTGCCGTCCTTGGCCTCCATCCGCGACGAGAACGCGCCGCCCTCTCTCAGGTCGACCGTGGCCTTGGTCGTATGCCAATCGTCGGAGGCCGCGTTCCACCTCACGATGTCGGCCGGCGTCGTATAGGCACGCCAGACCTGATCGATCGGGGCTGCGACGTTGGTTTGGACGGTTATCCTCATGAACATTGCTCCTAGTTCGATTTTGACGTCCCACTGCAGCTGTGCAGGAGTTGTGTCCGCCCAAGGACGATCCAGACTGGCCGATCCCGACAAGCCTTAGCGTTCGATGCGTCGCTGCACCGGCCGTCAGACCGACCTTCACCGGAAGGTGCCCGGCTGATATAAGCCGACATCCCGGTGAGGACGTTGTCGCAGTGCCCACTCGTCGCCAGATCCTGTCAGCCATAGGAGCAGCCGCCATGGGATCGCCGATCATGCCGGCGCGCGGGCACCAGGCTGCATTCGATTCCGACACATTCGCAGCCGGCGTCACCCAGCGACTCGATCAGGCGCTCGCTGAGCGGCGCGTGTGGAACATCCACGGCCTTGTCGTTCTGCAGAACGGCACGCTGATCGTCGAGCGCTATTTTGAAGGCCAGGATCGCGAGAGAGGCGTTGGCGATCTCGGGACGGTCAAGTTTACGGCGGAGACGCTCCACGACCTGCGATCCTGCTCGAAGAGCATCGTGGCCTTGCTTTATGGGATCGCTCTTCAGCAAGGCAAGGTCCCGACGCCGGAGGCGAGCCTGCTGTCCGGATTCCCGGAATATCGTGATCTCGTCAACGAGGATCGCTCGCGCTTGACCGTGCATCACGCGCTCTCAATGACCATGGGAACGGATTGGGATGAGAGCAGCTTGCCTTACGCCGATCCCCGCAACAGCGAAATCGCTATGGACGACGCCCCCGACCGCTATCGCTACATTCTGGAGCGGCCGATCGTCGACAGGCCCGGTGCGCACTGGACCTATTGCGGCGGAACAACCGCGTTGCTCGCCCGTTTGATCGCCAAGGGGTCGGGCAAGTCACTGCATGACTTTGCACGCGAGTTTCTTTTCGATCCGCTCGGTATGGGGCCGACACAATGGGCAGCCGGACCAGACGGCGAGCCATTCGCGGCGTCAGGCGCGCGGATGTCGGTCCGCGACTTCTCGCGGATCGGAACGTTGATGCTCTCCGGCGGGCAGTGCGATGGCCGACAGATCGTTCCCGCCGAATGGATCACGCGTTGCACGACGCCGGTGGTCAGCTCCGACGAGCTTCGCCGTTACGACTATCAATGGTTTCTTCTCGATGTAGCTTTCGGCAAGCCGAAGGGATGGGCGGTCGGGCGCCTGGAGCGCATGTGGATGGCACAGGGCGAAGGCGGCCAGCGCCTGTTCATCATCCCTGCGCTGCAGCTCGTCATCGCCCTCACGGCAGGAAACTACGGCAGCGACGACCAGTGGATTCCGCCGACTCGCGTGCTCCGGGAAATCGTTCTGGCGAGCGTAGGCTAGCCTCGTACGCATCGACATTTCGAGTTGTAGCAGCGCGGCCCCCAACTCACGGCGCTGGACGACATCCGGGCCGGTAGGTGACCCGCAGCACCTCGACCTCGCCGCCTGCGCGCGCGTTGAAATCATGCTCATGCCAGAACGTGCTCGCGGCGCATTTAAAGGCGATGGCGCCTGACGCCTCCGGACAGGGCTTGCCGAGCACCCAGCCATAGGGCGCAAAGCCTTCGGGCGTGAGCGGCTCCGTCGTGACGTCTGTGCCAGTCGGCGTGATCAATAGTCCTTACTCATGAAATGGACGTCCAGGACGGCAGCAGGCTGACGCGAAGCAAGGACCGCGGGGGAGCGCGGCCACATCGCCGATCTCGACGAACAGTTTTATGCAGCGTCACCGTAACCGCAAAATCCCAGTCTTTCGATTTAAGGCTCAACGTTTAGCGAAACTTCATTATATGATTTCGCCTTATTCAACCGACCGCCAAGCCGCTTCGTTTGCGCGCAAAAACACGTATAACATGACCAACATACGTTCGATTGCAGGTAGCCCCTCTTGGGTTCGCAGATCGGGCAGCATCTGAGAAACGCTAATGATCCCCTGGTTCTCCATTCTGCTGCAAATTTGGATTTTGGTTGGAACGCTTGTGTTTGCATGGCGGTTTCGCATTTTGGTTCAGGAGGAGAAGCAGACATCCAATCCGGACCATTCCTTCTACCGGCGCAATGACAACGACCTTCTTAGACTGATCTTTTATTTTTTCGTCTGGTGTTCGACACCGGCCGTTCTGTACGGCCTTTGGTCCCGTGGCTTAGGGTAACTCCACATGAATGGGCACTCAGTGTGGCTCTTGCACTCGGGACATTCACTGCAATTCGGAACATGTGAGGAATTCTGCAGGCCGCATCTGGTGTAGAACGACCCCGGAACCGCAAAATGCGCACTATTTTTTGGAGTGTAGTCGCCCTGCTGGCGTGGTGCGGCGGGATGTGGAGCAACGTCAGGACCGCGAAGCAACTTGAGGCCGCGGGCCACAGCGTTTGGACTCTAAATCTGCGAGCGCGACTGATTGCCTGGAAAGGAGCCAACATTGCGATCTTCCTGATCTCTTCGACAATATTCGTCTCGGCAGTCCTGATCGCAGCTTTCACACCGTAGTCGCGACTCCCTTCCAAATAAGGGCTAGATGCCAGGAGAACCGTTCAATGGGTAGCGTTTTCCTGCTCTGGCATATGCGGCCAACTGCCGACCGTCTCGATGACGACTGCGCTGATAACAAACTGATCGGGGTTTACAGCAGCGCTGCCGAAGCGGATGCCGCAAGAAAGCGCAAGATTCAATTCGAAGGCTTTCGTGACTATCCAAACTACTTCCATGTCGACGAATATGAACTCGACAAAGATGCTCGGAGCGAAGGGTTCATCGTAACAACAGCACGGTGAACTTCGTCGAGGTCCGCTCGCGGCGCAAGTTGCGCGTGCTAGGGCCTCATGGTTCGAGACGCGCCGCGAGCGGCGCTCCTCACCATGAGGGTTTATGCTGTCGCTGCCGATACGGACCTCGTCCTGAGGAGCCCGCCGACCGTGGGCGTCTCGAAGGACGGAGGCGCGCTCAGAGGCGTCCAAGCGTTATTCCACCGCGCCCTGCGGTCGCAGCCGCAACACCGACGCCGGCAAATTGGCGGCCAGCCATTCCGCAATCGCCCCCTGCTTCCGGTGATACGCCAGCCCCACCGCGACCACGGCGATGCCGATCAGCGACAGTGCGAACGGGAACAGCAGCGAGTCCTTGAAGACGACGTCGGCGAGGTGGCCGAGATACATCGTGATGCCGATCGCGCCGAAGACGGCGTAGGCGCGGCGGACGATGATGACGGCGATCGCAAGCAGGCCGACGTTCAGCAGGCAGTAGATCGCCTTGCCGAGCTCGGTGGCGCCTTCGGTGGCGCTGACGCCGCCCCAGAAGGCCATCAGGCCGAACAAGTGCATCCAGAAGCCGAAGTCGCGGCTGTGGCTGTTGTAGTCGACGATCCACGCCACCGCGAGAATGCCGAGGCCGAACCAGATCGAGACGATGCGGCGCATCTCCCAGTCGAAATGGCCGACGTTGAAGATCCAGGGCGTGAGGTCCATCGACATGAACCACAGCGCGACCGACATGATCGCGACGATGAAGGGCACGCGATAGAAGCGCAGCGCGATCGCGCCCGCCGCGATGGTGGCGATCTCCATGAACAGCCAACTGCCCTTGATCCAGACGTAGAAGTCATGAACCGTGCCGGGCTTGCCGAACTTGCCCCACCAGCCGAATTCGGCTTGGACGCCGTAGACGGCGAGCGGCGCCATCGACACGGCGATGGCGATCAGCAGGCCGCCGGGGACGCGCAAGCTCCGGCGCCAGAGGTGGTCGCCGGCGAAGCCGAACGCGGCGGCATAGGCGAGCGCGCAGGCCGTCAGGGCGCGGCCCCCCATCTGCGAGAAGGCCACCGTCGAGAACAGGCCCATGGCGCCGATCACGATCAGCGCGCCGGCGTACCAGAGCAGATGCGCGGCATCGAATTTGGCGTGCGCCGCCGGACCCGCCTTCGCCTGTTGCTCGAGGTAGGTCAGCAACCGCTGCAACTCGTCGGGTCCGATCGCGCCTGCCCCGGCGGCGGCGCGCAGATCTTGTTCCGAATAGGCCATCGTCATTACCCTCTGTGACCCCGCCGGGAGACGGCACGCAGGGGTCCGATCGCGCAAACGTCTGGGGACGTCGCGCGTCGGGACCGGTGCCGACGGGGCGGATATGGGTGAGTGTAGCGGAATGTGAGCGACGTTCAATATAATTTTGAACGACGCTCAAATATCTACGACCAACGTTCTAAACTACCCATCGCGACGCGGGGGCTAAAGCTGCTTCGACCCCGCCCTTCTCCACACCGTCATGGCCGGGCTTGTCCCGGCCATCCATGTCGTGCGCCTGGAATGACGACGGGGATGCCCGGGACAGGCCCGGGCATGACGAGTCCTGGGTTGGCGGTTTGCCTCATCGCTGAGGCCAGAGGTTGGCGGATACGACCACCAGAGGCCCGCAGCGCAGTCGCCTCAATCCTTGAAATACGGCTCGACCGGGCCGTGGACCTTGATGGTCAGCGGGTTGCCGTGGCGGTCCTTGGCATTCCCCGCGGCGACGCGGATCCAGCCTTCGCTGATGCAGTATTCCTCGACATTGGTCTTCTCGGCGCCCTTGAAGCGGATGCCGACGTCGCGCGACAGGATCTCCGCATTGTAATAGGGGCTCTTCGGATCGACCGACAGCCGGTCAGGAAATGGGGTCGCAGTCGTCTCGTTGTCGCTCACAGCAGTGCCTCGATCTCTTTCTTCAACGCCTCGGGCGTGGTGGTCGGCGCATGGCGCGACACCACATTCCCATGGCGATCGACCAGGAATTTGGTGAAATTCCATTTGATCGCCGAGCCCAAGAGGCCGGTCTTCTCGCCCTTCAGGAACTTGTAGAGCGGATGTGCATCGGTACCGTTGACGTCGATCTTCGCAAACAGCGGGAAGGTGACGTCGTACTTGCCGGCGCAGAACGCGCCGATCTCCTCGGCCGTGCCGGGCTCCTGGGCGCCGAACTGGTTACAGGGAAATCCGAGCACGGCAAAGCCCCTGTCCGCATAGGCGCGGTGCAGCGCCTCGAGGCCGCGATATTGCGGCGTGAAGCCGCAGGCGCTGGCGGTGTTGACGATCAGCAGCACTTGGCCTGCGAAGCGCTTCAGCGGCACCTCCTCGCCCTTCAGCGAGGTCGCGGTGAAATCATAGATGCCGGCCATCAGCCCATCACCGGATCGATCGGCGAAGCCGGGGTACCGCCAGCCTCGATCGCTTCGCCAGCGAGAAGGCACGCGTCCTCGCGAAAGCGCTGGCCGACCAGCTGGACGCCGACCGGGACGCGGCCGACCATGCCGGTCGAGACCGTCAGGCCCGGCAGGCCGAAGAACGGAATCGCGATCTGCGTGAGCTGGGCGTGCCAGACCTGCTGGAACGACTCCTCGTCCTTGCGGTCGAGCTGATCGGCGAACGGCAGCATGCCCGACACCGGCATCAGCAGCAGCGGATGCTGCTCCATGAACAGGAGCCATTGCCGGGTCAGCGCGGCGCGGCGCGCGAGCGTCTGCGACAGGTCGAATGGGTGAACCTTGTCACTGACGCCGCGCAGGCAGGCCAGCGCTCCCGGGTCGCCCTCCTTCTCGGCCGCTGCGAGTTGCGCCTCGTAGCCGTCGCCGAGCCAGAGACGGGTCTGCAGCAGCGCGGCCTCCTGCATCGGCGGCGTGTCCGCGATCTCCTCGACGGTCCAGCCGGCGGCTTCGAGCCGCTTGGCGGCATCGCGCAAGGCGGCCACGACCTCCGGCACCGGGTTCAGCCCGTCCGGGTTGACGCAGAGGGTGACGCGCTTCGGCAGCGGCGGGCCCTCGAGCGGCACCGGCATCCACCAGACATCGCGGACGTCGCGCGCCGACATCGCGGCCAGCGCGATCCTGACGTCGTTGACCGTGCGGGCGAGCGGGCCGGAGACGGCGCTGATCTGCGGGCCGATCGGGCGCTCGGGGAACTGTGTATTGAAGGCCGGGATGCGGCCGACCGTCGGGCGCAGGCCGTGGATGCCGCAGGCATAGGCGGGATAGCGGACGGAGCCGGCGATGTCGGTGCCATGCCCGATATGGCCGATGCCCGCCGCGGTGGCCGATCCTGCGCCGCCCGAGGAGCCGCCCGGCGTGATGCCGGGGTCGCGTGGGTTCTTGGTGTGGCCGTGGATGAGGTTGCTGGTGAACCAGCGATAGGACACCGCCGGGGTGTTGGTGCGGCCGAGCAGCACGGCACCGGCCTTGACCAGGTTGTTGACGACCGGATTGTGAGCCGAGGCGATCGCGTCCTTCTGCAGATTGAGGCCGTTGGTGGTGGCGAAGCCGGCCTGGTCGACATTGACCTTGATCGTCACCGGAACGCCGGCGAGAGGCCCCGGATCCTCGCCGCGCGCCAGCCGGGAGTCGATGGCGTCGGCCTGTTGCAGCACGTCCTCGGGGCGATGGTCGATCACGGCGTTGATCGCGGGGTTCACCGCATCGAGCCGCGCCAGCGCCGCGGTCGCGGCATCGCGGGCGGAGACCTGCTTCGACTTGATGAGGGCGGCGAGGTCGGCAGCCGGCAGGCGCCAGAGATCGGTCATGGGGAACTCCGTGGTGACGGGGCTTGTTCTAGCGCGAGCACTTGTCGGGAGAAAGCCGTCGCGGCGCGGCACTCCAGCATAGCTTCGGCAGCAAACCGCATGGGTCTTGTTGCACTCGCCCTCGCCTCCTCGTCATGGCCGGGCTTGTCCCGGCCATCCACGTCGTGCAGCGCGCGTGGACCGACGTGGATGCCCGGGACAAGCCCGGGCATGACGGAGAGACAAACTGGCCGCGTGTTAGGGGTGCGAAGTGCGGTCGCGATCAATACCCATCCTGCATCGATCGATCCGGAATCAGGCTTGGTCAAGCTTCACGTTCGACTTTAAGACCTGAAGCAAGCACATCACAAAAGGGGGAAACCACATGATCAGACCGGGCACCATCATGGCCGCAACATTCGTTCTCGCCGCTGCAGCAACGCTGGCGCCGCGCGCGGGCCACGCCGAGACCTATGCCTATGTCGGCAACGCCGACAGCAACGACATCAGCGTCTTCAAGTTCGATGCTTCCACCGGCGAGATGACCCCGGCGCAGACGGCTTCCTTCGTCGGCGTCGACAAGCCGGGCTCGTCGACCCCGCTCGCGGTCAGCCCGGACAAGACGGTGCTGATCGCCGGAATCCGCTCGCAGCCGTTCCAGGCCGAGAGCTTTGCGATCGATGCCAAGACCGGTCAGCTCAGCCACATCGGCAACGGCCCGCTCGCCGACAGCATGGCCAACATCGCCTTCGACCGCACCGGCAAGGTGCTGTTCAGCGCCTCCTATGGCGGCAACAAGGTGGCGGTGAATCCGATCCAGGCCAATGGCGTCGTCGCGGCGCCGAGCCAGGTGATCCCGACCGGGCTGAACGCCCACGCCTTCCTGCCCTCGCCCGACAACCGCTTCGTGTTCGCGACCAATCTCGGCTCCGACCAGGTGCTCGGCTTCGCCTTCGACGCCGCGACGGGCACGCTGACGGCCAGGGAGGCGCTGACGGTGAAGACGCCGGAGAAGTCAGGGCCGCGCCACTTCATCTTCCACCCGAACGGCAAGTTCATCTACCTTCTGCACGAGCTCAACGCGGATCTCGCGGTCTATGCCTATGACGCGGAGAACGGCACCTGGAGCGAGCAGCAGCGCACCACCGCCCTGCCCTCAGGCTTCACCGGCAAGCCCTGGGCGGCCGATCTGCACGTGACGCCGGATGGCAAGTTCCTCTACGCCTCGGAGCGAGGCTCGAACACGATTGCCGGCTTCAAGGTCGATGCGGCCAGCGGGCGCGTGAGCCTGATCGGCAGCGTGCCGACCGAGACCCAGCCACGCGGCTTCGCCATCGATCCCACCGGGCGCTATCTCGCCGCCGTCGGCGAAGTGTCGAACGGGATGACGGTGTATCGGATCGACCCGGCCAGCGGCGCGCTCACGAGCCCGAAATCCTACGCCGTGGGCAAGAAGCCGAACTGGGTGGAGTTCGTCAGCCTGCCGTGAGCGAACGACAGGGCCGCCACGAGATCGGACGTGGCGGCCCGGCGTTTCCATCGGCGCTGCGAGTGCCTATATGCAACGCCATGACGATGCCTGCCGCCCAGCCTGACCGCCATCCCCTCGCAGTTCAACATCCGGAACTCGACGACGCCTCGATCCGCCTGCTGGTCGAGACCTTCTACGGGCGCGCAAGGGAGGACGAGCTGATCGGCCCGATCTTCAACCGTACCGTGGAGGATTGGGACGACCATATCGGCAGGATCAGCGATTTCTGGTCGTCGATGTTCCTGAAGACCGGCCGCTACAGCGGCGCGCCGATGCGGCCGCATCTGTTGCTATCGTTGCAGGGGCCGCATTTCGACCGCTGGCTGCAACTGTTCGAGGCGACGGCGAAGGACCTGCTCGCGCCGGAGCTCGCGGAGCTCTTCATCGTCCGCGCCCGCCGCATCGCCGACAGTTTCGAGATGGGCATCGCCAGCACGCGCGGCGACATCGCGCGCCCGCGCCATTCGGTCTGATCTCGGCCGCAAGCACGCGGGCGTTCGGGAAACGGCCATGCGGCCGTTCTGCGCTCAATGGCGCGTCATCGATTGCGCCGGCATGTTGAAGATCGCTTCGGAGAACGGGAACTCCAGCACGATCTCACCGTCCTCGTCGGTCACCTCGATGACGGCCGTCATCAGCGCCGCGTTGCCGCCTTCGGTCCGCAGCAGTTCCTTGATCATGTCGCGCGCGACTTCCCAGGCGCGGTCGGGACTGCGCAGCACCTCGCCGTCGGTGTCGGAGACCAGTTCCTCGCCGATCCGTGTGTTGAAGAAATATCTAGGCATCATCAGCTTCCAATGGGGTCGCGCGCTGGGGTTTTGAAGTCTCGAACATCTCACGACTGCTTTATCCGGCCAGCTCAGCCCCCCAAGCTAGGGACCGAATTGAACGGTGTTGCGAAGCCATCGATCACGAATTCGTTGTTTTCACGGCTCGTTCCGACGAAAACGGCAGCAACTCGCATCTGCAACTTCGCACTGCAATAAACAGGCCTGAGAGGCTCAAACAAAAAGATTCCACTGGCGAACTTTTCGTAGCACGGTAGTTTATTGCTGAGGACGATAACCGTCCCGACTTGAAGGAGAGGACAATGGCCTGGAAAGCACCGAAGATCGTTGAAGTGCCGGTCGGCATGGAAATCAACATGTACGCCTGCGCGGCCCGCAAATAATTCGCGGGTGTGACGTCCAGGTCTCGGCGATCAGGACGTCGACGCTTGAGGGTGGGGATCAGCGACTGCGTATGTGCCAGCCCGTACGCTGGTCGGATGTCCCACCCTCGTCACCTTCCCTGCGGGCGGTCCTGACCGTTGGTCAGCCTGCCTGTCGGAGATCCTGCCGCTGGTAATCGCGTGCGCCACCACAGCTGAATTCCAGGAGACGGCTCATGCTTCGCCTCGTCGTCCTGGGCGCCGCCGCAGGCGGTGGAGTGCCACAGTGGAATTGCGGCTGCGCCGTGTGCCGTGCCGCGCGCACCGATCATCCCGAGATCAGCAACAGCCAGGCCTCGGTCGCGGTCAGCGCTGATGGCGCCAACTGGTTCCTGATCAACGCCTCGCCCGATCTGCGCCAGCAGGTTACCCGCACGCCGCAACTGCATCCGAAGCCCGGCGCCCTGCGCCACAGTCCGATCGCCGGCGTGATCCTGACCAATGGCGAGATCGACGCGGTCACGGGGCTGCTGTCGATGCGCGAGAGTTCACCTTTCTCGATCCATGCGCACCCCAAGGTGCTTGCGATCCTCAGATCGAACAACATCTTCGATGTGCTGAAGGACGAGACCGTCAAGCGCGTGCCGATCGTGATCGACGTACCGTTCCGGCCGCTGCTGCAGGACGGCCGGCCCTCGGGCCTGGAGATCACGGCCTTCGCCGTCTCGGGAACGAGCGCGTGGTATCTGCGCGACAAGCAGCATCCCGGCGGCAGCTCCTCGACCGGCGACACGCTGGGCCTGAAGATCGCCGATCTCGAAGGCGGGCAATATTGCTACGTCATCGCCGCCTGTGCCGGCGTGGACGATGATCTGAGAACGAGATTGAGGGGCGCGCCCTTGGTGCTGTTCGACGGCACGGTGTGGCGCGACGACGAGATGATCCAGGCCGGACTCGGCAACAAGACCGGGCAGAGCATGGGACATATCGCGATGTCCGGAGAAAGCGGCGCGATCAAGCAGCTGGCGGACCTCGCGATCGGCAGGAAGGTCTTCCTGCACATCAACAACTCCAATCCGGCGTGGCTGCACGCCTCACCCGAGCGGCAAACGTTGGAACGCGAGGGATGGGAAATCCCCGCTGAAGGGATGGAGATCGTACTGTGAGTGAGGTCAATCTGAGCGGAATGACGGCGCTGTCGATCGGACGCGGCGTGACGCTGAACAGTGCAAGCGAATTGGAAGCAGCACTTCGCCATATCGGCGCGACGCGCTATCACAACCACCACCCGTTTCATAAGCTGCTGCACGGCGGCAAGCTCAACAAGGGCCAGGTGCAGGCCTGGGCGCTCAACCGCTACTACTACCAGTCGACGATCCCGCTGAAGGACGCGATGGTGATGACGCGCTTCCGCGACCGCGCCACGCGGCTGGAATGGCGGCACCGCATCGAGGATCATGATGGCGATGTCGGCAGCGAGGGCGGCATCGAGCGCTGGATCAAACTGACCGAAGGCCTCGGCCTCGACACGGCCTACGTCGAATCGACCGAAGGCATCCTGCCGGCCACCCGCTTCGCGGTCGAAGCCTATGTGCATTTCTGCCGCGACCGCTCGCCGCTGGAGGCGATCGCCTCGTCGCTGACCGAGCTGTTCGCGCCGAGCATCCATGAAGAGCGCATCTCGGGCATGCTCGAGCACTACGATTTCGTCAACAACGACACCATGAGCTACTTCAAGCGCCGTCTCACCCAGGCGCCGCGCGACGCGAACTTCGCGCTGCATTACGTCAAGGAGCACGCCACCACGCCGGAGCAGCGCGCCGCCGTGTGCAACGCGCTGATCTTCAAGACCAACGTGCTGTGGGTGCAGCTCGACGCGCTGTATCATGCCTATGTCGAGGGCCACATCCCGCCCGGCGCCTTCGTGCCGAAGGAGGGCTGAGCGTGGTCTTCGCGGCTCTCTCAAGGGTACCGGTGCCACCCTCCCCTGGAGGGGGAGGGTCGGCTCGCGCAAAGCGCGAGGCGGGGTGGGGTGAAGCCACCTGCCGCGGTGCGTATGGAGAGATCACCCCACCCCGTTGCGCATCGCGGGCGATGCGCAACGACCCTCCCCCTCCAGGGGAGGGTGGGCACCGCCGATGCCGCGGCATCGGACAGAACGCAACAATCATCGGCTAGAGACCCGCCATGGCCCCGCGTCACATCCAAGTTGCCGAGACCAGCCGCGTGGTGCTGCCGCGGCATGCCAAGCTGAAGTTCGACGAGACCCGGCAGGTCTGGGTGATCCTGGCGCCGGAGCGCGTGCTGGCGCCGGACGAGATCTCAGTCGAGGTGCTCAAGCTGTGCGATGGCGCGCGCAGCGTTGCTGATATCATCGACGAGCTCGCGGCGAAATATGCCGCGCCTCGCGACGTCATCGCGACCGATGTGGTTGCCATGCTGCAGGATCTCGCCGACAAGGGATTCCTGACCGAGGTTCGGGAGACGACATCATGACCGAGCTGACCGACACCTCACCGCCCGTCGACAGCAATGACGGCCTCGCCGTGCTGGAGCGACGCGGTTCCGTGGCCGAAACCTACGGCATTCCGCTCGCCGTACTGCTCGAACTCACGCATCGCTGTCCGCTGCAATGCCCCTATTGCTCCAACCCGCTGGAGCTAGATCGCGCCGGACAGGAGCTGACCACCACGGAATGGAAGAAGGTGCTGTCCGAGCTCGCCGAGATCGGCGTGCTGCAGATCCACTTCTCCGGCGGCGAGCCGACCGCGCGCAAGGATCTGGTCGAGCTGGTGCAGCATGCCAACGACGTCGGCCTCTACACCAACCTGATCACCTCGGCCGTGCTGCTGACGCGGGAGCGGCTGAAGGAGCTGGCCGATGCCGGGCTGTCCCATGTCCAGATCAGCTTCCAGGGCAGCGAGGCCGGCATCGCCGACCGCGTCGGCGGCTACAAGGGCGGCCACGTCAAGAAGCTCGAGGTCGCGCGCTGGACCCGCGAGCTCGACCTGCCGCTGACGGTCAACGCCGTGATGCACCGGCAGAACCTGCATCAGCTGCCCGACATCATCCAGATGGCGGTCGATCTCGATGCCGACCGGCTCGAGGTCGCCAACGTGCAATATTACGGCTGGGCGCTGAAGAATCGCGCCAGCCTGATGCCGACCTATGCCCAGTTGGAGGAGACCGACCGTCTGGTCGAAGAGGCGCGCGAGCGGCTGAAGGGCACGCTGACGATCGACTACGTCGTGCCGGACTACTACGCGCTGCGGCCGAAGAAGTGCATGGGCGGCTGGGGCCGGCAGTTCTTCAACATCTCTCCCTCGGGCAAGATCCTGCCCTGCCACGCTGCCGAGAGCATCACCGGGCTCGACTTCATGTCCGTGCGGTCGAACCATTCGATCGCCTGGATCTGGCAGAACTCCGAGGCCTTCAACCGCTACCGTGGCACCGGCTGGATGAAGGAGCCGTGCAAATCCTGCGAGTTCCGCGAGATCGATTTCGGCGGCTGCCGTTGCCAGGCGTTCGCGCTGACCGGCGATGCGGGGAATACCGATCCGGCCTGCACGCTGTCGCCGCTGCACGAGAGCATCTTCAAGCAGGCCGAGCGTGACGCGGCCTCGGGCAAGGACCGCTTCCTCTATCGCAACTTCGCCGGCGGCACGCCCGAGAGCAATGATGCCTGACGCCGAAGCCGGCCGCGCCTCCGCGCGCCGCAGCGATCCGTTCGCGCCGCTGACGTCGGAATGGCTAGATGTCTCCGGCGGTCACCAGATCTACGTCGAGAGCAGCGGCTGCGCCGCCGGCATCCCCGCCGTCTATCTGCATGGTGGGCCGGGCTCCGGATGCCAGCCGGATCACCGCCGCCTGTTCGATCCCGAGCGCTTCCATGCCGTGCTGTTCGACCAGCGCGGCGCCGGCCGCTCGCGTCCTGCGCGCAGCCGCGACAACAACACCCTGCCCGACCTGATCGCGGACATGGAGGCGATCCGCGAAAAGTTCGGTTTCGACCGCTGGATCGTCGCCGGCGGCTCCTGGGGCGCCACCTTGGCGCTGGCTTATACGCAGGCGCACCCGACGCGCGTCACGGGGCTGGTGCTGCGAGCGACGTTCCTCGGCACCCGTGCGGAAGTGGAGACGGCCTTCGGCGAGACGCTGGCGCGCTTTCACCCTGCCCTGCACCGCGACTTCCTGGAAATGCTGCCGGAGAACGAACGCGCCAACCCGTGCGACGCCTATTTCCGCCGCATCCTCGATCCCGATCCGGCGATTCATGGCCCGGCTGCGCGCGCCTGGCACGACACCGAGCGGGCGCTGTCCGAGATCAAACCCGCCCGCGCCCATCTGGATCGGCTCGCCATCCGCTCCGGCACAGCCTTGCCGGCGACGCCGTTCATGGAGGCGCATTACTTCTCGCAGGACAGCTTCATGGCGAAAGGCCAGTTGCTGCGGGATGCGAGCAGGCTGAGCGGGATTCCCGGAATCATCGTGCAGGGCCGCTATGACCTGCTCTGTCCGCCCTCCACCTCCGCGCGCCTGGCCGAAATCTGGCGCGACGCCGAAATCCGTGTCGTCGAAGCCGCAGGTCACAATCTTTATGATCCCGGCATCCGCGATGCGGTCATGAAAGCCATCTGCGATATGGCGACGCGCACGACTGCGCCTTAAACACATGGTCATCTCTCCTGATCCTGAGGAGCCATGCGCAGCATGGCGTCTCAAAGGATGAGGCCCCAGACATCCCCCGCCTCATGGTTCACCAGGCAATGCGCAGCATTGTCCGGGAGACGCGCCAAGTGACGCCCTCACCATGAGGATTGGCCGCTGAACAAGGACATCTGCAATGCCCATCGCCGGGAAAGGCATGCTTTTGACATCGATGAACATCGATGCTGAGCATGAAGCCGATTTCAACCATTGGTACGACAGCGAGCATCTCGAAGAGCGCGTGGCCATCCCCGGCTTCATCGAGGCGCGACGCTATGTCGCCGAGCAGGGCAGCCCGAAATATCTCTGCCTGTATTCGACCGAGACGATCGACGTGCTCGACAGCGCGGCCTACCGCGCCCGGCTGGAGTCGCCGACGGAATGGTCGAAGGCGGTGATGGCGCGGTTCAAGAACATGATCCGCAGCGTTGCGCGCATCACGATCTCGATCGGCGCCGGTCGCGGCGCCGTGCTAGGCATCATCCGCCTGCGGCCCAAACCCGGGCAGGACAAAGCGTTGCGCGACGCGCTGCAGGTCGAGCTCGACCCAAGCAAGCTGAGGGGCATCATCTCGATGCATCTGCTCGAAGGCGATGCCGACCTCTCCGGTCCCGCCCCTGGAGTTCCTGCGAGCTCGCGCGATGCCGACTGGTTCATCCTCATCGACGGTACCGACAGTCATGCCATCGCCACCTTGATGACCACCCGCTTCGCGGCAATCGACGGTCCGCTGGCGACGCAGATCTCGGCCGGCATCTATCGCCTGATGTGGGACTTGAGCCGCGCCGACATCGCGGCGGCGAAGTGAGCTAGATCCCGCCTCTCTCCACATCGTCATGGCCGGGCTCGTCCCGGCCATCCACGTTGTGCGGCATCCTGGGAACGACGTGGATGCCCGGGACAAGCCCGGGCATGACGGTGGAGTGTGTGGCAGCCCGCGTGCTCCACCCTCCATTCTTTAATTTATCATCGTCCTCGCAATTTATCGTCACCGAACATACCGCATCGCAACACGTGGCAGCATCAGGCCCGCAATGCGGCGCCGCACACTGTGCATGAGGGGCAGCTTTGCAAATTTGCCTTTGTGCGCGCCTTGGAATGGCTCTAGTCTGATAAGACTATTCAATTGAGCCATTCAAAAAACAGAAGGGCGACGAACAGGACCTGCTCCGGACCCACATCGATCCCTAGCCGATCCTGAACAAGCAGTCGTCCTCACGTCAGGAAGGCCGCGCGCTCATGGTTCGCCGCGCGGACAGGGTATGAATGAGAGCGACTGATATCTCGGCCCCCGACTACTTTCACAAAGTGGTCGACTGCCAATGGGCTTGTCCCGCACACACTCCGGTCCCTGAATACATCCGCCTGATCGCTGAGGGTCGCTACAGCGACGCCTACATGATCAATTGGAAATCGAATGTATTCCCGGGCATTCTCGGACGCACCTGCGATCGCCCTTGCGAGCCCGCCTGCCGACGGGGGCGTGTCGAGGAAAGCCCGGTCGCGATCTGCCGCCTGAAGCGCGTTGCGGCCGATTTCAAGGACGACATCCATCAGCGCCTGCCGCGCCCTGCCCCGAAGAACGGCCGGCGCATCGCGCTGGTCGGCGGCGGCCCGGCCTCGCTGACGGTGGCGCGCGATCTCGCGCCGCTCGGCTATCACTGCACCGTGTTCGATGCCGACCCAAAGCCCGGCGGCATGATGCGCTCGCAGATCCCCAAATTCCGCCTGCCCGACAGCGTCATCGACGAGGAGACGGGCTACGTGCTCGGCCTCGGCGTCGACTACAAGGCCGGACATCGCGTCGACAGCCTCAAGACGCTGCTGGCCGAGAACTATGATGCCATCTTCATCGGCTCCGGCGCGCCACGCGGCCGGGAGCTGAACATTCCCGGACGCAAGGAAGCCGCCGCGAACATCCATCTCGGCATCGACTGGCTCTCCAGCGTCTCGTTCGGACACACCGACAAGATCGGCAGGCGCGTGATCGTGCTCGGCGGCGGCAACACCGCGATGGATTGCTGCCGCACCGCGCGACGGCTCGGCGGCGAGGACGTCAAGGTCATCGTGCGCTCCGGCTTCGAGGAGATGAAGGCGTCGCCCTGGGAGAAGGAGGACGCGCTGCACGAGGACATTCCGATCCTCAACTATCTCGTGCCGGTCGCCTTCAATCACGACAATGGCAGGCTCACCGGCGTCACCTTCCAGAAGGTGAAGGCCGAATATGACGCCAGCGGCCGTCGCTCGCTGGTGCCGTCGGGCGAGCCCGACGTCACCTATGAGTGCGACGACGTGCTGGTCGCCGTCGGCCAGGAGAACGCGTTCCCCTGGATCGAGGCCGATTGCGACATCGCGTTCGACAAATGGCACATGCCGGTGGTCGATCCGACAACCTTCGTCTCGACCAACCCGAAAGTGTTCTTCGGCGGCGATGCGGCGTTCGGTCCGAAGAACATCATCTGGGCGGTCGCCCAGGGCCACGAGGCGGCGCTGTCGATCCACCGCCTGCTGTCCGGCGAGGACATCACCGAGCGGCCGCTGCCCGAGGTGCATGTCTCCTCGCAGAAGATGGGCATCCATGAATGGAGCTATGACAACGACGTTTCGTCCGAGAAGCGCTTCAAGGTGCCGCACCGCGACAAGGTGGTCGCGCTGAAGGACATCCGCGCCGAGGTCGAGCTCGGCTACGACGTCAAGCTCGCGCTCGGCGAGGCGCATCGCTGCCTGAATTGCGACGTGCAGACGGTGTTCTCCGACACGCTGTGCATTGAATGCGACGCCTGCGCCGACATCTGTCCGATGGACTGCATCACCTTCACCGACAACGGCGAGGAGGCGGATCTGCGTTCGCGCCTGAAGGCGCCGGCGCCGCATGTCGACCAGAGCCTCTACGTGTCGTCGGATCTGAAGACCGGGCGGGTGATGGTGAAGGACGAGGACGTCTGCCTCCATTGCGGCCTGTGCGCCGAGCGCTGTCCCACCGGTGCGTGGGACATGCAGAAATATTTCATCGAGACGACTCACGCAGGTAACGCATGTCCCAGCAAGCGCCGCTCAGCAGCGTAAACGACTTCGTCGTCCGCTTCGCCAACGTCAACGGCTCCGGCTCGGCCAGCGCGAACGAACTCTTCGCGCGCGCCGTGCTCCGCCACGGCGTGCCGGTCAGCCCGCGCAACATCTTCCCGTCGAACATCCAGGGCCTGCCGACCTGGTACGAGGTGCGCGTCACCGAAGCGGGCCATCTCGGCGCCCGCGGCGGCGGCACTGATCTGATGGTGGCGATGAACCCGCAGACCTGGGACAAGGACGTCGCCGGTATCGCGCCGGGCGGCTATCTGTTCTACGATTCCACCAAGCCGATGCCGGCAACCAAGTTCCGCGACGACATCACCGTCATCGGCGTGCCGCTGACCGCGATCACCAACTCGACCTATTCGGATCCGCGCCAGCGCCAGCTGTTCAAGAACATCATCTATCTCGGCGCGCTCTCAGCGCTGCTCGACATGGATCCGAAGCTGATCGAGCAATTGATCGGTGAGCAGTACAAGGGCAAGGAGAAGCTGCTCTCCTCCAACGTCCACGCGCTGCATCTCGGCCGCGACTGGGCGCTGCAGAATTTGAAGTGCCCGATCGGCCTGCGCATCAAGAAGGCCGACAAGGTCGGCGACCGCATCTTCATCGAGGGCAACAACGCCGCCGCGCTCGGCGCCGTCTATGGCGGCGCCACGGTCTGCGCCTGGTACCCGATCACGCCGTCGTCGTCGCTGGCCGAAGCGTTCAGCAACCACTGCAAGAAACTGCGGCACGATCCGGAAACCGGGCAGGCCAAATACGCGATCGTGCAGGCCGAGGACGAGCTCGCCTCGATCGGCATGGTGGTTGGCGCGTCCTGGAACGGCGCCCGCGCCTTTACCACGACATCGGGCCCCGGCGTGTCGCTGATGACCGAGTTCATCGGCCTCTCCTACTTTGCCGAGATCCCGGCCGTGATCATGAACGTGCAGCGCGCCGGCCCCTCGACCGGCATGCCGACGCGGACGCAGCAATGCGACCTGATCGCCTGCGGCTATGCCTCGCACGGCGATACCAAGCATGTGATGCTGTTCCCCGAAGATCCGGCGGAGGCGTTTGAGTTTGCCGCTGCGGCGTTCGACCTCGCCGAGCGGCTACAGACCACGATCTTCCTGATGCTCGATCTCGACATCGGCATGAACCAGCGGCTGTCCCGGCCGCTGAAGTGGGACGACGCCAAGCAGTATGACCGCGGCAAGGTGATGACGGCGGAAATGCTCGACGAAGGCCGCGACTTCGGCCGCTATCTCGACGTCGACGGCGACGGCATTCCGTTCCGCACCTACCCCGGCACGCATCCGACGAAGGGCTCCTACTTCACCCGCGGCACCTCGCGTGACCGCTACGCGCGCTATTCCGAGGAAGGCGCCGTCTATGCCGACAACGTGCAGCGCCTGCTGCGCAAGTTCCAGACCGCGCAGGACATGGTGCCGCGGCCGCTGCAGGCCAATGCGAGCAAGCCGACCAGATATGGCGTGATCTATTTCGGCTCGACCGCGCCGGCGATGGACGAGGCAATCGGACTGCTGGAGGCGCGCGGCTGTCAGCTCGACCGCCTGCGCATCCGCGCCTTCCCGTTCCATTCGAGCGTGGCGAGCTTCATCGCCGAGCACGACTTCGTCTATGTGGTCGAGCAGAACCGCGACGCGCAGCTGCGCCAGCTGATCGTCACCGAGAACGGCATCGACCCGGTCCGGCTGGTGCCGATCCTGCATTATGACGGCACGCCGATCACGGCGCGCTTCATCGCCGATGCGATCGGCGACCACCAGGACCACATCAAGGTCACACCGCTGCGCAAGGCGGTGTCATGACTTTACAGCCACTCTCTCCACGGTCATGCCCGGGCTTGACCCGCCTGCGCGGCCGGAGCCGCTCCGGCGCGGCGAAGGCCCGGGCATTCACGCCTCTCTTTCCTCGGACTCCCACGTGGATGGCCGGGACAAGCCCGGCCATGACGGCACTGGGCGACAGGGTGCTCTCATGACCTACATCGCAAAGCCGAAATTCCAGCATCCCGGCATCAAGAAGAACGCACTCGGCTACAGCCATCGCGACTACGAGGGCAAGATCTCGACCTTGTGCGCCGGCTGCGGCCACGATTCGATCACGGCCTCGATCATCGAGGCCTGCTTCGAGCTGTCGATCGAGCCGCATCGGGTGGCAAAAATCTCCGGCATCGGCTGCTCGTCGAAGACACCGGACTACTTTCTCGGCAATTCGCACGGCTTCAACACCGTGCACGGCCGCATGCCCTCGGTGCTGACCGGCGCCAACCTCGCCAACCGCGAGCTGATCTATCTCGGCGTCTCCGGCGACGGCGATTCCGCCTCGATCGGCTTCGGCCAGTTCGCCCACGCGATCCGGCGCGGCGTGAACATGACCTATATCGTCGAGAACAACGGCGTCTACGGCCTGACCAAGGGCCAATTCTCGGCGACCGCCGACCGCGGGTCGAAGTCGAAGAAGGGCGTCACCAACACCGACAATCCGATCGACCTGGTCGGCATCGCGCTGCAGCTCGGGGCCACCTATGTGGCGCGGTCGTTCTCCGGCGACAAGAAGCAGCTGGTGCCGATCATCGAGGGCGCCATCCGGCACAAGGGCGCGGCGTTCATCGACGTCATCAGCCCGTGCATCGCGTTCAACAATCACGCCGGCTCAACCAAGAGCTTCGACTATGTCCGCGAGCACAACGATGCCGTGAACCGGTTGGACGTGCTGACCGGGCGCGATCCGATCGAGATCGACCAGGATCCGGGCACGGTGCAGATCGTCGAGCAGCACGACGGCTCCAGGCTGGCGCTGCGCAAGATCGACGCCGACTACGACCCGCACGACCGGCTCGGCGCCATGACCTTCCTCCAGAAGCATGCCGCGCAAGGCCAGATCGTCACCGGCCTGCTCTATGTCGACCCTGAGGCCGACGATCTGCACAGCCACCTCAACACGGTGGAACGCCCGCTCAACCGGCTGGAGGCCGCGGATCTGTGCCCGGGCCAGGCCGCGCTCGACAAGATCAATGCGAGTCTGCGCTAGGCAGACCGCTGCGTGGAGAGCGTGCGCTCTGTAACCGTCCTTCGAGACGCCCGCCTCCGGCGGGCTCCTCAGGACAAAGGTGGAGTGCATTGCGCCCGCTTCTGGCGGGGCTATCGCATTTCGCAATCGGAGTTTTGCGCTTGTCTATCTCCACGTCATGGCCGGGCTTGTCCCGGCCATCCACGTCGTTCGGCACGCTGATAACCACGTGGATGCCCGGGACAAGCCCGGCCATGACGGAGTAACTAACTATCAGATCGTTCGTTGCGACAGCTCGGCATATCCTGGTGAGCCGCGCCCTCGCTCCTCATCATGAGGAGCGCCGCAGGCGCGTCTTGAACCATGAGGCCCGTCATCGTTGATGACGATTACGCCCGCAACGCG
Source organism: Bradyrhizobium sp. SZCCHNR1017 (assembly GCF_032381375.1). NCBI lineage: Bacteria > Pseudomonadati > Pseudomonadota > Alphaproteobacteria > Hyphomicrobiales > Nitrobacteraceae > Bradyrhizobium > Bradyrhizobium sp. SZCCHNR1017. Next base: position 113,680 of record NZ_JAUHIR010000015.1, on the reverse strand, counting down.
CTTGCCCAGACGCGATCGAGCTGCGCGATCGCCTCGCGCAGCGGCAGCGCGGACAGCGCGTCATCTCCGCCGGTCACAAGGCCGAACTCCCGCAGCCTGATCAAGGCCTCCTCGACATTGAACGCGCGGCTCAATCCAAACATCTGCTGCAGCAACTCCTCGACATGGCTGCACAATGCTGCACGCGAGAGCGGCACCGACGCCAGCAGCAGGCCGCCATAGGCCAGCATCGCTTCCTTCCAGTCCTGGTCCTCGGCCTCGCCGATCAAATAGTTGAAGATGCCGGAATTGTTGTTGACGTTGCGGAAGTAGATGTTGTCGGTGACCTGCTTCTGATGGATCAGCGACTGGCGATGGAAGTTGCCCCATTGCCGCAGGATGAAGGCGCCGAGCGCGAACAATCCCGACAGCGCCGCCAGCGCCTGCTCCGTATCGTTGTCGTGCACGGTGCCGCTGAGGCCGAGATAAAAGCCGGCGACGATGAACAGCACGGTGAGCGTCGAAGCCAGCTTGAGCAGGATCGGTACGCCGCCGACCAGCGCCGGCACGCCCAGCGTCAGTTGCTCGCGCAGGCCCATGACGACGCGGACGTTCGGCAGCAGCGCCTCGAGGTCGAAGCGCGCGATGTGGCGGAAATATTTGAACAGCACCGCGCCGCCGCGGATCTTGTTGCGGCCACGCCAGGCGGCGGTCTTGCGCTTCTTCTGAGACGGCTCGTCTGGCCTGGTCGCGACCATCAGGATGATGTCGTCGTAGACCTCGATCTCCTGCTTGCGCCTCCGCAGGCCATACAGCATGGGGACCTCGATGGTCTCTTGATGCGTGCCGCGCCGGAACATGCGGACGGCGCGAAAGTCGGAGACCGGCGCCCTCAGCTTGACCCTGACAAGCGCGTGCTCGGCGAAGGCGCGCTCGATCTCATCGTGGCTGATCTCGATGAAGTTCGCTTCGCTCAGCACCCGGACGAATTCGTCGGTGAGGTTGCAATAGGCGGTGTCGAGCTCCTGAGCGGAGCGATGGCGGCCGGCGGGGACCTCGGGATCGAAGTCGAAATAGACGTCGCGCAGCCGATCGAGCTCGTCGAAATATTCGTGGTGCAGGATGGCGCCGAGCATGTGCGCCAGCTGGCGCAGGTCGGCCGCCAGGGCGTCATCCAGACCGCCATGCGAAATGACGGTGTCCAGGACGTCGGACTTGCGTATCGGAATGAACCGGTCCCGCCGATCCGTTGCCGCCGTCTGCTTTGGTCCAACCACGCGCCTTACGCCCGAGCTTTGATCATCGTCCGCAACGGCCGGCTGCAACCACCCGGCCAACGGCGGGCACCATAGCGGGCTCATCAGCCTTGCGCCACTCGACGCGGGATGGAAAAGCTTGGTGAGGCCGGCCGGGAGGGAGAGATCGTGACCAATGATGTAAAGAGGGTGTCCGCATTTCGCGCCATTCGCGCCATCGACTACACGGTGATCCTCGCCCGCGACTGGGACGTCATGCGGCAGTTCTACGAGGAGGTCCTGGGCTTTCCGCTGCTCCGGGAACTGTCGCAGGGGTGGATCGAATTTCAGATCGGCCCCAACACGCTCGCGCTCGCTCGGCCGCAGCGGCTGACATCGGACCGGCCGACACCGCCGGGAAGCGCGGCGCTTCAACTCGCCTTCAAGGTGGGACGCGACGACGTCGACCGCTGCGCGGCCGAGCTGACGGAGAAGGGCGTCGCGCTCCTGGAGCAGCCGAGGGACCAGCCCTTCGGCCATCGGACGCTGTTCTTCAGGGATCCCGACGGCAATCTGCTGGAGATCTTCGCGGAAATCTGACGTCGCTCAGGGCTTGGCGGCCGCGCTAGGCGGCCGCCGGTTGTATCCGGGGATTGAGCACGTACTCCTTCAGCACCTTGTCGGTGGCGGCGTCGACCTCGACCAGCGACACGTCGTAGCTCCAGAGATCGGCGAGATGCTGCAGCACGCGCTTGGTGTCGGTCTCGTTGAGCTGGGCGCCCTTGACCACCGTATGCCGCAGCATCAGGCGGCGATCGCCGGCGAGATCGACATCGACCACCTCGATGTTCGGGTCGATGTAGCCGACATCGTACTGTTTCGACAGCTCGCGCCGGATGCGGCGATAGCCGCGCTCGTCATGGATGGCGTCGACCAGGATGCCGGCACGTTCGGCCGGATCGTCATGCAAATGGAACAGCTTGAAGTGCCGGATCAGGTTGGGGCTGAGGAACTGGCTGATGAAGCTCTCGTCGCGATAATTCGCCCAGACGTCACGCAGCACCGCCATTTCGTCGCCGATGCCGGCGATGTCCGGAAACCATTCGCGATCCTCGTCGGTCGGGTCCTTCACGATGCGCTCGATGTCCTGCATGATCGCAAAGCCGAGCGCATACGGGTTGAAGCCGGAGAAGCGCGGATCGTCAAACTCCGGCTGGAACACGACGTTGGTGTGCGACTGCAGGAACTCCAGGAAGTTGCCGTCGGTGAGGCGGCCGTCCTGGTGCAGCCGGTTCATGATGCGATAGTGCACATAGGTCGCCGTGCCCTCGTTCATGACCTTGGTCTGACCCTGCGGATAGAAATACTGCGCGATGTGGCGAACGATGCGCAGCAACTCGCGCTGCCAGGGCGCCAGCCGCGGCGCGGTCTTCTCCAGGAAATAGAGCAGGTTCTCCTGCGGGAGGCGGAGCAGCGCGCGACGGCGCTCGACGTTCAGCATCGCATTGGTCTTGACCGGGCCGGTCGGCACCGTGCGCCAGAGATCGTTGAACTGGCCCTCCTCGTAGAGCCTGCGCTTGCCCGCGCGCTTCTCCTCCTCGCGGAAGTCGAGCTTCTTCTTGCCGGGATAGCGGTCGACGCCGTGCGACATCAGCGCATGCGCCGCGTCGAGCGTATGCTCGACCGCGAGCCGGCCATAACGCTCCTCGCATTGCGCGATGTAGCCGCGGGCGAAATCGAGATAGTCGAGGATGCCGTCGGCGTCGGTCCACTGCTTGAACAGGTAGTTGTTCTTGAAGAAATGGTTGTGGCCGAACGCGGCGTGCGCGATCACCAAGGTCTGCATCGTCGCCGTGTTCTCCTCCATCAGATAGGAGATACAGGGCGAGGAGTTGATCACGATCTCATAGGCGAGGCCCATCAGGCCCTTGCGGTACGAGGCCTCGTGATAGGCGAAGTGTTTGCCGAACGACCAGTGCTTGTAGAACAGGGGCATGCCGACCGAGGAATAGGCGTCGAGCATCTGCTCGGCCGTGATCACCTCGATCTGGTTGGGATAGGTGTCGAGCCCGAGCTCCTTCTCGGCGACGGCTTCGCAGGCATCGTGGATGCGCTGCAGGGTGAGGAAATTCCAGTCTGCGCCCTCGAACAGCAGCCCGCTCATGACGCCGCCCTCTCCTGCGTGGTGCCGCGACGCTGAAACAGGTCGTGGAACACCGGGAAGATCTCGCTGCGGTCGCGGACCTTGCGCATCGACAGCGGCTCGCCATTGGCGCGCAGCCGCTCATACAGCGACCACAGCGCCGAGTCAGGCATCTCGAACGAATAGGTGCCGGATTCGCCGACCTCGAGATAGGCGAAGAACTGCGACACCGGCAGGATGTTGTCGGTCAAGAGCCGCGCGACGTTCTCGGAATCCGAGGTGGCGTTGTCGCCGTCGGAGGCCTGCGCCGCGTAGATGTTCCAGTCCGAGGGGCGGAAGCGCGAGCGGACGATGTCGTGCATGCATTGCAGGGCGCTCGACACCAAGGTGCCGCCGGACGCCGGTCCGTAGAAGAACGTCTGCTCGTCGACCTCCTCGGCGCGATCGGTATGGCGGATGAAGACGATCTCGACATGGCGGTAGCGCCGGGTCAGGAACACGTAGAGCAGCATGTAGAATCGCTTGGCGAGGTCCTTCATGTGCTCCGACATCGAGCCGGACACGTCCATCAGGCAGAACATCACGGCCTGTGCGATCGGCTTCGGCACGGCCTCGAAGCGCCGGTAGCGGATGTCGATCGGGTCGATGAAGGGGATGCGCTTGGCCTTCGCCTTCAGCGCCTCGATCTCGGCCAGAAGCGCGGCGCGCTTGTCGTCGTCGGTCTCCTGCTCCAGCTGGGCTTCGAGCTCGGCAATCGCCTCCGGCCGCGGACGGCGCAGCGCGACGCGGCGGGCCAAGGCGCGCGTGACGGTGCGGCTGATCGAGATATTGGCCGGCGACCCCGACGTCGAATAGCCCGCGCGTACCAGCCCCTCGCTCTCGGCCTCGGCGAATTTGCGCTTGGCGAGATCGGGCAGCTCGAGATCGTCGAGGAAGAGGTTGACGAACTCCTCCTTGCTCAGCACGAAGCGGAACGCGTCCTCGCTGTCGCCTTGTCCGGGCGCCGACTTGCGGCCGCTGCCGTCGCCGGAGCGCGGCAGGATGTCGCCTTCGACGAACTTCTTGTTGCCGGGCAACACCATGTCGCGGGTGCCGCCCTCGCGGCGGAAGCGAGGCTCGTCCATGCCGTCGAGCGGGATCGAGACCTCGCCGCCCTCCAGCACGTCCTTGATGTCGCGGTCCTGCGAGGTCTTCTTGACCGCTCCCTGAACCAGGGCCTTGGCGCGGCGCAAAAATCGCTGGCGATTTTCGAGACTTTTGCCGCCCGGATTCAGGCGCCGATCAATGATGTGCATGACCACGTTCCATACGCCTCCTGCTGCAGCGGCTTCGACTCCTGCTCTCCCCCGCCGCGACGCCGCGGTGCAGTATCGGACCCGACACTGCAACGGCACCCTCTGCCTGTCCGACGCCTCCCAGCGAAGCTCAGCGTCGAACGTTTCGCTCGTTTCGTAGCCCTGGCGCCGACGTCAGACCGATGGCCTGCCGCACCTGCAGTGAACATCGGCGCCGGACCACGATCAACCCGCCTGCTTCACGCGCATGTACCACTCGACCAGCCGGCGGACCTGCCGCTCGGTGTAGCCGCGTTCGACCATGCGCGCGACGAAGTCGTCGTGCTTCTTCTCGGTCTCGCCGTCCTTCTTGGTACCGAACGAGATGACCGGAAGCAGATCCTCGACCTGCGAGAATATCCTCTTTTCGATGACTTCGCGGATCTTTTCGTAGGAGGTCCAGGACGGATTTTTGCCACCATTCTGGGCCCGGAAGCGCAGCGAGAACTTGACAACCTCGTTGCGGAAATCCTTCGGGTTGGCGATCCCGGCCGGCTTCTCGATCTTGGTCAGCTCCTGGTTCAACAGCTCGCGATTGAGCAGCTGTCCCGTATCGGGATCCTTGAAGTCCTGATCTTCGATCCAGGCGTCGGCGTAGTCGACGTAGCGGTCGAACAGGTTCTGGCCGTAATCGGAGTAGGATTCCAGATAGGCCTTCTGGATCTCGTGACCGATGAACTCGGCGTAGCGCGGCGCCAGATCCGCCTTGATGAATTCGAGGTAGCGCTTCTCGATCTCCTCGGGCAGTTGCTCGCGCTTGATCGACTGTTCCAGCACGTACATCAGATGCACGGCATCGGCCGACACTTCCGCCGTGTCGTGATTGTAGGTCGCAGCCAGCACCTTGAAGGCAAAGCGGGTGGAGATGCCGTCCATGCCCTCGTCGACGCCGGCAGCGTCGCGATATTCCTGCACGCTGCGCGCCTTCGGATCGGACTCCTTGAGGCTCTCGCCGTCATAGACCCGCATCTTGGCATACAACGTCGAATTCTCGTGCTTGCGCAGGCGCGACATCACCGAGAATCTGGCGAGCGTGTCCAAGGTCGCCGGCGCACAGGGCGCGGCGGAGAGCTCGGAGCCCTGGATCAGCTTCTCATAGATCTTGCGCTCCTCGGTAACGCGCAGGCAGTACGGCACCTTGATGACGCAGATGCGGTCGATGAAGGCCTCGTTGTTCTTGTTGGTCTTGAAGCTCTGCCACTCCGCCTCGTTGGAGTGGGCGAGGATCACGCCATTGTAGGGAATCGCGCCGATGTTCTCGGTGCCGATATAGTTGCCCTCTTGCGTCGCCGTCAGCAGCGGATGCAGCATCTTGATCGGCGCCTTGAACATCTCGACGAATTCGAGGATGCCCTGGTTGGCGCGGTTGAGGCCGCCCGAATAGGAGTAGGCGTCGGGATCGTTCTGGGCGTAGGTTTCGAGCTTGCGGATGTCGACCTTGCCGACCAGCGAGGAGATGTCCTGGTTGTTCTCGTCGCCGGGCTCGGTCTTGGCGATGCCGATCTGGCGCAGCCGCGACGGCTGGATCTTGGCGACGCGGAACTGCGAGATGTCGCCGCCGAAGGCTTCGAGCCGCTTGTAGCACCACGGGCTCATCAGGCCCGACAGGCGGCGGCGCGGAATGCCGTATTTCTCCTCGAGCATCGGGCCCAGCGTGTCGGGATCGAACAGGCCGAGCGGCGACTCGAACACGGGGCTCAACTCATCTCCCGCCTTGAGCACGTAGATCGGATGAGTTTCCATCAACTGCTTCAGCCGTTCGGCGAGCGACGACTTGCCGCCGCCGACCGGTCCGAGCAGATAGAGGATCTGCTTGCGCTCTTCGAGACCCTGCGCGGCGTGCCGGAAGAAGCCGACGATGCGCTCGATCGTGTCTTCCATGCCGTAGAAGCCGGCGAACGCGGGATACAGCCGAACCGTCCGGTTCAAAAAAATACGGCCAAGGCGTGGGTCCTTGGCCGTATCGATCATCTGAGGCTCACCGATCGCAGCTAGTAGTCGTTCAGCGGCGTTCGCGTATCGCATCGGGTCGGTTCGACACGATTCTAGATATTCCTGCATCGACATGTCGGTCTGGCTGCGTGCCTCGAACGACCTTGCGAACGCGTTGAACAACGAATCGTTGTACATGATCCCTCTCCACGTAGGTTCCGCTGCACTGCTGCAACGGGCCGAGATCCAAGTACGTTCCTGCTGATCCCGAACCGACTCAGAGTGAAGCGCGCTAGCCCCCATTGGGCACCGTCTTCGTCCTTTTCCGCAACGCAAAGTGCATGCAGCATATGCCCTATCAACATGCACTTCGCTCAATAGTTCGGCAAAAGCCGGCCGACTCTCTCCATTTGTACCCCATTGTCTCTGCTTCGCAACATCCGCAATACCCCGGCACCGTAGTCTTCCTGCGCCGCACAAGGTGTTGTGAAAGCCACGTGAACTGGCGGCGAAACAGCACCGGGATCAGTCTGTCTTCCGGAAGTGAACCGCGAGTGAACGCCAACGGTCGCGCAGCTGCGCCAGGCAGCGAATGTCTCATTCGCGGAGCGACATGATGCGCGCCGGCCACGGTGGTCGAACAGATGGCCCCGCTGCGAGCACGTCAACCATCGCTCACGCGACGCCATCGTGATCAGGCGAGCGATGAACGCGCGCATCTCACAGCCATCCGCACACATGTTCACCGCTAGAATCGAATGCCGTGACGTAACGCGCGGCCGAAACCGGACGGATCACTCGATGCTGATCATTGCCATGATCAGGTTGCGGCTCGCCACCGAATGTCTGCAAGCAGAAAGCATCATGGGTTATCCGCCGATCACGAGCCGCAGCCGACGCGACAATCGCAAGACGCTCGCCTTGATCCGTGACGTGAGGCACCATTACCTAGAACACATGTGGCCGCTTTCCGGCATTGCAAGGCGGAGAAGGTTTGATCGACGGCATTTGCTCGCGACGATGGGAGACCTCCGGCGCGCGGGTGTCGCGGAGGCCGACGCGAGCCGAACGCTGGCCGCGCTTGGCGAACCTTCGCCACGCCTTGGTCGAACGGTCGGCAGCAGGCTTCAGGCTGCCTGCACGTCTCCCGCGGGGCGCGCGCCGCCGGCACGTCGAGCCCGGCGCGAAGCTCTTGGGATTCCAGAGGGATCAATCCATTATGAATGGCGTTCTCCTGTGGGCTGGCGCATAGTTGTTCATGTGAGGTCCACGACCTGGCAGGCCGCCAGGCGGGAACCCGAAAAAGCAAGCCGACGCACATAGATAGGCATCATGAATCCGGTCAAAGCTCTCGAAGAACACGGCCAGGCGGTCTGGCTCGATTTCCTCGCACGCGGCTTCGTCGCCAAAGGCGACCTGAAGCGGCTGATCGATGAGGATGGCGTCAAGGGCGTCACCTCGAATCCCGCGATTTTCGAGAAGGCGATCGGCAGCTCCGATGAATATGACGCGCCGATCGCCACGGCGCTGAAGAACGGCGATCGATCGCCGACGCAGCTGTTCGAGGCCGTCGCCGTCGAGGACATCCAGAATGCTGCCGACGTGCTGCGGCCGGTCTACGACCGCTTCGATGGCAATGACGGCTTCGTCAGCCTCGAAGTCTCGCCCTATCTGGCGATGGACAGCAAAGCGACCATCACCGAGGCCGAACAGCTCTGGAAGGCGGTCGACCGCAAGAATCTGATGATCAAGGTGCCGGCGACCGACGCCTGCCTGCCGGCCATCCAGCACCTGATCTCCAAGGGCATCAGCGTCAACATCACCTTGCTGTTTTCGCAAGACGTCTACCGGCAGGTCGCCGAAGCCTACATTGCCGGCCTCGAGGCCTACGTCGGCGCCGGCGGCGATCCGTCGCATGTCGCCAGCGTGGCGTCGTTCTTCGTCAGCCGCATCGACAGCGTGGTCGACAAGCAACTGGACGAGAAGATCGCCCAGGCCAACGATCCCTCGGAGAAGGAGCGGCTGGCGGCGCTCAAGGGCAGGATCGCCATCGCCAACGCCAAGATGGCGTATCAGGATTACAAGCGGCTGTTCGCAGGCGCGCGCTGGGAGCGGCTGGCCGAGCAAGGCGCCAAGCCGCAGCGGCTGCTCTGGGCCTCCACAGGTACCAAGAACAAGGATTACAGCGATGTCCTCTATGTCGAGGAGCTGATCGGGCCGAACACCGTCAACACCGTGCCGCCGGCCACGCTGGACGCCTTCCGCGATCACGGAGAGGTGCGCGACAGCCTGGAGGAAGACGTCGACGCCGCCCAGGCCGCCCTGGAGGATCTGGCGAAGACCGGCATCTCGCTCGACGACATCACCGCAGATCTCGTGGTCGACGGCGTCAGGCAGTTCGCGGACGCCGCCGACAAGCTCTACGGCGCGGTTGCGCACAAGCGCGCCGTCGTGCTGGGGACAGGACTTGGGCAGCAGACGATCGCCGTTGCTGCTGATCTCGAGAAGAAGGTCGCCTCCGCGACCGAGGACTGGCGCAAGGACGCCAGGATCCGCCGGCTCTGGCATAAGGATGCGACGGTCTGGACCGGCCATGACGAGCACAAATGGCTGGGCTGGCTGACCAGCGCGGAGAAAGCCGATATCGCCGATTATGAGGACTATGCGCAGCGGGTGAAGGGACAGAAGTTTTCCGACGCCGTGGTCCTTGGCATGGGCGGCTCCAGCCTCGGGCCGGAAGTGCTCGCCGAGACGTTCCCGCGCAGGGCCGGCTTCCCCAGGCTGCACGTGCTCGATTCCACCGACCCCGCGCAGGTGCGCGCGATGGAGAAGGCGATCGACATCACCCGTACGGTGTTCATCGTCTCCTCGAAGTCGGGCGGCACCACCGAGCCGAACGCGATGAAGGACTACTTCTTCGCGCGCGTCTCCGAGGCGATCGGGCCGAAGAAGGCCGGCCATCGCTTCATTGCCGTGACCGATCCCGGCTCGTCGCTGGAGAAGGCGGCCAAGGCGCAAGGCTTCGCCCGCATCTTCCACGGCGAGCCGACCATCGGCGGCCGCTATTCGGTGCTGTCGCCGTTCGGCCTGGTGCCGGCCGCCACCGCCGGCATCGACGTGCGCAGGCTGATTACGCAGGCGCTGTCAATGGTGCGCTCCTGCGGGCCCGACGTGCCGCCGCCGCAGAACCCGGGCGTTCAGCTCGGCTTGGCGATGGGTCTCGCCGGCCTCGAAGGCCGCGACAAGATAACGATCTTCGCCTCGCCCAAGATCGCCGATTTCGGTGCCTGGGCCGAGCAGTTGATCGCGGAGTCCACGGGCAAGGAAGGCAAGGGCCTCATCCCGATCGATGGCGAGCCAGTCGCCTCGCCCGAGGTCTACGGTCATGATCGCTTCTTCATCGACATCAGGATCGGCGGCGACGACGTGGCCGGCCATGATGCAAAGCTCGCCGCGCTCGAGGAGGCCGGCCATCCGGTCGTGCGCATCGTCATGAAGTCGATCGACCAGCTCGGCCAGGAATTCTTCCGCTTCGAAATGGCGACCGCCGTTGCCGGCGCCGTGCTCGGCATCAACCCGTTCGACCAGCCCGACGTCGAATCGGCCAAGATCAAGACCCGCGAGCTGACGGCGGCGTTCGAGCAGAGCGGCGCGCTGCCGGCCGAGGAGCCGGTGGTCTCGATCAAGGGCTGCGAGCTCTACACGGATGCACAGAACGTCGAGAGCCTGCGCGAGCATGGCGCCGACGGCACGCTCGCGTCCTGGCTGAAGGCGCATCTCGGCCGCGCCGGCGACGGCGACTACATCGCCCTGCTCGGCTATATCGACCGCAACGCAGGCAATATCGACACGCTGCAGCGGATCCGGCTGAGGCTGCGCGATGCCAAGCACCTCGCCACCTGCGCCGAGTTCGGTCCGCGCTTCCTGCACTCGACCGGCCAGGCCTACAAGGGCGGTCCGGACAGCGGCGTGTTTCTCCAGATCACGGCCGACGATGCCCAGGATCTGCCGATCCCCGGGCAGAAGGCGAGCTTCGGCGTGATCAAGGCGGCGCAGGCGCGCGGCGACTTCGACGTACTCACCGAGCGCGGGCGTAGGGCTCTTCGGGTCCATCTCAAGGGCAATCTGAAATCGGGCCTGAAGATGCTCGACAGCGCGATCAGTGAAGCGCTGAGCTAGGAAGGGCATCGTCGATGCAATTGGGAATGATCGGTCTCGGGCGGATGGGCGGCAACATCGTGCGCCGCCTGATGCGCGCCGGACACGCCTGCGTGGTCTATGATCGCGACGCAAAGGCCGTCGCCGCGCTGGTTTCCGAGGGCGCCACCGGCGCCGCGAGCCTCGAGGAGTTCGTCGGCAAACTCGCCCTCCCGCGGCACGCCTGGGTCATGCTGCCGGCCGGCAAGATCACGGAAGCCACCGTCGAGCAGCTCACCAAGCTGATGAGCCGAGACGACGTCGTCATCGACGGCGGCAACAGTTTCTGGCAGGACGACGTCCGCCGCGGCAAGGCGCTCAAGGAGCGCGGTCTGCACTACGTCGACGTCGGCACCTCCGGCGGAGTCTGGGGCCTCGACCGCGGCTACTGCATGATGATCGGCGGCGACAAGCCGGTCGTCGACCGGCTCGATCCGATCTTCGCGACGCTAGCGCCAGGCATCGGCGACATCCCGCGCACACCGGGCCGTGACGGCCGCGACCCGCGCGTCGAACAGGGCTACATCCATGCGGGGCCGACTGGCGCCGGCCATTTCGTCAAGATGATCCACAACGGCATCGAATATGGCCTGATGCAGGCCTATGCCGAGGGCTTCGACATCCTCAGGAATGCGAACAGCGCGGCGCTGCCCGAGGCGCATCGCTTCGACTTCGATCTCGCTGACATCGCCGAGGTGTGGCGCCGCGGCAGCGTCATTCCGTCCTGGCTGCTCGACCTCACCGCCAGCGCGCTCGCGCGGCAGCCCGGTCTGGAGAAATATTCCGGCTACGTCGAGGATTCCGGCGAGGGCCGCTGGACCGTGAATGCGGCGATCGACGAAGCGGTGCCGGCCGAGGTGTTGACCGCCGCCTTGTTCGCCCGTTTCCGCTCGCGCCAGGAGCACACCTTCGCGGAAAAGATTCTCTCGGCGATGCGCGAAGGCTTTGGCGGGCACAAGGAGCCTGAACAGCACCCAGACCCGGCGCGCCAGAGCGCGCCCGAGATCGTCAAGCCCAGGGACGACCGCGCGTGACCCCGCTGCATCCGCACCAGCCGCAACATCAGAAGCCTGACGCTTGCGCCTTCGTGATCTTCGGTGTGACCGGCGATCTGACCCATCGGCTCGTCTTGCCATCGCTTTACAATCTCGCGGCCAATCATCTGCTGCCGGACAGGTTCTGCATCGTCGGCATTGCCCGCAAGGGCACGTCGAGCGAGCAACTGCGCGACAATCTCATGGAAGGCCTACGCAAATACGCCACACGCCCGATCGAGGATGAGATCGCGCAGCGCCTGTTGCAATGCGTGACTGCGATCGAGGCCGATCCGAAGGAGCCGGAAAGCTTCGATCAGTTGAAGGCGAAGCTGGAAAAGCTGGAAGCCGCGCGGGAGACCCACGGCAATCGGCTGTTCTATCTCGCGACGCCGCCGAGCGCCTTTGCGCCGATCGCGCAACAGCTCGGGCGCGTCGGGTTGCTGCGCGAGGACGGCAAGGCTTGGCGCCGCCTCGTGGTGGAAAAGCCGTTCGGCACCGACCTCGCCTCGGCCAAGAAGCTGAACGACGAGCTTCTGCAGCTCGTGACCGAGCACCAGATCTACCGGATCGATCATTACCTCGGCAAGGAGACGGTGCAGAACATCCTGGTGCTGCGTTTCGCCAATGGCATGTTCGAGCCGATCTGGAACAGGCATCACATCGACCACGTGCAGATCACCGTCGAGGAGAAGCTCGGCGTCGGCACGCGCGGCAGCTTCTACGACGCGACTGGCGCGCTGCGCGACATGGTCCCCAACCATCTATTCCAATTGCTGTCGCTGGTGGCGATGGAGCCGCCGGCACGGTTCGATGCGCATACCGTCCGCTCCGAGAAGGCGGAGGTGCTGTCGGCGATCCAGCCGTTGAGCGAACGGGAGGCGTTGCTCAATTCGGTGCGCGGCCAGTACACGGCTGGCATGATCGGCGATGCCGAGCTACCCGACTATCTGAGGAGCAAGGACGTCCGCCCCAACAGCACCACCGAGACCTATGCCGCCTTCAAGCTCACGATCGACAATTGGCGCTGGGCCGGCGTTCCGTTCTATCTGCGCACCGGCAAGGCGCTCGGCGCCAAGCGCACCGAGGTCGCGATCAAGTTCCGCCAGGCGCCGTTCGCGATGTTCAGTTGCACGCCGATCGAGACCCTGGCCGAGAACTATCTGGTCATCGGCATCGAGCCGACCCAGAGCATCACGCTGCAGTTCAACACCAAGGTGCCCGGCCCCACCATCCGCACCGATGGCGTGCAGATGAAGTTCAATTACAAGGACTATTTCCAGGCCGAGCCCGCCACCGGATACGAGACGCTGATCTATGACTGCATGATCGGCGACAACATCCTGTTCCAGCGCGCCGACAGCGTCGAGGCCGGCTGGAAGGCCGTCGAGCCGTTCATCGGGGCGTGGAAGAAGGCCGGCCGCGATGGCCTGCATTCCTACGCGGCCGGCAGCGAGGGACCTGAGGCGGCGGCCGATCTCCTGGCCCGCGACGGCCGCAGCTGGCGCAAGCTGATTTAGCCGTGGCCGGGCCGCAGAACCGCAAACTCGTGCGAGTCGCGGACCAGGCGACGATGGCGAGGGTCGCGGCCGAACATCTCCTGGCCCGCATCGACGCAAATCCGGGGACCATAGCCGTCTGCCTCACCGGGGGATCGAGCCCGAGGCAGCTTTATCAGCTGCTGGCGACGGACGCCTATCGCGAGCGGATTGCATGGCCGCGCGTGCACTGGTTCATCGGCGACGAGCGCTATGTTCCGGCCGGAGATCCCCTGCACAACATGACCATGGCCCGCCACGCGTTCCTCGATGCCTGCGCGCCGGCCGCCAACATCCACCCGATCGCGACCGATAGGTCGGACCCGGAGGCCAGTGCCCGCGACTATCAGCGCACGCTGGAAGCGTTCTACGGCGCCGGGCGGCTCGCCCCCGCGCGGCCGCTGTTCGACCTTGTGCTGCTCGGCATCGGCCCCGACGGCCATGTCGCGTCGCTATTCCCCGGTTTTCCCGCCGTTGATGTCGCCGATCGCTGGGTCGTCGGCGTCGACAAGGCTCACGTCGCTCCCTTCGTGCCGCGGATCAGCCTGACCTTGCCTGCGCTCGCCTCCTGCCGAACCATGCTGTTTGAGATCGCCGGTACCGACAAGCGCGCGATCATGACGCGGGTGCTGGCCGGTGAGGACCTGCCGGCCAATCGCGCCCGCTCAAATCGGGAGACGATCCTGCTCATCGACAGCGAGGCCTGGCCGGAGGGGCGAAGTGGCGACATCTGACCTGCCCCATGCGCTCGTCATCATGGGCGTGTCCGGCTCCGGCAAGAGCACGATCGGGAAAACATTGGGGCAACGCCTCGGCTGGCGCTTCGAGGATGGCGACAGCTTTCACCCGCCCGCAAACGTCGCCAAGATGAGCGCCGGCCACCCGCTCACGGACGAGGATCGCTGGCCCTGGCTGCAGGCGATTGCCCAGGAGATCGCGCGTTGCCGTACTGCGGGCCAGCACATCATCATCGCCTGCTCTGCACTCAAGAAGGCCTATCGCGATATCCTGGTCGGCGGCTGTAACGATGTCCGCATGGTCTATCTCCAAGGCAGTCAGGAGCTGATCGGCGGACGGATGAGCCATCGCAAGGGGCACTTCATGCCGCCGGGCCTGCTCGCCAGCCAATTCGCCACCCTGGAACCACCTGACGCCGCCGAGCGTCCCATTACAGTCTCGGTCGACGCGCCAGTCGCGGCGATCGTGGACGACATCATGCAACAGCTTCACGCCGGTCGGGGCTGCGCCTGACCCGCGAACAGGAAGGGCTCATGACCCGCATCGCTCTCGTCGTATCCGACGTCGACGGCACGCTGCTGACCAAGGACAAGGTTCTGACCGAGCGGGCCGCGAAGGTGGCACGACGCCTGCACGAATGTGGCGTCGCCTTCACGCTCACCTCGAGCCGCCCTGCGATCGGCATGCGCTTTCTGATCGAGCCGCTGCAGATCAGCCTTCCGGTCGGCCCCTTCAACGGCAGCTCGATCATCGGCGCTGACATGCGCCCGCTCGAGCAGAGCCTGATCCCGCCCGCGGCCGCCGCGCGCTGCGTCGATCTTCTCCAACAATCCAGGGTCGACATCTGGGTCTTCACCAATGATGCCTGGCTGACGCGCAATCCGGACGGCGAGTACGTCCCGAACGAGCGGCGCGCGATACGCGCGGAGCCGACGATCGTCGACGATTTCTCCCCCTATCTGTCGAACGCCTGCAAGATCGTCGGCGCCAGCAGCGATTTCGAGCTGCTGGCGCACTGCGAGAGCCAGATGCAGCAGACGCTGGGGACCGAGGCGACGGCGGTCCGCTCGCAGAGCTACTATCTCGACATCACTCCGCCCGGGCGCAACAAGGGCACCTTCGTCACGGCGATGGCCAAGCGGCTCGGCGTTCCGCTCGACCAGGTCGCGACCATCGGCGACATGCACAATGATGTCGCGATGTTCGAGGTGAGCGGATTGTCGATCGCCATGGGCAATGCCAGCGACGAGGTGAAGAGCAAAGCCAAGCGCATCACCACGTCCAATCAGGACGAAGGCTTTGCCAATGCCATGGAGATGATCCTGGCGGAAAACGCGCAAGGCTCATCCGCAAGCTGACGCGCGGCAGCTCAGGCTCCCGACCGCTGCCTTGCGGGTTTGTCGCTGGCCTTCTTGGCGCTGCTCAGATTTTGCGCCGTGTTGATCAGCGCGATATGGGTCAGCGCCTGGGGAAAGTTGCCGGTCTGCCGCCGTGCCTCGGTGTCGTATTCTTCGGCCAGCAGTCCAACGTCGTTGGCGATGTTCACCACGCGGCGGAACAGCGTCTCGGCCTTCTCCGTATCGCCCGCCAGGACATGGGCGTCGGCCAGCCACAGCGTGCAGGCCAGGAACGCGCCTTCGATCGGCTGCTGCTCGTCCGGCGGGACCTCGCGCGGATCGTGCCGGAGCACGAAGCCGTCCCGCAGCAGATGCTCCTCAATCGCGTCGACCGTGCCGCGAATGCGCGAATCGGAGCACGGCAGGAAGCCGACCGCCGGCAACAGCAGCAGGCTGGCATCGAGCAGCCGCGAGCCATAGGACTCGACGAAGCTGCCGAGGCTTTCGTCGTAGCCCTTGGCGCAGACATCGTGATGAATCGTCTCGCGCAGCCGCCGCCAGCGCTCCAGCGGCGCCTTGAACCCGAATTTCTCCGCGCTCTTGATCGCGCGATCGAACGCCACCCAGGTCATCACCTTGGAGAACACGTAGTGACGGCCATCGCCGCGGCGTTCCCAGATGCCGTGGTCGGGCTGGTCCCAGACGTCGGTGAGATGGTCGAGCACCGCGCATTCCAGGTCCCAGGTGCCGTCGTCCAGCTTGAGCTTGGTCATGCGGGCCTGATGGAAGGCATCCATCAGCTCGCCGTAGACGTCGAGCTGGAGCTGCGCATGCGCGGCATTGCCGATCCGCACCGGCTGGGCACCCTCGTAGCCCGGCAGCCACTCGGCCTCCCACTCCATCAGCCGCCGCTGGCCCATGATGCCATACATGATCTGCATGTAGGCGGGAGCGCCCGCCGCGGCGCGCAGCAGCCAGTTGTGCCAGGCCAGCGCTTCCTCGGTGTAACCCGAGTTCATCAACGCGAGCAGCGTGAACGTCGCGTCACGCAGCCAGCAGAATCGGTAGTCCCAGTTGCGCCGGCCGCCGAGCTTCTCCGGCAGCGAGGTGGTCGGCGCCGCGACGATGCCGCCGGTCGGCGCGTAGGTGAGCGCCTTCAAGGTGATCAGCGAGCGCATCACGAGTGCGCGATGCTCGCCCTGATGGGTGCAGCGCCGCGACCAGTCGGCCCAGAACGTTTCGGTGTCATCCAGCGCCTGATCCGGATCGATCGCCTTGGGCGCCGGCAGATGCGACGGACCGTAGGTGAGCACGAAAGGCACGGTTTCGCCGGCAGCGACCTCGAACTCCGCCACCGTGGTCATGTCCGCGCCGCGGGTCGCGACCGGCGTATGCAGCACCGCCATGTCCTGGCCGCAGATGGCGAGCAGCGCGGAGCGATCCTCGGAACGCTTGACCCAGGGAATCTCGATGCCGAACCCGAAGCGGATGATAAGCTCCATCCGCATGGCGACCCGGCCGGAGACGCCGCGGACCAGCCGAACGACATCGGAGGCCCTGCCCCGCGGCGGCATGAAATCGATCATCTCGACGGTGCCGGTCGCAGTTTCGTATCGCGTCTCGAGGATGAGGCTGTCGCCGCGATAACGGCGAGACGTCGATCGGACGTCGCCGCGCGGCTCGATCAGCCAGCGGCCATGGCTGCGATCTCCCAGCAAGGCTGCGAAACAGGCATCCGAATCGAACGCCGGCCAACACAGCCAGTCGATCGACCCGTTCCGGCTCACCAGGGCAGCCGTCTCACAATCACCAATCAGCGCGTAGTCTTCGATCTTGCAGGACATTTGGCATCCGCGTGCAACTGCCCCCCGCAATCCCCCCGTTCTAAACGCCGGCCGGGCTGATCCGTTCGGCGGTCGCCGCCTTCAACGCCGCGACGCTGGTCGCACCGGCGATGTCCTCGAGCTTGATCGGCATCTTGCGGCGCCAGTTCGGATGCTCGTCGATCGTGCCGGGAATATTGGGCTGATCGACCACTTCCAGCAGATCCTCCAGGGAAATCACCAGCAGCCGGGACCGCGTCCGCGACAGGAAGGCGATCGCTGAGTGGACATCGTTGGCTTGAATGCCGTGTTGGCGGAGCACCTCGTCCCAGAGCCCCAACGCATCCCAGCGATCCTGGTCGCTTTCACCAGGATCGATGCCCAGCCCGCGTTTGGTCTTGAGATCGCCGAACGAGCGCCAGCCGGCGTAGGTCGAGAGGTCGTGGGTATTCAGCGTCACCAGCGCGTTCGGCGGATAGAAGTCGACATCGCGGAAGCGGCCGTTGTCGTCGCGTTCGAAGATCATCACCTTGTAGGACCACAATCCCCAATCGGCCATCTGTTCGCGAAAGCCCTCCGGCACGGTGCCGAGATCCTCGCCGATGACGATGCATTCATTGGCGACGCTCTCGATGACGGTCGCGGCCAACAGCGCCTCGAACGGCATCTGCACGTACGCGCCCTGCTTGGCCGGAAATCCGTGCGGCACCAGATAGAGTCGCTTCAAACCGAGCACATGGTCGAGCCGGATCGCGCCGGCATGCCGCATCGACGCCCGAACCATCTCCCGGAACGGCTCGAAATTCTTCAGCGCCAGTCCGGGCGCGTTGAACCCGGCGAGCCCCCAGTTCTGCCCGACCGTGTTCAAGGGATCGGGGGGCGCCCCGACCGAGAGCGTGCGCGAAATGGCGCCCTGCTCGTTCCAGGCATCGAAGCCGTCGGATTGAACGCCGACCGCGACGTCGAGATACAAGCCGACCTTCATTCCCAGCCGATGCGCGAGATCCCGGCAATGGCGCAATTGTCGCTCGGCGAGCCATTGCACATAGGCGATGAACTCGGCCTCCCTCCGGTCGGGGCCGCTGAGCAGCGCCGCGCAGCGCGCAGCATCGGGCTGCCGCCACTCCTCGGGCCAGTCCCACCAGGGCTTCAGGAAGCGATGCCGCAACACCTCGAAGCAGGTGAAGCGGGCCAGCAGCTCGCCACGCTCGGCCCGATAGGCCTTGAACTCCGCAGCGGCCGCGGCGTCGGGCGCAGCCATGAAAGCGTCGAAGGCGGCACGCAGGGCCGGCCATTTCAACGCCGCCACACCCTTGTAGTCCACCAGCTCGGCCTGCCGCAGCGGCTCCAGCACCTTGCTGCCGGGCCCCTTCGCGAAGCCCGGGGCCTGCTCGACATCGACATAGAGCGCATTCAGGAACAGCCGGCTGTTCGGCGCGTAAGGGCTGAAATCGCCCGGCCGGTCGTCGAACAGCGCGTGCAACGGATTGAGGCCGACGCCATCGGCGCCGAGTTCGGCGCAAAGCGTGATGAGATTGGCAAGGTCGGTGAAATCGCCCATGCCCCAGTTGCGGCCGGATCGAATGCCGTAGAGCTGCACCGCCAGCAGCCAGACACGGTCGAAATCACCGGCGAAGGCCTTCGCCGGTGCGACGAGCAGCGGCAGCTCCTCGCGGTACGACGACGCATCCACCAGCTCGAGGCGGTAGCTGCCGACCGGCAGATCACCCGGCCACTCGACCAGGGCCTCGCCGGCGTCTCCCTTCGCGATCTCAGCGTCGCCACGCCTGATGGTCCACCTGACCGGCAGCTTCGCCGCCTCGGTCAGGCGGCTGCGCGCGGGCTGCCCAGAGCGAATCACCACCGCATCGCTCAGCAGCCGATGCGGCGTGGGCCGGGGAAAGGCCTCCACGATGATCTTGAGGGCCGCTTCGTCGGTCACACGACGGTGCCCCTGACCATCGTAGAATTCTGTCAGGATTCCGAGACTATGGGCTTCGCTGTAGAGATCCATTCGGCACGCGATCTGGACGTAACGGCAAGTCGTACGTCGTAAAATTGTTGTGGGACGGCAAGAGGATAAGCCCCTAACGCCGCGGCAAGGCCGTCGTTCCCCGGGGAACAAAACGAGCCTTGCGGCTTTGTAATTGGGGTCGTCTCGGTTTCTAGCGAACCGGGACGCCGTTTTATTGTCAATGGCATCACCGTGAACAAATTTGCGCACACGTTCGAGAGCGTCGCCCTCAAAGACGCTTTCTCCCCTATTCTGCCCTCTTTTGAGGAGAGCCGCATCTGTCGAGGCCGAGACATCTTTCGAGACGCCTCCGATCGCAGCCGCATCATCATCCTCTCTCCTAGGTGAGGGCCTCATGAACCTGATGTCATCCCTGGATTCGCCCAGCCTGCAGACCGAGCCCGACGGCGACGGTCTCTGGTACAAGGACGCGATCATCTATCAGCTGCACGTCAAGGCGTTCGCCGACAGCAACAATGACGGCGTCGGCGACTTCGCCGGCCTGACCGACAAGCTGGACTATCTGCAGGACCTCGGCGTCACCACGCTGTGGCTGCTGCCGTTTTACCCCTCGCCTGGCCGCGACGACGGCTACGACATCGCCGATTACGGCAGCATCAATCCCGATTTCGGGACGATGAAGGAGTTCAAGCGCTTCATCCAAGAGGCCAAGCGGCGCGGCCTGCGGGTGATCACCGAGCTCGTGGTCAATCACACCTCCGACCAGCATCACTGGTTCAAGCGCGCCCGGCGCAGCCCGCCCGGCTCCAGCGCCCGCAACTGGTACGTCTGGAGCGACACCGACCAGAAATATCTCGGCACCCGAATCATCTTCACCGATACCGAGAAGTCCAACTGGACCTGGGATCCGGAGGCCGGCCAGTTCTACTGGCACCGCTTCTTCTCGCACCAGCCGGACCTCAACTTCGACAATCCGCGCGTGGTCAACGCGATCATCCAGGTGATGAAACGCTGGCTCGATGCCGGCGTCGACGGCTTCCGGCTTGACGCCATCCCCTACCTCTGCGAGCGCGACGGCACCAACAACGAAAACCTCCCCGAGACGCATGCGATCATCAAGCGCCTGCGTGTCGAGCTCGACAATTACGCCAAGGACAAGCTGCTGCTGGCGGAAGCCAATCAGTGGCCGGAGGACGTTCAGGAATATTTCGGCCAGGGCGACGAATGCCATATGGCCTATCACTTCCCGCTGATGCCGCGCATCTACATGGCGATCGCCCAGGAGGACCGCTTCCCGATCACCGACATCCTGCGCCAGACGCCCGACATTCCCGCGACCTGCCAATGGGCGCTGTTCCTGCGCAATCATGACGAGCTGACCCTGGAGATGGTCACCGACGTCGAGCGCGACTATCTGTGGTCGACCTACGCCAACGATCCGCGTGCGCGCATCAATGTCGGCATCCGCCGCCGCCTCGCGCCGCTGATGGACAATGACCGGCGCAAGATCGAGCTGATGAACTCGCTGCTGATGTCATTCCCCGGCACGCCGATCATCTATTACGGCGACGAGATCGGGATGGGTGACAACATCTATCTCGGCGACCGCAACGGCGTACGAACGCCGATGCAATGGACGCCCGACCGCAATGGGGGCTTCTCGCGCGCCGACCCGGCGCGGCTCTACGCGCCGATGATCATGGACCCGGTGTACGGCTACGAGGCGGTCAATGTCGAGGCGCAGTCGCGCAGCCTGTCGTCGCTTTTGAACGCCACCAAGAAGCTGATCTCGGTGCGCAAGTCGACGCTGGCCTTCGGCAGGGGCACCATGACCTTCATCCGCCCGGCCAACCGGTCGGTTCTGGCCTATGTCCGCCAATACAAGGACGAGGTCATCCTCTGCGTCGCCAACCTGTCGCGCTCGGCGCAGGCGACCGAGCTCGATCTCTCGCCATTCAAGGATCGCGTCCCGATCGAAATGCTCGGCCGCTCGCGCTTTCCCGCCATCGGCGAACTGCCTTACATGATCACGCTCGCGCCCTACGGATTCTACTGGTTCCAGCTCAAGGAGCGCGAGAAGTCGGAGCCCATCATCCAGCGCGCGGTACCGGAGTTCGAGACGCTGGTCGTGCCGCTCGGCTCGACCTGGGTATCGCTGGCTCGCACTCGCAGCGTGTTCGAACGCGACGTTCTGCCCGGTCATCTGGCGCGCGCACGATGGTACCCCGAGCGCTCGGCGGACGCGATCCATCCGACGCTGACCTCGGCGATCCCGTTCTGCGACATCGGCGACAACCGGCCCTGGCTGATCTTCTTCAAGGCCGCCGAGCGCGACGAGAAGCGGCGCTATCTGCTGCCGATGCAGATCGAGTGGGTGCGTTTCGATCGCGATCGCTACAATCCGCAGGCCTTCGCCGCCGTGCGCCAGGGCGCCCGCGAGGGAACGCTGCTCGATGCAGCGACGAGCCCGATCTTTCTTGCGCTGCTCCTGCACAATCTGAAGCAAGCGTTGACGGTCGAGGAAAACGGGGTGCGCCTCGAATTCCGGCCGACGTCGCGGTTTCCCGACAAGCAGATCCGCGAATCGGAGCAGGTGCGCGTGGTCGAGACCGACCGCTGCAGCAGCAAGGCGGTGGTCAACAACGAGTTCTTCATCAAGCTCCGCCGCGAGCTGGAGGCTGGTCCGCACCCGGAGATCGAGATCGGCGGTTTCCTCACGGAGACCGTAGGCTTCGCCAATGTCCCGCCGCTGCTCGGCAGTGTCGAGGTGATCCAGGAGGGCGAGCGGCAGACCGTCGGCTGCGTCCACGGCTTCGTCGAGAACCAGGGCGACGGCTGGACCGTCAGCGCCGCCTATCTCGATCGCTACGTCGACGACCAGCGCGTGTTCGCCGCGAGCGGCGACGAGCGGCAGAGCGAGGAGCTGTCGCCCTATCTGCGCTACATGGCGCAGGCAGGCCGTCGCGTCGGCGAGTTGCATGCGGCGCTCGCCTCGCGCAGCGACATCGTCGATTTCGCGCCCGAGCCCACGAACGCAGATCATCTCGATCACTGGATCGACCGGCTGCGCGGCCAGGCTGACCGGATCCTCACGGGCCTGAGCGAGCGCCGCGATCACCTCAAGGATCCGGAACGAGGGCTGGTCGACCAGGTGCTCGCCAGGCGCGGCGAGCTGTCGGAGCGCCTCAGCAGCCTGATCCCGCACCATATCGGCGGCTGCGACATCCGGCTGCATGGCGATTTCCATCTCGGCCAGATCCTCATCGTCAAGGACGATATTTTCATCATCGACTTCGACGGTGACGAGGAGCAGCCGCTTGCGGAGCGTCGGCGCAAGGCGCCGCCGGCGCGCGACATCGCAGGCTTCCTGCGCTCGATCGATTGCTCGGTCCGCGTCGCCCAGGAGCGCGCCCTGAGGGCGAGCCAGGACGATCACGGCCGTATCGCCGCCGCGCTGTCGGAATGGCGCGACCAGGCCGCGACCGCCTTCTTGGCTGGCTATCGCGAGATCAAGGCCAGTCAGCGCCTCTGGCCGGACGA
The DNA here is from genome assembly GCF_032381375.1 of Bradyrhizobium sp. SZCCHNR1017. Classification (NCBI taxonomy): domain Bacteria; kingdom Pseudomonadati; phylum Pseudomonadota; class Alphaproteobacteria; order Hyphomicrobiales; family Nitrobacteraceae; genus Bradyrhizobium; species Bradyrhizobium sp. SZCCHNR1017. Next base: position 90,875 of record NZ_JAUHIR010000015.1, on the reverse strand, counting down.
TCCGCATACGGCGGAGGCGCTCCTTAACTTTTTCATGCTGGAAAAAGCCCTCGGAGCGCTCGAATATGATCTGGCTCACCGGCCGGACTGGTTGCGCATCGCATTGAGCAACCTGCTTCGCGTCCTGTCCGAGCCAGCATCAGCCAGCGAGTCCTCATGACCCATCTTTCTCCCGAGGCGTTTGCGATCATCGAAGGTCGGCATGCCGACCCGTTTCGCTATCTCGGTCAGCACAATGTCGACGGGCGGACGGTCGTGCGCGCGTTCCTGCCCGAGGCCTCCCGCGTCGAGGTGGTCGGCGAGCACGGCGACGTCGCCGCGCTGACGCGCATCCATGATGCCGGCCTGTTCACCGGGACCATGCCGTCGCTGCAGCGCTATCGGCTTCGGGCGACATTCGGCGACCACGTCACCGACCTCGAAGATCCTTATCGTTTCCTGCCGATCCTGAGCGACTTCGACCTGCATCTGCTCGGCGAAGGCAATCATGAGCGGCTCTACGACAAGCTCGGCGCGCATCCAATGGTGCTCGACGGCGTCGACGGCGTCGGCTTCGTCGTGCTCGCGCCGAACGCGCGTCGCGTCAGCGTGGTCGGCGATTTCAACTTCTGGAATGCGCGGCGCCACCCGATGCGCGTCCGCGGCAACGGCTACTGGGAGCTGTTCATTCCCCGCGCCAGGGCCGGCGACCACTACAAGTTCGACATCATCGGCCCGCAGGGCGAGCACCTGCCGCTGAAATCGGACCCGATGGCCTTCGCGGCCGAGATGCGTCCCAAGACCGCATCGATCGTGGTCGACGAGTCCAGCCTGCCGCGACCTCGGCCGGCGCCGCATGACATCAACAAGCTGAACAGGCCGGTCTCGATCTATGAGGTGCATCTCGGCTCCTGGCGGCGCAAGGACAATAACCAGTGGCTGACCTATCGCGAACTCGCCGAGCAACTGCCGGCCTATGCACGCGACATGGGCTTCACGCACATCGAATTCCTGCCGGTCAGCGAGCACCCGTTCGACGGCTCCTGGGGCTATCAGCCGACCGGCCTGTTCGCGCCGACCAGCCGCTTCGGCAGTCCTGAGGACTTCTGTGCGCTGGTTGATGCGTGCCACCGCGAGGGCCTCGCGGTGTGGCTCGACTGGGTGCCAGGCCATTTCCCGGATGACCCGCACGGCCTAGGCCATTTCGACGGCACCGCGCTGTACGAGCACGCCAACCCGATGCAGGGCCGGCAGCTCGACTGGGGCACGCTGATCTACAATTACGGCCGCACCGAAGTCGCCAATTTCCTGCGCTCGAACGCGCTGTTCTGGCTGGAGCGCTACGGCATCGACGGTCTGCGCGTCGATGCCGTCGCCTCGATGCTCTATCTCGACTACAGCCGTCCGTCCGGCGGCTGGATTCCGAACAAATATGGCGGGCGCGAGAACCTCGAGGCCATCGAGTTTCTGCGCCGGACCAATATCGACGTGTTCGGCCATTTCCCGCAGGCGACGACGGCTGCCGAGGAATCCACGGCGTGGCCGCAGGTGTCTCGCCCAGTCGACATGGGCGGGCTCGGTTTCGGCTACAAGTGGAACATGGGCTGGATGCACGACACCTTGCGCTACATCAGCAAGGACCCGATCCACCGCAAATATCACCACGGCGAGATCCTGTTCGGCCTGCACTACGCCTTTTCGGAAAACTTCATCCTGCCGCTGTCGCATGACGAGGTCGTGCACGGCAAGCGCTCCATCCTTGGCCGGATGCCGGGCGACGACTGGCAGCGTTTTGCCAACCTGCGCGCCTATTATAGCTTCATGTTCGGGCATCCCGGCAAGAAGCTCCTGTTCATGGGTTGCGAGCTCGCCCAGGAGCGCGAGTGGAATCACGATACCTCGCTCGACTGGCATCTGCTCGGCGACGCCAAATATGCCGGCATCCAGGCCCTGATCCGCGACCTCAACCATCTCTACCGCAACGTGCCGGCGCTGCATGAGCGGGACTGCGAGCCGGACGGCTTCGAGTGGTTGACGACGGACGACTCCGACCGAAACGTCTTCGCCTGGGTGCGCAAGGGCTTCGATGAGCACGCGCGCTGCGTCGTGGTCGTGAACTTTTCGCCCAACGTGTATTACAATTACCGGGTCCGCGTGCCGTTCGGCGGCAGATGGAGGGAAGCTTTCAATTCCGACTCCCTGCATTATGGCGGCAGCAATGTCGGCAACGTCGGCCAGGTCCATGCCTCTGAAGAACACCAGCTCAACCTCATCCTCCCGCCCATGGCAGCGGTATTTCTCCTCCCGGAAGCCTGACGCAATGCGCCTGGCCGCCGGAAGCCACGCCCGTCTCGGAGCAACCTGGGACGGACGGGGGACCAATTTTGCCCTGTTCTCCGCCAATGCCGAGAAGGTCGAGCTCTGCCTGTTCGATAGCCAGGGCCGGCGCGAGATCGAGCGCATCGAACTGCCGGAGCGGACGGAGGATGTCTGGCACGGCTATCTCAACGATGTCTCGCCGGGGCAGCTCTATGGCTACCGTGTCTACGGTCCTTACGAGCCGGAGCAGGGCCACCGCTTCAATGCCAACAAGCTGCTGCTCGACCCCTATGCCAAGCGGCTCGCCGGCCGGCTGGTCTGGAGCGACGCGCATTTCGCCTACCGCGCCGGCTCGCCGCGCGAGGATCTCTCGTTCGACCGGCGCGACAACGCCCGCGGCATGCCCAAGGCTGTCGTCATCGACGAGACCTTCAACTGGGGCCGGCGCGAAATGCGGCCGCAGATCCCGTGGGAGGACACGATCATCTACGAGGCCCATGTCAAGGGCCTGACCAACAAGCGCGACGACGTCCCACCCAATCTGCGCGGCACCTATGGCGGGCTGTCGTCGCCGGCGATGATCAAGCATCTGAAGCGGCTCGGCGTCACGACGATCGAGCTGCTTCCCATCCACGCCTTCATCGACGACCGCATGCTGGTCGAGAAGAAGCTGGTCAACTACTGGGGCTACAACACGATCTCGTTCTTCGCGCCGGAGCTTCGCTACGCGCAGGACAATCCGCTCGATGCCTTCCGGACGACGGTGGCAAGGCTGCACGATGCCGGCATAGAGGTCATGCTCGACGTCGTCTACAACCACACCGCCGAGGGCAACCATCTCGGACCCACCCTGTGCTATCGCGGCATCGACAACGCGTCCTACTACTGGCTGAAGCCCGACAATCCGCGCTTCTACGACGACTTCACCGGCTGCGGCTCGTCCGTTAACCTGACGCATCCGCGTGTGCTCCAGATGGTGATGGACTCGCTGCGCTACTGGGTCGAGGTCTGCCACGTCGACGGCTTCCGCTTCGACCTTGCCACCACCCTGGCGCGCGAGAAGCACGGCTTCGACCGGCGCAGCGGCTTTCTCACCGCGATCCGCCAGGACCCGGTGCTGGCGAGCGTCAAGCTGGTCGCAGAGCCCTGGGACGTCGGTCTCGGCGGCTATCAGGTCGGCGCATTCCCCTCGCAATGGTCCGAATGGAACGACCGCTATCGTAGCGCCATGCGTCGCTACTGGAGCGGCGAAGGCAGCCTGATCGGCGAGGTGTCGAGCCGCATGACCGGCTCGTCCGACATCTTCAACCATGACGGCCGCACCCAGCGCGCCAGCGTCAATCACGTCACCGTCCATGACGGGTTCACGCTGGCCGATCTCTTCAGCTACAACAGCAAGCACAATGAGGCGAACGGCGAGGACAATCGCGACGGCTCCAACGACAACCACAGCAACAATTTCGGTCATGAGGGGCCGACCGACGACGTGACGATCACGGCGCTGCGGCGGCAGTCGCGCAAGAACCAGCTCGCCTGTCTGTTCCTCGCGCAGGGCCTGCCGCTGCTGCTCGCAGGCGACGAGGTCGGCAACTCGCAGCATGGCAACAACAACGCCTATTGCCAGGACAACGAGGTCGGCTGGGTGGACTGGAGCGGCATGGGCCGCGAGGTCGATGATCTCATCGACTTCATCGCGCACATGACCGAGCTGCGCCGCCGCTTCGGCCAGATTCGCGCACGTCGCTGGCTCGATGGCCGCCGCCCGGACGGCAGCTTCGGCGTGCTGTGGCTGACGCCTTCGGCGGAGGAGATGACACAAACCGACTGGACCTTTCCCGACGGACGATTTCTCGCCTATGTGCTCGCTCCGGTGGAACAGGAACAGGCTCCGATCTTTATCGTTCTGAACGCGGCCCCCGAAGAGATCGGATTCAAATTGCCCAAGCTTGCCGAGTACAAGACGTGGCAACAGGTCCTGAACACCACCGAAGCCCAGCAGACGCCGATCGATTTCGCGTCCGGTGCGGACCTCAAGGCCCCGTCCCGCTCCGTGCTGGCGTATGCGGGCCAGTCATGAACGGCCGTCAATTCGGACCTCGGCTCACGCAGGACGGCACGACGTTCCGGCTGTGGGCGCCTGCCGCCAGGCGCGTCGATCTGATCCTCGACGTCAAGCATGAGATGCAACGCGGGGATGGCGGTTGGTATTCGCTCGACGTCGCCGGCGCCGGCGCCGGCACGCGGTATAAGTTCCGTATTGACGATGAGCTCGACGTTCCAGATCCCGGCTCGGATTTCCAGCCGGAGGATGTCTCCGGCCCGAGCGAAATCATCGACCACCGTGCCTACACCTGGCGCTCCGAAAACTGGCGCGGTCGTCCATGGCAGGATGCCGTGTTCCTCGAAAGCCATGTCGGCACCTTCACGACGGAAGGCACCTACCGCGCAATGATCGACAAGCTCGATCATCTCGTCGAAACCGGCATCACCGCGCTCGAACTGATGCCGCTGGCGGACTTCGCCGGCTCCCGCAACTGGGGCTATGACGGCGTGCTGCTCTACGCGCCGGACAGCGTCTATGGGCGTCCCGATGATCTGCGCGCGCTGATCGACGAGGCGCATCTGCGTGGCATCATGGTGTTTCTCGACGTCGTCTACAATCACTTCGGCCCGGAGGGAAACTACATCGGCCGCTATGCGCCGACCTTCTTCACCGACGCGCATACGCCGTGGGGCAGCGCGATCGACTACCGGCTCTCCGAAGTGCGCGCCTTCGCGATTCAGAACGCGTTGCATTGGCTGACGGACTATCGCTTCGACGGCCTGCGCTTCGACGCCGTGAATCACATCCTGTCCAACGAGGGTGAGATCCCGATGCTGCACGATCTCAGCGCCGCCGTGGGCAAGCTGGTCGAAGCAACCGGGCGGCACATCCATCTCGTGCTCGAAAACGGCGACAACCGCGCCAGCATGCTGGATTCCGCAGAGGAGCCGCCGCGCGGCAAATTCCGCGCGCAGTGGAACGACGACTATCATCACACCTGGCACGTGATCCTGACCGGCGAGAGCGGCGGCTATTACGGTGACTACCAGCAGGCGCCGCGCCGCGATCTCGCTCGCGCGCTCGCCTCCGGCTTCGTCTACCAAGGCGAACCCGCGGCATTCTGGGGCGGCGATCCGCGGGGCGAGCCGAGCGGTCATCTGGCCCCCGGCGCGTTCGTCAACTTCCTGCAGAACCACGACCAGATCGGCAACCGCGTGTTCGGCGACCGCCTGGAGGCGCTGGCGTCGCCGGAAGGGATCGCGGCGGCACTCGCGGTGACGCTGCTCGCGCCCACCGTCCCGATGCTGTACATGGGCGAGGAATGGGGCTCGAAGCAGCCGTTCCCGTTCTTCTGCGACTTCCAGGGCGACCTCGCGCATGCCGTGCGCAACGGACGCCGCAGGGAGTATGAGTGGGCGTACGCCAAATATGGCGACGAGGTTCCCGATCCGCTCGACATCGAAACCTTCAAGTCTGCAATCATCGACTGGGACTCCCGCAATGAGTCGCCGGGGCGCGAGCGTCTCGCGCTGGTGCGCGCGCTCCTTGCGGTGCGTCACAAGGAGGTTGCGCCGCGGCTTCCGGGAGCGAAATTCGGCGAGGCGGACGTGACCGATGACGGTCGCCTGAGCGCGCATTGGCTGATGGGCGATGGCAGCCGGCTAAATCTGCTTGCCAACGTCTCCGACAGGGAGCTCGCGGCTTCGCCGACCGGCGTCCCGGGCACCCCGATCTGGGGCGACACGCCTGGAGACCGCCTGCCGCCGTGGTCGGTGTTCTGGAGCATCGGGGGATAGCATGCCTCCGGCCATTCCCCTCGCGACCTATCGCCTGCAGCTCACGGGTGATTTCAACTTCGAATCGGCCGCACGCGTCTTGCCATATCTGAAGGCGCTGGGCATCAGCCACGTCTACGCTTCGCCCTTCATGACGGCGCGGAAGGGCTCGACGCATGGCTACGACATCACCGATCATTCCAAGCTCAATCCCGAGCTCGGCGGCGAGGACGGCTTTGCGAAACTGAGCGCGGCGCTGAAGCAGTACGATCTCGGCCTCATCCTCGACTTCGTGCCGAACCATGTCGGCGTGCATTTCGACGACAATCCGTGGTGGCTCGACGTGCTCGAATGGGGCCAGGCTTCGCCGCACGCCGCCTCGTTCGACATCGACTGGGACCAGTTGCCGTACCGCGCGCGCGGCGGCGTGCTGCTGCCGATCATCGGCACCTCCTACGGCCACGCGCTCGAACATGGCGACATCGAGCTGCGCTATGATCCGGACGAAGGCTCGTTCTCCTGCTGGTACTTCGAGCATCGGTTGCCGATCGCGCCGGAGCGCTACGGCGAGGTATTGCGCATCATCGTCAAGGAGGCCGGTGAGGAGAGCAGCGAGGCCGGCAAGGCGATTCTCGACCTGGCGTCGCGCTATCGCGGCTTGCGCCATCCGAACCGCAAGGAAGCGCCGGCGTTCAAGGCGGCCCTCAAGGCCATTCCCGGCGCGGCCGACGTCATTGCCCAGGGGATCGCGGCCTATAAGGCCGGCCCCGACCGTGGTGCGCAGACGCTCGCTCTGCATCATCTGCTGGAGCGACAGCACTACAAGCTCGGCCATTGGCGGCTTGCGTCCAGCGACATCAACTACCGCCGCTTCTTCGACGTCAACACGCTGGCGGGCCTGCGCGTCGAGGACGCCGGCACGTTCGAGGCTATCCACCGGCTGGTCAAGAAGCTGATCGCGGATGGTCAGTTGCAGGGTCTGCGGCTCGACCATATCGATGGCCTGCGCGATCCCGCACAATATTTTCAGCGCCTGCGCCGGCTGATCCGCGACGCTCGGGGGCCCGCAGCCGGGCCGTTCTACGTCGTCATCGAGAAGATTCTCTGCGAGCACGAGAAGCTGCCGGGTTTTGCCGGCGTGCACGGCACCACCGGCTACGAGTGGATGAACGTCATCACCCAGGTCCTGATCGACGGCAAAGGTCTGGAGCCCTTGGACGAGATCTGGCGCCAGATCAGCAACAAGCCGCCGAAGCTCGCGCCTGTGATCAAGGAGGCCAAGCGGCGCGTGCTGGAGACGCTGCTGACCAGCGAATTCACCGTGCTGACCCGCCTGCTGGCGCGCATCGCCAACGGCCACTACTCGACGCGCGACTATTCGGAAGACATCCTGCGCCAGGCGCTCGAGCTGTATGTTCTTCACTTCCCGGTCTATCGCACCTATCTCACCACAGCCGGCCCGACCGAGACCGACCGCAAGCTGATCGACCACGCCATCGCAGGCGCCCGGGCCGAATGGTTCGCCTCCGACGGCTCGATCTTCGAGTTCCTGCGCGATGCGCTGACCATGGATCTCATCAAGCGCGACCGCAGCACCAACCACAGCGTCCCGCGTGTGCGCCGCTTCGCCCTCAAGGTGCAGCAGTTCACCGGGCCGATGATGGCGAAGTCGCTGGAGGACACCGCCTTCTACCGCTTCCACCGACTGCTCGCGCTCAACGAGGTCGGTGGCGATCCAGCGGCGCATGCTCTGGCGATCGCCGACTTCCACAAGCTGATGCGGGACCGCGGCAGGCATTGGCCGCACGGCATGACCGCCACTGCTACCCACGACACCAAGCGCGGCGAGGATGCGCGCACGCGGCTCGCCGCCATCACCGAGCTGCCCAACGATTGGACGTCCGCAATGGCGCGCTGGAAGACCTTGAACGCGCCGCACGTCATCACGGATGGCAAGATGCGCGCGCCCTCGGCGGCGTTCGAATACATGCTGTATCAGACACTCGTCGGCATCTGGCCGGCAAGCGGCACCGATGGCACCCTGCCCGAGCGGTTGCAGGCCTATGCGCTGAAGGCCGCGCGCGAGGGCAAGGAGGAGACCAGCTGGCTCAATCCGAACGAGGCCTATGAGAACGGCCTGCGCGCCTTCATCGACCGCATCCTGGATCGCGAGCGCTCGCCCGAGTTCCTGCAGTCGCTGGAGACGCTTTCCAGGCGACTCGCTTTGCTCGGCGCGCTGAACTCGCTGACCCAGCTCACGCTGAAGGCGACGATGCCCGGCGTGCCGGATTTCTATCAGGGCACCGAGTTCTGGGACCTTTCGATGGTCGATCCCGACAACCGCCGCCCGGTCGATTTCGCCGCGCGTGAGCATGCGCTGCGTGCGTGCGAGACTCCCGACTGGGCCCACCTCGCGGACCAATGGCCGGACGGCCGCATCAAGCTCGCCTGGACGCGGGAGCTGCTGAAGCTTCGCAACCAGATGCCCGCCGTGTTCACCGACGGCTCCTACGAGCCGCTCGAGGTGAGCGGACGTCATGCCGATCACGTCATTGCCTTCGCACGGCGGCGTGGGCGCGACGCCGTCGTCGTCGTCACCGTGCGCAACTTTGCACCCTTCACCGACGGTGGCCGGGTGTGGCCCCACGCAGATGGTTTCGAAGCCGAGGTTCATGCCCGCGGCTACATACCGGCGGACATGCAGGACGGCATCCTGGCGGTGTCCTCCATCTTCACGCATTTGCCTGCAGCGGCGATCCCGGCGCGGACCGACGCGGCAGCCCACCCGCCTGGTCGACGTCGGACAGCAGCGGCGCCGACCTGATCAGCTCTTCTTCGTCAACAGCAGCTGGCCGCGGCTGCGGATCGCGGATTGCGCCGCCTCGGCAAAGCGCTGCAGCAGCCAGGGCAGCACGACCTCGACACGCACGTGATCGTCGGCGACGTCGACATGGCCCGACGCCGCCTGACCGAGCGCGCGAACGCGAAAGATCATCTTGTCGCCCTCCCAGCGCTCTTCGTCGACCTTCAGGACCGGAACGCTGGTCGCGGCGCGGCTGAGACCGGCCTGGAGCCGGCGCACGGCCTCGTCCTTGCCGAGGCGATGCGGAATGGAAACGACAAGCGGTCTTGACATCGCGATCTCCTGACTAACAACCCTCTCTACGTAGTCATCGGTGGCTACGACCGCAAAGACACACGCTGCATTTTACTTGTTCCCACGCGGAACTTTCGAAGTTCCAACCAGTTTCCTCGGCGAAGGCAGAGCACGTTGTCGCCCCGCTGCCGGGCACTGGAGGGAAGCACATGTCCATCGGAACTATCATCCTCATCATTCTCATCATCGCCCTGCTCGGCGGCTTTTCCGGCATCGGCGGCGGTCCGTTCTACGGCACCGGCTACTACGGCGGCGGCGGCCTCGGCCTGATCATCGTCATCGTGCTGATTCTCGTCCTGCTCGGACGCATCTGATCCGATCGATCTCATAGCCATCCAACTGATCAGCTCGGGCCGACGTGGCCGCGCCACGTCGGCCTGGCCTTGATTGCGCCCCCGCATCGCATCCCTTACACTTCGTTCGCGAGCTTCCTCATCGCCGGCTTGATCGCTCCGGCCGCGTCGTCATAGCCCTCCCACGCCTTGGTCTTGGGCAACAGCGCCGGCGCGGTTCGGACCGTGTAGCGCTTGGGTTCGAGCCCGTTCTTCACCTGCGCCCAGGTCAGCGGCATCGACACGGTGGCGCCTTCGCGAGCGCGCGGCGACAGCACGGCGACCGCCGTCGACATCCGGTCGTTGCGCAGATAGTCGAGGAAGATCTTCCCTTTGCGCAGCTTCTTCGACATGTTGAGCAGGTACTGCTCCGGGCGGTCGTTCGCCATCCATTGGCACACGCCCTGTGCAAACGCCTTCGCTTCGGGCCAGCTCACCTTGTCGCGCGCGCCGTGCAGCAACGGCGTCACCACATGCAGACCCTTGCCGCCCGTGGTCTTGCAGAAGCTCTCGAGTCCGAGGCTCTTCAAGCGCTGGCGCATCTCCTTGGCGGCCGCGATCACCTCCTCGAACGCGACGTTCGGCGCCGGATCGAGATCGAACACCAGCCGACCCGGGACGTCATAGGCGTCCGGCGCGCAATTCCATGGATGCAGCTCGACGGCGGCGACCTGGGCCACCGCGATCAATCCCTCGACGCGGTCGATCTGCAGATACGGTTTGCGGTCGCCCGAGACCTTGACCAGCTCCAGCAGGTCCGACATGCCCTGCATGCCGTGCCGCTGGAAGAATTTTTCGCCACCGATGCCATCAGGCGCACGCACGATCGAGCACGGCCGCCCCCTCAGATGCCCGATCATCCAGTTGCCGACGGCTTCCAGATAGGTCGCAAGATCAAGCTTGGTGACGGGCTCGCCGTCGCCGGCGTCCGGCCACAGCGCCTTTTCGGGCTTGGAGATCGCAACGCCCATCACAGTCGCCGAGCCCTTCGTGCGTGACGGCGTCTTGTGCAGCGTGGTGCCGACGGTCGCGACGCTCGCGGCGGCCCGCGCCACCGGCCTGGCAACCTTCGTCGTCACCACCGGCGCCTCGGCAACGACCTCGCGGGCCGGCTTGTCCTCGCGCAGTCCCTTGAACGAGGCCTGCCTGACATTGCCGTCGCCGGTGAAGCCGGCAAACTCGATCTCGGCGACCAGCTCGGGCTTGAGCCAATGCACGTCACGCGTCTTGCGCGGCGCGTTCTTGCCGCTGAACGGGCTCTTGTCGGATGCCGCCGCCTTCAGCGCCGGCATGATCTCCTTCACCGTGTCCTGGCCGAAGCCGGTGCCGACGATCCCGACATAAGCGAGATGATCGTCCTTGTTGACGCCGACCATCAACGATCGGAATTTGCCGTTGGTCGTCTTCCAGCCACCGATGACGACCTCGTGGCCGGGCCTGGTCTTGGCTTTGGTCCAGCTCTCCGTCCGTCCCGAATGATAGGCCGAGTCCAACTTCTTCGAGACGATTCCTTCGAGGTTCAGCTTGCGCGCCGACTCCAGCACGGCTTCGCCGTCGCTCTCGAAATGCTCGACGTAGCGGATCCGCGGTGTCTTGCCCTTGATATGCGCCTTCAGCAGCTTCGCCAGCCGCGCCTTGCGCTCGCGCAACGGCTGGCGGCGCAGGTCGAACTCCTCGGCGAACATCAGGTCGAAGGCGAAGAAGATCAGCTCGTCGGTTTCGCCCGCTGAGATCGCCGCCTGCAGGGCGGAGAAATTCGGATTACCGTCCTTGTCGAGCGCGACGATCTCGCCGTCGATGATCGCATCCGGCAGCTTCGCGGCCTCCTGCGCAATCGCGCCGAACTTGGCGGTCCAGTCCAGGCCCTTGCGGGTCTTCAAGGTCGCCTCGCCGTTCTCGACCCGGATCTGGACGCGGTAGCCGTCGAACTTGATCTCGTGCGCCCAGCCCTCGCCGCTCGGCGGTTGCGCGACCGACGTGCAAAGCTCGGGCGGCACGAAGTCGGGCAGCGACGATACCGTCTTCGGCGCAACGCGGGCCTTGGTGCCGTTTGCCTTCGCGGCCCTCGCTTTCGGTGATGAGGCCTTCGTAGTCGGCTTGGTTTCGCTGTCACTGCGGTTGGAGTGCCACACCGCATCCGCGTTCATGCGCTGCGTCTTGGCGAGCATGAACGGCTTCGGCGCCTTGCCCTTGCCGGCCGCGATCTGCTCCATCGTGCGGCCCGAGGCGACCGACTTGTCGGCATCCAGGATATCGTTGGCCTCGCCTTCCCGGGCAAACTCGTCGCGATGCTTGATCAGCAGCCAATTGGTCCGCTTGCCGCCGGTGCGATCGTGGCGCATCCGCACCAGCACCCAGCTGCCATGCAGCTTTTCGCCCTCGAGAGTGAATTTGAGATCGCCCTTCTTGAACCCGCGCTCCGGGTCCTCGCTGTCCCAATAGCCGCGGTCCCACAGCATGACGGTGCCGCCGCCATACTCGCCTTCCGGGATCGTACCTTCGAAATCGCCGTAGTCGAGCGGATGATCCTCGACCTCGACCGCAAGTCGCTTGTCGTGCGGATCGAGCGACGGCCCCTTGGTGACGGCCCACGACTTGAAGACGCCGTCGAATTCGAGCCGCAGGTCGTAGTGCAGGCGCGTTGCGTCATGCTTCTGGATGACGAAGCGCGGCCGCGCCGTACGCGCGACCTTGGCGTCGCCGGACGGCTCCGCCGTCTTGTCGAAATCGCGCTTCTTGCGATAGGTGGAAAGCTTCCCGAGCGCCACGGTGATCCCTCGCGTTGAGTGGTAGCGTAGCAAAGCCGGCGAACTCGTGGAACCGGCCGCATCGGCAGGATAACTTCGGGCAAAGTTCCGCGTTCCCGCGGCTCATGGAGGGCCCAGGCTGTGCTGGCGTCCGCCCTCTGCCAGTCGAGAGGGCGCAGGGAAGGCCGGGAGCTCGCCGCCCCCATGGCCCGCCTGCAGAAAGAAATGCAGGCGGCAGGTACCACAGGTGCAGCCGAGACATCCCGGCCCTCCCTGCGCGACGGCTTTAACGGCTGCTTCGCGTTCTCCCCGGTGCGCCGGGCTTGTTGGCCACCGTGTCACGACAATGCGCCTGCGCGCATTGCGCTGGATACCAGCATCGGGGTATCAGGACCGCGCGACTTGACCGTGCATGCCGGATTGTTCGTCGGCGCGACTGAATCACGCTGCAATCCGACATACCCATCGCATTCCGCTGCCGACGTCCGTGACGACCGCGATACGTCCCCTCCGACGCAACGGAACGGGCCGGACCATAATGCTGATTTTACGAAGTCGTCAAGCGAATTATTTTTTCCCGAAGCGACCTTCGCCGGGCTCATGGAACCCACACCGATGCTTGCCCGTTGCAGCCTCGTCCGGATTGTCCAAGGAGACCACGATGGCCCCCCGCGCCTACTGGAAAGGCTCGCTCAAACTCTCGCTCGTCAGCTGCCCCGTCGTGCTCTATCCGGCGTCGACGTCGGTCGAGAAGACGCGCTTCCATCTGATCAACCGCGAGACCGGCAACCGGCTCAAGCAGCAGATGGTGGACGCCGAGACCGGCGACATCGTCGAGGGCGACCAGAAGGGCCGCGGCTATGAACTCGCCAAGGGACAGTATGTCGAGATCGAGCCGGAGGAGCTGGAGGCGGTCCAGATCGAGAGCAACCATACGATCGACATCGACAGCTTCGTGCCGCGCGACGAGATCGACCAGCGCTATCTCAACCACCCCTACTACATCGCCCCCGACGGCAAGGCGGCGCTCGACGCCTTCGCGGTCATCCGCGACGCCATGAAGGACCAGGAGCGCGTGGCGCTGGCGCGGATCGTGCTGACCAACCGTGAGCACGTCATCGCCATCGAGCCGATGGGCAAGGGCATGCTCGGCACCACGCTGCGCTTTCCCTATGAGCTGCGCGACGAAGCCGAGTTCTTCGACGACATCAAGGCGCCGAAGATCAGCAAGGACATGGTCGAGCTGGCCGGCCACATCTTGCAGACCAAGGCAGCCCATTTCGACCCCTCGGAGTTCAAGGATCAGTACGAGACCGCGCTGAAGGCGCTGGTGAAGCGCAAGGCCTCGGGCAAGCCGATCAAGCTGCCAGAGCCGGCGGAGCGGCCCGACAACGTCGTCAGCCTGATGGATGCGCTGAAGCAGAGCCTGAACGGCAAGAGCCGAAAAAAGACAGCTCGTGCGGCGTCGCGGCGGACGCGCACGCATCGACGCCCGGCGAAGAAGGCGCATCGGTCGGCGGCGCGGCAGAGGAAGGCGGGGTGAAAGCCAGCAGCTGCCTGCGTGGCGCAAGCGGCCTCCACACCCACCGCCGTCGTCCCGGCGAACGCCGGGACCCATACTCCGCGGCGGGTGTTGTAAGACAAGACTTGTCCCACATCCCGCGCAATAACATCTCCCTGGGGTTATGGGTCCCGGCGTTCGCCGGGACGACAGCGGAGAATTTTGCGACGGCTGCGGGTCATGGCGTGCGCGATGATCGTAGCCCGAATGATCGCCTCGTCAGCTCTTCTTCGACTTCTTCGTCGTCGTTTTCTTGGTAGTCTTCTTCGTGCTCTTCTTGCTCGCCTTCTTGGCCGTCTTCTTCGCCGAAGACTTCGCACTCTTCTTCGGCGGCACCTTCTTGCCTTCGCGGCGCGCCTCCGACAGGCCGATCGCGATGGCCTGCTTGCGGCTCTTGACCTTGCGACCGGAACCGCCGCTGCGCAGCGTGCCGGCCTTGCGCTTCTTCATGGCCCGGCCGACCTTGGCCGATGCCTTGCGCGAGTATTGTCGTGCCATGAACATCCTCCCGATTGCGACACGTAAACCGCGTCGGCGAGACGAAAGTTCCAAAGCGCAAGCTGATGCCGCATACCTCCACCCATGCTTTCACGATCGCGGGAATCGAAGCCCGTCGATATATCGAGATTCCAATGCAGCTTCGCGCTCATCGTTTCGATGACGGATAGACCGAGAAGCCAATCAGACGTTCTGATCCGCTGCATGAGGCGCAACTGGACAAGGCGACGGTCCGAATGATGCGTCCCTGGCCTCTTCCTCAGTCAGCAATTTCAGGAGCACCGTCCGCTTGGACTCATCGTTGAATTCAGCGAGACGTTTCCTGAACAGGATGAGGTTCTGCAGATGAATGTATTCTTCCATGACCGACCTCACTGATGGGAGCCAAGAACGACGTCGATGGACGAACGGCAAACGAAATCCAGGTGTGCAATATCTTTGATCTCATCGGGTCTTCCGAACCCGTCAAGGTCTGGATCTTGTGCTGCGATCTCGAACAGTCCCTGCAGGCTGAAAGATCGAACGCGCAGAACCCCTCACCGGGACATAGGCCGGCCTTCATGCCGAAGCGGCACCGCAACGCGTCGGGCTGACCTTGATTGAGATGAATTTCGGGCATGATGCTCTTCCCAGTATCGCCGATGACAATCTCTGCGCCGCAGTCGGCAGCCTCGCCCCCCCCCAAATTCAGATCGTGTTCTGACAAGCCGAGACATGGCACGTCCCGTGTTTACACCGTCGTGCATGCAAACGCACGATCAGCTGCGCCGATGAGGTGGCACGACCGCGGTCTCGATCATCCGTTGATCCGGAGAACGGGCGCCTGCGGACGTACTGTGCCGCAGCGCGAGATGACCGGCTGGTCAAAATTGCTCGAAAATATAACGAAACGAGCTGATGCCGCCCGCGGGACACGCAAGCTCGCCCATCGAATGGCGATGCCAACGCCCCTGACACACAGGACCAGTCGGCCGATACGGCCAAAGCTCAGTCCGGCGCGCGCAGCCGATAGCCGATGCCGGTCTCGGTCAATACGAATTGCGGGCGCTCGGGATCGGCCTCGATCTTCTGCCTGAGCTGACGCACATAGACGCGCAGATATTGCGCGTCGGTCAATTCGTCCCACAGCTCCTTGAGCAGGAAGCGGTGCGTCAGCACCTTGCCGGCGTGCTGCACCAGGACGCGGAGCAGATCGTACTCCTTGGGCGACAGCTTGATCTCGCGGTCGCCGACCTTGACGATGCGGCGGACGAGATCGACGGAGAGATCGCCGGTGCGGAACACCGGACGCTCGCCCTGCACCTGCAACTGATGCCGCAACGCCGCGCGCAGCCGCGCCAGCAGCTCATCCATGCCGAACGGCTTGGTGATGTAGTCGTCGGCGCCGAGATCGAGCGCCTGGACCTTGCCCGCCTCGTCGCCGCGGCTGGACAGCACCACGACCGGCACGGCCTCGTTGCGGCCACGGATGGTTCGCAGCAGCTCGAGCCCGTCGACGTCGGGCAGGCCAAGGTCGAGAATGATCAGCGCCGGCTCCTGGCCCAACAGCTCCAGCGCGATCCTGCCGTTCGAGGCTTCGAGAATCTCGTAGCCCTGCGTGGTCAGGCCCATCCGCAGCAGCTTGCGGATCGGCGGCTCGTCGTCGATCACGAGCACCTTGATCGGAGCGCCGGTCATGCGGCCGTATCCAGCGGTCTGGCCTGCGCCGGCACGGGCAGGCGGATGGTGAGGACCGCGCCGGGCCGATCGGTGCGGTTGCCGGCGAAGATGCGGCCATGCATCGCCTCGATGAAGCCGCGCGAGATCGCGAGCCCCAGACCGGTGCCGGGCCGCACCTGGTCGCCCTTCTGCACGCGATAGAACTTGTCGAACACGTGCTCGACCTCCGCGGCGGGAATGCCGTCGCCTTCGTCACGGATCTCGAGCATGACCCAGTTGTTGTCGCGGGCCGCGCGGATCGCGATCGAGGTCTCGGGAGGCGCATATTTGGCGGCGTTGTCGAGCAGATTGAACAGCACCTGCTCGAACAGCACCGCGTCGACCTCGACCATCGGCAGATCGGGGGCCAGCTCGAGCGAGACATGATGACCGGCGAGGATCTTGCTCGCGCGCCGCAGCGCGCTGCCGACGATCTCGCCGACGTCGTGGCGCGCGGCGTTCGGCACGATTGCGCCCGATTCCAGCCTGGTCATGTCCAGGAGATTGGCGATGAAGCGGTTGAGCCGTTCGGATTCGTCGATGACGGTGGCGAGCAGGTCGAGCTTCTCCTTGTCGGACAGCCGGGCCGCGAGATCGCGCATCGTCGAGGCCGCGCCGAGCACGGAGGCGAGTGGCGTCTTCAGATCGTGCGAGATCGAGGTGAGCAGCGCCGAGCGCAGCCGGTCCTGCTCCATGGTGCGCTTGACCTTGTCCATGTCCTCGACCAGCAGCACGCGCTCGATCGCGAGCGCGCCCTGGTCGACCAGGGCATCGAGCAGCCGGCGCTGGTCCGGCGTCAGCAGCGGCCCGGTGCGATCGTCATCAATGCCGATGACGCCGATCGAGCCGCGCCCGGTGCGCATCGGCAGGAACAGCCGCTTGGCGCCCGGCAGCGTGTCGGAGCCGCGGCCGGCGGCGCGGTCGTTGCTCCAGGCCCAGCTCGCGGCGGCGAGGTCGGCGTCGTCGAGCTGATCCTCCGGCGGGTAGCCGGTCATGACCGTGAGCTTGCCGTCCTGCGGCAGCAGCAGCACGACCCGTACCTTCAGCATCAACGCCGCCTGATAGGCCGTGGCCCACAGCACGTCATCGAGGGTCGCGGTGCCCGCAAGCTTGCGGCTGAAGGCATAGAGCTGCTCGGTGGTCCGGACGCGGTGGGTGGCGGCGTCAGCCTGAACGCGAACGCGCGCGGCGACGTTGGACACCAGGATCGCGATCAGCATGAAGAAGAAGAACGCGCCGATGTTGGTCGGATCGGTGATCGTGAACGTATACAGCGGCGGAAGGAAGAAGAAGTTGTAGCAGAGCGAGGCGGCGAGGCTCGCCAGCAGTGACGGCCACAGGCCGTAGCGTGCGGCGACGCCGACCACGGCCGTGAGGAACACCAGATCGACGTTCTCGATGCCGAAAACGGGCTGGATCAGCTCGGCGAGGCCAAGGCCGACAGCCGTGATCAGCAGCGCCTTCAGATAGGGCTTCGGCTGCAGCGGCTCGCTGCGCGCTCGCGTCTGGACCGAGCTGCTCGTGGTGTCCGGCGCCTCCTCGCCGGCGATGACGTGGATGCTGATGTTGCCGGCGCCCCTGACGAGGTCGTGGACCACGGAGCCCCTGATGATCTCGAACAGGCGCGAGCGGCTCGACTTGCCGATGATGATCTGGGTGACGTTGTTGGCCTGCGCGAAGTTGATGAGGTCATCCGCGATACGCCGGCCGACGCCCGGAATCGTCAGCGCCTCGCCGCCGAGGGTCTCGGCCAGCCGCAGCGTATCGGCGAGCCGGTCGCGCTGCTTGTCCGTGAGCTGCAGGTTGCGCCGGGTCTCGATGGTAACGGCGGTCCACGGCGCGTGGACACGGTCGGCGAGCCGCTTGGTGTAGCGCACCAGCCCTGTCGCCCGCGGGTCCTCCGACACGCAGACGAGGATGCGCTCGCCGGCTGCCCAGGGGCCGGCGATGGCATTGGCTTGCATGTGGGTGAGCAGTTGCTCGTCGACGCGCTCGGCCGTCCGGCGCAGCGCGAGCTCGCGCAGCGCGGTCAGGTTGCCGGGCGAGAAATAATGCTCCAGCGCCCGCTCCGCCTGCTTGGGCACATAAACCTTGCCCTCCTTCAGTCGCTGGATCAGATCGTCGGGCGTGAGGTCGATCAGTTCGATGGCGTCGGCGCGGTCGAGGATCGAGTCCGGGACGGTCTCGCGCACGCGCACATGGGTGATCTGGGCGACGACGTCGTTGAGGCTCTCGATGTGCTGGACGTTGACCGCGGTGTAGACATCGATGCCGTGCGACAGCAGCTCCTCGACGTCGAGATAGCGCTTGGGGTGGCGGCTGCCGGCGGCATTGGTGTGCGCGAGCTCGTCGACGATCGCGAGCTTGGGGCGGCGCGCGATCACGGCATCCAGATCCATCTCCTCGACGATTTGGTCCTTGTAGGAAATACGTTTGCGCGGGACGACCTCCAGGCCGCGCACCAGCGCCTCGGTCTCGGCGCGGCCATGCGTCTCGACGAAGCCGATCACGACGTCGACGCCGGCCCTCAGCTTGGCATGCGCGCTCGACAGCATCTCATAGGTCTTGCCGACACCGGGGGCGGCGCCGACGAAGATCTTGAGCTTGCCGGCAGGACTGTCCTCCCGCCGGGCCGCTTCGAGCAGGGCTTCCGGCGAGGGACGTTGGTCAGGATCGCGGCGTTGACTGGCCATGCGGCATTATAGACGGAGGGACCTCGGCGCCAAGGCCAAGACCTTCAAAGCGAAGACCTTCAAGGCGTCATTGCGGTTTGGCAGCATCGAGTGCCAGGTTGAGCGCAAGCACGTTAACGCGGGGTTCGCCGAGCAGTCCGAGCAGACGGCCCTGGGTCTGCCGCGCGATCACGGCCTGGACGCTCGCCTCCGGCAAGCCGCGTGCCTTGGCCACCCGCGGCACCTGGAACAGCGCCGCCTCCGGCGAGATGTCCGGATCGAGCCCGCTCGCCGAGGTCGTCACCAGATCGACCGGCACGGCCTGCGCGGGATTCTCCGCCTTGAGCTTGTCGACGTCCTCCTTGACGCGGTCGGCCAGCGCCTTGCTGGTCGGGCCGAGATTGGAGCCGGACGAGTTGGCGGCGTTGTAGGGCGCAGAAACCGTCTTGGTGGAGTCGTTCGGATCGGCGGCCGAGGTCGCCGACGGACGGCCGTGGAAATATTTGTCGTCCTTGAACTCCTGACCGATCAGCGCCGATCCGATCACCTTGCCGTTGCGTGTGATCAGGCTGCCCTCGGCCTGCGCCGGAAAGATGGTACCGGCGACGACGGTCATGGCGAGCGGGTAGAGCAGCCCGGTGATCAGGGTCAGCGCGAGCAGGACCAAGATGGCGGGACGGATTTCTTTGAGCATGTGAATCTCCTGTGTCTCTCCCGTCATTGCGAGGAGCGAAGCGACGAAGCAATCCAGCGTCGTGAGGGCGGAGACAGTCCTGGATTGCTTCCGCCGTCGCCCTTCGGGCTATGGCGGACAAGTCGCTTCGCTCGCGATGACGGGGTTTGTGGTTGTCAAGCCAGGTGCAAGGCGGTCACGATCAGGTCGATCGCCTTGATGCCGATGAAGGGGATGATGATGCCGCCCAGCCCGTAGATCATCAGGTTGCGGCCGAGCAGCGCGCCGGCGCCGATGGCGCGGTAGGCGACGCCCTTCAGCGCCAGCGGGATCAGCGCGATGATGACGAGCGCGTTGAAGATGATCGCCGACAGGATCGCGCTCTGCGGGCTCGCCAGGTTCATGACGTTCAGCACGTTGAGCTGCGGGTAGAACGCCAGGAACATCGCCGGGATGATCGCGAAATATTTGGCGACGTCGTTGGCGATCGAGAACGTCGTCAGCGCGCCGCGCGTCATCAAGAGCTGCTTGCCGATCTCGACCACCTCGATCAGTTTGGTCGGATTGGAGTCGAGATCGACCATGTTGCCGGCTTCGCGCGCGGCCTGCGTGCCGGTGTTCATGGCAACGCCGACATCGGCCTGCGCCAGCGCCGGCGCATCGTTGGTGCCGTCGCCGCACATCGCCACCAGCTTGCCCTTGGCCTGCTCGTCGCGGATGAGCTTGAGCTTGTCCTCAGGCGTCGCCTGCGCCAGGAAATCATCGACGCCGGCTTCGGCGGCAATCGCCGCCGCGGTCATCGGGTTGTCGCCGGTGATCATGATGGTGCGGATGCCCATCCGACGCAGCTCGGCGAAGCGTTCGCGGATGCCGCCCTTGACGATGTCCTTGAGCTGGACGACGCCGAGCAGGCGCCCGTCCCTGGCGACCGCGAGCGGCGTGCCGCCGGATTTGGCGATGTCGTCGGAGATGGCACGGATCTCGCGGACAAGCTCGCTCTCGACCGGCTGGACCGCGCGCACCGTGCTGCCGGAGACGGGCTGGGTCGGGCCGCCGCCGATGGAGTTGAGGATGGCGTCGACCGCACCCTTGCGCACCGAGGAGCCGCCGGCATCGACGCCGCTCATGCGGGTCTGCGCCGTGAACGGCACGAAGGTGGCGCCGAGCTCGGCCATGTCGCGGCCGCGGATGCCGTATTTGTCCTTCGCCAGCACCACGATCGAGCGGCCCTCCGGTGTCTCGTCGGCGAGCGATGCGAGCTGCGCCGCGTCGGCGAGCTCCTGCTCGCTCACGCCCTTGACGGGACGGAATGCAGTCGCCTGGCGATTGCCGAGCGTGATGGTGCCGGTCTTGTCGAGCAGGAGCGTATCGACGTCGCCAGCGGCCTCGACCGCGCGGCCCGACATCGCCAGCACGTTGAAGCGCACCAGGCGGTCCATGCCGGCGATGCCGATCGCCGACAGCAGCGCGCCGATCGTGGTCGGGATCAAGGTCACGAACAGCGCCACCAGCACCACCACCGAGATCGAGCCGCCGGCATAGGCCGCGTAGCTCGGGATCGTCACCGTCGCGAACACGAAGATGATGGTGAGGCCGGCGAGCAGGATGTTGAGCGCGATCTCGTTCGGCGTCTTCTGCCGCTCCGCGCCCTCGACCAGCTTGATCATGCGGTCGATGAAGGTCGAGCCTTGCGCGGCCGTGATCCTGACGCGGATCCAGTCCGACAGCACCTGCGTGCCGCCGGTCACCGCCGAGCGGTCGCCGCCGGATTCGCGGATGACGGGCGCGGATTCGCCGGTGATGGCGGCCTCGTTGACCGAGGCGACACCCTCGATCACCTCGCCGTCGGAAGGGATGGTGTCGCCGGCCTCGACCAGCACGAGATCGCCGACCTTCAGGCTGGTGCCGGGCACGAGCTTGTAGGTGTGATCGGCCGGGTTCGTGCCCGTCAGCAGCTTGGCCTGGCTCTCGGTGCGCGTCTTGCGCAGCGAATCCGCCTGCGCCTTGCCTCGGCCTTCGGCGACGGCTTCGGCGAAATTGGCGAACAGCACGGTGAACCACAGCCAGAGAATGATCTGGAAGGTGAAGCCGAGATTCGCTCCGCCGGTCACGACGTCGCGGAGGAAGATCACCGTGGTGAGCGCGGCGACGACCTCGACCACGAACATCACCGGGTTTCTGATCATCAGCCGCGGGTCGAGCTTGACAACCGCGGCCTTGATGGCCGGCAGCACGATCTTCGGGTCGAGCATCGTCGACATCGACGAGCGCTTCTGCAGTTTCATGGTGTCCATGGAGGTTGCTCCGAGATCAGAACACGGTGCCGGCGGCCATCGCGAGATGCTCGACGATCGGACCGAGGGCGAGAGCCGGGAAGAAGGTGAGGCCGCCGATGATCAGGATGACGCCGACCACGAGGCCGACGAACAGGCCGCCCGTGGTCGGGAACGTGCCGGCCGAGGGCGGGATCGACTTCTTCCCGGCGAGCGAGCCCGCGATCGCCATCGCCGGAATGATCATGAAGAAGCGGCCGACGAACATCGAGGACGCGAGCGTGAGGTTGTAGAAGAAGGTGTTGCCGGTGAGGCCGCCGAAGGCCGAGCCGTTGTTGGCGGTCGCCGAGGTATAGGCATAGAGCACCTCGGTGAAGCCGTGCGGACCGGCATTGGCCATCGACGCGACGGCCGAGGGCAGCACCACCGCGACCGCGGTCCAGCCGAGATACATCAGCGGCAGCACCAGGATCGCCAGCATCGCCATCTTGACCTCGCGCGCCTCGATCTTCTTGCCGACATATTCCGGCGTGCGCCCGACCATCAGGCCGGCGACGAAGATCGCGAGCACGACGAACAGCAGTATGCCGTAGAGCCCGGCGCCGACGCCGCCTATGATGATCTCGCCGAGCTGCATGTTGATCAGCGGGATCATGCCGCCAAGCGCGGTGAAGCTGTCATGCATGGCATTGACCGCGCCGCAGGAGGCGGCCGTCGTGATCACGGCGAACAGTGACGACGCGACGATGCCGAAGCGGACCTCCTTGCCTTCCATGTTGCCGCCCGTCAGTCCCAGCGCGTTCAACGTGGTCGTACCGTTGGCCTCGGCCCCGTAGGTGATGGCGACGCCGGCGATGAACAGGACGCCCATCACGGCGAGGAGCGCCCAGCCCTGGCGCTGGTTGCCGACCATGCGGCCGAACACGTTGGTCAGCGCGGCACCGAGCGCGAAGATCGAGAGCATCTGGATGAAGTTCGACAGCGCGTTCGGGTTCTCGAACGGATGCGCGGCGTTAGCATTGAAGAAGCCGCCGCCATTGGTGCCGAGCATCTTGATCGCGACCTGCGAAGCCACCGGGCCGACCGCGATGGTCTGCTTCGCCCCTTCCAGCGTCGTGGCCTCGACATAGGGCCCGAGCGTCTGCGGGATGCCCTGCCAGACCAGGAACAGCGTGTAGACGATGCAGAGCGGCAGCAGCACATAGAGCGTGCAGCGGACGACGTCGACCCAGAAATTGCCGACGGTCCGCGCCGAGGCGCGCGAGAAGCCGCGGATCAGCGCGATCGCGAGCACGATGCCGGTCGCGGCCGACAGGAAGTTCTGGTGCGTGAGCCCGAGCATCTGCACGAGATAGGAGAGCGCGCTCTCGCCGCCGTAGTTCTGCCAATTGGTGTTGGTCAGGAAGCTGATCGCGGTGTTGAAGGAGAGATCCTCGGCGACCGCGGACTGTCCCGCGGGATTGAACGGCAGCACGGCCTGCAAGCGCATCACGCCGTAGATGATCAGGAAGCCGCCGACATGGAACAGCAGCATCGCGACCGTGTAGGTCAGCCAATGCTGCTCGCGGCGCTCGTCGACGCCGCCGATCCAGTAGATTGCGGACTCGACCGGCCGCAGCACCGGCGACAGGAAGGTGCGCTCGCCATTGAAGACGCGCGTCATGTACCAGCCGAGCGGCTTGGCGAGCGCGACGATGACGGCGCAGTAGAGCAGGATCTGGATCCAGCCGATCACAGTCATGGGGATGTTGTCCTTGAAGGTGCGACGGTGGCGGTCAGAACCGCTCAGGCCGCAACAGCGCGTAGGTGAGGTAGATCAGAAGGCCGAGCGATACCGCGCCGGCGAGCGAATAGTCGAAGATCATGGCTCGTCTCCTAGAGCCGCTCGCAGGCGTAGGTGTAGCCGATCGCCAGGGCGAACAAGCCGGCGGCCAGCGCCAGCATCAGGATGTCCAGCATGGTGTGCTCCTCATGCGCGCGAAAGACGCGCAACGCTTGGAGCGGCCGGGAGCGCCGCTGCGGCCACGGTCCGTTCCATCGCGGACAGATGGCATCCGACCTCATAGGTTTTCGAGACAGCACTGCCGACAGAGTTATAGGAATCTCATAAAGACCGCGGCGTTCTCCCGCCCCCCGGCAGAACCGCGCGGCCGCAGCCGCATATGAACCGGCCATGCCGCCGAGGCGTCTTTATGCGCCGGCTATTTCTTCCCGCCTTCGCCCCTCTCGCATTCCTACGCCGCCGTCGACCACATTGCCGATCAAGGCCCATCGGGCCATCGCTCACTGACGACGGGAGGCCGGCATGGCTGCCTTGACGACACGACCGGATGTGCCCGAGCGGGTACAACTCGCGCAGACCACGACGGCGATGCTGACGGCCCTGCTTGGCGAAGACGAGGGCGTCTCACCGTTGTCGGCGCGAGGGCGACGCCGGCTGCGGATCGCACGATTGCTGGAGACCGACGCGCGGATCGATGCCGCGCTGGAGCTGGTCGCGCTGCAATTGCCACGATGGCAGCTCCGGCGCATCGCCTATGATGACGGCGAATGGCACTGCGCATTGTCGCAACAACGCGAATTGCCGGACTGGCTCGATCATTGTGTCGAAGCCCGCCACGCCGATCTCGCCCTCGCCATTCTCCACGCAGCCGCCGAGGCCCGCCGTCTCGAGCCCGGCGTCTCGCAGACTGACGCAAGGCGCGGCGTCCAGGCCGAACCGGGGCTTGCCGACCTGCTCTGCTGCGACAACTTCTGAGCCGGTGTTACCTGCTCGACGCTGATCTCCACCGACAAGCCCGCTGAGCGTCCGGCGGCCAGGGTCCTGCTGCGAGTTGTGCTGCGACTAGCAATCCTCATCCTGTTCGCCACGTTCGGCCGCATCGGCTTCGGTCGCAGCCTCGCCGCCCTGCTCTGGATGACCATGATCCTGTGTGCCATGCTTGCGGTGCTGCGCCGCAAGGGCGTGTTCGCCGCGGGCCTGAACCATTGGGACGAGATGATCGGCTACACCGCGCTCTTTTGCGCGACGATGGCGCTGATCCAGTCGTCCGGAAACCAAGCCTCTGCGCCGCAAAAAAAGGGGCGGCCGATCCGGCCGCCCCGCTTGTCTCATCGCCGATCGGTCAGAAGATCTTGACCGCGCTTTCCAACGTCTTCCAGACACCCCATGCCAGCGGCACGCCGACAAAGGCCCAGAACAGGGCGGCCTTGACGTCGAGACCGCCCTTGCCGATGCCGAACGACCCGTGCTGGATCGCCGACTCGTTCTTGGCGAGCTCCGCCTGGTACTTCGCGACTTCGTCCGCGCTCATGTTCCACTTGTCATCGACGGGCTTGATCAAGAAGTTGCAGATCAGGCCGGCGAGCAGCATGGCGCAGAGAATATACATCGTCGTGTTGTACAGCTGGTCGCGCGGCACGCCGGCGGCAAGCTGGAACTCGCGGATGTAGTTGACGACCACCGGACCGATGATGCCGGCCGTCGCCCAGGCCGTCAGCAGACGGCCGTGGATGGCGCCCACGAACTGGGTGCCGAACAGGTCGGCCAGATAGGCAGGCACCGTCGCGAAGCCGCCGCCATACATCGAGAGGATGATGGCGAAGGCCGCCACGAACAACAGCTTCGAACCCATCGCTGCGAAGGTCGGCGCCAGCGCATAGAGCACGATGCCGATCAGGAAGAAGCAGTAATAGGTGTTCTTGCGGCCGATGTGGTCCGACAGCGACGCCCAGAAGAAGCGGCCGCCGATGTTGAACAACGACAACAGGCCGGCAAAGCCTGCCGCGATGCCCGCGATCGCGGCCTTCTGGCCGGCGTCGAGCTGGTTGAAGCTGACGTCGGGCAAACCGATCAGCTTGCCGGCGAAGATCTCCTGCAGCATCGGCGAGGCCATGCCGATCACGCCGATACCGGCCGACACGTTCAAGCAGAGCACCCACCAGACCAGCCAGAACTGCGGAGTCTTGTGCGCGTTGTCGAGGTGCACATGGTGCTCCGAGATCATTGCCTTCTTGACCGCAGGCGGCGTCCAGCCTTCGGGCTGCCAGCCCACCGGAGCGACGCGATAGGCAAAGGCACCGATCATCATGAAGACGAAGTAGATCACGCCCATCGTGACGAAAGTCTCCCAGACACCCACCGAGGTCGGGGTCTTGAAGTAGTTCATCAGCAGGTTGGCGAGCGGAGCACCGATCATCGCGCCGCCGCCGAAGCCCATGATGGCCATGCCGGTCGCCATGCCGCGCCGGTCCGGGAACCATTTCACCAGGGTCGACACCGGCGAGATGTAGCCGAGGCCGAGGCCGATGCCGCCGATGACGCCGGCACCGAGCCACATCATCCAGAGCTGGTGAACATAGATGCCGAGCGCCGCGATCAGGAGGCCACCGCCCCAGCAGCAGGCCGCGACGGCACCCGCCTTGCGCGGTCCGGCCCGCTCGAGCCAGCCGCCCCAGACGGCAGCGGAGCCGCCCAGCAGCACGAAGAACAGGGTGTACATCCAGCCGAGGCTCGCGACCTTCCAGTCGCAGGTCGTCGTGAACAGCTCCTGCACCAGGGTCATGTCCGGGCAGGCCTGGGTCTTGGTCACGCCGATCGCGCGCGACAACGGCAGCCAGAACACCGAGAAGCCATAGGCCATGCCGATGCAGAGATGGATGCACAGCGCAGCCGGAGGAACCAGCCAGCGGTTGAACCCCGCCTTGGCGACCGTGTGCTCACGATCGAAGATCCCCGCCTGCGCGCCCGGGAGCGTGCCCGCGCTTTCAATGGTAGCCATGCATCCCTCCCCTACGGACTCTCGTCCAACGCAACAACGTCATGTTCTGTCCCCTTGATCAGAATCAATACGCCCACTCACCCCGCCCGCTATCGCGTACCAGAGCAGTCTCGCAACGCACAAACGCTCATCACTGCCTCGATGCGCATAACACCCCACCCGAGACGTTATGCCCTCACCATTCTTGTGCCGCTTCTTGTGCCGCTGTTCTGCCTGGCCCGCTCCCCAGCGGGCATGACTCGCCCCCCGCAACCTCCGCGGAAGCGCCCCAATTGGTGCAGAACCGAGGCAAATTGTCGATAGTAAAATGGTAATAATCGGTCAATCTTGGTGGATTGATCGCACTGCAGCGCGAATGTGTTGCTAGCACACACACAAATTCACGTGCAACCAACGCGACCGCCACTCCCGGCTGTAGTCATGTTGCTCTCGATTACTTTCTCGACGCGTCACGACCATACCTGATGAAATCAACTAATAAGATGGGCCGACCATCAGCATGCACGCGCTCGCGGAAACGTGAAGAAGAACAACTTGTCCTTGCCTTGCAACAGCGTCGCAAGCCTGGACTGAGAACGCGGCATTGTTGTGAGCTCGGGTTGGCGCCGCTGCGACGATAGGAAGCAGCGCGATCTCTTGACAGTCCGACCAAGACCGCGCGCGAACTACGTAGTTCGAGCAACCCGCAGCAGAGGATGTTCACCGCCGCACGGATCCGGCCGATTCCGCGGCCTTCTCGATCCGAAATAGGATGCCGCGCTCGGTGCGATCGACGCTCTCGACCCGATCTCCGGTCTCCCGGACCAGATTCGGGATGTCGATCACAGCAAGCGGGTCGGTACAGCACACTTCGAGCCGCTCTCCCGCCTTGAGCGTCTGCAGCGCCTTCCGGGTCTTCAGCACCGGCAATGGGCACTTCAGGCCCGTCAGATCCAGCCTCGTCATCATGCGGGCGACCATGGAGAAGCGGTTCCGGCACGTCAACCGGGGCGGCACCATCCTATGGAACTCGGAGCAGGGTTCCTGGGATGCCAGAAGCGATGAGTGCGAGCTCGAGCGAGTTCCATCACGGAACACCAGGTTTGTCGCACAGCGCGAGAACGTCCGCCCGCGGCGTCGCCAGATGTTGGACGAGCGCCGCGATCGCCGGGATGTCGTCGAGATGAACGCGCGGCAACGCCGTCTCGACATCGCCGTCGCTGGCGAGCCCGACAATGCCTGGATCGTCGGGAAACAGCAGCGGCTTGCCATTGGCCGTGCGATGCACCTCGATGCGCCGATGCGGCCCGGCCTTGTACCCTTCGATGACGACCAGATCGACGGGAGACAATTTCGCCAGAAGCTCCGCGAGTGCCGGCTCCCTTGCGCCGCGCAGCTCGTGCATCAGCGCCCAGCGCGTGCCCGACGCGACGAGGACCTCCTCGGCCCCGGCCTCGCGATGCCGCCACGAATCCTTACCCGGGACGTCGACGTCGAACTTGTGATGGGCGTGCTTGATCACCGAGACGCGCAGTCCCTGCCCCCTGAGATGAGGAATCAGCCGCGTCAGCAGCGTGGTCTTGCCGGCGCCGCTCCAGCCGGCGAGGCCGATGACTTTCATCGCGGTCTCCAGAAAGGCCCCGGCGTTTTTCGCACAGCCAGGAGCGCGGGATCGATCGATGGCCCGAAGGCCCCGTGGAACGCCACGTCCACTCTTGGCGATGTCATGCCAGCAGCCCCATGGACCAGGCAAGGGCCGTGGGAGGGCCATGCCGGCATGGCCGCCGGGCAGGCGCAAATGGGTGGATCGCGCGCGGCGCAACACTGACGCCCTGGCAGCAGTCGTGGTAACGAACCCGCGATGACAGCCATGACCTCGACTTCGATCCCCGGCGTGCTGCTCGCCGGCGGTCGCGCGCAGCGGATGGGCGGCGGCGACAAGCCATTGCGCATGGTCGACGGCCGCACCATCCTCGAGCGCGTGATCGCGCGGCTGGCGCCGCAGTGCAGCCGACTGATCCTCAACGCCAATGGCGACCCCGCGCGGTTCGCAGGCAACGGTCTGCCCGTCGTTCCGGATGGCGTCGCAGGCTTCCCGGGCCCGCTCGCCGGCATTCTCGCCGGCCTCGACTGGGTTGCGGCGCACATGCCGGAGGCCCGGTGGATGCTGAGCGCCGCCGGCGACTGCCCATTCCTGCCGCGTGATCTCGTCGCGCGGCTGGCGACAGCGCGGGCGGCCGAGCAGGCCAAGCTGGCGTTGGCGGCGTCCGGCGGACAGATCCACCCGGTGATCGGACTGTGGCCGGTCGGGCTGCGCGAGGATCTCCGGCACGCCCTGGTCGCGGAGGACATCCGGAAGGTCACCCGCTTCACGGCGCGCTACAAGGTCGCGACCGTGAGCTGGCCGACGGTGCCGCTGGATCCGTTCTTCAATGCCAATACCGCAGTCGACCTCGCCGAGGCGGAGCGGCTCGCAGCTCTCGAGGATTGAGGACGCCTGATGGACGCGACAACCATCGTTCGCCGCGCCGTGCTTGCCGTTGCCGCGCTCAATCTCGGATATTTCGGCATCGAGTTCGCCGTGGCGCTGGCGATCGGCTCGGTGTCGCTGTTCGCCGACAGCGTCGACTTTCTGGAGGATGCCTCGGTCAACATCCTGATTGCGCTGGCGCTGCGCTGGAGCGCGCCGCGGCGGGCGCTGCTCGGCAAGGTGCTGGCGCTGATCCTGCTGGCGCCGGCGGTCGCCGGACTGTGGACCGCCGGCGAGAAGTTCTTCACGCCGATCGTACCCGCACCGCTGCCGCTCACCGTGACCGGCCTCGGCGCGCTGATCGTCAATCTCGGCTGCGCGTTGATCCTGGCGCGGGTCAGGGACCACCAGGGCAGCCTCACCCGCGCCGCCTTCCTGTCCGCACGCAACGACGCCTTCGCCAACATCGCGATCATCGCGGTCGGTCTCGTGACCGCCTTTGTGTGGCCCTCGATCTGGCCCGACCTGATCGTGGGCGTCGGTATCGCGCTCATGAATGCGGACGCCGCGCGCGAGGTGTGGGAGGCTGCGCACGAAGAGCAAAAGACCGCCAAGGCCTGAACGGCCGAGAATCCTGCGCGCGCGCGACGACCTCACTGCTTGCGGCATTGCAGCGCACGGGATCGCTCCACCGCTCCGCCGTCCGGCATGATTGACGGCCGCCCTGGATTGATTGCAGATAGGCGGACCGGCCGGCAGAGCCGGAACAAACAACGGCGTCACGCCGCTACCGGTGGAGGACTGATTGCAACTCAGCTGTTTGAAGCGGGCGGCGTGGGCCGCAGCCGCGCTGCTGGTCACGACCGCCGCGCAGGCCGAGATCTCCGACAACGTCGTCAAGATCGGCGTGCTCAGCGACATGAACGGCCCGGCCTCGACGCCGACCGGACAAGGCTCCGTCACCGCGGCGCAGATGGCGGTCGATGATTTCGGCGGCAAGGTGCTGGACAAGCCGATCAGCGTCATCGTCGGCGATCATCAGCTCAAGCCCGACATCGGCGCCGCGATCGCGCGCCGCTGGTACGACACCGAGCAGGTCGATCTCATCGTCGACGTGCCGGTCTCCGCGGTGGGCCTCGCCGTGCAGACCATCGCCACCGAGAAGAAGAAGCTGTTCATCACCCAGTCGACCGGTGCCGCCGATTTTCACGGCAAGTTCTGCTCGCCCTACGCGATGCAATGGGTGTTCGACACCCGCGCACTCGCCACCGGCACGGCGAAGGAGGTCGTCAAGCGCGGCGGCGACAGCTGGTTCTTCATCACCGACGACTACGCCTTCGGCCATTCGCTTGAGCGCGACGCCTCCAGCGTCGTCATCGCCAATGGCGGCAAGGTCGTGGGCGCGGTGCGGCCGCCATTCGCGACGCCCGATCTGTCGTCCTTCATCCTGCAGGCGCAGGCCTCCAAGGCCAAGATCATCGGCATCGCCGCCGGCCCGCCCAACAACATGAACGAGATCAAGACCGCATCCGAGTTCGGCCTGCTCAAGGGAGGCCAGCAGATGGCGGCGCTGCTCGCGCTGGTCACCGACATCCATTCGCTCGGCCTTCCGGCGGCGCAGGGGCTCCTGCTCACCACCTCGTTCTACTGGGACATGGACGACAAGACGCGCGAATGGTCGAAGCGCTATTTCGCCAAGATGAACCGGATGCCGACGATGTGGCAGGCCGGCGTCTATTCCGCCGTCATGCACTATCTCAACGCCATCAAGGCGGCGGGCAGCGACGATCCCCTCGCGGTCGCCGCGAAGATGCGGGACACGCCGGTCGAGGACTTCTTCGCCCGCAACGGCAAGCTGCGAGCCGACAATCTGATGGTGCATGATCTCGTGCTGGCGCAGGTCAAATCGCCGGAGGAGAGCAAATATCCCTGGGACTACTACAAGATCCTCGCGACCATCAAAGGCGATGACGCGTTCGGCCCGCCGGATCCGGCGTGCCCGCTGATCAAGAAGTGACGGCGCACTGAACGATCGGCGGCCGGGGCGACCGGGCCGCCGCATGCGAGCTGAACGACAACAATCAATGGGGGAAGACGAGCATGAAGCTGGCGCGCGCGCTGCTGTTCGGGTTGATCGTCGCGGCGGGACTCGCCGCCAAACCGGGACCGGCGCTCGCCGCCTATCCGGACCGTCCCATCCGCTGGCTGATCGGCTTCGCCCCCGGCGGGCCCGTCGACATCGTCGCCCGCATCATGGCGCAGTGGCTGTCCGACCACCTGGGCCAGCAGGTCGTGGTCGAGAACCGCACCGGCTCGGGCGGCAATATCGCGGCCGCCGCCGCGATCAACTCGCCGCCCGACGGCTATACGCTGCTGTTCGTCGCGCCCAACAACGCGATCAGCACCTCGCTCTACAAGAAGCTGCCCTATGACTTCATCCGTGACACCGTGCCGGTCGCCAGCATCATGCAGCTCACCAACATGCTGGTGGTGAGCAACGACGTACCGGCCAAGACCGTCAAGGAGTTCATCGACTACTGCAAGGGCAACCCGGGCAAGATCGCCTTCGCGTCCTCCGGCAACGGCACCTCGGTGCACATGGCGGCCGAGCTGTTCAAGGCGATGACCAAATGCGACATGCTGCACGTGCCCTATCGCGGCTCGGCGCTGGCCTTTCCCGACATCATCTCCAACAAGGTGCAGTTGATTTTCGACAACCTCCCGACGGCGCTGGAACAGTCGCGCGGCGGCAGCGTCCGCGCGCTCGGCGTCACCTCGCCGCAGCGCTGGCCGACGGTGCCGGACGTGCCCGCGATCGCCGAGACCGTGCCGGGCTACGAATCGGTCGGCTTCTACGGCATTTCGGCGCCCAAGGGCACGCCGCCCGACATCGTCGAGATCCTCAACAAGGCGGTCGGCGAGGCGCTGAAGGACCCCAAGCTGGTGGCGCGTCTCACCGAGACCGGCGGCATCCCGCGCGCGATGACACCGGCAGAGTTCGGCAAGCTGGTCGTCGACGAGACCGAGAAGTGGCGCAAGGTGGTGGAATTCGCCGGGGTTTCGGTGGACTAGCGTCGCGGCGCGCCGGGACAGACCGGCGTCGACGGAAGCGCGCCAAAACAATCGGGCAGCGGCATTGCCGGATGGCTGGCCAGGCTGTAAACGGAGCCCGAGCCGTCGTTGGGGTTCCGACGCCGCGCCGGACAGGCCCGCTCCTGCCCGCCGCCGGCAAGACCTCAGCGTCGCGGGGCCTGTAGCTCAATGGTTAGAGCCGACCGCTCATAACGGTCTGGTTGCAGGTTCGAGTCCTGCCGGGCCCACCAGCAAACTCAGTAACTTACCTGCTCTTATTTTCTCGCGGCGGGCTCACCGCACCAGAAACCGCACCAGATACGTCCACTATTCGTTCGTTTGGAAGCTGCAGGGCTCAGCGTCCACTGGCTCACGCCAGCGTCGGGTAGCCTCGGCGATGTAAGAGAACTCCTGGCCGCAGAGACGCCGCCTTGCCCGACGACAGCATCGTCTCACGCAGCCAGCAGGTGAGCTTTGATTAAGCAAGCCGGGCCACCAGGCCGCATAACCCAGCACGACACGAGGATATCGAGGCGATGTCTACGGTTCGCTTCGCTCAAGATCGCGAGGCGTTCATTCCGATTTGACCCGTCGCAACGCAATGACCGTACCCGATGTCGTCGCCGTTTGCTTGGGAACGGAATCACGCTTCGCGATCTTCTCGACGGCATCGGACAGATAGTCCGGATGATGGTGACCATAGGTATTCAGCAGGACCTCGAGCGACATGCCGAGATAGCCCGCGGCCTGCCAGGGGTCCGCGCCGCGCTGCATCAGCCACGTTGCTGCCGTGTGCCTGAGTGTATGGGGCGATACTCCAGGACCGAGCTCGGCGAGCTTTACAGCGTTCTTGAAGGCGGTTTTGACCGAAGCCACCGGCTTGCCATTGAACTCGACGAAATGCTTGGCCTCCGGATTGATCCGGTGCCAGCGTCGCAAGTGAGCGAGCAGGCGGGAAGGGATCGGAACCGTCGGCTGCCGCTTGTTCGTCTTCGCTACGCCCTGCTTCTGCCGATAGTACCGCCCCCGCTCAAGGTCCACATAAGAGCGCCCTACCGCCGGTATTGGGGACGCTGACGCGATGGCTCCTGCGCGGGTCCCGCTATAGATCCCAATCAGAATGAAGCGAGACAGATGTCTCAGCGGACGTTTCGCCGTTTTGATCTTGATGTCGTCCTCGGGGCGGCGCGATGCCTTCTGCCTTTCGCGATAACGCCAGCACGTCCAGATTAGCTTGGCAGCCTCGCCACGAGTGAGCCACCTGTCCCGGGGCTGCCCCTTCTCCGGCAATGAGACCTTGACAATCTCGCGATGAAATCCCTCGGCAGCATGATGGCCAATGGCGGCGCGCAGATCCTCCAGATCTCGCCGGGCGCCGCCCCGATTGCAGCGCTGCTTCCTATACGCGCGACACTCTTCGCCGTTGACCTCGCCGAGCGTCTTAGCGCCCCACCAGTCGTTCAATCGTTCAATCCGCTTCTTGAACTTCCTGATCGCCGGCACCGTGTCCTCAGCCTGACCGTCCACCGCGAAGCGGTCCCGCAATTTTTGGAGCTGAGCATCGATATAAACCGAGAGGACATCTGCGATCGGGAT
The DNA here is from genome assembly GCF_032381375.1 of Bradyrhizobium sp. SZCCHNR1017. Lineage (NCBI taxonomy): Bacteria > Pseudomonadati > Pseudomonadota > Alphaproteobacteria > Hyphomicrobiales > Nitrobacteraceae > Bradyrhizobium > Bradyrhizobium sp. SZCCHNR1017. The sequence goes on along the minus strand of NZ_JAUHIR010000015.1, from coordinate 57,249 downwards.
GTCGTCGATATGCCTCACGCGCCGCTTCGGCGTATATTTGGACGCTATGTATTCTTTGAGCTTCTTCTCGGCTGCTGCAACCTCATCCGCAGCGCAGCCTGTGCTGACATCCCGACCGTTGTCTCTGATGATCCAGGTCGCTCGGTGGGTGATCCTCCCGCGCTTGTCCCGACGGGCGGCCTTGAGCTGGAGTCGAGCTCCCTTGCTTCGTCGCGGCATAGCTCTCGCATCCGTTCAATGTGAGCCAGCGTCGTAAATTCCTTGCCGGCAATTCTCTCGATGATCAGCCGATTACGGTCGCGCTCCCGCCGCAGACCTGCAACTGTCATTCCTCCCAGAGGAAACGCGATCTTCACGGCATCGGCAAGGCGAAGGGGCGTGTCAGGCGCAATTTTCGGTTGCGGACGATCTGCCATCAGGATTCTTCAGAGCTAGAACGCGAGCTAGCACCAAACTAGCTGGAGCCCGACGCTGAAGGAATTGATAAGCCAAGGCTGGCGTGCAACGAAGTGTGCACGCGCGCAATCGGATAGCGCAGCGAAAACAAAAGACCTGCGCTTCAGCCGCGCCCTGCTGCAAATAGAAATTCGCGGCGGCGCCCCCCCGTTCCTCAGGGCCAGCAGGCGCTGCCACTTGTCGAATTGCCGCGGGATTGCGGCCTGCTGAGTTACCGCAACAGCGTGGCACCGCCCCACGCTCGTCCCGTCAGCCTCGTTTACTCTCGTGAAACAGTTCAGCCAGCGTCGCATCTAACGCGATGGCCACTCGGCTTAACGTATCGAGCCGAACATCGAGCTTACCCGCCTCCAGCTCGCTGATCAGCGCCTGCCGGAGACCAGCCGCATTAGCCAGTTCCTCCTGAGTCAAGCCCCTATCTAGCCGAAAACGCCGCAAATTGCGCGCCAGTATCTGCCGCGCGGCATGAATGTCCCGCCGAACCATGAGGGCAAGAGACACATTGGAAGCTCTTGCCATCCATACGTAATAACGTATATTCCGATCGATATCCTCAGAGCGGAAGACCTCTCGGGTGAGCGGATGCAGACTTTCAAGTGTGCAACGCCGCGACCGAAGCTGATTGTGAGCGAGAAGTGCGATGCCAAGCAGTCCTTCCGAGCGGACAATTGCGGTGACAGCGATCGAGCACAACAACAAGGAGGCCGAGGGCCAGCACAACGTGTCTGCAACAGCGTCAATACCAGCGTGAGCGAATATTAGCCACCATCGAAACACCAGGGACCAAGCCGGTGGCGGCTTTGAGGCTGTGTGCTGCGCAAACGGTTCTGTCGGAGCTCAAATGGACACGCGAATCTCGTTCAATAGTCTCGACTCTGTGACGTCGTCGGACCCAGACGCCAGTCTCTCGGCTCTCGAGGAACAGTTTGTTGCGCTGGCGACAGAACTCGATCGTGACGCTCCCGACCTATCTAAGCGAGCTGACGAGTACGTTACGGCATATGACGAGGCGCTGCTGGCCCGTCTTGATCCCATCGAACGGGCGATCATGGAAACTCCTGCTCACACGGTGAAAGGCCTGAGCATAAAGGCCCGTCATTTAGCCTACGTCCTGTCGGAGTATTGGGAAGCTCCGATCGATCAAATCGAGTGGCAAGGGCGAGCGGTACGTCTACTCGTTGAGGCGATCTGTAAGATTGCGCACGCGCCTGTGCACATTCGTCAGTCGAATTCCAGCGAATAGCGCCGCTCTGTCCTGGCCTTCGGGCAACGGAGGCGTGGCGAATATCTGCAAGGCGACTGGCTGTGCATGAGCTTAGCGCCGCAGCTAAATAACTGACAGAACGAGAATTTTGGAAGATCCCCCATCAACGGGGGACGGAGAGTGGGGACGGTAGCGCGCGACAAATCGTGATCATCACGCCTGATCATGCCCATTCACCGGCGACCGTCCTGGCGTACGGCAGGACACCGTGTTTCTCTTGTCCCACGCGTCGAGTTCACCTATCGGATATAGGACCGCTTTCCCGATTTTGACGAAGGCCGGCCCAACGCGCATTGCTCGCCAGTTCCGGATTGTTCCGACGCTCACTGCGCCACGGTAGCGATCCGAGACTTCCTCCGGTGTCAGGTATTTTCGATCCTCCATTGCATCACTCCCGATCACGCGACCATGAATGCAGTATTTTCCGGTCCCAACGGCGTTCGATAGCCAGACGCACTCGTGGATAGTGAAAGAGAAAGCGAACGGCGGTACAAAGGCGTATCGTCCACTTCGATCTAGCGTCGCGATGTCCGGTGTGCTCAAGAAACCGCATCTCATTTCGATGAGTGATATCGTCAGCTTCAGGCCAGAAGCACACCTCAGCGATCGATTGACGGGTCGTAAAGCTGCGCTCTCACTCCGGCAGGCCCGCCAGCCGCAGCCCCTTCTTGAACGTAGCCCGATGCTCAGGCCGCTGGATCGGTATCCAATTCTCCAGATCGGACATCCGAAACGCGGGATGCAGCTTGAGCAAATGCGCGGCTGCGTCTTTCGCCTGCTCCATCCGCCCGGCAAGCGCGTGCGACGCGATGATGATCAGCACGACGAACCCTGAACTCGGCAATTGCCGGAACGATCGTTCGGCCCAGGACAGAGCCAGCTCGAAACGCTCCGCGAACAAATGCGCCATCGCCATCCCGGCCTGCATCCGGAACATCTCTGGATCGAGCGGGCTGAATCGCATCGCACGTGTGAAGAAATCGATAGCGCTCTCGGGATCACCGCGCAAAACCCGCAGGAAGCCGCCCAAGAACCAAGCCGCCGCCAGATTGGGGTTGAGCAGCAGCGCCCTGTCGAGCAATGCAACCGCGCCCTCCAGATCACCGGCCAGATGGGCCAGCGTATGCCCCGCGCGGGTCAGCGCGACGGCGTCATCCCTGCCCAATTCGATCGCCGAACGAGCCAGCCGGATCCCTTCGGTGAACTCCAGGGACTGATCGGTCATCCAGCCGTTGATCTTTCGCAGGCAATAGCACCACGCCGCCATCGCATGGGCCGAGGCAAAACTGGGATCGAGCGAAAGCGCTTTCTGAAACAGAAGCGAAGCCTCGTCGATCGCGTCGCGCGTCCCGCGGTGCAGATGCGGCATCGCGCGCAAATAGTGATCATACGCGCTCAGATTCCCCGTCGGCTTTCGCCGGGCGCGGTCGATTTCCGCGCGCTCGAGTTGTGAGGCGATCACGCCGACGATGCTGGTTGCGATCTGGTCCTGAAGCTCGAAAAGGTCGTCGATCGTCTCTTCAAACCTATCCGCCCACAGATGAGTGCCGGTGGTCGCGTCCACGAGTTGCCCGGTGATGCGTACCCGGTTCGCGGACTGCCGCACACTGCCTTCGACGACGTAGCGCACGCCGAGCTCGCGGCCGACCTGCTGCTCATTCACGGTGCGTCCCTTGTAGGTGAAGCTCGAATTGCGGGCGATCACGAACAGCCAGCCGATCCGCGACAACGCGGTGATGATGTCTTCGACGACGCCGTCCGCAAAATAGTCCTGCCCGGGATCGCCGCTGAGGTTACGAAACGGCAGCACCGCGACGGAGGGAGCATCCGGGAGTGACAGCGTCGGCCGCTGGTCGCCCGCCGAAGAATGCGATCGGGCGTCTACGGCGGTGGCGGACACCTCGTCCTGCCGGACCTGCCCGATGAAGCGCATTCCCTTGCGCGAAATCGTCCGGATCAGGCGCTGCTCCTTGCCGCTATCTCCGACTGCCCGGCGCACGGCGTTGACGTGACTCGTCAATGTCGATTCGGAGACGATGCGACCCTGCCAGACGGCGGTCAGCAGATCGTCCCGTGTCACAACCTGATCCCTATTACAAACCAGGTAGAGCAGAAGGTCGAAAACTTTCGGCCCGACCGCGACGAGCTGCGAGCCACGGGTCAGCTCGCGCCGCTCAGCATCCAGGCAAAAATCTTCGAACAGGAAACGCAAAGCCGCTCCGCTTGGACGACAATCCAATGAGAATTGAAGGCCGATTCAGCCCGTCCGCAAGGCTTTCCTGCCCGCATCAGCTCATCCTCGCCGTCGCAATAAGGCCGTCTCCGGCTGGAAAAGTCGAGGAAAATCAGCATGAAGATCGTTGTCGTCGGGGGCACAGGCCGGATCGGGACCAAGCTTGCCGGCTTGCTGCGCCGCAAGGGGCACGATGTCGTTCAGGCCTCCCCCCGCACGGGTGTCGACGCCGTCACCGGTGACGGGCTCGACCTCGCGCTGTCGGGCGCGGACGTTGTCGTCGATGTCGCCAATTCACCGTCGTTCGAGGACGGCGCGGTTCTGGAATTCTTCACGAGGTCCACCCGCAATGTCCTTGCGGCCGAAATCGCCGCGCGCGTACAGCACCACGTCACACTGTCCATCGTCGGGACCGATCGCCTTCCGGATTGCGGTTACTTCCGCGGCAAGCTCGCCCAAGAGCGTCTGATCCGGAATTCGGGGCGTCGTTACAGCATCCTCCGCGCCACACAGCTTTACGAATTTGCCGACGATATCGTCGCGACCTCCACGCATGGACAAGTCGCCCGGCTGTCGCCGGCGCTGTTTCAGCCGGTCGCCGCGGACGATGTCGCTGCCGCGCTGGCCGCCGTGACGCTGGCCCCGCCGACCGACGGCATCATCGAACTGGCCGGCCCGGAGCAGCTCAGCCTCGACGACTTCGGCCGCAGATACCTCGCCGCGATCAACGACCCGCGCAAGGTCGTCGCCGATATCCACGCCCGCTATTTCGGCGCGGAGCTGGACGACCGATCGCTCACGCCGGGCGACCATCCGCGGCTCGGCGTCATCCGCTTCGCCGATTGGCTTTCCTCCCTTCGCCAGTAACGCAGCGCGGCCGGCGGTGCTCTCCGGCAACCGCCACGCGGCTCCTCGTGCGAGATGAACATGACCAAGGCTGTTCCACACGATCTTGAGGGAGAGGAGACGGCGGCAGCGCCCGAACCGCGCGAAGCCGCTCGCCCGTCGGCCAACCGCCCTCTCGCGGACGCCGAGATGGCCCGCGTGCTCGGCACCGAGCCATTTCGCATGGCACTGGACGCGACCGGCGGCGGGGTGACGCACTGGAAGCACGACCCGCTCCACGACGTCGTCGAGCCGATGACCCACCACGTCATCATGGCCTACAACGGCGTGGTTCAGCGCATGGAGCGGCGGTCGGGACGTTTCGTCTCGGCGGGCATGTTTCGTCCCGGCGTCGTGATCATCATTCCCGAGGGCGCGAGCTCGCGATGGGACATCCCGAAGCCGGTCGATGTCGTGCAGCTCTATCTTCCGCACAGCACGCTAGTGCGTGTGGCCGACGAAGCCGAAACCAACAGGCCGGCCGATCTCCTGGAACGGACCGCGCATCCCGACCCGATCACGTCCCGCCTGCTGCTGAGCGCGGCGGACGTCCTGGAAGGCAGCGAGGCCCTGGATTCGCTGTTCAGACAGCAACTCACCGACCTCCTCGCCACGCGTCTGCTGGCCGCGCACACCGGCGCGCCGACCGCGGTCCAGCCCATCGTCGGCGGTCTGGCGCCGAGAGTGCTGATGCGCGCCATCGAGCGGCTTCGCTCCGAGAGCGACGCGGACGTCTCGCTTGCGGCGCTCGCCGCGGACGCCGGCCTGTCGCGCTTCCATTTCTGCCGCGCCTTCAAGGAAAGCACCGGGCTCTCGCCGCACGCCTGGCTCCGCCAGCGCCGGCTCGAGCAGGCGATGCAGATGCTGCGCGACCCGGACGTGTCCGTCGTCACGGTCGCGGCCGCGCTCGGCTACGCCTCGCAGACCGCGTTTGCTGCTGCATTCAAGCGGCTGACCGGGGACACCCCTACCGATTGGCGCCGGCGGGCGCGTTAGCAGCAATTGCTCTTTAGTCGCCGCAACCGCGCTGGGGCACCAGCACACAGGGTTCGTTAGATCATCATCGTGTCCAAGCCCACCAATCGGAGATGACCAATGCCCTTGAACAAGCCGCTCAATCGGATTGCGAACACCACGCGCCGGAAGATCCTCGCGACCTCGGTGATGTCCGCGGTCTCGCTCAGCGTCCGTTCCACGACCGCGATCGGCGAGGAGTCAAGAAGCTCGACCTTCGCCGCGCAAGCGGTGGATCCGACGGCGTTCGTAACGACCAAAGACGGCGTGAAGATCTTCTACAAGGACTGGGGGCCGAAATCGGGTCAGCCGATCGTCTTCCATCACGGCTGGCCGCTCTCGTCCGACGACTGGGACACTCAGATACTGCATTTCGTCGGCAAGGGGTTTCGCGTGATCGCCCATGACCGCCGCGGTCACGGCCGTTCGAGCCAAGTCGGCGAAGGCCACGACATGGATCACTACGCGGCCGATGCTGCCGCGGTCGTCGACCATCTGGACCTGCGAAATGCGGTCCATGTCGGACATTCCACCGGCGGCGGCGAAGCCGCGCGCTACGTCGCGCGTCACGGCCGCGGCCGTGTCGCGAAGCTCGTGCTGATCAGCGCCGTGCCGCCGCTGATGGTCAAGACGGAGAACAATCTCGGCGGCTTGCCGATCGCCGTTCTCGACGATGTGCGCCGGCAGCTCGCCGCCGGCCGGGCGCAGTTCTATCTGGAATTCGCGAGCGGTCCGTTCTTTGGCTACAACCGCCCCGGTGCCACGGCGTCGCAGGCCGTGATCTGGAACTGGTGGCGTCAGGCCATGAGCGGCGGCGCCAAGGCGCATCTCGACGGCATCAAGGCGTTCTCCGAAACCGACTTCACCGAAGACCTCAAGGCCATCGCGGTGCCGACCCTCGTCCTGCACGGCAGCGACGACCAGATCGTGCCCGTCGCGGACTCGGCGCCGCTTTCGGCGAAATTGCTGAAGAACAGCTCGCTGAAAATCTACGACGGCCTGCCGCACGGCATCTGTACCACCCATGCAGCGATCGTGAATGCCGACCTGTCGGCCTTCATCGCCGGCTGATCCTCTGCATCGATCCAATCCAATCACAGGAGACACAAAATGCGACTGGTCGTCATCGGTGCCGGCTTCGCCGGTATGTATGCGGCATTGTCCGCCGCCCGGCTGCGCGACATCCACGGCGTTTCGCCCGAGGCGCTGGAGATCGCGCTGATCGCCCCGGAGCCGACCTTGGTTGTCCGTCCGCGGCTCTACGAACCAAACCCCGAAACGCTGACGGCGCCGCTGCTGGATGTGCTCAAGGCGATCGACGTGGTCTATGTGCAGGGCACCGCCGAGGCGATCGATGCTGCGGCGCGCGAAGTGAGCATAGCGGCACCCGGGGGCAAACGAACGCGGCTCGCCTACGATCGCCTGGTCGTGGCCACCGGCAGCCGGCTGTTTCGTCCGAGCATTCCCGGCCTTGCCGAGTACGGTTTCAGCGTCGACTCGCTGGACGACGCGGTGGCCCTCGACAGGCACCTGCACGGACTGGCCGGCCGGCCGGCCGGGAATGGCCGCGACACGGTCGTCGTCGCCGGCGGCGGGTTCACGGGCATCGAGGCAGCCACCGAGATGCCCGCGCGGCTCCGCGCCATTCTCGGCCCCGATGCGCGGCCGCGCGTCGTCATCGTCGAGCGCAATCCGGTCATCGCCCCCGACATGGGCGAAACCGCGCGTCCCGTCATCGAGAACGCATTGAAGCGGATCGGTGTGGAGACATGGCTGGGAGTCGGCGTTGCGTCGCTCGACCAGTCCGGCGTGACCTTGTCGGGTGGCGAGCGCATCGCAGCCGAGACCGTGATCTGGGCTGCCGGCATGCGTGCCGCGCCCCTGACCGCGCAGATTCCAGCCGAGCGCGACAGTTTCGGCCGGCTGCTGGTCGACCGCGACTTGCGCGTGCCGAGCGCGGCGGGCATCTTCGCGACCGGCGACGCTGCGCGCGCCGCCTGTGATGATGCCGGCAACTACGCGCTAATGTCGTGCCAGCACGCCACGCGGATGGGCGCTTTCGCCGGCAATAACGCTGCCGCCGAACTGCTCGGCGTTCCGACCGCGCCTTATCACCAGGCGGCCTACGTCACCTGCCTCGATCTCGGCGAGGCCGGCGCTTTGTTTACACGCGGCTGGGATCGGACGATCGAGATGGTCGGCGACCAGGCGAAGAAGACCAAACGCGAGATCAACACCGTCTGGATCTACCCGCCGCTTGCCGAACGTGCCGCCGCGCTCGCCTCCGCCGATCCGGAACGCGTCACCGATCTCTGACCGCCTCACCGAACGAGCCGGACGTCTTCAGGGATGAAACCAGCCTTCAATAACCTGCAACAGGAGACCAACATGAATCTGCAAAACACCTCACACCTTGTCACACCGAAGCCGGATGAACTGGTGCCGTCGCGCTATGCCCTGAAGGTCGGCGAGATCGACGTGCTGGTGATCAGCGACGGGGTGCTCCCGCTGCCGACCACGATGCTCGGGCACAACGCTGCGCCGTCGGCGCGGGCCGCTTGGTTCAAGGACATGTTCCTGCCGACCGACGCCTTCGATTGGGCCCTGAATGCCGTCGTCGTCCGGAGCGGCGGCAAGACCATCCTGATCGACGCAGGGCTCGGGTCGGATCCCGACCTGAACCTGCCGCGGGCCGGACAGCTGATCAAACGCCTCGACGCCGCCGGCATCGATCTCGCGTCCGTCACCGACGTCGTGCTGACCCATATGCACATGGATCACGTCGGCGGCCTGCTGGTCGAGGGCGTGAAAGACCGGCTGCGGCCGGACCTGCAGATCCATGTTGCGGCCGCCGAAGTCGAATTCTGGCGGGCGCCGGATTTCTCGCGAACGGCGATGCCGGAAGGCTTCCCGGACGCGCTGCGCGCAGCCGCGAAGCGCTTCGCGAGGGAGTACCACAACCAGATCCGGCAGTTCGACGAGGAGCACGAAGTCGCGCCGGGCATCGTCGTCCGCCGCACCGGCGGTCACACTCCGGGACACAGCATCGTCCGCCTGACGTCCGGCGGCGAAGCGATGACCTTCGCGGGCGACGCCGTGTTCACGGTCGGCTTCGACCATCCCGACTGGCACAACGGCTTCGAGCACGACCCGGACGAGGCAACGCGCGTTCGCGAGGGATTGCTGCGGGACTTGGCGAAGACGGGCGAGCTACTGGTCGCCACCCATATGCCGTTCCCGTCCATCGGACGCGTCGGGCGCGAAGGTAACGTGTTTCGGTTCGTGCCGATCTACTGGGACTACTAATCGTTCACCGGATTGAAGCCGGGCTGCGGCGCAGGACATCACCAACGGAGTGTGCCTACGCCGCAGTTTGCAAGGCTGGTCAGCCGGCTTCGCCGATCGCGCTTAGGCGCGAGCTCTAACTGGTTCCGGTGATCCGGCAGCGGTACTCCATGGGCTCACGGCTAGGTCTTCCCAATTTTGCGAACCGGCTCGCTAGGCTGCGATTGGTGCCATCCGGCACGTTGATCTCTCAGGTCTTTCTTCTTCTAGCAACACTGTGGGTGTCGGAGCAGTGCCATACTGCAATAAGTGAGCAACAGAACTTACGACCGCCGAATCTACGCCGCGGAGAGGCGCTTTTATCTTGCGATCGACCGTCGGCAGGTAACCGTCCGGTCCCTGCACACCTTCCCCCTCGTGTGTTGTCGTTCCATTTCGGGCTCTCTGCTACTGTGGAGAATCTCCGGTGGGATCCAAACATTTCGAGAACAAAGCGCGCTGCGAGTGGTGGTCGCTGCACATCGAAGCGTGGCGTCGGAGCGGTCTCGGGATCCGCAAATACTGCCAGCAACAACGTCTGACCGAGAACACGTTGCGGCGTTGGCTGAAGCGGCTGGCCGGCAACGAGACTGCGCTTAAGCTCGAGAAATATCAGACGGAATTGCGCCGCGAGCGCGCCCGGGAAGAGCGAAGAAAGGCGCTCCGAAAGCAGAAGCAGCGCAGGTTCACGGTCACCTCGGATGTGCGCAATCGGGCGTCCCAGGCATTCTGGGCGATGCATGTCGAGGCACTGAACTGGAGCGGAATGGAGCTCCGCGCCTACGCTGCGGCGATGCAGTTGTCGCCGCATTCGCTGCGCAAATGGCGCGACCGACTGGCCACCGGCGAGGTCACGATCGACTGGCGCGCCCATCTTCATCCCTCCGCCCGTCCGGCCGTTAGCACTAGTGCTAGGAACTCACAGCCCGAACGCCGCTTGACGGCTGCCGAAATCGGCGATCCGGCAGCGCCGCCGGCACCGGTTCGACGCTTTCTTCAGCGGCGAGGAAACGCTCGGGATCGCCAGGGAAACCGAGCTACCAGGCGCAAGGTCTCTGCCCTCGCGCGCAAGCACGGCATCGTCACCGGGCTGCTGTTCCGCTGGCGCGCGCAGTTCGGCATCGCGAATAAGAAACGCTCCAAGCTCGCCGTGTCGTGTTGCCCAATCATCAAACAGCTGCAGCGAATGCAGTTCGGACGCAGCTCCGAGCGCTTCGATCCCGACCAGCTTACGCTCGGTCTTGAGGACCTTGACAGCGACATCGGCCGCGTCGAGGAAGCGCAACCAAGGCTCGCTCCGGAAACCAAAGCGCCACCGCGACGTCGCACGCTGCCAGATCACCTGCAGAGAAAAGATGTTCTCCTCGACGTCGACAGCAGACTCTGCAGCTGCTGTGGAGGTACTCTTCATTTGATCGGCGAGAGTGTCAGTGAGATGCTGGATTGGGTCCCGGCGCAGCTTCGCGTCGTGCGCACTACCCCGTCCGAAGTACGCCTGCCGAGCCTGCAACAAGGTCGTGCAAGCCGGCGCGCCGGACTGGTTGATCGCTGGCGGCCTGGCGCCCCCCGCGCTGCTCTCGCACGTGTTGATCAGCAAATACTGCGATCACCTTCCGCTCTATCGGCAGTCGCAGATCTTCCACCGTCATGGTATCGATCTCCGCCGCTCGACGCTGGCGGGCTGGGCTGGTGGTGCATGCTGGTGGCTCGAGGCTTTGCACGAGCGGCTTTGCAAGAACGTGTTCGCCTCCAACCATCTGTTCGCCGATGACACGCCGATCCCAGTACTCGATCCTGGCCGCGGACGAACCAAGACGGGGGCGGCTCTGGATCTATGCCCGCGAGCAACGGCCGCGGAGCGGACCCGAACCTCCGGCAGCCATCTATCTGTTCGCGCCGGACCGCAAAGCCGAACGTCCAGCCGCACGTCTTGCTGCCTTCAAGGGCATCCTGCATGTCGACGGATACGCTGGCTTCGAGCAGCGGGCCGATAAGGAGGGCATCACGCTCGCAGCGTGCTGGAGCTACACGCGACGCAGGTTCTACGACGTGATCTCCACGGTCACGTCGACACTGTTCCCGGTATCGAGGGGCCGTCGAGCACAGTGAATTGCCGGAAGTCTCGATCGGCACGTTCATGAAGAAGTTCAGGTTGCAGACGACGTCGCGCTTGCTCAGGCCGTACCGCGAACCGGAGTGATCGAATGTCCGATGACGAGCCTCAACGTTGGTCGTTGCCAGCTATTCATAAATTTGTAATAGTGGGGTACGGAGGTCCGGAGCGAGGTCCGATGGAGTCCACCCAACTCTCAATTGTCCTGACCAAGCGCGATCGTTTCCTGAAGACGTTGCGCGACGAACTCGCTAAATTTGAAGCGCGAGAGAATGAATTCCTCCGGCAAGATCGCAAGCAGCGCGCCGCCGAGATGGGCCTTCCGCTGAGAGAGGCCGGGTCGGAATAAGCGAGCTAGACTGAAGCAGCTTCGCGCAGAGTGGAACCCAATTTTCGCGAAGGCTCCAGTCTGCAGCCCCCTGACGAGAGGCACTTGCGGCAGACATGTCGGGCGTGGAACGTCCGACGCCCGCTCAGCGTCGCCCCAAGCCCGAAGGAAACACCGCCGTAGGCCGATACGGCACGACCGAGCGTCCGAAATTGGCTCCATACTGCTGCCGTACCGCGGGAATGTTCACGGTGCCGACTTTGAGATCGGATGATCTCGCGTCGATCGGCGTCTGGTTTTCGGCGGGGTTCACGGCGTCCACCTTGCGCCTGAGGCTCTCGTTAATGCAGCCGAACGTGCGAGGCTGTGCCGATGCATCGCCCGCGCAGCGCTCGGGTTTGTCGCCAGACGTCGCCATGCGACCACCCAGCACTGGAGCCGCGGCCGCGTCCCCTGATCCCGGCAACAGCGGACTCGCTGGCGGGCGATCAGGCAGGTCCACCGTCACCGGCGGAAGAAGTTGCGGCTCGGCAGCGATGGAAGGCCCGCTGACGAGGAGCAACATCGCGGCAGGAACGGTTGTCATTGCCGGGATGGGCCATCGGCTCAAGAACAGCATGGGTTGTCACCTGCCCGCGCGCGCCTGCACGACTAGCGTGCTGAGTCTCGCATTGAGGGATGCCAAATCGACACGGCCGACCGTCGCCGGTCCGATGAGACAGCGGCGGCCACAGGCGCCTCCAGCGCGCACAACGCTGCTCGAACCGGCGCTGCCGGGCGCTCCGAAGGTCGCCGTCGGAACCGCGCCGGTCACGGCGAAGCCGCGGGCGGCGAGCTTGGCCCGCACCGCCAGGCAGTAGTTGACCGACAGATAGGAGAACCGCGTCTCGCCATGACCGGCGCGATATTTCATCGTGGCAGTACAGAGATCGCCGCCGGCGAGACGCCAGGCCTGGGCCAGGTAAAGCACACCATAGTGAATGTTGGTCTCGGGCACCGCGAGCTCGGCATTGCTACCGATAAACCCCAGCATCCGCGCCGTAGACGGCATGATCTGCATCAGGCCGATCTCGCCGGAGCCGCCGATCGCGTCGGGGTTGTAGCCGCTCTCCACGGCCATGACCGCCTCGGCAATCTCCGGCGCAAGTGTTGAGTTCCGAACCTCCTTGGTGATCAACGCCCGATAGGTGCCGAGTGCGTCTGACTGACCTGCATTCGAAGACGTGCCGAGGGAAGGAGACGAGGATGATCCTGGCTTTGCGAGTGCAGAAGCCACTGGCGGCCTGGCGACAACGTTCAGCGTTGCTCCAGAGCCAGCATCACTCTCGCGAGTGGCGCGATCCTCCGCAGCCGGCTCCGCGTGCAACGGGACGGCCGAGACGGCCCCCGCCAGTGCAATCGCGACGGCTGCGAGCACACCCCTGCGGCGGTCGCACGGTATGGCCGCGTTTGGCCTACCAGGATCGATGCTCACGCTGTCCCCCATGCGCGCGCTACTGCACCGGACGAGCCGGACCCGCATCAGCGATGTGGCCGTTTGCGGACGCGGTCGTCGTCGCCATCTGGGCATCGTCGGCCTGCTTCGGCTTGGCAAGGGCTGAGATCTCCTCACGGAGGAAAGACACCAGCTGCTGCACGAGCTGATCCCAGATCTCGATCTGTCCGCGTACATGGTCCGGCGAAACGCCGCCCGCCAGGGAGATGTCCAGCGACAAAGCCAGGAAGGGCGGGCTGAATTGCAGGCGCGCAAAGCGGCGCGTCGCGTTCCAGCGATTGACGAGATCGAGCGGCATCTCACCCTGCACATGCAGGACCGCAATCAGCGCGACATCGACGAAGACCTGCTCGTCGCCGGGCACCATATTGCCGGGACGAATGTCGAATGCGATCCCGTTGGTCGCGGACCGCAGATAGGACACGTTCGCGGCGGGATCGGTCAGTGTTTCGACGCGGTAGCCCGCGTGCTGGAACTGCTCGCGCAGCTGATCGAGGGGCAGCCTGTCGATGATGGTGTCGGACATCAGAAGCTCCGGCGAAGAAACGAGAGGACGGCCGGCGTGCCGGCAGCGCGAGCAGACATAGCGGCGCTATCTCGCCGCCGAGACCTGCTCGCTGAGCAGATTGGACAGCGCGAGCTCGTTGATGACAGGCGGATGCTGCTTCACGAGTTCGGCGAGATAGGCGCGCCGCAGCGCGCTCGCGCGCTCGTTGCGGATCTGCTGCACGAGCGCATCACGGACCTCGGGCAAAGTCCGCGTGTAGGACGCCTTGGTGTCCACCAGCTTGAGGATGTGCCAGCCATCGTCGAGCTTGATCGGCTCCGACACGGCGCCCTTGGCGAGCTCCATCACGCTGGTGCGGATCTCCGGCCGGATCTGGCTCTCGACGATCCAGCCCAAATCGCCGCCATTCTTGACCTCGCTGGCGTCGTTGGCGAGGGCCGCGAAATCGGCGCCCGGCGCATTCAGCTTACGCTGAATGTCCTCGATCGTCTTCTTGCTCTTGTCCTCGGCCGCCTTGTCGGAATCCTTTGTCAGCGGCACGAAGATCTGCGCCAGCTGGAACTGGCGCGGCATCAGCAGGGCGGCACGGTTGGCATCATAGACCTTCTGCAGCTCGTCCTCGCTGGGAAAGCCGGCGGGAGGTGTCGACACCGATTGCAGATACAGCTCCACCACGGCGTTCTCGCGCACGCGGTCAAGCTGTTCGGCGATGTTCGGCTGCTGATCCCACTTCTTGGCGACGACCTCCTGCAGCACAATCCGATTGGCCAGCATCATGCGAACGGCCTGGCTGAGCAGGCCCGGATCCTGTCCGAACGCAGCGCGTTCGCGCGGCCCGAGCGCGGCGACATAGCCGCGGATCTCGTCAGCGGAGACGTTGGTGCCACCCACGCGCGCGATGACGTCATCGCCTCCCGTGCCCTTGCCGGATGCGACGCTCTGCACCGGCGTCGAGGCCGGAGGTTGCGCGGCCGTGGCCGCCACCGGTGCTGACGGCTTCGGCTTGACGGCCGGCGCAGCAGGACGCGGTGGGGCGGTCTGCGCCGAAGCCACCAAGGGGGCGCAGGCCAGCGCCGCGGCGAGCATGGAAACCTGGAACGATCGCAGCCGGACTGCGCTGCCGAACGATGAAGAGCTCATGGTGCTGCCTTCTGGTCGAGGATCTTGTCTTGGAGATCTTGGATCGCGTTCTGGATTTCGACCCGCCGAAAGCGGAGGACGGGCTCACGCGCCACGATTGTGTCGCCGATGGTGACACTTTGATAACGCTGCAGCAGATCCTGGCCGTGCTTGATCAGTTGCGTGTTCTTGGCAACACAGCTGTCGGTCGATGCCTTGTACGCTTTGGCGTCAGCCTCGAACTTGGCGCGCGCCGCGTCGCGATCGCGGGCGACGCTGGCCGCCTCCTCATAGGCGGCCTTCCATTTGTCCAGGGTCTCGTCGCGCTCCGCGAGGCGGCGGTTGAACTCCTCCGTCATCTCGCGCTCGCGCTTCTCGACCCTGCGGGTCTCGGCCTTCGCAGCCTCGATCTGGACCTTGGCGGCGGCCTTCTCCTTGTCGGCGTCGGCAAGCTTCGCCTGCAGCGCGGCGCGCTGGTCCTCCAACTGGCGCGTCTGCATGGTGGCCGCGCGCAACGCCTCGCGCAGCTTGTCGGCGTCGCTGTCGGCGGCGTATGCGAGGCTCACCTGCATGCAGGCGATAGCTGCGATGCTGTGGACGATCCAACGTTTGCGCATGGGTCAGAACTTCGCGTTAAGGTCGACGAGCAGCACGTCGACCGCGTAGGGCGCGCCCCCGATGCTATTGGCACTCATCCAGCGCAGCGAGGCCCAGACATTCGGGCTGAGACCGTAGCTGCCGCCGAGGAAATAGCCCTTGAGATTGGTGCCACCGAGACCAAAATCGGAATCGACGAACGCATCGAGCGTGGCGTCGGACTCCAAATATTTGTAGCCGGCGTGGACATTCCAGTCGCCGAGCTGCTTGATCTCCTTGTTGCCGACCGTGACACGTGTCATCCAGCCTTTATCACCGCCATTGAACGGGCCGATGGTCTGTCCGTTCGACGTGGCTGCGCGATTGTTTAGCGCCATGCCGGGCGCCGTGATGCCGGTGCTTGCGGCGAGGCCGGTGCCGGCGGCAGTGAGCGCCCGATTAAAGGCCGTATTCCAGACGAACTCGCCATCGATCACGATGTGATAGGGATGAAAGTCGCCGAGATCGACCGATACGCTCACCGTCAGCGGCCGGTATTTCTGCAGCAGACCGAAATATTGATAGAGACCCGTCGTGCCGTAATTGTTCCAGGAGCCCACCTGGAAGTTGCGCAGCAAAGTGTAGGTGTTTCCCTTTTGGGCGAACAATGGCCGCGTCTGGTCCGTGTTGCAGACATCCGAGCTCGACTGAACGTAGCAAGGCTCGGAAGGCTGGCCCTGCACGTTCTCGAAATCGTAGAATGCAGCGGCGACCCGGAATTCGTGCAGTGGATCAAAACGCGACGCAAAGCCGCCCTGCGCGCCGAACAGCCACTTGTCGTGACTTGCAAACTTGGAGTCCAGCTGCGTCAGATTGGTACCAGCGTTGAAGTCGGTGTTGAAGATCGGAAAGGCGCCGATCACGCCGAACGGCGTGAAGCTCTCGGACACGCGATATTTGCCCTGTAGCGCAAAGCCGTCGAAACCGAGATCGCGATGCCAGACGAGATCGGTCGGCGACCAGAACGGATTATCGAAACGTCCGACCGATGCAACCAGGTCCCGGTCCCATGCCTGATAGGTCAGGTAACCCCGATCGAGCCACAGCCCGAACTTGGAAAAATTCGAACCACCGCCGCCCATTGTCTGGTTCGTCGAAACCGGAGAATTCGACTCTCCCGTGGCAATGCGGAGTCCAGCATAGAAGCCGCTAGTGAGATCCGCCTCCATTCCGAGGCGCGCGCGAAGCTTGACCTGGTTGCGGTTCTTGGAGGCGTTGTAAGTCGGCAGATTGTAGGCACTCGCCATGTCGTACGGAGAGCCTGTGTTCACGGTGTTGAAGTTGAACGCATCGAGCTGATCATTCCCGGTCGGGAAGAAGCTGCCCTGGTAGCGGGCACGAATATCCCCGTAGAAGCGGATGCGCTGCGCCCATTCCGGGTATTTGCCCGGAGACGCCCAGTTCTCGTGCTCGGCCTTCGCCATCACCTCGCGCTTGATGTCCTCACGCAGCTGCCGCTTGACGACTTCCGGCACGTAGGTGACGTGCCGCGTCCCGTGCGGCTCGGTCGCCGCCGCCGCGGCATTGGCAGCCTTGGCGGCTTCCTCGGCTCTGGTCGACGCGTTCTTCGCCGCCTGGCGCGCGATGTAGGCTTCGTCGTCGGCCTGCTTGATCAGCCCCGCCGCCTGGTCCTCGGTGAGGACGCCCTGCTTGACGAGAAGATGAACAAGATTGATCGTGGCGTTCGGCGAGGTCGGCTTGGCATCCGACAATTTCGGTCTGCTCGAGCCCGGCTTCTTTTCGGATGCTGCGGCCTGATCGGAAGTCTGGCCAAATGCCGGGGCGGCACTACCGGCCACCGCGAGCGAGGCGGCAATCAGAAGCGCACATCGGCGTGCATTTGGAAAAGTCTCGAACATCGTCCCCAGTCCTTTTAGTTCGTCGTGTCTGTCGAGAAATCAGCTCGGCCGGCTCGCCGTGACGCGCGTCACGATCGGCATCGGCATGTCCTTTGGCGGCGGTTGGCGCAGCATCAGACTGCCGAGAACGTCGTCGCGCAGCGCCTGGTCGAGCGCTGCGTCCCCCGTCGATGAGAGCAGCTGCACGCGGCTGACGCGCCCGGAGCTGTCGGCCCAGAGGCTGATCTGCACTTTGATGACCGCCTTCTTGGTCTTGTCGTTGGCGCGCAGTGCCGCCTCGATCTGCTGCTGAATGATCGAGGCGTACCATCCCCAGCGGCTCCCGCCGCCGCCTCCGCCGCCGCCATAGGGCCTGCCGCCGAGACCGAACAGATCGCCGGGGCCGGTCGCCTTGGCATCGAGCGACAGCGGGCCCGGCGGCTGATCGTCCTTGGCGTCCTTGACCGGCTTGTCCTGCGGCTTGTCGAGCGGCTTGTCCTCTTTGAATTCCGGCTCCGCCATCTTCTGCTGCTCGATCATCTTCTGCTCGACCGGCGGTGCCACCTTCGGGGGCGGAGGCGGTGGAGGCGGCGGCGTGATGTTGAGCAGCGTGATCTCGTGAACCTGACGCGGCGGAGGCGGCTGATCGCGCTGGGCGAGAACCCAATAGGCGACACCGCCCAACGGCAATGCGATCGCCATGATCTTTGCGGTCAGACTCAGCGACGAGCGCAACCGGCTTGGTTGGGCACCGGCTCGCGCCGGCTCGGCCGCTGCTTGACAGCCGCTCTCGAGCTTGCTCACGACAAGCTCCCGCCCGGCCTGGGCTCACCATGACGCTCGGCCATGTACTGCAGCACGAACTTCACCAGCGTTGTGAAATCCGGCGTTTCGAACGTGATCTTCGAATCCGGCGCGGCGGCGATCTTCAGGAGGAACGCCTCGGGCTGGTGCCGAAGCTCGACATAGGCGTCGCGATCGATCGACAATCGCGGCCGCGGACCGTGCGACATGGTCATCAGAAACGGGTCGCTCTCATCCTCTCCACTGACGTAGAGGCCGCGCAGTGTCGGCACCAGGCTGGCGAGCAGCGCTTCGCTCCGGACCGGAAACGGCAGCACAGCAGCAGACTCGTCGCATTCACTCAGCGCCGTCTCCCCTTCAGGCCGCGCTGGCAGCAATTGCATCCGCCGCCGCAGGATGAGCTCACGCATCTGCACGAGCACGCCAGCTTCAGGGCGATGCGAACCAGGCGGATGATCCGGGGGCCGTTTGCGCATGATCTGGTCCACCTCGATCACTTCACCAACGGCTTGGTCGCAAGCCCGACCTGGGTCAGGCCGATGCGGCCCAGCAGGTCGAGCACGTCCATCACGCTCTGATATTGCGCCTGCGCATCACCGCGCAGCACCACCGGAAATTCCGGCGTCAATGCCTTCTGCTGGATCAGGCGCTGCTCGAGCTCCGGCAAGGTCACCGGAATGGTGTCGAGGAAGATCTTGCCGTCGTTGGCCACGGTGATCGCCTTGGTCGTCTGCGTCGCGAGGCTCGGCGCCGCCGACGCTTTCGGCAGATTGACCTTCTGCCCCTGCACCGTCGCCGTCGTCATGATGATGAAGATGACGAGCAGCACGTAGGCGAGGTCCAACATCGGCGTGATGTTGATGTCGTCATAGGGCTTGGAGTCGGTATTGATCTGCATGGCGCTACTCCGCTGCCATGCGGCGCTCGACCGGATCCGGCTGATCCGCGGAATGAAGCTCCGCGAGCCGCGTCACCAATTCGTCGACGAACACCTGGATGTCGCCGGTGAGATCCTTGATCCGTGAGATGAGGTAGTTGTAGCCGAACAAGGCCGGGATCGCGACGCCGAGCCCCGCGACGGTGGCGACCAGCGCCGCGGCAATGCCGGGCGCGATGGCGTTGACGTTGACGTCACCGCTCGCCGCAATCGCAGCGAAGGTGATCATGACACCAACGACCGTTCCGAGCAGACCGAGGAACGGTCCTCCCGAGATCGCGATCGTCAACATCACCATGAGCCGGTTCAGGCGCTGGATCTCCCTGACGACGCCGCCGTCGAGAGCAGCACGGATCGCGGCCATCGACGTGGCGGAAAGGTAAGGCTGGGCGTTTCGGGCCGAACGTCGCTGGATCTCGTCGGCTGCAATGCGATAGATGCGATAGAGCGACGATGACCGCAGCACGATCGTATCGCGCTTGCCGATGCCGCCCGCGAGCGACGCGACGGCCTCGGCATCACCACTGCCGAAGATGGTGAGGTCGAACTTCGGATCGCGATAGACCTTCAGGAAGCGCGCATTGGCCTTCGCCTGACGCCTCAAGTAAGAGGCGCGATCGAACATAACCATCCAGCTGATCGCGGCCATGACCAGCAGGATTCCGATCACCACCCATCCGTCGAGCGTGACCGACTTCAGAATGACCGCGAAATAGCCGGACAGCCAGCTTGCCGTCTCCTCGTCGACGCTGAACGTGACGAGCTTGCCTTGATCCAGCCCCTGACCGATCGCAGCGATGCGGATGAAACCTGCCGGTCGCGCGACCTTGCTGATCTGGATCTCGTCGACGTCGCCGACGAATCCCGCAAACGTCGGGCTCGCCGCGACGGTAGCATCATTGGTACTTTCCGGCACACCATTCGCATCCGCCGAGGCCGCATCACCGGGTGCCGCAGCGGAAGCCGGTTGAGCGGCAGCCTGGCTGGCCGTCGCGGCATCGCCGCCACCGATCTGCGCGGTGGTGTCGAGCTCTGGCAGACTCGCATCAAGCGCTGCGTAGGCATTGCCGTCGAGATAGAGCGATATCCTGCCGCTGGCTGCAACGACGGCCAGATGATGCCAGCTCGCCGGAGCGATCGCCGCACCTGCCGAAGTCCGCTGCGCGGAGCCGGCATTGGTCATCTCTACGAATGGCGCGCCATTGTCGAGGCCGATCACGATGCCGCTGCCGCCGTTGCGGCGGCTGAACAGCGCTGCATTGGGCTGCAGCGTCGCCGGCTTGATCCACAGCGAGAACGTCCAGCCGGCATCGGCGGCCGTCGCCAGCGACGATGATGACGGCAGCATGAGAGGCGTGCGCCCGTCCAGCCGAAGGCCCGTCCCGATCAGGGAGCCCTCCGCCGGTTGTCCGACGCTTTGCGCGTTGTTGCCCCAGACCGTGGAGTCCAACGCAGGCGTGCCCCGCTCCGCCAGATGGTACACGAGGGCAAAATCGGGATCGTAGCTGCCCTTGGCATCCGCAGTAGGCACAGCTTTTTTGTTGCCGTAGTAGAGCCAGATCTCCGTCTTGGCGCCCGACGGCAGGCTCGGCACCGAGACCCAGACCAGCGCTTCGCCCAGGAGCGCGTCATATTTTTCGATGTGGTGCTTCAGCGGGGTCTTGTCGTCGCCGGCGACGAAACGGAGATCGCTGCCGTCGTCCTTGGTAGCGCTGAACCGGAAGTTGCCGGGATGCAGCCTCACCAGGACAGGCGTCGTGCCGATCGGATCGGTGATGTTGGCGCCGGCAGCACTCGCATCGATGCCGATCTTCTTGCGCAGCTGCCACTCGTCGTTCCACCAGGCACTTGCCGGCGACGACAGAATCGCCAATGCGGCGACCACACCGAACAGCCTCGCGGCGACGCGCTTCGCAACTCTCCCACAGCAGCTCGCTCGCCTGTCCTCGCGTTCCATGATCATCAGAATTCGCCCCAGAGCCGGACATTGAGGCGCGGATTGCCCGCGCGGGTATAGGTTTGGTTGGTCATCGGGACCGACAGCGCGAACACACCATTGAATGCGTTGAACATCTTGAAGCGGGTGCCGACGCCATAGCTCCAGAGGTCCGTTTGCGACGTCTGATCCGGCAGCGTGCGCTGGGTGTGAACCAGACCGGCATCGGCAAACAGGAACAACCGCGTCTCGTTGAAGGTGGTAAAGCGCGGCGCGCCCTGCCCGGTCTCGTCCTTCATCTGCTTCTGCAGCATCGCGCCGATGTCGGGGCTGCGCAGTTCGATATTGCCGATGATGCCGTCGTCGCCCAGTGCTTCCGATTCCAGATAGCCGCGCACGGTGTCGAGGCCGCCGGCGCTGATCTGCTCGCTCGAGACCAGTGGCCCATCCGCCTTCTGTCCCTGCAGCCTGCCCCAAAGCAGATAGCCTTCGGGCAGCTCCTGGGTGTGCGAAACGTCGACGTTCACATGCGTGAAGCTCGCGGACGCCGCATAGCGCTTGTTGTCGAACGCGACATGATCGCTCGACAGCGGCCGCAGATTGGACGTCAGCGATGCGTTGAACTGCGTCGTAAACTTCTCGCCCTGGAAGGTTGCCGTATAGCTGGCCACGGCAGGGAAATACGTGACCGGGGACGCGAAACCGCCGCCGTTCAGGGAGACGAGCTGGAAGAAATGCTTGTAGTCGACGCCGGCCGACAGCGTCTGCGTGAACCCATCGCGGCCCGGCAGCGTCATGACCGCGCGCGTACCCACGATCTGGCCGGGGCCAACGATGTTAGTGCCGCCGACCGTGGCGACGTCGCTGTTCGACTTCACGGCGTAAGCCAGCAACGCCAGCCAATCGACCGGTAGGCGCGCCAGATAGGAGGCAGAAAACACTTCCGTGTCCTTCGGACGCTGCGGCGCGACCTGATAGCTGAGCGTCAGGGAGTGCCCGAGCTGCCAGAGATTGTCGTAGTGAACCGTGGCGATCGCTCTGGTCGCGGTCGTATCGCCGGAACGACGGTTGTTGACTTCGAGGCTGCCGTGAATCGGCGCCTTGTCCTCGACGGTGAGGTCAACATCGACAGTTCCAGGCGCAACGCCGGCGCGCAGTGCCGGCGTCACCCGGCGATCCGGCCATTGGTTGAGCGCGTAGATATCCTTGGTGAGGTCGTTGAAGTTCGGGACGGTGCCCTCCTTGAGCGAAGGCGCCCCGTCCTTGATCTTGTCAGTATCGAAGTAGCGCGAGTTCTTGACGCGGAGCCGGCCGACCTTGAGCTCTCTCACCTTGAGAATGACGACCTTGTTCGACGGATTCTGGGGTGGGACCTCGACCGAGACGGTCTGAAACCCCTTGTCGTGATAGGCCTTCTCCAGCGCCGCGCGCGCCTTCTCGACATCGTCTGCCGTCTTGTTCGGACCAAGGAAAGGATAGATAGCCTCTTCGAGGTCGACCTGTGCCAGCTTCTCGGCGCCTTGGACGGCGAAATCATCGATATCGAAGCGCTGCAGCGGACCAGCCGCCGGCTTGGCCAGGGCTGCGCCAGTCGGCGGCTGCTGTGCTGCCGCAGCCTCGGCCCGAACCGGCGCGACGCTGCCGCCTGCAAAAGCTGCCACCGACAGAAGCATGGCCACCGAGCCGATCCATGCCGGCCGCGAAGGCGAGCGCCTGCCACGCTCGTAACCAATTCTGACCCGCACGGACTTCCGCTCACCTTCGGGCACGCCCATGACGCCACGGCAGGAAGCCGCGAGCATGGTGCCTCAGCAGGAAAGACGACCGGCCCCTCAAGAGACTGAATCGGAATTTTAACGAATGCCGAGTTCGACCGAGCCGATTCGCAGACTATCAATCCGTTCGCAGAACGACCGCGATGAGCCGCCGGGCAAGCGCCTCCGGCGTAGTCTGTGCGTTTCATTTGTAGTTCTGAAGCTACGGCGATCCAGCGCCGTCACGCTCCGTGAGGAGACATCAGCTCAGCAGAACGAGACCGCCCGGCAGCGAGCGTGCCTTGGCTCCGAACAGGTTCTCGGCCTGGCTGATGAAATCATCCAGGCGGTCGAGATGAAACGTCCCGGAAATCATGCGCCGCCCGAGTTGCTCGTCCAGGACCACGATCTTGCCTGGGCGATAGCGGTTGATCTCGGTGACCAGGCGACTGACCGGCCAATCGCGCACGATCAGAAGGCCATTCTGCCAGGCCTTGGCCGTGTCGAGATCCAGCCGCGAGGTCGAGCCAAGCCCTTTGTCGCCCGAGTAGGAAATCTGCTGAGCTTTGACGAGCTTGACGACACGGCCCTTGCACGCAACATCGACGCTGCCGTCGAGACACGAGACGGTCACGAGACCATCGAGGCACTTCAGGTTGAAGTCGGCCTGCGACGCCGTAATCTGACCGCCTGCAGCATCGATGACGACCGGGTCCCGTGCGGTCGATCCGCACTGCACCGCGGCCTCTCCCGAAATGAGTTCGAACCGCCGTGGCCCATCCGCGGGTCGCAAGGCGATGCTGGTCTGGGTGTTGAGCACCAGGGAGGCGTCACTCGCCAGCGCAACGCTGCGCCGCTCGCCCTTGGCAGTCCGCATGTCGGCGGACAGTTCCTGCAGCGACGGCCAGAGATCCAGCGGCGGACGGAGCGCCAGATAGCCGCCGGCCACTGAAGCTGCAGCCGCAATCGCTCCGCCGATCAGCGCGCGGCGGCCGAGACCAGCGCGAGGCATCGGCTCCGGGAGCGAAGCTGCTTTGACGAACGCAGCATCGCCAGCGAGCTTGCGGGTGGCGTCGCCAAAGCCGCGCCATAGCGTGACCGCCTGCCGAAACGCGGCTTCGTGCTCAGGGCTTCGCTGTCGCCACGACGTCAACGCAGTAGCATCGTCCGAGGTTGCCTCCCCGGAATGAAGACGGATCACCCATGCCAAAGCCTGACGAAGGGTCTGATCCATGTCCGACTGGCTGTCGTCGCCTGCGATCAAGATGAGGCTCGCTCGTTTCGGCGGCCGAGGGACGGTTCCCTCATGGCAACGCTCTGCGGTCATCTGATAGACGATTCGTATAGCGCTGGACCGAAAGGGAAAATCGAATACTTCGCACGCGTCAATCTCGATATCGGCGGAGCCGCAGTTCTATCCGGGCGCTGGTGCACCGCTGAATAGCGTACAAAGCCGGAATGCAGCAAGCTCCCTTCTCGCTGGATCGCGCCGCGCTAGCTGCGATTGCTGGATTGAGAGACGGCGCGAGGACCGAATCGGCGGACCACCTTGCGCCCGAGCCGGCGGCCGAGATGCTCCATGGCATGCTGCAGATCGAATTCGACGGTGCGTACGTTGATGCTGAAACGCTGGGCGATCTCACGATGCGGCATCAACTCGAGGTGAGCACAGATGAAGACGTCGCGCTTTCGCGGCGGCAACTCCGCAAGCGCCTTTTCGAATTGTTCGAGTTCGAAGCGAGCCTCGACCTCGGCTGCAGGTCCCGGCCGCTCGTCGGGCAGAGCCATGATCGCTTCGATTTCCGAGGCGTTCAGCAGCCGGCGCTCGCTCTTGCGGTGATCCTTTGCCAAATTGAGCGCCATCCGGAACAGATAGTCGACGGGACTGCGAACGGGGATGGCATCGGAGACGCGATCCGCCCGTACGAAGGCTTCGTGAAGCGCCTCGCGCGCGACATCCGGCGAGCCGAGGCAGCGCGTCAGGCGGCGGGCCAGACTTTCATAGTCCGCCGCGAGCACATCGCGCAGCGATTTGCTGTTCGAGTAGGACACCAACGCAGCCCCGTGACGCCGCCCGCATTTGCAGGCGGTTCTCAACCCCACTGTTGTACCTATCGGCGGAGAATGACAGTGACGTGACGACCAGAGATGGCGACGCCGTTGACCAACTACTGTGGCAGATCGAACGCGATCGTGTAGTCCAGGCTGAGCTGCCCGGGCAATTCCACCGGAATGCTCGGCAGCGGCTGCGCCCTCCTCACGGTGTCGACGGCGGCGGCATCGAGAGAGGCGAAGCCGGAACTCGACGCGATCCGGACGTTCGTGACCGTGCCGTCACGCCGCAGCGTGAGCACGAGACCGACCTGGCCCTGGATGCGCTCGCGCTGGGCACGTTCAGGATAATATTGAAAGCGGGCGATGTGCGACTTGACCGTGCGAACGAAGGTCATCGTCTTTTGGTCAGGCTTGGTCTGCTGGGCGGCCAGCGGCGAGCCAGGAACAGGCGCGTCCCAGGCCGGCGCGGCCGGCAGATGCGACAACACCAGGCCCGAAGCTGTTGAATCCCGGGTCGTCACGCTCTCGGACCCCGCCACGACTGCAGCAGCGACGACTTTCGGATCCTGAGCCGGAGCGCTGGCCGGAGACAAGGCCGGCGCGGTCGGTGTAACGGCCGGCCGCGCGGCATCAGCCGCCGGCGACGCGACGAGCCGCACCTGCATCACGTTGTCACTCGAGTGCATTCCGGTGCCGGTCGGCGTGTGACGCAGCCAATACACGCCGACGGCCAGAAGGGCTGGCACGGTCATCGCAACGGCTGCGAGCGAGCGCAGACCGATTGCCGGGGCCGCCGCACGCCAGTCGTGATGCTGCGACTCCTCATCAAGGTGCTTGGACCACCACGCGCTCTGCGCCATCGAATTCAATCCATTCAAGCACGCATGCCGAAATCATGAACCGGCCGGCTGGGGGACGCCGAGCGCCACATGATCTTTCCCGCAGACATCTTCCCTGGCATAGCCAAGCTGGTATCGCGTTATTGATCCGATGTCGAGGCGCCGCGCGATCGTTTCGGCCGCTCGCGGAGCCTCGACGTCAGAGGCGTTCAGCAATTTGGAGTCTGCAACTACAAAACGAAACCGGGCGCCATGACGGCGCCCGGCTCAGGATCGTGACTGGGCGATCTGCACGGGACCCGCGTCCCCTGCAGCTGCCTTACTGAGCGCCGGCGCCAGCGGCGACGGTGCTGCAACCGTCGACCTGGGTCGAGCTGGCGGCGATGGCAGTACCGCTGCCTGAGGCCAGGTACGACGAGCTGATCGCCGTCACAAAGGCGCTATTCAAAGCATTGAAGCCGTTGTTCTGCAGCACGCTGGCCGCATCCTGGCTCGAATAGAACCAATTCAGGAAGTTGGTGATGTCCGCCACGCGGGTCGGGGCCGACGCCGTGTTGTAGCAGCTATAGAGATAGGCGAAGGTCGTGCCCGTGACGGGATAGGCACCCGCGATGATCGGCAGACCGAGCTGCGACTTGCCGACAACGTTCACCCCGCTCACTTTCCCGTCGGCAGGAACAACCGTCACGCCATCGGCCAACGTTGCACCGGCCGCATACTGTTGGTTGTACAGATTCCAAGCCGTATAGGTTGTGCCAGTGGGGACCGCAACGCTCCTGAAAGCGTTATCGGCCGATGCCGGGGTCGGCGCAACGAAGCTCTCCCCAAGGTCACCCGGGTGATAGACACCACGAGCCCGCTGATCATCGTTCTGGACGCTGGCCGACAGCGGCGCGCTGGCGGCGGGGTTGTAGGGCTTGGCGAAGTCGTTGCTGACATAGCCGATGCGGCCGCCCAGATAGTTGCCGTTGGCATCCTGCGCGTTGCTGTTGACGGTGTCGGCGACTTCGCCGGTGCCGTTGCCGGCGAGCCAGCCGCCGGCGCCGGTCGAGACGTCCACACCCTTCACGGCCTTGATGTTGGCGATCAGGTTGGCGAAGGTCGTCGACGGCAGGTTGGCGGCCGACGCGTTGGTCTTGGCGGCGATCGTGGTGGTCGTGGTCGTACCGGTCACCTGGTCGTTGAGCGTGACGACCGTGCTGGCGAAAGTGACGCCCACGCCGGTGAAGATCTTCGCGTAGTTGTGCGAACCAGCGGTGTCGTCGAGCTGCGGGCAGCTGTTGGCGAGGAAGTTGGTGAGGATGAAGCTGGTGCCGGAGCCGTCGGAACGGAACGCGACCTGGATCGGCAGCGAGTTCGACACATAGGCCTGAGCCGCGCCGCCGTTGCCGGTGTTGTCGTCCATGAAGGTCTGGACGCGGGCCTGACCGGCGTTGTCGAGCGCCGCGATGGCAGCGGTGGAGCTCCAGTCGCGCACCTCGCCCGAGAAGATGGCGCAGAGCTGAGCGGTCGAGAGCTGGATCGCCGAGCCGGGGGTGCCCGCGGTGCCGGCCGAGTTGATGGTCCAGGTCGCCGTCGGGGTGGCGTTGGTGTTGACGACGATCGCGACCGGCGCCTCGATCATCGGCAGCTGGATCGCCGGACCGAATGCGGCAGCGTTGTAGGCCGTTGCCGAGGATGCGTTGCTGGCCGTGATGGTGGTCTGGTTCTGCCAGTTGCTGACCGAGGAGAAGTTGGTCAGGGCCGTCACGCTCGGCGTGTTCGTCGGCGAGCTCGGAAGCGGCGAGTCACCGGCGCCGAAGTCGACGCGCGCATAGGGATAGGTCGCGAGCGCCGGAACGCTGCTCTCGAGGAACACCGGCGGCACGGCCGGCAGCGACAGCGACGGCGCGCTGCCACGCAGCAGCTGCTTCGGATCGTTGGTGATGAAGGCGCGCTGGCCGGCACCGGAGCCGACGGCGGCGTAGAGACCGACCGTTCCGAGCGCACCGAGCTGGCTGCAATTGGCGCCGTCCGGCGTTGCGGGAAGCAATCCGGGAGTCGGGGTCGCCGCATTGAAGCCGGTCGAGAAGCTGTAGCCGTCGCTGGTCACGGTCTGCGCGTTATAGCAGTCCATCGCCTGACGCATGGCGAGCGATACCAGCGTGCTGCCGCCGCCGTAGACGGCGGTCTGGGCAGCGACGGGCTGCACCGCTGCGGCAAAGGTCGCGGCAGTCGACAGCACCAGCACCGAAGCGGTGCAGCGCAGGCGGCTGATCGAAGAACGAGTCGTCATCGGAAATCTCCGTGGGGTTGCAGTCGGATTGCGAGCCTTCGATGCACAATGATGCAGGTCATCATCGATGGGAGGAGGACCCATCGTGATGCAACGATCAGTCGGACGAGCGATCCACTCTCCGGCACGACCGGTGCGATCATTGGGGACGGATTGACGATCCCACAAAGCTCGCCCGCATCATTGCAATCGGTGGCTTGCATGGGAGAGACAATCGACACGGCGTCTCAGCGAATCTCTTTCTTCGAAAAATCTCGCGCTACCGTTCGGTGATCGAGCAGTGCGCCGGAACCTTGGTGGCTGCGAGCGAGCACAACTCTGTGTTTGAGACACGTGCTGCAACACATGTCATGGGTCAGTCATTGTGAGCCGGTACTTTGTTAGTGACGAGAACTTCGCGGCCGTGTGTTCCGAAAGGTCACCCAGGGGCGGGCGTTTCAGAAATGCGGGATCCGGGCCGAGCGGCGTTGCTGCGCGCGCTGATCGATGGCTATGACGAACTGAAGCGGCGGCTCGCCCGCCGATTAGGTTCGACCGAGCTGGCGGGCGAGGCGCTTCAGGATACGTTCCTGCGCCTGGAATGCGGCAACGACGTCGGCGTCATCCAGAGTCCGCGCGCCTATCTGTTCCGGACCGCGCTCAATCTCGCAACCAACCGCCGCGTGGCTGAGAGCCGCAGGCTCACGACATCGGAGATCGACGCGCTGCTCGAGATTCCGGACGATTCGCCTGATCCCGCCCGCATCGCAGAGTCTCGCTCCGAAATGGCGGCGCTGAGCCGTGTGCTGGGGCAACTCTCCGCACGTCAGCGCGACATCGTCTTCGCGACCTTCGTCGATGAGCTATCGGTGCACGAGATCGCCCGACGGCACCGGATTTCCACCCGCCGGATTCAGGTCGAGTTGCGCGAGGCGCTGCTCCATTGCGCAGGCCAGCTCGATCGTTCGCTGGAGCGGCGGGCACCGTCACGGCCAGACGCCCGCCTGTTGGCTTGCCCTCCCGTGCGGGCCTGGACGCCGGCGCTGGAGGACACTGGTAGTTAGGACCGCGGCGATGACGGCCGTCCGCGCCATCGCCGCGGACCTTTCACAAGCTGGACTGTCTCGCGGGGGCCTTCCGACCCTGTCGTCGTCGAGTCGACGCAGCGCCAACAAAAGGCGACCTACGGCGCTCGCCCTCGGTCTCATCGAAGCGCAGCTTACCCGCGCGACGAAAAGACATGACGTTACCGGCCTGCTCGCGCGGAGCCATATGACGCCGGCTCACGGCTGTGGACGGCACTCCGCCGCGCCATCCTTGCAGGCCTCGGGCTTGGATCCACCGCTCTGAGGCGCCATGGCGCCGCTGTTGTTGCCGCTCTGGCCTGCGCCGTTGCGCGCAGGCGTGTCGGTGCCGGAACTGCCCTGGCCGCTGCCACCATAGCCGAGCACTTCGACGATGATCACCGACGGCCGCGCATCAGTGGACGACTGCTGCGACGGCGCGAGCTTCTGCGGCGCGGCCGCCGTGTTGTTGCCGAGGGTCAAGGCCGCCACCGGCGGCGGCGCGACGGTCGGAAGGCCTGTCGTCGCACCCTGGACGTTGATGTTGAAGGCGTTGAGGATATGCGCGGCACCGAGGCTGAGATTGCCGGCGACGCGAATTCCGGCCGCGCCGGCGTCGATGGTGCCGGTCGGCGCGTACAGGTTGACGTCGCTCTGGCTCGGGTCCTGCCCCTTCAGCGTGACCAGCGCGGCGATGCCGGCGCCGGTCACCAATCCGGTCGGATTGAGGTAGCAATAGCCGTTGGCGTCGCAGATGGTCTGCTGCGGCGGACTGGCCGCATAGGTCTTGGAGCCCTGCCCGGCGTTGATGTCGCCATTGGCGGAGAACATGTCGATGTCGCCGCCCTGCATGGTCATGACCCGGCTCTGCGCGAGCTGGATCGTGCCGTCGCTGTAGCCGCGAATCGTCCCGCCGGCGAGCGTGAAAATTCCTTCCTGAATGGGACTCAGCAGGTCACTTCCATTGCGGCCGACATTGATGTTGCCGCCGGGCACCAGGATGTTGATGTCGTTGCCCATCTGTGTCTCGAGCACCGAGCCGCCGAGCGAGATCGTGCCGGTGACGACGCGATTGGCTGCGCCGTTGACGCCATTGACGGGCCGGTTGTCGGTATAGCCGAGCGCCGCCGGGAACAGGGTCGAGATCGCGGCATAGGCGCGGCCATACTCGCCGGTATACGCGCTGGCCGGATCGTTGCGATCCTTGCCGACCCGGATGAGAAAGTCGTTGAAGCTACTGACGATCGCGAGCTTCTCGCGCAAGGTGGGCGTATCATGTCCGGCGGCGATGGTGGCGAACCTCGCACTCGCGGCGTCCCTGCTGATTCCGAGGACGCCGGCGATGTCGGCCAGGAAATCGAAGCCGACATCCGGCGCGGTCGGCGCGATATAGGTATTGATGAAGGCGATGTAATTGGCGCGCGCACCGGTGCCGAAATAGCTGCTCAGAGCCTGATCGACCAAGCCGTGCTGCTTGTCGACGGCCAGCGCATTGAAGTCACTCCATGCCTTGGCGCGGGTGGCGGTGTCCCACGACTTGGACGGATCAATCCCGTCGTTGAGCTTGGCGGCGATGAGCCGCAACAGATCGATCCCGCTGGTGACCGACCGGGCCGGATCGACATATTCGGCGATCATTGCCGCGTAGTCGATGTGCTGCGGCTTGACGCCGGCCATCACATAGATGTCGGCGCTCTGGTTCGGCAGATATTTGACCAGTTGTCCCGGGACATCCGTATTCGTGCCGTAGTTGGTGCCGTTGCCCGCCGCAACCAGGCCCGCGTAGCCGTTCTGGCTCTGGCGGAGCGGACCGATGTTGCGCCCGGCCTGGATCAGCCACGAGCCGGGACCGTAGAGGACATAGGAACCGCCGATGATCGAGTTTCCCGCCACCAGAGATGTGACGTCGCTGACATTGTTGTTCTGGAAAGTGATGGTCGCAAGTCCGGCATTGGTCTGCGGGACACCGTCGACAGCCGACGTGATCGCAAATTCAGACAGAATGTTGTTACCCGCGGTCATGTCGGCCGGCTTGATCAGCGCGATGGCGGCGGTGCTCGCCATCGTGATATCCTGTCGCGCGGCGATGATCACCGGCACCGGGTCATTGGCGTGCAGCGCCTGGGTCAGATCGGCAAAGGTCTGCCCGAGCGGATTGATATAGCTCGTGACGGAACTAGCGGCACTATGCACGTATTTGCTGGATGCTCCGGTCGCCAGATCCAGCATGACGAGTTTTGAGTTGGAGTTGAAAGTGATTGACTGGGCCGCCAGCAGCGACAGCGTTCCCGAAGCCGTCCCAGTTGAGCTCGGGATCGGGACGATGTTGATGGTCTGCCCTACGGCACCGACGAGGATGGATCCGCTGAGGGCCGTGACGTCCAAGGTGGCGGGATAATTCGAACCACCGACGGGCGTTCCATAGACGTTGGTGCCCTTGGGCACCAATGTGCCCGCAGTCGCGGTTGCGAGAGTGATGTCGCTGGAGACGCTGGTCACGGAGATCCCGCTCCGGTCACCGTAACTGGTGAAAGGCGTGCCCATCCAGGAGGACGTCGCCAGATTGGACGCTGCTGGCAGGGCGACGTTGGAAACGACGGGCAGTTGCGCCGGATCATAGACGGACAGGAGGTTGATGCTGCCTCCGGCCAAGCCGCTGATGAAGCCGTTCTGCACGCCGAGGATCAGGTCGAGCGGTTTACCGGTCGGCGAAGTCGTTCTCGCCTTGGCGGTCGCGTTCGAATTTCCGGTCGGGATTGTCGCCGAAAGCGCGGAGTTCGGGTCAGCACTGATCGAGCCGCCGACCTTGATCCGACCGCTGCCGAGCCCGACCAGGAAGTCGCCGCTGAGAAGGTTGCCGCCGGCCTGGACCGACAGGTTGCCGCCGCCAAAGGTGACCATGTGCGCCGGATCGCTGGCGGTGAGGCCACCGGCGACGACCAGGGTTTCGGGAAGCGAGACCCCGATCTGCTTGATGTCGTTCCCCGCCACCAGGGTCGCGTCGCCGCCCCCGAGCGCGCCGATACCCTGGAAGAACGACGCGTAGTTGATCCAGGCTGCGGTTTGGCAGCTTGCCACGACGGTGCAATTGGCGAATGGTGTCGACGTCCCATTGCCCCAGCCGCCATGGAAGTACCAATTGCTCCACAGCTGCATCATATACTGATAGGCCGTTCCGGTCTGTGATCCCGCGGCATTGTCTATCGGCGTCTCCACCCCGATGATCGACTGCCCGGCGCTGATGGACACCGAACCACCCCCTGCGGCCCAGGTCGGCACATTCACGTTTCCATTGGAACAGCCGTAGCAATTGTAGTTGGACGGGAGCGTCAACGGCGTGAAATCGCTGGGCGCCGCTGTCGCCGCGCCCGCGGTATAGACTGCACCCGGAGCCATTTGATCGAGCAGCTGGAAATTGCCGGCCGCGGCAATCGTGATGTTGCCGGTTCCCGTGCGCACCAATGTCGGGATCACGAGTAGCTTCGTCGCCGACGAGAAATAGTTCACGTGGCCGTCGATATTGACGTTGCCGGTCGAGGCGCCGGTGAGCGCCGACACAGGTGTGACCGCGTATGGGTTCACCGTCGTGTCGCGATTGGAGGCGAAGGCCGCGCCCGCGACCAGGTTGATCGAGAACGAACCGTTGTTGACGCCTTGGACCCGCGACATCAAATCCGCTGCGGCCGTCGTATTGTAATCGGCCACCTTGCCCGATAGCGCCGGATTGTTGGCGATCAGATCAGCCACGGCAACGGATCCGCCGAAGTAGTCCTGTGTTTCAAAGAAGCCATCGCTGATGGTGGCCTTGACGGCGACGTCGTTGACCGCACGCACGGTCAGGACGCCGGGCTCCCCAGCAGCAGTTCGATAAGCCAGGGGCGTATTGGCCGTGGCGACGAGCTGCCCGGTGTAGTTCGTGTAGTTGGCGAGAAGCTTGCCGGCGACGTCGGTGATGACGGTATTCGCGGCGACCGACGTGCCATTCACGGCCGTGAATGCCGTGGCGTTCGTCAAGCCCTTCACGCCGCCGAGATTCCAGTTGCTGGCGACGGTGACGTTGCCGCCATTGATCGAGGATGACGGGTTCGACAGCACGATCTCGGGACGCACGTGCAGGATGGCGCCGAGCCCGCTGGCGAAATCGAACGCGTCGCCGTCGCCCGCGCTGACGGAGCCCGCGAGCGCCTTCTGAACGAAGCCGGTCAGCGTGGTCTGATAAAAATTGACATGATCGGCGTTCGCCGTGGTCGGCACGAAGATGCCGATCCCTTGCGCGACGTTGGTCGTCTGCGACAGCGAATAGGGTTGATTGACCGTATATTTGGCGGTCAGGGCCACACCGTTCGCCGTCACAGCCGGAGCAGTGGCGTAGGTCGTGTTCGGATTGGTCGCAACGAGGCCGGCGATGAGCAGGTTGGCGGTCACGGTTGCCGCCGTCGTGCCTCCGGTCACGGTTAGCGTGATCGGGCTCGTATAGCCGATGGCGGCGGTGTTATCCAGAGTGACCGTACTGACGGCACCCGAACTGAAGGTCAGCGACTTCACGACCAGTCCGCTGCCGCTGCCGCCGCCCGTCAATGTCACGACGACCGGATTGAGCGTCATGGCAGGGTCAGAGTAACAGGTGAATGTCGCACCACCCCCCTTGCAGGTGCGAGCCGTCGGTGTGCCGAAGCCCGACCCGCGGCTGGTCGTTGGCACCGTCAGCGCCCCGGTCTGGGTGGTCATGATCGCCGTGGCCACGCCACTGGCGCCGCCGACCAGGATCGTCGGCACCGACGTGTAGGTCGTTGTCGTGCTGTAGCTGATGGTATCGCCGGCGATCACGGTTCCGGCGACCCGCGTGCCTGTGCCGTCGAACCAGCCGGCGGGATCGATGATGCCGTCGAAATGGCGGCCCGCCGTCGTGCCGTCCGTGGTGCTCCAGGTCGCATAGGCGTTCAGCGCCAGACCGCCGCCGGATGTCGATCCGTTGGTGACGACGTTGCCCTTGAAGCGCACGTTCACCGTGGAGTCGCTGAGCAGTGGCGCGCGCACGATGACCTGGCCGGCTGGCGCCGTGGGCCCGCCGCTCACGTCGAGAACCGCGCCGGCATCGACCTTGATCCAGCCGGAATTGGCGCTCGCCACCTGCTCGAAGCCGTAGGTGGGATCATAGGCGTTCGGTGTCGGCGTTCCCGTCGTGGCGAGGGTGATGGTGCCGCCGTTGGGATTGGTGGCGCCGTTGTCGAGCGTGGAATAGCGGCTGAAGGCGGCATCATCCTGGGTGACGGCGCTCGCAAGCAGCCGCGCGGACGATTGGATCCACACGCCACAGGAGCTCGTGCAGCCGGATGACGACGGCAACGTTCCCGTTCCGAACAGCGAGATCTGGCCGCCGCTGAGACCGCGCGCATCGATGGTGCCGCCGACATTGACGCTGCCGCCATTGGCAGTGAGCTGGACGTTGCGCGACGTCAGTGTCGCGCCTGCCGGAAGCTCGATGTTGCCGCTCTGCAAGGTCACAGTGAAACTGCTCGAGAAGTTCGGCGTCGTGCCGTCGAGCGGCAGCGTGCCGTTCAGGTTGCCCGCTAGCAGGCTGAAAGTGCCGCCGAGATCGTTGAACCGCGCCCCGCCATTGAGCGTGCCCGCCAGCGTGGCGGTGCCGGTCGTGCCGTTGTTGCCGGTCTGGATTGCGAGCGACCCGGCATAGCCGGCATAGGGATTGGACACGTCGATGGTCGCACCGACGATGCTGACATTGCCGAGGCTGGAGATCAGCTGCACGCTGCCGCCCGGCGCATCCATGAACTGATCGTTCACCGGCAGCCGCATGCCCTGGGCGTTGATCGCGGCGCCGGACGTGAGCGCGACGTCCCCCGCCGCCGCAGTCAGGCTGACCTTGCCGCCGGCGGCATCGATATGCACGCCGTTCCGGACCGTGACCGACGCCCCGGTCAGCGCCAGCTTGCCGCTGATGCTGTTGTCGGCGGCAAACACGCTGGCGCCATTTCCCTGCACCACGAGATTGCCGCGTGCGGTGACCGTCTGATTGGCGCCGGCTTTCACCACGACGTCAGGCGCCGACAGCGTGAGATCGGAGCCGCCCCAGATCGAGATGGTCGGCACGCTGGTGTAGCCGGTTCCGCCATTGGTCAGGGTCAGCCCGGAGATGCCCGTGCCGCCGAGCGTGGCCGTCGCCGCCGCACCGGCGCCGCCGCCTCCGGTGATGGTGACGAGCGGCGCGCTCGTGTAACCGGTGCCGCCATTGGCGACCGTCAGAGAACTGACCGTGGCGACCGCCTGCACGGAGGCACCGGAGCCGCCGCCGCCGGAAATCGTGACCGTCGGAATGCCGGTGTAGCCGGTGCCTCCTGTCACGTTCACGCCGACCACACCGAACTGCGGTTGAAGCCCCACGGTGGGTGCGGCTGTCGTGCCGATGGCCGCGCCGGAGCCCGAACCGGCGGAGACCGTCAGCGTCAAGTTGGCGAGGACGCCGCTGAAGCCGGAACCGCCGGAGATGATGTTGACGCCGGTGATGGCGCCCGTGGAGCTGATGACGGCCGTTCCGGTGGCAACGGCTCCCGTGACCGAGTCCTTGATCGTGATCAGATCACCGTTGCGATAGCTCGATCCGCTGCCGGAGGTAGACACGTTGAACGATACGATGCCGAGCAGCGCGGTGCCGGTCGCCGTCGTTCCGCCGGCGCCGGAGATCGTCACCGTCGGCACGCTGGTATATCCCGTGCCAGCGTTGTTGATCTTGATCGAGCTGAGGTTGAACTTTGCCGTCGCGGTGGCGGCAGCCGCATCGATGCTCCCTGCTCCGGTGAAGACGATGCCGTCGGAAGCGTTCCAGTTGACCTTACTGAACCCGCCGAAGCTCTTGGCGCCGGCATCCGCGGTGATCACCTTGGCAGCGTTGAGGTTGAGCGTGCCGCCTGCGCCGGCAACGACGGTCGGATCGGCGCTGACGCCGGACGCGCCGCGACTGTTGATGAGAGTAATGTTGGCCGCCGCGATGGTGGCACAGTAGGCAGAGCAATCCGTGGCGCCAGCCCCGCTCGTGTTGCTGCCGATGCTGTAGAAGCCGGAGCCGTCGAACGTCAGCGTGCCGATCGGATTGGCGGCGTCACCGAGCGTCAGGCCGGCTTGGTCGTAGAAGTCGAATCCGGTGTTGCTGCGCAGGGTCACCGACGTGGCCGCGGCAAACAGGCTGTTGAACTGACCGGGCGTCAGATTGAGGCCGCTTGCCGCCAAGCCCTCGGGACCGAAATTGAACGTGTTCGCGGCGATCGACAGGTTGGGCGCCTTGAGCGTGACGCCGGTCGTGGACGCACCGTTGCTGTTCGCCAAATCGGGGGCGAACGCACCCGACCCGCTGGTATCGACCATGAGCGAGTTGCCGGCCGTGATCACGACGCCGGCGCCGGCCACGAGCTGCGCCGTTCCAACAGCCGTGCCGATGGCGAAGCTCCCGGTGCCGGCGGCGCCGCTGCGGGTAACGGATACCATGCGGCCGTTCGACACCCGCAGCAATGCGCCGTCGCCGCTCAGCGTGATGTTCCGGCTGGTCCCGGATACGGTTCCCTTGGTGGTAACCACGCTGCCGGCATCGACGGTGAGTCCCCTGGCGCCGCCGGCCTGGGTGACCAGGATCAGCTCGGGACCACCGAGCTGATGCTGTGCATCGGACGCAACCTCGAGATTCGCGGCAATCGCCGTGATCGAGCCCGGCGAGGTGACGGACGCGGTGCCGCCGATCAGCACGCTGCCGGCGCCCAGATTGCTGATCTGGTCGGCATCGAGGAACAGATAATTGCTGACCGCCGCGCTTGCCGTAAAGCTGCCATCGGCGGCGACGGTGCCGAACTGGCCCAGCCGATCGCTGGCGACGATCGCGATGTTCGCGGCTGCGATGTCGATCTGCCCGGTCGCTCCCTGGACCGCCGGCGCCAGATCGCTGCTGCCGGCGGCGAAATTGTTGGTGCCGCCCAGGCTCAGCCTGCTGGTCGCACCGATCACGAGCAGCCCGCCATCGACCGGCAGAGCAGTCGGCGCGAGGCCGTTGTTTGCCGGGTAGCTCGAGAAATAGCTGGTGCCGCTCGTGATGCTGATCTTGGAGGACTGTCCCCAGACCGCCTGCGATTGCAGCTGGAACAGCACCGTTTGCGACGAGCGGGCGCCCGTGATCGCATTGCCGAATGAGCCGGTCACATAGACCGAGCCGTCAGCCCCGGTGAAGCTGCCGGTCGATGCTGCAGCACTGGCTGCGTATTGCACAACCCGGTAGGCGCCGGGCAAGGTCGCGTACATGCCGGGGAGCAGCACGTAGGTGCCGGCCGCGATTCCGTTGCCACCGTTCAAGGTGACCGAGGTCCCCGGCACGAT
The DNA here is from genome assembly GCF_032381375.1 of Bradyrhizobium sp. SZCCHNR1017. Taxonomy (NCBI): domain Bacteria; kingdom Pseudomonadati; phylum Pseudomonadota; class Alphaproteobacteria; order Hyphomicrobiales; family Nitrobacteraceae; genus Bradyrhizobium; species Bradyrhizobium sp. SZCCHNR1017. The sequence continues at coordinate 20,020 of NZ_JAUHIR010000015.1, read as the reverse complement.
TCCGCTGGCATTGTTCAATGCCGAAGCGGGAAAGCTGGACAGCTTGCTCCCGCTTGCAACGAGACCGGCGGACGTCACGCTCTTCCCGGAATAAAAAGGATAGGTGGCGAAGGCCGGGTCGTAGGCGGCCACCTGGGCCTCGTAGGCCGGCACCAGCGCGTAGACCTGACGCCCATCGGCATATGTCGACGTGAAGCTGGTGGTCGTGCCGCTCGAGGTGACCGTCGAAACCGTCTGATAGTTGAGCAGGACGTTGCGGGTCCCGCCGGTGCCCGGAACATATTCGACCGCATACACGTCGCCGCCGCCGCTGGCATCGATGCTGCCGCCCAGCTTGACCGAGGAGCCGAAGACGCTGATCGATTTTGCCGGCGCTGCGGTTTGTTGGGGAACGGGACTAGAGCTATTGTTCAGATTGATGCCGTAGTACCAGGTCGCGCCATCGACCGTCGTTCCATAGGGGATGTCGAGACCGCCGGTCGAGACCGCGGTCAGACCGCCGGCGCCGAGAGTCACCGACTGGGTCTGCGCCAGTGCGCCCGAATAGGCCGTTGCCGATGTCGACACGATCGACTGGGTCACCGCCAGCGGCATATCGCCGGCCGAGCGCAGCCCGATGACGATGTTGCCGAGCGGCGCCCACAGCGTGCCGTCCTGCTCGATGTTCTGCGCGTCGAGCACGAGCGTGCCACCAGCCGACAGCGGCGCGGTGGGCGAGCTACCAGCATATTGCTTGATGGTCAGCGTCGGCGAGGAATCGCTGACGCTCATCGTCGACATCAGCAGGAAGGCGGTGCTTGTGGCCGGAAAGATCTCGGACGCCGTGATGGTGAGCCGGCCCGGCGTGACGAAATAGCCGCCGAGCGTGGTGCCGGTGGGCGCAACAGCTTCGCTGCCATAGCGGCCGGGCAGCAGCCGCACTGCGCCGGCCGTGGTCAGCGTGGCATTGCCGACATTCACCAGTGACAGGTCACCCTGGAGATCGATCCATTGCGTGACAAAGCGGCCATGGGATACGCCGTCCGAGCCGACATAGAGCGTGCCGTCCGCCAAATTCTTCGCTGCGGGGGGAGAGGGGAATTGCTCATAGCTGCTCCCTGCCAGCCGGACGTAACCGGCGTCGAGCGTGACGGTCGCGCCACCGACGCTCGTCGGAGTATCATTGATATTGGCCAGTTTGGCGCCGGCCGCCAGGATGCTGATCAGGTTGCTTCCGCTGTGAAGCACCAGCGATCCTGGCACGCTGATCTCCGTCGACCCGGCAAACCCGATCGTGGCCTTATTTTGCACGCCCAAATATCCACCGGCGGCGAGCGACACGGAGCTGAGTCCGCTATTATTGATCATGTCGGCAGTGAGCGTGACAGTCGTGGACGGCGTCGCCAGACCGCTCTGGGCGATCAGGATGCCGGACCTGATGCCAATGACAGATTGCGTATCGGCGTTGTAGATGTTGGAGATGATCGACCCATAAGACGCAAGCGTCCCCGGCAACGCGAAATCACCGAGTGACAGGGATCCACCCGTGGCCAGCGGCGCGCCTCCGGCCGCCGACAAGGTGCCACCGAGATAGACCGTGGAGCCTCCAATCTGCAGCGTGCCGCCATTGCTCCACACCGCCTGGGTCTGGAGCTCGCGCCCGACGGGGACTTCGATCACCCCCGCCGCGCCGGCAATGTTGATCGTGGCGCCCGGCTGCACCTCGACCGTGGCGTTGCTGAGCAGGGTGACCGTGCCGCCATCATAGACCGTTCCGGTCGTATAACGGCTCACCGTCGGATCGGGCACGAACACGCCGCTCACGTCGAGCATGCTGCCAGCAGCAATCGTGAGATTGCCGGAGCTCGCGAGGTTGATAGCCCCGCCTTGCGCCTTGACGCTGCCAGCGACGGTCAAGGCGGCATTGTTCGAGACCATCGTGACCGTGGCGCCCGCCCCGGCGGCAATGCTGCCTTTGAAGCTCACGGCCTGATCGGCGACCAAGCTCACCGTTGCACCGGCATCGGCGGTAATCGTCGTCCCCGCGCCGACATTGATGCCGCCGGTCACGTTCGCAAAGCCGGACTGGGACAGATCGATGCCGGACTGCGTGAGCGACAGATTGAGCGGCTTGCGCAGGCCATCGATCACGGTCCCGGCCTGGGCAAGATCGCCCGCCTTTGCAGCGTTCGTCGCGGTCCCTGCCAGCGATCCGGGAGCCGGGGTCAGGAGATTTGACTGTTGCAGCGTCAGCGCGGTGTTTGCGGCGACATTGGCTTCCGCCAGCCCGATCAGCGCGTAGCTGCCGAACCCGCTCTTGCTGAAGAAGGAGGTCGGCAGGTTGATCTGGCCGACGCCGCCGCTCTGGGTCTCACCCGGTGCATAGGAGACCGTGTCGGTCCCACCGACCTGGACGTAGGGCGCCTTGAGTGTGAAACTGCCTCCCCCGGCAAAACTCTGGGCGTAGATGCTGCCTTGCAGATAGGTGTTGGCACGATAGCCACTCTGGATCGGCGTAAAGATGACGGTGCCGAGATCCAGCGTAGCCGACGCGTGATAGAAGGTGCCGCCCGCATTCACCAAGACTTTTCCTGAGCTGTCCAGGATCGCAGTCTTCGCAACTTCATAGGTCGGCAGCAGGAACGAACGAGACGAGACGTAGGTATTGAGGCTGAGGCTTCCACCTCGTCCGAGCGGCACCCCGTCGGCACCTCTCTTAAGGACACCGCCGCGATCGAGATAGCCCCCGCTCGAGACGTCGATGACGCTTCCTTTCGCCAAGGTGATGCTGCGCGTGAGGTCGTCGGTCGCACTGACGATGTTGTCGACCTTCTTGCTGAGGTCGGTTCCGGAGGTGGTCGTTCCCGATCCGATCAAAGCTCCGATCGTGGGGACGATGTCCGCCGTCGTGCTGATCGTCACCGAGCCGCCGTCGACATAGGCGGATCCGAGCAGCGAGCCGTTGGCGGCGCCGCCGTCGTTGATCCACAGTCCGCTGACATCGAGCCGACCCGTGACGAGGAGATCCTGCACCGCCACGGATCGGTCGAGCCCGGTGTCGATGGTCGATCCGGTCAGGACGATACTGCCGCTGCGCGCCGTGATGGTCCCGTCGATCCGCTCGACGTTGCCGAGCGTCACGCTGCCACCGGGCAGCACGGTGAGCGCGGCATCTGCGGTCATCTGCAGCATGGCATTGCTGCCGGTGTTGATGCTGACACTGCGGAAGGCTGACGATGTGAGGAGGTCGCTGAACACTGGGAATGCCAGCGTGCCGTCGGCAAGCGCGACCAGCGTCGGAGCCCAGGATGTTCCGAGCTTGAACGTCGACAGGCCAAACGGATCCAGGCCGGCGTCGGCCCGAGGTTCGAGCAGCACCGTGTAGGTCGTGCTGTTGGTGCCCGACAGGGTCACGCCGAGGCCGGCGCCATTCGGCCTGCCTTCGAGGCCGGCGCGCTGGCGCTCACCGACAACGATCCCCGATACGAACGATCCTTCCAGAATTGGCGCGGCCGCGGTGAAGCCGGCGGAGCCGGCGCTTCGGCCGGAGACGTAGCCCGGATCATAATAGCCGGCCGCCAACATGCTGGCGTAGGTCTCAGTCGCGCCCCAGCGCGCATGATCGACCGTGAAGCCGCTGAGAACGGTGTAGCTGAGATCGGACGGCGCGCTGCCGATGTTGTAGACGCGGCCGTTGGAGCCGACCACCCGTGTCGTGGCCACGAAGCCCGGGGCATATTGGACATAGCCGCCGGAGAGGTTGATCGAGGAACCAGGCAGAGTGATCGCGTTCTGTCCCGCCGTGATCGTGAGCTTGCCGCCCACGGTCAGCAACTCGTCGATCGTTTTCGGAATCAGGCCAGTAAAGCCCTGGGCATTGAGAAGCGGCGAACCGACCCACGAAAATCCGTCGGCCCGCGTTCCGCTGAGCCGTGTATCGATCGTGACGGTGCTGCCGATCAGCCCCCGCGCCAGCGGCGTATCCGCGACCTCGGCGGCAGTCACCTTGAAGCTCAATATGTAGTTGGAAGTCGGCAAGGTCACGCCGGAGAGACCTGACAGATCGATGCTGCTGCCGGCTTCCATCAGAACGGTGCCGCTCGTCCCGTTCGACAGAATTCCGGCAGCCAGTTCGACCGCCGCTCCGGGCGCCCTGAGGAACGCCCCTCCAGCACCATCTGAAGTGCCTTGCAGGTCGACGTCACCGCTCGCCTTGATCGAGATCTGCGGCTGGATGTTGGCCGCGAAATAGGTCGACGTGGCCGTATTGGTGGGGATGGTGCTGCTGGTCTCGTCCGGCAGGATCGTCGTCAGGCTGCTCGGTCCGAGCACGATGCTCCCGATCGCTCCGTTGGTCGTCGGAGTCGTGTAGGATGTGCTCAGACCGATCGACCCAGGTCGGGTGACGCTCGTCGTAGCTTCGATCACTCCGAGTTGGCGGATGCTATCGGCGACCACGCTGACCGCACCGTCGTTGGAGACGATCAGGCCATCATTGGTAACGAGGCCGCCATTCGGCAAAACCGTGGTGAGAGATTTGGTCGCGATCGCCGCCGAGAGCGCGATCTGGTCCTGATTCGCCACGTTGACAAACACTGTGGTCGTGCCCGGCGTGAACGAGGTCGCCGTCAGCGCCTGCTTGCCCCCGGTCGCCGACGAGAACGGCTCGGTGAGCACGATCCCGCTTCCAGCTGCGAGGACGATCTGGCCATTATTGGCGGTCAGCGTGCCGGAATTGGTGACCGTAGGTCCGATCAGCGCTACATAGCCGTTGCTGGTCGTCGAGCCACCGGGGTTGGCGGTGATGTTCGCACCCGGCTGCACCACGATGCCGCCGCCGCCGAGCGATCCCAGCGTCTGGTCGCCCATCACGAAGACGGCAGATTTGCCGCTGGCCACCGAGAGTCCGTTGGAGTTCGTTGCGGCCGTGACGAAAAGCCCGCTCTGCAGGAAGAAGTCGTTAGCGCCGCTCTCGTTGGCCGGTGCGGCAAACGAGTACGACGTACCGTTCGCGGTGACGCTCTGCAGGCTGTAGTTCGGGCTGGTACCCGAGAAGGCCGAGGCAGCAGCGGTCGAGGTTCCAGCGATATCGTGGGTGGTCGCAATCAGTGACCCGACATTCACCTGACTGGCGCCGCCGAAGATGATGCCGTTCGGATTGATCAGCAGAACCGTGCCATCGGCCTTGATGTTGCCGAGGATCTGGCTCGGCTTGCCGGTCGCATCCACGCGGTTGAGAGCAACCCAGCCGGGATTGCCCTTCTGATCGAAAACGAGTGTGGTGTTCTTGCCGACATTGAACTGGTACCAGGTCATGATCGCCTGAGAGGCGGTCTGCTTGATCGTGACCGTGGTCTGGCCATTGCTCGCGGACTGAACCGGCTGGTCGGCTCCGCTCCAGAGGTTGGTGGCCGTGCCGGCCTGGGAAGCGTTCACGACGCGTGGATCGACCACGAGGCCGCCGGGCGACAAACCGTCGGTCACAGCCGGAAGGCCGACGCCGAGGCTGTTCGACGTGCCGGTCGTCGCGACATTGCGGGCAGCAGCCTGCGCCGCTTGCATCGCCTTCAGCATGGCTGCAGCCTTGGTCATCGCATCCTGCGACTGCTTTGCGATCGTTGCTGCCTGTTGAGAGGCGGCCGAGGCTGCAGCGCTCGCCGCGGCGGCAGCCGACGCCGCCCCCGACGCACCGAGTGGTCGCGCCTGGACGGCAGCGCCATTCAAGAAGAGCGCGATTGCACTCACGCAACCGAGCCATACCAATCGCTTGAAGCGGGACGTATGCGCCCCGCACGCAGCGTGCCGGTACGCGACGGCGGGACCTGCAGCCGGCGCCTGTACCCCGATGTCCGGCGAGCGCCGGCCGCTGTCGCCCGCATGCACAGCACGTCGCTGGCACGTGATCGCCACTGCTGCCCGCCTCGCGTGCATCGACCTGCCCTGCGACATCGTTCGCTCCTGATTTCCGGCGCGCGCAACCTCACCTCCAAGCGCGCGTCCGGGACGCGCGCCGCTGTGGGTCGGTTCACTGGTAAACAGACGATTGATCGGGACCGGCACCGAAAGAGTTTCGGTCGCGATCGGCGGAATGTCGACGCCGCGTGCCGGCCGGATGCGCGATCCAGTCGAATAACGCAACCTGAGCGCATGACCGCCGCCAACGTCCGCGGCGGGACGGTCGACCAAGCGAGAACCGAAACGTCAGTACGTCCGGACACTGACGCCGACACGGACCGGCTGCGCCGTTCCGGGCGGTTGTGGGCGACTCATGGTGAGCCCACGCAATGCCGCGATCAAGGATGTATCCCGCGCCGGATCGCCGGATGTGGCGGCCACCTCGACCTGCTCGATGGTGCGCTCGTTGTTGATCCACAGGTTCACGACCGCGCGATAGTTGCCGTCGCGCGTCCGGGGGTTGCTGCGCAGCGCGTTATGGACATCCCTCCGCACCGAGTCACTGAACTCCTGCGAGTGTGACGTGCTCGCCGCTTCGCCCCGGACGTGCAGCGTTCCGAGCGACAGATCCGCGCCAAATCGTGGCGTGACACCATCGGAACCGGTCGGAGCATCAAGCATCAGCGTCACCGCTCCAGGGCGGCTGTATTGGACTTTGAGATCGGTGCCCGCCAGGAGCCTGATCAAGGCCTCACGGGAGGTATAGAGTCCGTCGATCGCCGCGGACTGTCGTCCTTCAGCCGACCTGCTTTCATAGAGCAATTGAACTCCAGCCGTCTGGCCGAAGGCCTGTAGCGCCGCCGCAAGTGGCTGCGCTGGAATTGTAAAGAAGCGGGGCTGCTCGTCGCCTGGGCTGCCGGCTTCGACAGCCAAACTCGCCGCCGCATTGACGAGCATGAACGCCATGGCGACCAGCAGCGGCAAGACGGTACGATGCAGCACGCCGCTCCTGGCCGACACAGCCGCAATTTGATGGTGACGCTCCCTCCCCATCGAACGCTCTGGAACACCTGCAGGCTAATGTTAGACCATGACCGAGTTATGAGCTTAACACGGAGATATGACGGGCATTCGAGACCGTCCGCTTTTCCTTGTGCTCCGTCCGAAAGTTCTGCCGCAAAGGCTGCCGCCGATCAGGCAGCCGGTGCCGCCGCGACCACGTTCGCTCCGTCAAACTCGGAATCCTGCAAGCTGCGCCAGCTCGCCAGCTCCGCGAGTTCGGCTTCAGGCCGCCGCGCGACGATTTCGCAGCGACCGAGATAGATGCAGCCTGCATTGCCGTCGACGGTGATCCAATCACCTGCGGAAATGACCGCTTCACCAATGTGCGCCTGACGAGCTTCGCCATCAACCCGGATCGCGCCACACCCGACCACGCATGGTTTGCCCATCTGTCGGGCGACCAGCGACGCATGTGCGGTGCGAGCACCCACGGCGGTGACGATCCCGGCGGCTGCATCAAAACCGGCGACGTCAGCGGTGCTGGTGTCATGACGCATCAGGATGACTGGATCGCCCGATGCCGCGAGCCGCTCTGCGGAAGCGCTGTCGAATGCAACTCGTCCGGTTGCGACGCCGCTCGACGCCGGAATTCCGACGGCTGCGGGCTGCCCGGTTGCGACAAGCGAGGTCTCCGTGAGCGCGGTGAGGTCGATACCTTCGATCCTTCCGATCGCCTCCGCGCGCGTGGTCAGCCCCTCATGCACCAGATCGACCGCAATGCGGGTCGCAGCGTACGGGGTGCGCTTCGCTGCTCGTGTCTGCAGGATCCACAGCCGGCCTTCCTCGATCGTGAACTCCACGTCCTGCACATCGCGAAATTCGCCCTCGAGCCGCTTGAGCGTGGCGCGCAATTGCTCCGCCACCGCCGGCAGCGCCCGCACGAGAGCCGCCTCCGTCTCCGGCGTCCGTCGGCCGGACACGACGTCCTCACCCTGCGAATCGAACAGCACGTCGATCACCGGCTCGCGCGCTCCTGTCGAGGGATCGCGCGAGAATGCGACACCCGCACCGGACGACGTGCCGCCATTACCGAAGACCATGGCTTGCACGGTGACGGCAGTGCCCTTCAGATGCTCCATCCCCTGCAGGCCGCGATAGGTCTGTGCCCGCTCGCTGGTCCAGGATCGATAGACGGCTCGTGCCGAACGTTCCAGCTGGAGCGCGGCATCCTCCAGCCAGCCGTCGTCGTCGAAATCTTCCAAGAGCTTGCGCTCATCGGAAGCCAGGCGCTCGAGCGCCTCGCTGTCCAGCTCGCGATCGTTGCTGACGCGTTCGGCAGCAATCATCTGGTTCAGACGCTCGGCCAGCGGAGCGGGATCGATCCCGAGGACCGTTTCGGCGTAGCTCTCGAGCAGGCGCCGCCTGCAGTCCCATGCCAGGCGGAGCCGTCCGGTCGCGCGAATGAGACCGCGCACGGCGCGGGACGTACAGCCGACGTTGAGAACAGTGTCCAGCATGCCGGGCATCGACCGCGCGGCGCCAGAGCGGACCGAGACGAGCAGCGGGTTGCGGGAGCAGCCGAACGATTTTCCGGTCGTCTGCTCGAGAAAGGCGATCCCCTCCTTCAGTCCTTCGACCAGTTGGCGCGTTGCGTGGCCCTTCCCGGCCACCACGTCCGCGCAAAGTTGCACGGGCAGCACGAAGGCAGGCGGAACCGGCAAGTCCAGCGCCGCCATTCTGGCCAGATTGGCCCCTTTTGCGCCGATGTCTTCCGCCGTGGGCAGCTCACGTCGGCCATCACCGATCCGTACGATCATCATCACATCATTCCTCAAGCCGAGAGGTCACTCATCGTGTAGCGTCGCAGCAGGTGGCCGAAGCCCGCCAGACAATCGGTTGCGCGCTCGATCGCTCGCGCGAGCTCCAGCGCAGCCAGCGATGCGGCGACGTCGAGCCCGCCGGAGAACACGCTCGCGGTGATCTCGCGCTCCCTGGCATCGGCCTCATGCTCCGCATCCATCAGCCGGGCAACGGCCGCAAGCGCATCCTCCGAATCCGCGCGGCGGCCTTCCTGGACCTCTGCGGCGGCAGCCAGTCCAGACGCCGCCTGCTCAGTTGCAGTGACGGTGATGGAGGCCAGACTTCCCAGCGCGGATCTGATCTCCGGCTTCATCGGCCCCGGCGCCAAAGACGCGATGAACGCGGCTTGTTCCAGCTCGTCGATCGTCTGCTCGATGCGATCAACGAGCTCGCCGATGACTGGCTTCGCATTGAGCCGTGCAATTTCAGCACGCGCTTCGATGGCGATCTTGTCGGCCTTGCGCTCGATCCGGCCAGCCCGTTCCGCTAGCTGTCTGACTGCGACCGGATCCGGATCAATCATGGACAAGGATTGCAGAACGAGCGCAGCGACATCGCGCGATAGGCCGATCTGTCGGAGTACCATGGCAAGCAGTGCGCTATCGACGCGATCGAGATGCCTGACGAGGTCGGCGCCGATCCGGTCACGCGCCAGCCGCGAGGACTGACCTCCAAGCAGAGCCTCGGTCGAAATCTGCAATGCCATCTTGAGGAAGCTGACCGCGCCGTCCCGTCCCAGCACCTGATCGAGTCTCTCGCCGAAGCCGATGCGCGTGGGAGCCGCACTACGAACGGCTGCACCGAGCAGTTCGTTGCCGCCGAGTTCCAGGAAGCCGCGGTGGCCGATCCGCTGGCGAGCCGCCCACTCCAGGATCCGTACCGCATCGTTCTTCGCGACCCAGCTGCGCAGCAGCTTGCGGGCTTTGTTCCAGTCGATCAAGAACACCAGCGACGCACCGATGACGGCGAGCAATTCGTCTCGATCATCAGGCCTGCCATACTCGTAGGATCCGGTGATGAGATAGAAGGTCCCGTCGTCCTCGAGTCCGGCGGCGGCATGCTTGTCCAACCCGCTCCATTTCAGCGGCCGACCATCGAACAGCGACACGAAGAATTTCGCGCGCGCAAGATGAATGTCGGTATAGGTGATCGTGACAGTACTTGCCGTTACGACGATGACGATCACATGGGCATCGGTGGTGCCGATGTCGTTCTGAATCACCAGGCGATCGCCCGCCCGTATCGCGGTCGCATCCAGCCCAGGATGGTTGAACTTGAGCGGTCGTGTCTCGTTGAGGCCACGCATGAAACTCGCGATCGGAGCGCGATCGGAGTCCTGGATGCCGAACACATGGGCCCCCGCGATGACCGCCTCTGACTGACTTGCGGCCAGACCGTTCAAAGCTTTGTGCAGATCCATCACCAGCCGATGGAGGCTGTCCGGCCCTTCATGGTCCACGCCCGTAAGACGACCGATGCGGGCGATCTCGATTTCCGGCGTCGCGTCGAGATGACCGGCGCTGCGGATCGAAGCCAGGCGCTTTTCGAAGTGTTGGCCTTCGGCCGGATCGCCAGCGGCCGCCGCGCTGATCATCGCGACGATATCGCCCTCGATGCTCTTCAGCAAAGGCGCCAGTCCCGGTGCAACGACCTTGTCGTCGCCGGCGAGATGAGCTCCGCTGATCAGCGTGACCAGCGCGGCAGGCGCAATTCCGGCGGCGCGACTCTCCATCGAGAGATCAGGCACGTTACCGCGCGGTTGCTTTGCATGTTGTGCCGCCGCCTGCAGCGCACTGAGACGGAGCTTGATGCGATCGTTCGCCGCCAAGCCTTCCGCAACCAGTTGCGGCAACAGGATGTCGGACTGTCCGAGCTCTTTGACGATGTCTGTCTTCATGGGCTGATGTCGCAGTCTGATGAAGCGCTTCGTAACAGCCATCGACCACAAAGGTCTTGCGCTGGATCATTCATGAAATTGTCACACTCGAAATCGAGCGCGCGGCATCCGCGGCTTGGCCATGAGGATGTATTGCCTGTTCAGAACGCCGTGGTCGTGCGCAGGCCGAATACGATCGCATCTGGAATTCGCCGAGTCTGCGTTGTTGGGATCGAGCCTTCCGCCACCTGGATGCATCACATATTCGATGATGCGCTCCATGGCTTCGGCGACGTCTTCGACGATCTGCTCGAACAGCACGGCTGCACTCTGAACCCGCTGACCGCCTTCGATCGCACGTCGCGTCACCTCGACCGCATGCAGTGCCTGATGACGTCCGCTGATGAGCAGACGCTCGGTCATCGCAAAGCGCAGCAATCCCGCCTCTTCGGTGGATCCGCCGATATAGCGCGCCAGGTCGGCGATCACGCCGTGCACGCATGCGTCGGATCCGTGCAACTGTTGATAGGTCTCCTTCGACAGCAGCAGCGCCCGGGCAGCCGGCGACAGCTCGGCATTGGCCAGCCAGTGCAACGCCCGCGCATCGGCCAGATTGAAATGCAGCCAATACCACCCTTCATGGTCGAGATGCAGCGGGACGTCGTGGCCCAGCGCCTGGGGTGTGCCATCCGCCGTGAAGCGGAAGGCCCACACCAGTCCTTCGAGAGGCGGCACGGTCACAGCAGCGAGGGCCGCTCTGTCAGCGCGCATCTTCAGAATATCCGGCTGAAGATCACGTAGAGCGATCCCGAGAACAGGATCGCGGCGGGCAGCGTCAGCACCCAAGCCATCAACATGTTGCGCACGGTCGACATCTGAAGCCCGGAGCCGTTGGCCGCCATCGTGCCGGCCACGCCGGACGACAGCACGTGCGTGGTGGAGACCGGCAGACCGAACACGTCGGCAGCGCCGATCGTGGCAGCGGCGACCAGCTCGGCCGAGGCACCCTGCGCATAGGTCAGATGCGACTTACCGATCTTCTCACCGACCGTGATCACGATGCGCTTCCAGCCGATCATGGTGCCGAGCCCCAGCGCGATCGCGACCGCGATCTTGACCCAGGTCGGGATGAACTTGGTGACGCTGTCGAGCGAGGCCTTGTACGCGTTGAGGGTCGCGATCTCGTCTTTGTTGAGATCGTTCTCCTTGTCCTTCATCAGGAAGCGGATCGCCTCGGAGGTCAGGTACATGAGGAATTTGAGCAGATAGAGAAGCGCCGCGGCGCAGATGAAGCCGACCAGCGGCGACAGCAGCAGCGCATAACCGATTTCGATCGCCTTGCTCCAGTCCACCCCGGGGTGCCGTCGCGGCCGCGCAGCAGCGCATTCGCGATGCCGACGCCGATGATCGATCCGATCAGCGTATGCGAGGACGAGGCCGGCAGGCCAAAATACCAGGTACCGAGATTCCACAGGATGGCTGCGATCAGCAACGCGAACACCATAGCGAAGCCGGCGCTCGACCCGACCTGGAGGATCAGCTCGACCGGCAGCAGCGAGACGATGCCGAACGCCACCGCGCCGATCGAGAGCAGCCCGCCGAGGAAGTTGAAGAAGCCGGACCACATCACGGCAAACTCGGCCGGCAGCGAATGAGTATAGATCACAGTGGCCACCGCATTGGCAGTGTCATGGGAGCCATTGACGAATTCGAAGCCGAGCGCAATCAGCAGCGCTGACGAACAGCAGTATATAAGGAAGGTATGTAGTCACCTGACGCCCGTGGCGTCGACGTCGAGATAGATGCTGTAGGCCACGAACAGCAGTCCCGCGGCAAGAATGCCGAGGAAGAAAATCAAGGTCAGTGGGTTGAAGCCCTTGTCCAGGTTCGGCCGTCCGGTCGGCTCGATCGGCCGTTCGTCTCCGACGGCTTGGTTGAGGGTGATATCGGCCATCTCGCTCGCCTTTACTCGAGAGCCCGATAGTGAAGCGCGGATTTAAAGCGCAGATGACACGCGGTCGCACCGGCACAACACAGCCTCTTTTGAGCTGATGGGTAACCTCGCTGGAGAGTGGGTCGCGAAGCATCGGATCTAGGACCCGCTGACTAAGAATCAGCAGTCAAGAATGATCTGGCTTGCTTGGGCCTTCCCGGGAACCGCACCAGTTTCGCACCAGAAACAACGAGGACAAAACACAACGAACGCGATCCATCCAGCATGAAAACGCAGCAAGATCAACGGAGCCGATTGATCTTCTGCCGCTCATAACGGTCTGGTTGCAGGTTCGAGTCCTGCCGGGCCCACCAATGAGCTCAAGAGTTTACGGCTCACGCGCCAAGTGTTTTTCGAGGTGAACCACCGTTTCGACCACCGATACGTTCTGCTTGCGATCCCTCGAGGTAATCGCGGCCGCGGCCTCGCGCATGCAGTCCGGGATGATGATGGCCGAAGGTGTCGAGCAGCACCTTGACCGACATTCCGAGAAGGCCTGAGACCTGCCACGGATAGCGCGCCGCTGCAGGCGGGGAATATCTCGCCGCACACGCTGCGCCAGACGGCGGCGACGTGGCTTATGCACGCGCGAAGCCCCTCATGATCAGCAGGGATCAGCGCCCTTGACGTAAGAAAAGGCGCAGGTTGATCCGTCCCCATACCAGGTGTTTGATTGCGGACTGACGTAGACCTTACATATCCTGTCGACCACGTAGGGAGGGCCCCATTTCTTGTCGGGCGTTGCAAGAGACTTGGGCAGCAGCTCGCCATTACAATTTATACACGTCCAGCCATTCGCCGCCGCGACCGCTCGGCTCATCGGGATCTGAGCATGGCTGACACAGCTGTGGCCGGGGTGAAGACTTTTCGGCGCAGCTTGTGCAAATCCGTTTCCGATTGCCGCGACGAACAACATGAGCGCGACGTCTGAGGGAGATAGCTTCATCGAGATGCCCCGCTATTGACCTGGCGGCCGGATTGCACTTCGGAGCCTCTCGGTGAAAAACGATTGGTCGAGCTCCGTTGAAGGCAGGCGCTCAGCCTTGGCGACTCTCCTTGACCCGAGTTGTGTCGGCCCCATGGTGATCAGCAAATCGTCCGTCGTGGTGCGATTTATGTTCAGCAATGTCCCCGACGGATCTATCGCTACCCTGACGAGCTTCCATGTAGGTGTTGCAGTTCCACCCGCGACGACGACGAACTGAACGTGGTGGCTGATCGTGTCGAATGGCCCCCCCTGAACCTGATCGGACAGGACATACATCGAATCCCAGGATCTTAGGGAGGACTGCAATGTTTGCTCTATGCCCAGGTCGCCTCCAATTGGAGCCAGCCCATCGTTCGCCGTCCGGCAAGGCACGGGCATATGATTGGCATCCAGCGCAGCCGGATCAGCCTCGTCGAGCAACTCACTAAACAGAAGGAAATACGTCATCGTCATCTCCCGCGTCGCGTCCCCCTTGTATTGGCCGGTCGCCGTGAAAACGAAGCTCATGGGCACGTTGGAGCCCGCTATGGATGGATTGACAGAGCCCTCGTCGACCGCCTTCAGGTTCAGCGCGATCTTGGCGGCCCAGCCTCGCAGCACGGCGAGCCGTTTCGGATCGCGATAGACGTTCGCCCTTATGGCGCGCCTCAGTTCACACCGGACGTGTTGGGCGACGCTCTCAACGAACGTGTCAAAACGGTTGCCTTCGGGATGACGAAAATCCATCACGGGCAGGACCGACCCGCAACCACCCACCAACAGACAGACCGCAAGGGGACCAAATATCGATCGCACAGCAAGCACCGCGTCGGAGACAACTGCGAGAACGTATCAATGGAAGCACCTCTGGCAACCGGGAGTTTTATCCTGCGAATGGATAAATGCAATCAGTGATAGAAATGACACAGGCATCGTCTTCGATCGGCGGCGCTGCTGCTTGCCGAGATGCTGTTTTTGACGACAGACTTCCTCCGCGTTCCCGAAGCCGATTTCAACCATATGTTGATCTGCATCAACGCGCCTTCGTCCCCGTGTGATGACATCCCCGGCACTTTTTCTGGAGGAGTAGAAGTATCGCGAGCCTGCCGCAGTTTGCTTCCATCCGCAGCGAACAAGCGCTGAATAGGTTCGCAAATAGCATGACGGCGGAACTGAAGCGCTCCTGACTAAATGGCAACTGTTTGGAGACGAGGAAATGCACGCGCGGACGTTCGTTTCGCTAGTTGCGTTTGGAATGGCTCCGCTCTTATGGATGGGAGCCATCGAAACGTCCGCTTCGGAAAGTCCGCCCGTAAGGGTCGTAACGCAACTCCGCCATACGAAATCAATCTCCCTGGTCGCATTCTCCCCCAATGACACGCTGGCGCTTTCCGCAGGCGACGACATGAAACTGTGGGAGCTGGCGACGGGGCGCGAAATAGGGAGCTTTAACGGTCAGGCGGAAAGCGTGACCGCCGTCGCCTTCTCTCCCGATGGGGCGCTGGCGTTGTCGGCTGGATGGAAGACATTGAAGCTCTGGGACCTGGCAACGGGACGCGAGATCAGGAGGTTTGATGGCCATACGAACGCCGTCATTGCCGTAGCCTTCTCGTCCAACGGTAGTCTGGCTATGTCAGCAAGCGCTGACAAGACGTTGAAGCTCTGGGACGTGGCAACCGGGCGCGAGATCAAGAGCTTTCGCAGCCACGCGACCCTACTCAATTCTGCAACTTTCTCAAGCGACGGCAGGCTGGCGTTGTGGGGCGGCTGCGACGCGCTGGTCCGCGGGACGTGCCTGAGAAGTTCTCTAGAACTGATTGACGTGGCAAGCGGGCAGGTGCTGAGACGGTTCTTCGGTCATATTAATTGGAGTACGAATTCGGTCGCCTTCTCGCGAGACGGCAAGCTCGCGCTGTGGGGCGGCTGCGATGCGCTAGACCGGGATGGGCTTTGCACAGGAGGCTCACTGAAGCTGTTGGACGTAGGTAAGGGGCACGTGCTGAAGAGCTTTGCCAGGCAAGCGGACGAGTTTTACTCGGTTTCCCTTTCCCCTGATGGCACGCTGGCGCTTTCGGACAGCATGGCGCTGGCGAGCGACAAGACCCTGAGAGTGTGGGACGTGGCGACCGGGCATGAGGTCAAAGGCTTCTCGGGTCATGGTTTCACCTCTGCCATAGCCTTCTCCTCGGATGGCCATCTGGCGTTGTCGGGGAACTCGGACGGCGTGCTGCAACTTTGGGATCTCGCGTCGGGGCGCGAGCTTAGGAGCTTGGCCGGCTATTCGGACCAGGTTCACTCGGTGGCTTTCTCGCCAGATCGCAAGTTGGCACTCTCTGGCAGCAACGGCAACACCCTGAAGCTTTGGGATGTGGTCTCAGGACGGGAGCTGCGAAGGTTCACTGGTCACACGGGCTCGATTGAGTCCGTTGCGTTTTCGCCGGATGGCAAGTTCGCGCTCTCGGGAAGCACGGACAGGACGCTGAAACTCTGGGACGTGGCGACTGGGCGCGAGCTTAAGACCTTTGATCGCCGTACAGGGGGTCCGCTTGTTTGGTCCTTGGCCTTCTCTGAGGATGGTAAGCTGGCGCTATCCTGGTGCTTCTGGGGGACTATTCAACTTTGGGAAGTGGCGAGCGGCCGCGAGCTTAAGAGCCTCGTCGTTCCAGTCACCGTCACGGCGGTGGCCTTCTCTCCCGACGGTAAGCTGGCGCTATTAGGCGACTCCCTCTTGGGCGAACGTACATTAAAGCTCCTCGACCTCAGCAGCGGGCGCATTCTCAGGACCTTTGCCGGCTCTCATGAGGTGATCTCATCTGCGACCTTCTCCACTAACGGCAGGCAGGCGCTTTCGGGGAGTCTCAATAAGACGTTGAAACTTTGGGACGTCGCTTCGGGGCGTGAGCTCAGGACTTTCTCCGGCCATGTCGAATCGATCATCGCGGTTGCCCTCTCTCGCGATTCCAAGATGGCGCTTTCGGGAAGCGCGGACGGTACAGTGAAGCTGTGGGACGTGGCTAGTGGACGTGAACTCAGAAGCCTCAACGGCCACAAGGCTATGGTCACCTCTATATCATTCTCCTTTGATGGCAGGCAGGCGCTCTCAGGGAGCTGGGACGGTACAGTCCGACTCTGGGATTTGGAGCCGACGATCACGAGCAAGGAGCCCGGAAAACGGTCAGAGCTCGTTGCAATGCTGGCAGACGATACCGGGGAATGGCTTGTCATTACACCGGCTGGCTTCTTTGCGGCATCAGACCATGGGGCTGACAAATTGCTCGCGGTCGTTCGGGGTCTCAAGACTTACTCGGTGATGCAGTTCTATGACCAGCTCTACGCTCCGGAACTTGTGCAGGAACGACTAACAGGCGATGTGACGGGCCGCTATCAAAGTGCGGAGGCTCGACTCGACCTGGAGAAGATTCTGGATTCCGGACCCGTGCCGAAAATCGAGCATTTGGAATTGCGCACCGATGCAGCTGGCGAAACCATCCAAGTAACGGTGCAACTCTCTCATACAATTGGCAAAGGTATCGGCCGACGGCTAATCTGGCGCCTGAACGGAACGCCCGTTGGCGAGACCGAGCCTTCTGAGCTGCGAGATGCAAAGGATGCAAGGGGGCCAATTGCGGTTTCTCAAGGAATCAAGGTTGATCCTAGCAAGGACAACATCGTTACAGTTACGGCTTACAATGGAGCAGATCTGCTTGCGACCGAACCTTACCCGATCAAGATTAATCGCTTCGGCGTGCAGAGCAAGGAGACCGAACCACGCTCGCGCATGTTCATCGTCGAGATCGGCGTTAATGACTACAAAGCACACCAACTGAAGCATCTCGACTTTCCTGTTAACGACGTGCGCGCGCTCGCTGAAGCATTTAAGAACGTGGCCGAAGCGGGCGGATATGAGAAGCCCGTCGAGATTATCGATCTGACGCAAGAGCGTGCTATCAAAGACAATATCTCACTGGCCTTTGCGGATCTCGCTAAGCGGGTGCGGCGCCAGGACGCCTTGATCGTACTGCTCGCGGGTCACGGCGAATCGGTCGAATCTCGACAGGGTGATATTGTCGTCCCGCGTTACTTCTACTATCCAAGCGACGCCGAACTTGGCGGCGAGCATACGGTCGAGACCGATGGCATCGGGATCGAGACCTGGGCTCGCTGGATAGCGGAAGTCCAAGTCTCCAAGAAGCTGGTCATCGTCGATACCTGTAAGAGCTGGGGAGCTATCGGCACCGTGCGCGCGATGGATGCTGAGCGAATTGTACAGGAATCGCTAGCCACTCGCCTGCAGCACGCCATTGGTGAGAGCGTATTCACTGCATCTAGGGACGCCGCTCTGGAGGGACATGCGCTTGGTCATGGAGTACTCACTTATGCAGTGTTGGAAGCCTTGGCCAAGCCGCAACCGGGAAACGAGTTGCTTGACGTGAAGGCGATCGATCGTCTGGTCGAGCCCGAGGTGAAGCGCCTCAGCCAGCTCCTGAACAGAGAGCAACAAGTTTACAATAAGATCGGTGGATACTTTCCGGTTGGCCTTCCTCCCTCTGGCTTTCCACCGCCGCCTTTCGAACCGGTCGACGTCGAGCCCGGCAAATACGTCATCTGTAGCCAGATCGAGGTGCGCTCCAAGGCGTCTCCGGAAGAGGAAAGTCCAGTTGAGATCCTGAATGAGAGCGGGGTCGGCTGCACGGAAGTTCAAGTCATCGAGTTTCTGGGTAGCTGGACCAAGATCGCCAGGCACGGAGTTGCGAAGGGCTATGTCCCCGCCAAGGATGTGCAACGGCTGAATTGAGTGGCAAGGAGACCGGCCATGCCCATGCGATTCGCGTTAGCTTCGATAGGCCTTCTCGTCGTCAACCCCCAGGCTGCGGCGCAAGAGGAGATCCACCCGTTCGAAAAACGCATCATCAGTTGTGAGCCAAGCCGCATCGAAGACCATAACTGGCAAGTTGCCTTTAATGTGAAATACCCCGACGGCAAGACTTACCTGTGCGGGGGCTCAATCATCTACGGGAAGTGGGTATTGACAGCGGCGCATTGCTTTCCCACACCCGACAAGCCTCGCGATGGCCGCGCCAAAACAGGCGTGACCAATATTGTCCTCGACGGCGAGTGGACTGAGATTGCGCGCGTTGTTCGACATGAAGATTATAATGCCAAAACTCAAGAGAACGATCTTGCGCTGGTAAAACTAAGAAGCACGCCGAAAGGGAAGCAGATCGATCTCATCGAAAATGACCAGAAACTCTCCGTCGGCCAGATCCTTCAAGTTACAGGCTGGGGTATCACTGAGACAGGGACGCCATCCGACACACTTTGCATGACGACGGTGCCCTACGTTGACAATGCCACATGCAACGCCGAGAACTCATATAACGGCGCCATCAAGCCCAGCATGATGTGCGCGGGCTATGCGAAAGGTGGAAAGGACTCCTGCGGTGGAGACAGCGGTGGGCCCCTTGTCTGGCGTCTGAATGGCAGGGCAATCTTGGTTGGCGTGGTCTCTTTCGGCGAGGGCTGCGCCCTGCAGCATAAATATGGCGTCTATACCCGAGTAAGCGCCTACCGGGACTGGATTGACCGTGTTATTTCCTCTGATAGAGACTGATCTAGGTCGTCTGCGAACTGCATTTCGGATCCTAAGAGCCCGGAGGAAACGGGTTCGATATTGGTAATTGCGGTCTTGAGCTGCCACGGTGGACATCCGTCGCAGCAAGTCAGGTAACCTGTCGAGAATAGGCCGGGCTGTTTCTTCAGCGCAATCGTTCCGGTGTCCGGTTTTGCGGAATGAGGTCGCGATGTCTAAGCTTCGTGGATTCCTTGCGATCGTTGGACTCTTCCTCGCGTACGGCTCTGGCTTTAGTGCGGCTGCGGAAGAGAGTATTTCCGAGCCGGACGCCTCGCGGGCTTCGACGGCCGGCGAGATGCGGCTCGCTCAGGAGACCAATCGGGTCAGCGCCGATCTTGGGCAGCAGAAGTTCCTCGTTCCATATGTCGTTACATCGGACGGACCGAAAAAGTTCGAGTTGTCGGTGGCGCCGTACGCTGAGCACGTAATCTCGCTTTGGCTTGCGACTGAGCAAGGAACGATAGCGATCGAGCTGTTTGATCCAGATGGATAGCTGCTGGCATCGTGGCGGGAGCCGCGGGGTGAGTGGAAATTCGAGCAAAAGCTTGCTCCGGGCAAGTCCGGAACATACCTCTTCTCAGTGCAGGCGATCGATGGTGCGCTCGTGCACGGGGTTATCGGGGTCAAGGGCTCAATCGTCGAGCGCTGTCCGAAAGACAATGCGCGGGTGATCGACCAACCGGCCGACCCACCGCACTATTTGTGGCCATACCTGCTCATCAGGTCGCTCCGGCTTGCTGGATCGTGTCCCCAAGCGTGGTGTAGCTGGCGGCCCACCGCGTTCGCCGGCTGGAGCCGGGCCTGTCAGCTGGCGAT
>NZ_JAUHIR010000014.1:0-172957 GCF_032381375.1 Bradyrhizobium sp. SZCCHNR1017 | reverse complement strand
GCCCCGCGTTGACCGTTTCTTTCGAATGCCCATCGCAACCTCCTCATCGAGTGTTGCGACGACCAATTGAATCCGCCACCCGGCCTTCCCTGCGCGATGGTTTTCACGGCTGCTCCGCGCTCTCCCCGGGGACCGGCTTGTTTGCCCCCGTCGCTCGCAACCACGCACGAACGTGATCGCAAGCTTGGCGCCAGCTTCGGGGCGCCAGGACCACACGGCTTGACCGTCCGCCACGACATCAGCCGTCTTGCGCGCGAACGCGCCCGACCTCGCGACGGCCACCACTCCCCGCCCCCGCGTATCGTGACGACGCGTACGCCCCTCTCTGCATGAGGCGGGATGCGCGGGAGATAAGCATGATTTCCGGAAAAGCGAAACAAGAATACTTTTCGCAGGCGGGCTGGACATCAGCGGCAGATTGCGCTCGCCACCTCGATCGATTTGCCCGACGGGCAGCCCGGTACAACCTGCCTACGCCAATGCGATGGATTGCTCGTGCCCGTCCCGCCTTTCACCGCGGACGGCAGCAGCTTAGGATGCCATCGTCTCCACAATCCGGAACACGCGACGTGCCCGACTTCGAGCCGATCTACACCACGACCGGCGCCGAGAGCGTGGGCCGCTTCGTGGCAACACACTACGCGCTATCGGAGCCGCTCGCGTGCCGCCTGATGAACCGCGGCTTCAACGACGTCTATCTGATTACATCCGCCACGGGCGCACGCTACGTCTTCCGTCTGTCGCATCACCGCGCCCGCGGCCCGGCCGATGTCCGCACCGAGACCGACTTCCTCGCACATCTCGCGCGCTGCGGCGTGCCGGTGGCCGCGGCGGTTCCGGCACGCGACGGCGCGCTGTTCGTACGCGGCGAGGCGGCGGAAGGCCGCCGCGAAGGCGTGCTGTTTCACGCCATCGAGGGACGGACCCCGGAGGTCGCATCGCAGAGCGACGCGCGCGCCAACGGCGTGACGCTTGCCCGAGTGCACGCGGCGGCGATGTCCTTTCGGCCCGAAGCGCCGCTCTATCTTCTGGACCTCGACCACCTGCTGCACCGGCCGCTCGCGCGCGTTCAACAGCTCTGCAGTCTGATCGACGCCGATGATGGCGGCTTTCTCCAGGACATCGCGGAGCGTACCGCCGCACGGATCGAGGCGATGGAGGGTCTGACATGGACGCATTGTCACGGCGACTGCCACGGCTTCAATGCGCGCATCGGCGCCGGCGGCGAGGCCGTGTTCTTCGACTTCGACGACGGCGGTCCTGGCTATCTGGCCTATGACATGGCCGTGTTCCTGTGGGCCAAGCTGTCGTTCGGCCGGCGCTTTCATGCGGCGTGGCACGCCTTCGTCGACGGCTACCGCTCGGTCCGCCCGATCTCGGCCGCTGATTTCGAGGCCGCGCATGCCTTCGTGATCGTCAGGCACTTCTGGCTGATGGGCGAGCAGGCCAGCCGTTCGCGCGAATGGGGTAGCGAGAATGTCCGCTGGGTCACGCAACAGCGGGAATTTCTCGAAGGCTGGGAGGCGCAGCAGCTTGCGACGCGCTTGCTATGACCTTGGGCGGATCGGAGGGATTGAACCGGAGAGCTCCGGCGGCCGACGCATGATCCAGGCGTTCAGGCTTGCGGGGGTTGGGTCCTTTCCGCGGTGACGATGACGAGATTAACGTTTCGCAATCCTTCCGCCGCGACCGAAGCAGACGCAGCACGCCCGCATCGGAGATTTTGAGCCATGACAGACACGATCGTTCAGTCACGCCGGCTGGGCATCATCGGTTGCGTGATCGGGCTTGTTGCTCTGGTCGCGGCGGTTCTGCCGCATTGGGGGCTGCCGGTGATCGATCCGCCGCCGCCGATCGACCAGGTCATCGTCGATGTCGGACATCGCGTGAAGGAGCGCCTGATGGCGCGCATCAAGGGCGTCGACTACCAGGCGCCGGCGCGCGAGACGTCCTGGACCGACCGCCTGCACCGCCAATTGCCGGTGGCCGCGGTCTCGCTCGGGTTGCTTGCGATCATTCTCGGCGTCGTGGGTCAGTTGCGTCGCGAGGAGCGGCACGTCGCGGCGATGGCGACGACCCTGGGCGGCTGCGCGATCGCCGTGCAGCTTTCCTTCCTGCTGATGGGCGCGCTGATCGTGGTGGCCATCATCTATTTCCTCGGCGATTTCCTCGCGCTGTTCTGATCGCGAGGATGCACGTGCCTGGATCTGCCGGCTGCGGACAGATGCGCCGTCGTCCATCTTCGATGCCCCCCATTCTGTGCGAGCGCGGCGAAGAATCCAGTGTGGTGCGCGGGGCCCTGGATTGCTTCGTCGCTGCGCTCCTCGCAATGACGGAGAGAAAGCGAGCTGCTCGAAAACGACGGGGCATCCGTGTCCTGTACGTCACAGCGGGACATCGGTTGAATGACGTACATTGCCAATATGATCGGGATGTGATTACTACGCGCTCCGGCGTCGAGCATTCGGCTCCGCCGCACAGGAGAGAGACGATGACTGCGATCATCCGTTGCTCCGCCAGGAGCCGCCGGGACTGATCCTCGCGTGAGGCGAGGCTTGGTCTGGCATGCGTGCGTCCGCGCGCGCTGATCGTCCCTGACCAGTTCTCCCTATCTTTCTCCAAGGTATTTACATGGGCAATTCCCATCGCGTGGACGGCCGTGCGCCGGTCCACGGCTTCTACTCGTCCAGCTCCTGGATCGAGGGCGCCGCTGCGCGCCAGCTCGAAACGGTGGCTGACATCTGTGGCGTGCGTGCTGTCGCCGGCATGCCGGACCTGCATCCCGGCAAGTTCGGTCCCGTCGGCTGCGCCATCCTCGCCGACCATATCCACCCGGCCTTCGTCGGCTCCGATGCGGGCTGCGGCATGGCGCTGTATCAGCTCGACCTCGCTTCGCGCCGGATTCGCGTCGACAAGGCGGCCGACCGGCTGCGCGACGTCGCCACACCCTATGACGGCGACATCGTGAGCGAGCTCGCAGCTCATCAGCTTGCGCCGTCCGACTTCGATGCGTCGCTCGGCACGATCGGCGGCGGCAATCACTTCTGTGAGCTGCAGGCGGTCGAGGAGGTGTTCGATCCGTCCTGCGGCATCGATCGCGACCGCGCTCATCTGCTGGTGCATTCGGGCTCGCGCGGCCTCGGCCATGCGCTGCTCGAACGGCACGTTGCGGAGGATCTCAAGCCGCTCGCGCCGGACAGTGAGGCTGGCCACGCCTATCTCGCAGCACATGATCACGCGCTGCGCTGGGCGTCGCTGAACCGGCAGGTCATCGCGCAGCGGGCCGCGACGGCCTTGCGCTGTGAGGCCGATCCGGTCTGTGCGTGCTCGCACAATTGCATCGAGCATCGCGCAGACGGCGTGTTGCACCGAAAGGGGGCTGCGCCGTCCGACCAGGGTCTCGTCGTCGTGCCGGGCTCGCGCGGCGCGCTGTCCTATCTGGTCGCGCCGCTCGCGTCAGCGCCAAAGGAGGCGTTGTGGTCGATCGCGCATGGCGCCGGTCGCAAGTTCGACCGGAGCTCGATGATCGGCCGTGTCGGCGCCACGCGATCGGATCGCGAGCGTCTCGCGCGCAATCCGTTCGGCGGCCGCGTGATCTGCGAGGACCGCGCGCTGCTCGCCGAGGAAGCGCCGGAGGCCTACAAGCCGATCGTCGGCGTGATCGCCGATCTCGAAGCATTCGGGCTGGCGCGCGTCGTCGCCAGCTTCCGCCCGCTGGTGACGGTGAAGAAGATCGCCGTCCAGCGGCCGCGCAGGGAGGACCGGCGATGAGACGGCTGCTCCTCACGGCGGGGCGCGGTCCGGCCGAATGCCGGCTCGCGGTCGCGCATGCGCTGCAGCGGCTCGCCGACGAGGCCGAGGCGGCGGACTGCGAATGCGCGATCGCGCGAGAGCAGACCGACCGGCATGGGCCGGCCAGCGCGATCGTCGTGCTGGACGGGCCGACGGCGGCCGACCTCGCGCGGCGCTGGACGCAGGGCTCGCTGCTCTGGGTGTGCCGCAGTCCGCTGCGGCCGCATCACGGCCGCAAGAACTGGTTCGTCGGCATCGTCGATCTGCCCCCGTCGGAGCGGATGGCGGCGTTGGCGGCCACCGACGTCCGGTTCGAGAGCTTTCGTGCCGGCGGTCCCGGCGGCCAGCACCAGAACAAGACCGAGAGCGCGGTGCGCGCGGTTCACATGCCGACGGGGCTGGTCGCGGTCGCGCGCGACGGCCGCTCCCAGCATCGCAACAAGGCGCTGGCGCTCGCGCGTCTCGCCGCATTGCTGGACGGCCGCGCGCGCCTAGCCGACGCCGGCGAGGCGCGCCTCATCCACGCGGCGCATGACCGCGTCGAACGTGGCGCAGCCGGGCTGCGCTTCGAGGGACCTGCGTTCAGGCCGGCGGGATGATCACCGGACAGCGGGGGCGTCATCGCCCCCGGCTGCACCTTCGACAGGCAGGATGCACAGTCATCTCTCCGCCAGACGACTGCCATGCGCGCCGCTCCGCACATTGGCGGATGACATCGCGCCGCCGAACGGCTAAGCGGACCGCCCCCCGGACGGAAACGAGACGAGCATGGCGGCAGCGGCCCATTGTGGCATCGACTTCGGCACTTCGAACACCACGGTCGGCCTCAGCAATTCCGCCTCCGCAGAGCTCATCCCCCTGGAGGGCGAGCAGCGGACCTTGCCGAGTGCGATGTTCTTCGATTTCGAGGATCACGGCACCCAGTTCGGGCGCAGCGCGATCGAGCGCTATCTGACCGGCCACGACGGCCGCTTCATGCGCGCGCTGAAGAGCATCCTCGGCACCGCGCTGATCCACGAGAAGACCTATATTCGGCAGAAGGCGGTGCCGTTTGCAGGTATCCTCGGCTTCTTCTTCGCGCATCTGAAGACGCGGATCGAGACGCGGCTCGGCAGGGAGATCAATCAAGTCGTGCTCGGCCGTCCCGTCCGCTTCGTCGACAAGGATGATGCGGCCGACGCGGAGGCGCAGAGCGCGCTGGAGGGCATCGCGCGGGACCAGGGTTTCAAGCACATCGCGTTCCAATACGAGCCGATCGCCGCCGCGCTCGACTACGAGCAGCAGGTCGCCCGCGAGGAGCTGGTGCTGATCGTCGACATCGGCGGCGGCACCTCGGACTTCTCGATCGTGCGCGTCTCGCCCGAGCGGCGCGGCAAGGCGCAGCGCGAGGACGACATCCTCGCCAATGGCGGCATCCACATCGGCGGCACCGATTTCGACCGGCTGCTCAGCCTGAAAAGCGTCATGCCGCATCTCGGCTACGGCAGCCTGACCGCCGACGGCAAGCGCAACCTGCCGACGCTGTACTATCACGAGCTCGCCACCTGGCACCGCATCAACCAGCTCTACAAGAAGGGCGTGATCGGCGAGCTGCGCCAGATCCGCTACGAGGCCGAGCGGCGCGATCTGGTCGACCGCTTCATCAAGGTGGTGGAGGAGCATCGCGGCCATACGCTCGCGATCGGCGTCGAGCAGGCCAAGATCGCGCTGACCGCGGCGAAGTCGCTGACCTCGGTGCTGTCGGAGAAGGACGACTGGGCGCGCATCAAGTTCACGCGCAAGGATTTCGACCGCGCCATCGGCGATTCCGTCGAACGCGTCGTCGGCACGGTGACGCAGCTGCTCGACGATGCCGGCGTCGGGGCCGCTTCCATCAACACCATCTTCCTCACCGGCGGCTCGAGCATGGTGCCGGCGCTGCGTCAGGCAATCCTGGCGCTGTTTCCGGCGGCGCGTATCGCCGAGACCGACCTGCTCGGCAGCGTCGGCATCGGGCTCGCGCTCGACGCGCGGCGCAAGTTCGGCTGAGCCTGCTCAGCGCGGTTCCGACACCGAGGGCTGCGGATCCTCCACCCGGGGCGTCCGCGGCCGTGGCGCGGCGCGCGGCGGGGCCGGTACTGATCCGGGAACGCGGGCTTGGCTGCGCTTCGCCCGAGCCGGCGGCGAGCCGGTCGCCGCCGTTCCTGCACCCGCCTGCTGTCCGTCGCGGATGATGCGCCAGGGTTCGGGATCGATCGGACGCGATTGCGGAGCAACGACCGCGGGCCGGCTGGCGCGGCGCCGCCGCGGCGGCTCGCTTGGCGCCGGCCGCGCGACCGGACGGACTACGTCGGATGTCGTCTCGGCGGCCGGCGACGCATCGGCGGGCAATTCGATCGGGACTGCCGCCACGGCCGGCTCGGCCGCAACAGGCTCGGCTGGAACGGCGGGCTCAGGTTGAGGCGGCCTCTCCGCCTGCACGATCGATCCCGTGGTCTCCTCGACCGGCCCCGACTGGAACAAGTCATTCGGCAGCAGCACGCCCGCAATCGCGAGTGCGGCGGCGAGGCTTCTGCCGAGCGAGATCCGCGCAGGACGCTCGGGCGGCAGCGCGGCGCGGCTGATGATCCGGCGGCCAGCATCGACGCCGACCACCGCGACGAAGGCTGCGAAGCCGAGGCTGCCGCCGACGCTTGGCAGAACCGCCGCCGCCTGGACCAGCAACGCGGTCAGCGCCACCGCGGCGACCAGCGGCTGGACCACACCCCGCAAACGCTGCGGCGACGACATGCCGACGAAACAACCGGCAAAATACGCGTCGGACAGGCGGGCATCGTCCGGCGCGAGCTGCTGCAGGATGACGAGACCGGCACAGGCCAGTGCTGCCGAGACGAAGATGCGCGCCGGCCGCCCTGCGGCCGCAACCCGCGGCAGCCTCAGCGCCGCCATCGTTGCGACCATTCCGACGCCGCACAGCGCCAGCATGAGCACCGAATGATTGAGACCCCTGTCGAAGCCCTGAAGGCTGGCGACGCGCACCGGTGCGCCGTCGGCGCCGAGCAGCGGCGCGAGGCTGAGGAACAGAAACGAGCCGATCGCCGCGAGCGCGCCGAAGCGGCCGCCATAGCCGCGCAACAGCACGACGCGCAGCCGCATTTCGATCGCGCAGACGCTGCAGAACACGAGGCCGCAAAACAGCGACAGCAGCAGGAAGGATCTGTCGACCGGAAGCCCCGACCGCGCCACGCTCTCGCTCAACGCAACGATCGGCGTCATCCCGCTGAAGCTGCCGCCATAGACCGAGGAGGAGAAGGTCGTCGGCAGCAGATCTCTGGTTCTTGCCGTGATCAGGCCAGCGCAGAGCAGCAGGGTGGCGGTGACCGACGCGAGCGCCGGGGACAGGCCCGACGTGCACAGGTGCAGCGTCGCCAGACAACCGAGAAAAGCGCCGGCGAACGAGGCCAGCGGCACGACATTCAGCGACCGGCGCGGCCAGCGGTGAGAGCCGGGCTCGGACGGCCGGTCGAGCGCGTCATCGCGGTCCGCTGTCACGGCCCCGCCAATGTCGATGGGTCCGGCCGCCACTCCGGCGCGGGCTGCACCTCATGGCGGGCCACGATGCGCGGTCGCGCCGTCGCGTGCGGCACCGCCCGTGCCTGTTGGCGCCTCAGCCGGGCAGCCAGCACGCCCGCTGGCCGACCATCGCGACCGATCCGCCGGGACGGCTCCGCGGACGCGGGCGACGCGGACTGCTGGACCGGCTCACTCGAGGGCCGCGGGGCGAGCGGATTGGCGCCCCCCGGATCAAGGATCTGAAGCGGCAGATCCGGCGCTGTGTCAGCGGCCGAGGCCGGCTCGCCGGGCGCCGTGCCGTCGCGCCGATCCTCGTCGTGTGAGGTCATCGTGGTCCGCGCCGGCGCAGCGGCTTTGTCCGCGTTCACCAACGGACCGTCGGGCTCCGCCGCCGGCGGCTGAAACATCAGCTCGCTGGTGAGCAGCACCGCGAAGATAGCGAGTGTGGCGACGAGTCCCCGCGTCCAGGCGAGGACGGTCTGCCACGGCGATTCCCCTGCCTCGACGAACAGACGAACCGCAGCATCCACGAAAATGACCGAGACGAAGGCGATGTATCCGAGGCTGCCGCCGACGCTCGGCAGGATGGGACCGGTGAGGATCAGCAGGCACGTCAGCAGCACCACCGCGGCCATCGCCTGCGGCAGGCTGCGGAGCCGCCGCAACGACGACATGCCGACGAAGCAACCGGCGGAATAGGCGTCGAGATCAGGGACCTTGCTGGGCAGAAGCTGCAGCACCACGAGGCCGGCAAAGGCCACCGTCGCCGCAACGAAGATGCGTACCGCGCGGCGCGACCCAGCCACGGGCGCCCAGCGCAAGGCGGCCATCGTCGCCAGCATGCCGACCGTGCACAACGCGAAGGTGAGCGCGGTGCCGCCGAGCCCCTGCTCCAGCGCGCCGCGGCGCGCGATCGGAAACAGCTCGCCCTCGGCGCCGAGCAGCGGCGCGAGACCGACGAACAGGAACGAAGCGACCGCCGCCAGCGCGCCCAGTCGTCCGCCATAGCCACGCGCGAGCCCCCCGCGCAGCCACATGTCGAGCGCACAGCCCAGACAGAACACCAGTCCACAGAACAGCGAGAGCAGAACGAAGGCGGCGTCGAGCGGCAGGCCGGCGCGAATGACGCTTGCGTTCAACAGCGCCACGGGTGTCATGCCGACGAAGCTGCCGCCATAGGCCGACGAGAAGAACGTGCTCGGCACCAGATCCGCGGTCCGTGTCAGGATCAGCGAGGCGCACAGCAGCAAAGCCGCCGCGGCCGAGGCAATCAGCGGCGACAGCCCGGTTGCACTCAGATGCAGGGTCATCAGACAGCCGAGGAACGCGGCGATGAACGACGCCAGCGGCGGGCAGCCGAGCTGGAACAGCTCCGAGCCGTAGAACGGCGCGGCCCGGCCGAGCTGCCGATCGCGCCATGTGCGCGGATCGAAGCTCTGCTCTGCCTGCAGACGACGTAACTGACGATCCGCCGTTTTGCGCTTCATATCCACGACACCCCGAATCGCGCCCGCCCAAGATCTGCGTGATGATCTCGCGGCAGACGAATGGTTGACGTTCGGGCGCAACCCTGAGCCCGAGCCGGCGCAGTTTCCTGCGACGGTTGTACGCGCGCTGCATTCGTGCAGGCTGCGTGTGCTCGATTCATGCACTGCAATGCAACGTTGTGGAAGTATCGGGCTCCAGTCCGGGCGTGAAAGTTCCTGGCAACCTTAATGGCGGAGCGCGATGCGAAGTATCAATGACATGCGAGTTAGACGGCGTAGCAACCCCGGCTTGCAAACGAGCTTGGTAAACGACAGCATGGCGTCATGCTCACGCCCACGTTGCATACCGCCCGTCTGATCCTGCGGCCGCTGGCCCTCGCCGATGCGCCGGCGATCCCGCGTCAGTTCAACAACTGGAACGTTGTCCGCAACCTCGCGGCCGTCGTTCCGTGGCCCTATCCTCCCGACGGCGCCGAGACCTTCGTCAGGCTGCAGCTCGACAGGATCGCGGCCGGCGAGGAGCTGTATCAATGGGTGCTGGCGCTGCGCGACGGTGACGGCGAGGCCATCGGCAATATTCACTTCCGGCCGCGCATGGAGTCGATGAAGGGCCATCGCGGCTTCTGGCTCGCTGAGCCCTATTGGAATCGAGGGCTGATGAGCGAGGCGATCGCCGCTGTGAACGACTTCGCCTTCGGTCCGCTCGGGCTCGATCAGTTCACCGTCTGCAACGTCGCGAGCAACATCGCATCACGGCGGGTCAAGCAGAAGACGGGCGCCGAGTTCGTCGGCTTCATCGAGGTCGCGCACCACAATGGCGAGACCCGCTCCGAGCAATGGATCGTGCGGCGGGAGACGTGGCTGCAACGCCGAGAAAAGCAACGCGCTCCCGCCTGAGATCGTCGGCGCTACGCGCTCGCCGTCACGTCGAGCACCGCCTGCGCAAACGCCTGCGGCGCCTCCTGCGGCAGGTTGTGGCCGATGCCGCCAGTGATCAGCCGGTGCTCGTAGCGGCCGGTGAACTTCCTGGCGTAGGCCTCGGGCGCTGGATGCGGCGCGCCGTTGGCATCGCCCTCCATCGTGATGGTGGGCACGGTGATGTCGGGAAAGGTCGCGAGCCTCGCCTCCAGCGCATCGTATTTCGCCTCGCCCTGCGCGAGGCCGAGCCGCCAGCGATAGTTGTGCACGACGATGTCGACGTGATCGGGATTGTCGAAGGCGGCGGCGCTGCGCGCGAACGTGGCGTCGTCGAACGCCCATTTCGGCGAGGCCGTCTGCCAGATCAGCCTGGCGAAGTCGCGCCGGTTCTTGTCGTAGCCCTCGCGGCCGCGCTCGGTCGCGAAGTAGAACTGGTACCACCATTGCAGCTCGGCGGCCGGCGGCAGCGGCATGCGGCCGGCCTGCTGGCTGCCGATCAGATAGCCGCTGACCGAGACCATCGCCTTGCACCGCTCCGGCCACAGCGCCGCGATGATGTTGGCGGTGCGCGCGCCCCAATCATAGCCGGCGAGGGTCGCGGTCCTGATCGAAAGCGCGTCCATCAGCGCGACGATGTCGGCGGCGACGGCAACCGGCTGGCCGCTGCGCAACGCGGTGGGCGACAGCAGCCGCGTCGTGCCGTAGCCGCGCAGATGCGGAATGATGACGCGATGGCCGGACGCGGCCAGCGCCGGCGCGACGTCGGCGAAGCTGTGGATGTCGTATGGCCAGCCGTGCAGCAGGATGACGACGGGGCCGTCGGCCGGACCTGTCTCGGCATAGCCGATGCTGATCTCGCCGGCCTTGACCTGCTTGATCGGTCCGAGCGACGTCCCAGCCCCCGGCCGGATCGCCGGCAGCTTCGACGCCGACTTGAAGCTCTGCGCCTGCCCGGCGCTGGAGCCGAGTTGAAGGGCCGCGACGGCGGTTCCGGCAAGGGTGAGGAAACGGCGGCGGCTGGGGTGAAGGATGGTCGGCATGGCGGAGGCTCCTGGTTCCGAGGTGCGGTCGTTGTGCGCCTTGCGCCCGCGCGGCGCTTGGAGGAGGCATTGATTTTTCCTTGAGGCCGGCTTGATTTTGCCGATCGCGTGACGCGAAGGTGAAACCGGCGGCCAGGACGGTGCCTGTGGTATATTGCTTCGACGATTTCGTGCTCGATCCCGGCCGCCGCGAGCTGCGCCGCGGCGACGACCTGGTCGCGATGGAGCCGCAGGTGTTCGACCTGCTCGCGTTCCTGATCAGGACGCGCGAGCGCGTCGTCAGCCGCGACGACATCCTCGCCGAGGTGTGGGGCGGCCGCATCGTCTCCGAGGCGACGCTGGCGAGCCGCATCAGCGCGGCGCGGAGCGCGATCGGCGACAGCGGCGAGGCGCAGCGGCTGATCCGCACCATTCCGCGCAAGGGCGTCCGCTTCGTCGGGGCGGTCCGTGAGCAGGCCGACGCGGTGCAGACGCCGGCCGTATCAGCCGCACCCGCCTTCGACGGCCCCGCCATCGCCGTCCTGCCCTTCACCAACATGAGCGGCGATCCCGAGCAGGACTATTTCGCCGATGGGATGGCCGAGGACATCATCACCGCGCTGTCCCGCTGCAGCGGCCTCGCCGTGATCGCCCGCAACTCCTCCTTCATCTACAAGGGCAAGGCCGTCGATATCCGTACGGTCGGACGCGAGCTCGGCGTCGGCTACGTGCTCGAAGGCAGCGTGCGCCGCGCAGGGTCCCGCCTGCGCATCAACGGGCAGCTGATCGATGCGGCGTCCGGCGCGCATCTGTGGGCGGAGCGCTTCGACGGCCAGCTGGACGATGTGTTCGCGCTGCAGGACCGCATCACCGAGAGCATCGTGGCGGCGATCGAGCCGACGCTCGAGCTGGCGGAAGGCGAGCGGCGCCGCGCCACGCCGCCGCTGCATCCGGACGCCTACGATCTGCTGCTGCGCGCCGCCAGCCTGCGCGACGCCTTCACGTCCGACAGCCTCGCGGCGGCGACCGCGTGTCTGGACCAGGCGCTGGCGATCGATCCCGCCTGCGCGCCCGCGATGGCGGCTTGGGCCTATTGCCAGGCGCTGCGCCACTTCCAGGGCTGGAGCGCGCCGGACGAGACCTATCGCACGGCCGCCGTGGCGCGGGCGTGGCAGGCGTGCGAGCATGCGCCCGGTGACGCGCAGGTGCTGTGGATGGCGGCCTTCGCGATCTGGAACATGGCCGAGGACATCGCCCCAGCACGGGAGCTGTTCCGCCGCTCGCTTGCCATCAACCCGAACTCGGCGATGGCGCTGACCTTGAGCGGCTGGATCGAGATCATGGCCGGACACACGGCTGCGGGACGCGCGATGATCGAACGGGCGCGGCGGCTGAACCCGCGCGATCCGCGGGGCTGGTTCGCAGCCGGAGCGCTGGCGATCTGTGCGGTGGCCGAGGACGATCTCGCTGGCGCCGTTCAATGGGCGGAGATCGCGCTGGCGCAGAACCGGCGTTTCGCCGTCGCGCTCCGCGTCCTGATCGTGGCCCTGGTCAGGACCGGAGAGATGTCGCGCGCCGGCGAGGTCGCGTGTCAGCTTCTGAGCCTCGAACCGCATCTCACCGTGTCCGAGTTCCTCGAACGGATCCCGTTTCCGGCCGGGACGCTCGCCACAACCTACGCGGAGGCACTGCGCGCAGCCGGTGTGCCGCCATGAACCCGTTCGCGTGCAGTGGACCATGTTGCAACTGAAATTTTCGACATAAACGGCAAAATTGCGAAACTTGGCTAGACCTCGTTCATACTACCTTAGGTTCCATTCCGTAGTTTCGCGGGCATCGTTCGGCGGTCATATCGCCGGGCGGCGGAGGGAATTGATGAAGAAATTGCTTCTCAAATTTTACGAGGATGAATCGGGCGCAACCGCGATCGAGTACGGCCTGATTGCGGCCGGCATCGCGCTTGCGATCATCACCATACTCAACAAGCTCGGACTCACCCTGGAAGGCATCTTCACGACCCTGACCACGAAGCTGAACGGCGGCTGATCGATCGATTGTCTGCGATGGCGTTCTCAGGACCGGAGCAATCCGGTCGCCATGGTCGGACTGGCCGGGCCTCGCGCCCGGCCTTTGTCTCTTGATGAGCTCCATTCTTCGATGGAGCGGCGCCGCAACCGACCTATCAGTGGGTCGTGCTGCGTCCAGCCTCCTCGCACGCGTTCATGCAGCGCCGGCAGGACTCGGCGCAGATCCGGCAATGGGCATGCATCTTCGCGTGCCTATCGCACTCCTCGGCACATAGCCGGCACGCCGCCGCGCAGGCCTCGAGCATGCGGCTGATCATCTCCTGGTCGGAGCCCGTGCGCCGCGTGGCAAGACGGCCGGTGACGTTGCAGACGTCCGCGCAATCGAGATTGAGCCGGATGCACTGCGTCAGCCTGGCGACGCTATTCTCTCCGAGACACGCATCGGCGCAGGAGGTGCAGATCTGAGCGCAGGAGTAGCACTCCTCGATGCAGCGGACGAGTGCGTCGTCAACTCGACCGCGGACGTGCGGGTGGGTTTCGATCATCTGTTGAGCGTGCATGGGAGCTCCTGTCCGTTGGCCCCCGCGAGCGACAATGAAGATCGGCTGCAAAGGTTCTTATCGCCGCGCCGTTCGGTGCCTGACCTGTTCCCGTGGCGCGACCTCGATCGTCTTACGATCCGCGTGACGGAATTATCAGTCCACCTAGCGTCACGGCTCCCCAGCCTTTCAGTCCTGCCTCGGGCTCATCAGCGCCATTTCGCAGAACTGCCATCCGAAACCTGGCGGCGCGCGCGTATGGACGACCCGGTTCGGTTGAGGCACAACACCTCTCGTCACTGACGTCGGCGGCCGAAGCCGCGGACCAAGAATGGGCGCCCGTGCGAGGCAGCCGACGATGCGGAGGAATGGATGCTGATTCCGATGGCCGACGTGCCGCGCTGGTATGCGGAGCGCAAACCCGGGGACAGCGTCGCGCTCCGGCATGGCACCGATGTCCTGACCTGGGAGCAGCTCGAGCGCCGCGCCAATGCGCGTGCGCGCGCCTTCGCGGCCAAGGGCGTCAAGCCCGGCGACTTCGTCGCGATCGGCCTGCCCAACGGCAATGCGCTGTTCGAGACCAGCTTCGCGGTGTGGAAATGCGGCGCGACGCCGACGTCGCTGTCGTGGCGGCTGCCGCGCGGCGAGGCCGCCGCGGTGCTCGAGATCCTCAAGCCGTCACTGGTGGTCGGAGGCGAGGCCGACTGGAATGCGCCGAACGCGCTGCCGGCCGATTTCACGCCCGAGGGCTTTTCCGACGCGCCGCTCGCCGCGCCGGTGTCGCGCTATTGGAAAGCAATGACCTCGGGCGGCTCGACCGGACGGCCGAAGGTGATCCTCGATCACCAGCCTGCGGTGACCGACACCGCCGCCGAGCCGCCGCTTGACATTCCGAAGGGCGCATCGCTGCTCAATCCCGGCCCACTCTATCACAACGCGCCCTTCATCGTGTCGCATTACGCGCTGTTCGCCGGCGGCAGCCTGACCGGGATGGTGAAGTTCGACGCCGAAGAGACGCTGCGGCTGATCCAGGCGCAGCACATTCAGTGGGTCAACTTCGTGCCGACGATGATGCACCGGATCTGGGCGCTGCCGGAGGCGGTGCGCAACAGCTACGATCTGTCGAGCCTGAAGATGGTGTTCCACATGGCCGCGCCGATGCCGCCATGGCTCAAGGAAAGATGGATCGAGTGGCTCGGGCCCGAGCGCGTCTACGAGCTCTATGGCGGCACCGAGCGCCAGGGCCGCACCATCATCTCCGGCACTGAATGGCTGCAGCACAAGGGCTCGGTCGGCAAGATCGACGAGTCCTGCAAATTGCGCATCCTCGATCCCCAAGGCAATGACGTCGCGCCGGGCGAAAGTGGCGAGATCTACTTCCTGCCTGCGGATGGTCCCGGCAGCACCTATCACTATCTCGGCGCCGAGCCGAAGCGCCGCGCCGACGGCTGGGAGTCGCTCGGTGACATCGGCCGGCTCGATGCCGACGGCTATCTCTATCTCGGCGATCGCCTCGCCGACATGATCCTGCGCGGCGGCGCCAACATCTATCCGGCCGAGGTCGAGGCGGCGCTGATGGCGCATCCAGACATCCGCTCCTGCGTCGTGGTCGGCCTGCCCGATCCGGAGCTCGGCCAGCGCGTGCATGCGATCGTGGAGATCGACCGCTCCAGGAATGCGCAGGGAATCGTCGACGGCATGAGCGCGTTCCTTGCCGACCGGCTCAGCCGCTACAAGCACCCCGAAAGCTATGAGCTGGTCGACATGATGCTGCGCGACGATTCCGGCAAGGTGCGCCGCACCTTGCTGCGCGACGAGCGCGCGGAGTGGGTGAAGGATGGCCGCGACTTCCGTCTCGTGCCCACGCGGGCGCGCCCGGCGGCAGACTGACGGCACGGAAATTTTTCGAACGTTTACGATGCTGGCGTAGACTCCGTGAAGGGAAGGAGAGTCCGCGCCATGATGTCGAGACGACGGTTTCTGCGCGCCGCGGGTACGGCCGCGGCGCTGCCCTTGGCGCGGATGCCGCGGGCGCGGGCCGAGCTGCGCACCATCCTCAACGACGCCAGCCGGCTCAACCCGACGCCGGTCGCCAGGCATGTGGTGATCAGCAAGCCCACGACCGACGACCTGATCGCGCGGCTGCGCGCCGAGCTCAAGGAGGCGGCCGCGGCGAAACGCCCGGTGACCGCGGCCGTGGCCCGGCATTCGATGGGCGGCCAGAGCCTGCCGCGCGACGGCACGGCGATCACGCTCGACGGCGGCGCGATCGAGCTCGACACGGCGGCGAAGACCTATCGCACCGCGGCCGGCAACCGCTGGTGGGACGTGATCGCCGCGCTCGATCCCAAAGGCTTCTCGCCGGCCGTGATGCAGTCCAACAGCGATTTCGGCGTCGGCAGCACGTTCTGCGTCAATGCCCATGGCTGGCCGGTGCCGTATGGCCCGTTCGGCTCCACGGTGAAATCGATCCGCATGCTGCTCGCCGACGGCACCTTGGTGCAGTGCTCGCGCAACGAGAATGCCGAGCTGTTCGGGCTCGCGATGGGTGGCTACGGCCTGTTCGGCATCGTCGTCGATCTCGAGGTCGGGATGGTGCCGAACCTGCTGCTCGAGCCGCGCTTCGAGCGCATGGCGCCGGAGAAATTCGCCGAGCAGTTCACACGCAACATCGACGGCGACGCCAATGTGAAGATGGCCTATGGCCGGATGTCGGTGTCCCGCAAGGCGTTCTTCGACGACGCCCTGCTCGTCACCTTCCGCCCCGCCCCCGATGCTCCGGCGACCCTGCCCGCGGCAGTCAGCTCCGGCAAGCTCACCGGCGTCGCCAACACGATCTATCGCGCCCAGACCGGATGGGAGGTCGCCAAGGGCCTGCGGTGGTTCATGGAGACCCGGCTCGGCCCCGCCATCTCCGACAGTCGCTACACCCGCAACTCGCTGATGGCCGAGCCGGTCGCCAATCTGGCGCAGAAGGACATGCACCGCACCGACATCCTGCACGAATATTTCGTCGCGCCGGAGCGGTTCGGCGAGTTCCTCACCGCCTGCCGCGAGATCATTCCCAAGGCGCGCGCCGAATTCCTCAACGTCACCCTGCGCTACGTCGCCGAGGACAAGACACCCGCGCTCACGATCGCACCGGTGCGCCGGATCGCGGCCGTCATGTCGTTCTCGCAGGCGACCTCGCCCGAAGGCGAGATCGACATGCTGCGGACGACGGAAGCGCTGATCGACCGCATCACGGCGATTGGCGGCGCGTTCTATCTGCCCTATCGTCTGCACGCGCGCCGCGACCAGGTCGAGAAGGCCTATCCGGCGGCCGCGCGTTTCGTCGCCGCCAAGCGGCAGTATGATCCGAACCTCCTGTTCCGCAACGCGATGTGGGACGCCTATTTCGCATGAATACATCAGCAGCAGATGGCTTCGCATTGGACCGCTATCGCATCGCCGCGCTGGCGCTCGCCATGGCGCTCCTGTTCGCCGCCGCGACCGACTACATCCCGACCTTTATCGATGCGCAGGGCCGCGTGTTCGGCCTGTTCCAGCTCGACATCTACAAGGATGCGCTGCATGTCGCCTCCGGCCTGTGGGCGCTGGCGGCGATGCTGACCCGCCGCAGCGCGGTGTTCTTCCTGCGCGTGTTCGGCTCGCTGTATTTCCTCGACGGCGTGATGGGCGTGTTCACCGGCTCGGGCTATCTCGACCTCTCGATCGTCATCGACGGCATCCGCGACACCTCGTGGCTGGTGAAGGTCCTCTCCAGCCTGCCGCATCTCGCACTCGGCGCGATCGGCATCGCGGTCGGCTGGTCGCCGTGGCGTAGACAGGCTGCCCTCGCATGAGCCTGCGTCGTAAAGCGCTGTATCTTCTCGGCGTCGTTTTGGCAGCCGCGGCGATCGGCGTTGCCACCACCGTGATCAGCGTCGAGACGGTCTGCGTGGCCGACGTCCCGACCCCGATGGTGACCTCCGACTTCGGCATCACCGATCCCGCATATGCGCGATCACAGGGTGACAGCTTCCTGACCTTTCCTGAATGGTACATCGTCCACGCCTATGCCGACCTCGCTGCGGTGACCGGGCAGGCCTCGGAGTCCGACTTCCACTATCTATCGAGCGTCTCCGGCTTCTGGCGCAGCCTGTGCCGGGCCACGCGCCAGGCCGCAGGCTCCGGTCCCGCTACCTCGGAGCAGAAGCTGACGAACTACATCATCGGCTTCAGCTTCACCGCCGAGATGGCGCTCCAGGGCGCTTACGAGAAGAGCATCGGGGCGATCAGCTGGGAGACCACGGACGGCGCCAAGACCGCGGAGGACGCCTTCAACCTTGCCCTGCTGAAGGACTACGCTGCGTTCCTGTATCAGACGCCCTGGTATCGGTATCCCTTCGTCGCCAAGCTCGATCAGTTCTGGCGCGAGACGCCCTTCGTGCCATCGTTCCGCGCCGTGGAGCGGCGCGTCTCGCTCAGCCTGCAATATGCCGGGCGCGCCGCCTATGCGGCCGTCATCGGCTATGTGGCGGGCTACGATCCGGCCGTGCTGACCATCCAGAGCGTCGTCACCGGCCTGCCTGCCGCCGAGCTTGCAGTCATTCCGGGCGTGAAGGTGATCCGCGAGGTCGCGGACTCCAAAGGCATGAAGGGCGTGCTGGTGGAGACCGAGCGCTACGCCAAGTTCGATTCCTTCGCCAAGGAGCTCGGCCGTCATGACGGCGCCGCGTTCGGCGAAATCGCAGGCAATCATCGTATCCTGGTCACGATCGTGGTCCCTCCGGGCGACGGACGGCTGGCAGCTTTCGATGGGCTGCCTATATTCAGTGTCCCGATCCAGTCGCGCCCCGGTGCCCGTCGCATCGGCGTCGACGTACCGGTCCGGTCTTTGGTTCAGGACATCGGCCGTTTCGAAGCCGCGGGATATACGTTCGAGCATGCCTACGACTATTGACCGGCATCCCCCGTCCCACGCCCTTCCCTTGAAGGGCGTGCTGGCCGTTGCCCTCGTCTGGTTTGCGGGCATGGCTGCCATGGCCCTGGTGATCAAGCCGGATGCGGTGGTCGTGTTCGGCCCGTCCGACCGTATGATCTCGGCGATCGTCGCCTCCGATGGAGCCTTGCTCGATGCCGGACGTTTCCACATCGCGGCCAAAACCGGAGCCACGACTGTCGGCAGCCTGTATGCTGCCGGAGCGTGGCTGGTCTGGCCCGTGATCGGCAGGGGCTGCGGCCGCGGGTAGTTGGGAAGCCAGTTCCTCCCGACGCCGATGCGGAGCCGGCGGAACTGGCGCAGCCGCCCAAAGATGTTAAGCTCGCGTTCACGCTGTGGCCGTCACGCGACACGAAGCAGAAGCTTGGTCGATGCACCCGGGGGTATCGACAGAGCAGGAGAACGAAATGCCTTCTTTGACCGAATGGAAAGTGCCATCCGCCTTCCAGCCTCGCGCCGAAGACTATCAATATGATCTCGATCAAGCGCTGTCCTCGATCGTGGGCCTGCATGCCATCATTCCGTCCGACGCCTTCAGCGCGGAAACGCTGGGGACCGAACGTGCCGGCAATGCCGTCGTCATCGACGACGGGCTGGTGCTGACCATCGGCTACCTGATCACCGAGGCCGAATCCGTCTGGCTGCACCCCAATGACGGACGCGTGGTCGAGGGCCATGTGCTCGGGTTCGACTTCACGACCGGCTTCGGCCTGGTGCAGGCGCTCGGATCGCTCGACCTGCCGGCGCTGCCGCTCGGCTCGTCGGCGGCAACCAAGGTCGGCGATCATGTCGTGCTCGGCGGCGCCGGCGGACGCACGCGATCGGTCGCGAGCCAGATCATCGCCAAGCAGGAATTCGCCGGCTATTGGGAATATCTGCTGGACGAGGCGATCTTCACCCACCCCGCCCATCCGAATTGGGGCGGCACCGGCCTGCTCTCGGCCAAGGGCGAACTGATCGGCATCGGGTCGCTGCAGCTGGAGCGCGAGCGCGACAGCAAGGACGAGCACGTCAACATGATCGTGCCGATCGACCTGTTGAAGCCGATCATCGATGATCTCAGGCGCTTCGGCCGTGTCAACAAGCCGGCACGCCCCTGGCTCGGCATGTACGCGACGGAGGTCGACGATCGCGTCGTCGTGATCGGCGTCTCCGACAACGGCCCGGCGGCCCGCGCCGAGCTCAAGGCGGGCGACGTGATCCTCGGCATCAACGGCGACAAGGTGACGAGCCAGAGCGAGTTCTATCGCAAGCTCTGGGCGCTCGGCGCAGCCGGCGTCGACGTGCCGCTGACGGTGCACCATGAGGGCGTCACCTTCGACGTCACCATCGCCTCGACCGACCGCGCCAAGCTGCTCAAGGCGCCGCGGCTGCACTGAGGCGGCCGCGGGCCTGCGTTCACGCGTTGACGTGCCAGGCCGCCGCAATCTGGTCGTGCAGTTGCGCATCCGTCGGCAACTGTGATGCCACCGTGGGATCGAAACCCGGATGCGCCTGGGCGTAGGTCGCCATGGCCTGCACGAGTTGCGAAACCTGGGTATCGATCTCGAGACCGCCGGCCTTGATCTCCTGCAGCTGATAGGAACCGCCAAGGAACCAGTCGGCGACGGTGACCTGCTGATGGGTACCGAGAATGTCGATCTTGAGATCGTTGCCCGATTTGACGAACCAGAAATTGTCGGCCGTGTAGGTCGTTCCGAAATCGAGCGTGCCGGTCGGCTTCGACAGCGACGCTACGCCGTTGATGATGACGTCGTTGCCGTCGCCTTGCGCATAGACGTAGGTGGCGCCGACGCCGCCGACCAGGATGTTGTCGCCGGCCCCGCCCTTGAGCACGTCGCTGCCGCCGCCGCCGATCAGCAGGTCGTCATTGGCGGTGCCGAACAGCGTGTCGTTGCCGCCGCCCGCGATCAGCAGCGCACCGTCGGACGCAGCAATGATCGCGCCCGGCACCGGATCGAGCGCGACCGTGGTCGCCGCATCGCTCAGTGTTGCGCTGAGCCAGTCGAGATTGTCGGTCTTGCCGCCCCACAGCACGCCGATCGCCAGGTCGATCAGGCCAGCGTCCTCACTGTCGAAACTCGCGACGGCATCGATCAGCGCGAGCTTGCCCAGGACGTCGACAGCCGATCCGGTGTCGGCGCGCGACCACAGGTCGGACGACAGGTCCGAGACCAGCAGGTTGTTGGCCGTGTCCTGATAAAGGATGCCGTGCTCATGGCCGATCACGCCCGGCGTCGCGGTCACCTCGTCGTGGTTCTGCGCCAGCAGCGCCGAATATTCCACCACGATCTCGCCCAGCGCCTTCTCGACCCCGCCGTTCTTCAGGTAGGTCGCCGCAGTGTCGGCGCTGACGCTGTTGCCGAGCACGCCACCGCCGTTGAACAGGGCCTGCACGGCGCTGTTGCCGTAGCCGCTGGCGTCGGTCACCGTCGAATAGGCGATCATGTCCTTCATCTTGTCGGACGGCGCGCCTTCGCCGCTCACACCGGCCGCGGGAATGCCGACGGCCGAGGCAATGGCGTCATCCTGCAGCGGCGCCAGCAGCACAGCCGCCGCCTTCTTCCAATCCTGGGCACCGTTGTCGCTCGCCCACTGCATCATCGTCAGCAGCGCGATCGAGTGCAGGCTGACCGGATCCAGACCGAGATCCGTGCCGGCGCCGAGCACGGTCTTCTGCTCTGAC
Source organism: Bradyrhizobium sp. SZCCHNR1017 (assembly GCF_032381375.1). Lineage (NCBI taxonomy): Bacteria > Pseudomonadati > Pseudomonadota > Alphaproteobacteria > Hyphomicrobiales > Nitrobacteraceae > Bradyrhizobium > Bradyrhizobium sp. SZCCHNR1017. The sequence goes on along the minus strand of NZ_JAUHIR010000014.1, from coordinate 151,953 downwards.
GAGATGCCGATCGCAGCATGGGCGATGGCGAGCGCGCCGGCGACCGGTCCGAGCTGCAGCAGCGCCAGCGGCGCTTCCAGCACCGGCGCCGCAGCCCGCACATATTGCAGGATCTCGCCGGACAGGGAGACCATGTGAATGTCGGAATAGCGGTCGACCGGGTGCGACGTCAGCGCGCCCCAGAAGCCGTGCAACTGATCGTAGCGGACCTCAGCGGCGAATTCGAACGGCATCGCGTCATACGCATAGGCCACCTTGTCGTTGAGCGCCGCGATGTAGCCGGCAAGTCCGCCGCCGAGCGAATGTCCGGTCAGCGAGACGTTCGATGTCGCCCATGTCTTGTAGTAGGACTCCGCATCCGGGAACTGCGTCGGCCAGCCGGCCAGACCGGCACCGCCAAGCCACGATGGCACGTCGGCGAGACTGTCGGTGCCGCGAAACGAAATGATCCGTGTCGATGGATCGCCCGCGAGCTGATAGGTCGCGGCCTCGAAATTGTCGGCGGTCGAGGTCACGCTCGCCGCCACCAGCTCATAGCTCCCGATACGGTTGAAATTGACCACAAGCGTCGGGTTGACGCCTCTGTTGTAGACGTCCATGGCGAGCACCGCGTTGATCAACGCGGCCGACGGCGATTTGGTCATGATGCGAATCCCCCCTCGGCAACCGATCGGCAGTTTTGACCCAAAGCGGTGATCCACGAGGAACCCTCCGCTGCGCCGCCGGCTCTCACCAAGTGCGACATCGCGCCCGAATTTTGTCAATCAACTATCGTCTGCGCGTGTATTCGCGCGCGACTCACCTGCCGCGCGCGACGGCAGCGTCCGCGCCGTGTTGACTTGCAGGAGCCGCATCGCGAGATTGCGGCTTCGCGGAGCGAACACGCGTTCGGAAAATGGTCATTGCCCGGACGCCCGATTTTGCGTTGCATGACAGGCAAGCAGACGAGACGGCCAGCCCCGCGTATCGCGTATCAAGGAGACCTGCATGACGGATGCCGTGGTGGATGACATTCTCATCGTGTTGCCGCCACTGCTGCAGACGCTCGAAGCCCTGTCCCACGTTGCACGCTATCTGAACCCGCCGGATTTCGATCGCGTGATGGCTGACGTCGGCGATCCCGAGCAGGTGCTGCACACGGCGCGGATTCATCTCACGTCGTGGCCGGCGGACTTCGCCCATATCCGTATCGCCTTCGACACCGCAGCGGACGCAGCGCTGATGTCGTTTGCCGGCCTGCGCGCCGTTCAGCGCGGCGAGGGCGACCTGGTCGACGTGTTCAGGGCCCTCCGTCAATTGCCCCGCGCACTCGAGGCGCTGTTTCCATTGGCCGCGACGCTGCCGCCGCTGAGCGAATTCTTCCTCGATCCCGCCGTCGACGGTGACGACGGGCTGCGCCAGCTGCTGGCCGCGTCCTCTGCAGGCAAGGACACCGTGTTTCACGACCATAACGAGATCGGCAATCGCGGCGGCTTTTCGCTGTATGTGCCGGAATACTACACGGCGGACCGAGACTGGCCGCTGGTCATGGCGCTGCATGGCGGCAGCGGCAACGGCCGCGACTTTCTCTGGAGCTGGCTGCGCGCCGCGCGCAGCCTCGGCGCGATCCTGGTTGCCCCCACCGCGGCAGGACCGACCTGGGCGCTGATGGGCGACGACGCCGATACGCCGAACCTCCTGCGCATTCTCGACCTCGTCCGCAGTCGCGTCGCGATCGATCCCGCCCGCATGCTCCTGACCGGGATGAGCGACGGCGGCACGTTCTGCTACGTCAGCGGACTGGCCGCAGGCTCGCCGTTCACGCATCTTGCGCCGGTGGCCGCGACGTTCCATCCGCTGATGGCCGAGATCGCCGACCGGGACCGTCTGCGCGGCCTGCCGATCCAGATCGTGCACGGCCGGCTCGACTGGATGTTTCCGGTCGAGATCGCGCGGCATACGGCGGACGCCCTGGCCAAGGCCGGCGCCAACGTCGCCTATCGCGAGATCGACGATCTCAGCCACTGCTATCCGCGCGAGGCGAATGTCGAGCTGCTGCGCTGGCTGATGCGCTGAGCTTGATTCCCTTGCTAAGAGATGGCTGATCGGCAATGCCGCCGACACAATGTCGGCGGATTTTGTCCGCATTGGTTCTGCTCGGTCATACAGCGGGGGCGCTGCACACGGGCGGCCATGACGCCGCCGAAGGTCTGCTCATGCCCTCGCCGCTGATGCCCTCGCCTGCCGCGTCCGTCGCGCAAGTCTCGTCCGCCCGCTCCTCCACCTCCGTCGTGCTCGCCAATGGCGTCAACCGTCTCGAGGTCACGCTGAAGCTCACGACCGCGATCCTGGCGCTGGCCGCCGGCGTCTACACCTATCTTGGCGTCCGCGAGCTGCTCAACGGCAGTCCGACCACGGTGTTCTTTGCGGCGGTCATCTACTCGGTCGCGGTCTCGGTCGGCATCTACGCCTTCTGGGTGTTCATGATGCAGTTCATGCCGCACGTCACCAGCGCGATCGGGCGCTTGATGATGGCCGGCTGCATGCTGCTGGGCTCGCTGATGATCGTCGCGATGTCGTCCTGGCTGAATGCGTCGGCCCTGGCCGGCGCCGCAGCGATCCAGCAGCATCTCGCCATCACCGTGCAGAACTACACGCGCGACCTCGACAGGGCCAACAGCCAGGCCATCGCTGCGCAAAGCCTGCTGCCGGACATCCAGCTCGCCTCCTCCCGCTTCGCCAAGCTGGCGGACGCCGAACGCGCGGGCTCGCTCACCGGCACCTCCGGATCGGGCACCGTGGTCCAGCTCCTCGCGCAGATGTCGACGCAGCTCGACGGACTGGGACAACAGGTCCAGGAGTCCGGCAAGCGCGTCTCTGCTCTCTACGAGCAGGGCGGCAAGAGCCTCGCCAAGATGCGCGAGCTGATCTCCGACCGCGGGCCGATCGCAACGCGTAGCGATGCCTTCGCCACGGAGTCGTTGAACCTGATGGGCGTGATCGCCAATCTGCAGCAGACCTCGGTGGCACCTGCGGTGAGGCGCGCCGCGACGTCGCTTTCGGCCGGATTCATCGCGCCTGCCGCAGGCGGACGCAGCGGCGACCTGGCCGAGCGCCAGACCGCCGTCGTCGGCAAGGTCGAGGGCGCGATCGCCACCCAGGCCGCCTCGCTCGCCGACGCCGCCGACAAGATCCTGGCGCTGCCGCGCATCGAGCCGACCCGGTTCCAGACGCTGTCGCCCGCTGAAGCCGTGCTGCGCTACGCTGGCGACTTCATCCCGAGCTGGGCCGGCGCAATCTCGATCGACCTGATGCCGGCGGTGCTGGTGCTGATCCTCTGCGTCGTCCATGCCGCCATCCGCCGCGAGGGCCTGCCCGCCGTGAGCGCCTCCAGCCTGACCGCCGCCGATCTCGTCACCGCATTGCAGATTGCGCGCGAGGTGGAGGACGCCAGGCGGGCGGCCGAGCGACGGCCAGCCGAAACGCCCACGGAGGAGCCTTCTGCACCGGCCATTGAGCCGGCGCCGGCCGCGGTGGATGAGAACGTGACGTCGCTGTCATCGGCTCGAATCGGAAAGTAGTCCCGTGGCTTCGGCGCTGAACCGACGCGTCCATGCCTGGCTCGCGGACAATCCCGATGAGAGCATTCTGCGTTGGGTCTTCCGCAGCATCCTCGTCGTCACCGTCGCAGTTCTCGCGGCGGACCTGCTCGAGTTGAATGCTCCGCAAGTGCCATCGGATGCGGCCCCGCCTCAGCTCGACATTCGGCGCGACGCGCCGGACCTGCCGGAGGAATCACCATCCGTGCTGGCGCCCCTGATGAAGCGGCTGATGCCGCTGCCGCAGGGCGATCGTGCCTTGCAGCAGCCGATTCAGTTCGAGCTGCGCGGCGGCGGCCGGCTGTTCGCGACCGGCACGATTACACCCGGCAGCGCGCGCAGCTTTGCGGACGCAGTCGAACGTCATGGCGAATATATCAGGACGATCGTGCTGAACTCGCCCGGCGGCTCCGTCGCCGACGCGTTGGCGATGGGGCGACTGATCCGCGCGCGGAAATTCGCAACCGAAGTGGAGGCGGGAAAATATTGCGCCTCGTCGTGCCCGCTGGTGTTCGCCGGGGGTCTCGAGCGCCGGGCCGGCGAGCGGGCGATCATCGGCGTGCATCAGATCGCCGCAGTCCCCACGTCCGGGACCGCCGTGAGGTCCGGCGACGACATGAGCCTTGCGCAGAACATCTCGGCGCGATGCCAGCGCCACCTCGCCGAGATGGGCATCGATCTGAAGGTCTGGGTGCATGCGATGGAGACGCCGCATGACCAGCTGTTCACGTTCAAGCCCGACGAGATGAAAACACTCAATCTCGTCACCTCGCTGCCGGAATCGCGGCCTGAAAAATCGCGCAGTTAGGATGTTCTGATCGCGGTGGACCGGGACCGCGGCGGGCGCGGAACCAAGTTTCGACCGCGGCGTTATTGGCCGTCACACTGGAGAACATGACATGCGGACATTCGTGGGAATGATCCTGGGGGCTCTCATTCTGGGGTTCGGCGTCTACATCCATGATTCGATGCAGACCTCCGAGGTCGCCAACGGGCCGACCGCGCAGACGCGCCGGACGATCGTGAACTGGGACGTCGCGGCGGACAGCTGGAATTCACTCAAGACCCGCGCGCATGACGACTGGGTTCGCATCTCGTCGAAGTGACGCGCCCGACGCTGCTGTTTTCAGGGCGCCTCGGCCGTTGGTCGAGGCGCCTTTGCTTTGCCAATCAGTTGGCCGCCCTGGCCTTGCGCGCGTCGGCGATGACCTGCTCGAACTGCGCCATGGTCAGCACGCCCGGTACCCTGAACTTGCCGACGATGAAGGACGGCGTACCGCGGAAACGCAATCCCCGCGCCTGCTTGTCGTTGCGCGCCAGCATGTCATCGATGGCCTTGGCGTTGGCGGCGAGGTCGCGCTTGGCGCGGTCGACGTCGACGCCTGCTCCCGCGAGCAACTCGTCGATGCGCGGTTCGGTGAGCTTCGAGCTGACGCCGATCAGCGCCTCATGCGCCTTGGCATATTTGTCCTGATATTTGCAGGCCAGCGCCATCCGCGCTGCAACCACCGAAGTCGGCCCGAGAATCGGCCACTCCTTGAGAACCCAGCGCACCTTGCCATCATCATGGATGACCTGCTGCAGCTCGGGATCGAGCTTGCGGCAATACGGACAATTGTAGTCGAACCATTCGACGATCGCGATGTCGCCCGAAGGATTGCCGAGCACCGGCGCATCGGGGTCGCGCAGCACCGCGCCCTCGTCGGGCTCGTCGGCATCCTCGGCGCGACTGTCGCGGGGCCACAAGGAAAGCGCCGCGCCTGCGCCAAAAAGCGTCAACACGTCACGCCGGCTGCTGGCGGAGGTGATCGCAGTCGAGGGGACGCGCTTCATTGAGGTCAGCTCCAGATATGCAGCAGGCTGCGCGTCAGCATATACAGCGCCACCACCGCGATCACGACGGAAAACACCACGTTCAATGCGCCGCGCCGTCCAGAGAGATGGCGCGCCAGGCGCGTGCCGGCAAGGCCACCCGCGATCCCGCCGGCGATGAACAGTCCGGCGAGATCCCAGGCGACGAGCCCGGACCAGGCATAGCTCGCCGCGGTGGTGAGCCCGAAGGTCGTCACCGCGACCAGCGACGAGCTGACCGCATTCATGATCGGCATGCCCGTCGCAGCCATCAGCGCCGGCACGATCAGGAAGCCGCCGCCGATGCCGAAGAAACCGGACAGCGTGCCGGTGGCGAGGCCGAAGCCGACGATCGCCGGGACGTTGGCCATGCTCATCTTCACATCGGGGGTGCCGATGCGGGCGCGCGTCTTCAGCATCAGCATGGCGATGACCATCATCACCAGCGCGAACAGCGCCAGCAGCTTCTGGCCGTCGACCATCTTGCCGAGCAGCGAGCCGGTGAAGGCGCCGACGATGCCCGCCGTTGCGAACAGCGCCGCGATCGGCCAGATCACGGTGCCGCCGCGCGCATGATTGGCGAGATTGATGGCCGCGTTGGTGGCGACCGCGATGGCGCTCGAGCCGATCGCGATGTGCGGCTCGGGCACGCCGACGACATAGACCATCAGCGGCACCGCCAGCACCGAGCCACCGCCGCCGACGAGGCCGAGCGAGAACCCGACCATCGCGCCGCAAAACAGGCTGAGCACACCTTGGACAGCAGAGATCATGGCGAGAGCAGGGTCATTTCCCGCACGGGAAGGCAAGCCCCAAAACCACCGGAGCAGCAATTCCGCCGCCACCGGCGCGCACCGCCGCGCGACCGGCGCCGAGCCGAGTCGGACCGGCGGTCGCGCGGCGATGCGCGGCGTCGAGAGCGGCGGCCGAACGCATGATGCCTCCGGCCGCCGGCAACGTCTCGTCAACCCGGATCAGGCAGCGCCCTTCAGCTTCTTGGTGCATTCGCTGTAGTAGCCGCCGCCCTTCTGGATCCACTTCAGGCCGCCATTGGCGTTGGTCGCCTTGTTGGCATTGTACTGATCGACGCAGGTCTGCAGCCGCGCCTTGCCGGGCTTCTCCTTGGCGTATTTCGGGTCCACCGCGTTGGGGAACACGGCGGGGCCGGTCGGCGCGGGAGCGGCCTCCTTGGCGTCGGATTTCGCCGCCTTGGCCGGCTTGGCCTCGGCCGCAGGCGCGGCCGGAGCCGCCGGTGCCGCGGCAGCGGTGGCATCGCTGCCGCACTGGGCCTTGCGGAAGTCGTTCCACTTCTGGCCGCCCAGCGTGCCGGCCTCCTTCGCCTGCTTGTACTTGGCGCTGCATTCCTGCGCGGTCAGCGCCTTCGCCGGCGCGGCGGCGAACGTCGCGAGCCCGATCACGGCCAGCGTAGCGAGTGACGAAGCAACCAATGATTTTGCGTGAAAACTCATCCTCGATCTCCCTGTGGAGCATGGTGGAATGGGACGGTAATTCTAGCGAGACGCCCGCGACCGACAAAGCAGGCGGGAGCATGGCCGCGCGAAAATATAATTTGCGTCGCGCGGCGATCCGGCTCATTCCATTCACTGCGGGTTCAGCATCGCCGGACATCGCAGCGTGCCTTTCGTTCGAGGACTTCAGCATGAGATTCACTGCCCGGGCGGCGATTGCGGCGATCGCAATGGCCACCCTGTCGGCCGCGGGCCCCGCCCGCTCGCAACCCGGATTGACGCTGCCGTCGCGGCCCGATGCCGCCACCGACAAGTTCGCCACCCTCGACAAGGCGGCGCGGCGGACGATTTCCATCGCCTGCTCCAAGGAGGCCGACGAGCAGGGGCTGAAGGGCAAGGCACGCGGCAAATTCCGCTCGGCCTGCAAGCGCAACAAGGCGGCGGCCGCCGCGACCATACCCGTGCCCGCTCCCTTGCCGACGCCCGACAAGCCGAAATGACCGGCCCCTGCGGGCGCATGCGCGCATGGCGCCTGCGCAGCGGCGGGAATTGTTCGCGCAGGCAGGTTTTGGCATAAGGCGCCGTGCGCCAGATCATCTCCTCCCTCCCCTTTGACCTGCCGAGCCGCGCCAAGACCCTGAGCGCGATCGAGACCCTCGTGCTCGGCACGGCCGGCGGCCTGATCTTCCTCGTCGCCCATCTGCCGGGCGGGCTGATCTCCGGCGCGATGATCGCGACCGCGATCGCCGCGATCGCCGGCCGCCCGCTGGCGATGCCGCCGATCCTGACCCAGACCGTGCTGCTGCTGCTCGGCATCTCGATCGGCGCCGTCGTCTCGCGCGAGCTGATCAACCATGTCAGCGCCTATCCGGTGACCATCGGCCTCCTGGCGCTCGCGACGTTCTGCTCGACCTTCGGCTCCAGCCTCTATCTGCAGCGCGTCCATGGCTGGGACCGCACCTCGGCGCTGCTCGCCGGCAGTCCCGGCGCGCTGTCGCAGATCACGATGCTCGCGGTCGAGCGCGGCGCCGACCTGCCGGCGATCGCCGTGGTGCAGACGCTGCGGGTGATCATCCTGACGGCGGCGCTGCCGCTGGTGCTGGCAGTGGCCGGCGTCGCACCGGCGGCGCCGATCTCGCTCGGCCAGAGCGTCGCCTCGCCGCTCGGCCTGCTCGCACTGCTGGTGGCCTCGCTGGTCGCGGCGATGCTGATGCAGCTGATCAGGTTTCCGGCGAGCTGGCTGTTCGGCGCGATGGTCGCCAGCGGCGTCCTGCACGGCACCGGCCTCGTCGAGGGCGGCCTGCCGGAATGGATGCGTGGCGTGGCGCTGGTCGGCATCGGCGCCCTGATCGGCAGCCGCTTCGCCCGGATGCGGGTGAAGACCCTGGTCGGCCATATCAGGGCCGCGCTCGGCTCGTTCGCGATCGCGGTGGCGATCTCGGCGCTGTTCGTCACCGTGATCGTGCTGGTGACGCATGTGCGCTTTTCCGACACCATTGTCGCGTTCGCGCCCGGCGCCATGGACGCGATGATGGCCCTGGCGCTGACGCTGCACATCGACCCGATCTTCGTCGGCGCGCATCACCTGTCGCGCTTCGTGTTCGTCACGATCGCCACCCCCGGCATCGTCCATCTGTTCGGACGGCCGCAGGAGGATGTCGACGACTAGGCGCGCTTCCGGGTGATGCCCCAGCCGGCGATGGCGGCGATGGCGAGCGAGATCAGCACGCTGTAGCCGGCGAGCGACAGGCCGAGGAAGCGGAATTGCACCTCGTCGCAGCGTACGACCTTGACGCTGTCGAGCCGCTCCAAGAGGCTGCCGGCGCTGCCGAGATTGCCGATCGGCCCGGTGCATTCGGTCGGCCCCGGCCAGAAGCCCCATTCGACGCCGGAGTGATAGACGCCGAGCCCGGCATTGCCGAGCGCGGCCAGCGCGACCACGCCGAGCCCCGCGAGCACCAGCCCGCGCGGCGCGCCGCCTTTGGCGGCGAGCACGATCAGCAGCCCGAGCGGCACGATCGCATAATAGGCCCAGCGCTGCTTCAGGCAGAGCTCGCAGGGCTGCAGGCCCCAGACCAGCTGCATGTACCAGGCGCCGGCCAAGGCCGCCGCCGCGATGCCGGCCGCGAGCAGCGCCGCCGCCACCGCCGGGCTCATGGCTCCCGCCGCGGGGCGCGCCATCACAGAAGTATTGGTCATCGGTCCTCCCGAACGGGGCTGCATCCGGTCCCATGCCGGGCCGTTCCGGCTCCTACTCCGGCCCGCGAAAGCTGTCGAGATGCGCGCCCATCACGTCCGTGCGGGTTGACCCGGCCCGGCCGCCCGCTATAGTCCGCCCGCTTCGCTATGGTTCCTGCACAGGCCCGGCGAATGCCCCTGTGGCGGAACTGGTAGACGCGCTCGACTCAAAATCGAGTTCCGCAAGGAGTGCTGGTTCGATTCCGGCCAGGGGCACCAACTAGGCTGTTCAAGCCCGTTCTAAAGCGTTCGCAGCCGTCCGCGCAGTGCTAGGAAACCCTTGAAAAGCAGGCGCTTCCGCGTACATCGGTGTTCGTCACCGTTTGTTCTCGTCCGATCCCAGCCGTCCGATTTGTTGGTATTTTTGTTGGTATCGGGAGAACAAACGTTCACGGCGACTTTCGCTATTCCGAACAACGGAATTGAGCAGATGGCTCTCAAGAACCACAGCGCGTGCGCCAACCCCGAGCAGATCAGGACCGACGTCGACTGCCGCGCCGCCCGACCGAAATTCGACAAGGGCGTGTGGAGCCCCGCCAAGATTTCCGACGTGACCGGCGGCGGTCTCTATCTCTTCGTCACGCCGGACAAGAGCAGACCAGGCAACGCTGCCTCCAAGCTCTGGCGGATGGGCTACCGCTTCCACAGCCGTCAGAAAACCTATTCCATCGGCCCTTACGGCAACGGCAAGGATGGCACGTTCTCGCTCGCCGACGCGCGGCGCGAGCGCGACAAGGCGAAAGACCTGCTCAAGGAGGGCAAAGACCCGAGCACGGAGAAGCAACTCGACAAGCACAGGCAGGCGGCCGCCCGGCCTTTCGAGCAATGGGCCGACGAGTGGCTCGCGAAGAAGAAGGTGGAGAAAGTCAAACGCGGCAGGATCGTCGCGGTGCGCGACCCCAAGACCATCGAGGTCCTTGAACTGCGCGTCGGCTACGTCAAGGACCGCTTCGGCAAGCTGTGCAGGCAGGACATCAAGCGTCCGGACGTGCTCGCTTTCATGCGTTCATACGAAGCCGAGGGAAAGCTGGAAACCCGCGACCGCGTGCGCAGCATCGGTGAGCAAATCTGCGACTATGCCGATGTCGAAGGCTACGGCTACAATCCATTCCGCAACCTGAATGGGCAGATGGTTGCCAACATTTCGACGCCGCGTCCCGGCGTCACCGAACCACGCGACGTGACGCGCGTCTTCAAACTCATCAGCGCACCGTGGACGAGAGCGAGGTTTGGTGATGTTGTTGGCCTTGCCTTGCGCTTCGATGCGCTGACCATTCCCCGCCCCGGCATGGTCAATGAAATGGAGTGGAGCGAGGTCGATTGGGATGCCGAACGCTGGACTGTTCCAGCCGCCAAAATGAAGACCGGTTGGGACCATGTCGTGCCTTTGTCACGGCAGGCACTCGCAATCCTGCGCAGCGTTCAGAAGCTGACCGGCCATCGCCGGTACGCGTTTTCCTGCTCGAAAGACGCGCCGCTATCAAACAACACGCTCAACAGGCACTTGCGGCTGCTTGGCATTGACACCAAGACTGATCATTGTGCCCACGGGTTCCGGACCACCTTCTCGACGCTGTCTCATCACGAAGAGATCAAGGATGCCAAGGCTTGGGATGGCGATGTCGTCGAGCTGCAGCTCGCGCATCTCGATAATTCGACTGTGGAAGGGCTTTACAAGAAGCACGGACCGCTCGCGCTGATCGGCTCCCGCACGAAGCTAATGCAGCATTGGGCTGATCGGATCGACCACTGGCTCGATCCCAACAAGGTGATGCCGATCAAGCGCGACACGCAGGCCTGAGTCACCTATCTTCAGGCATGGTTGATGCTGCCCGGTTCGATCCGTGGCGAGCTCATGTGATAGTCGTCGACGCTTTTGCATTTCGTGCTGAACGGATCGATTTGTCGCGGATCTCGACGAACGCGCTCCTCGCGGCCAATTACGCGCTCTGGAGACCCGTCAGACCGAAGCGCGACAGGCGAGCTTCGCCGTGGCGGAGCGACGCCAGATGCTTCGGCTCAGCGGCCTTTCGGACGAGGCGATCTCGAAGCTGACCAGCGAGGCAGCGCGAGAAGACGAGCCGATCTAGCGCTCAACGGACTTGCGCAACGATCAGAGCTTTCGCACAAGTTGACGCCTAACGGCGTTGCATTTGCTTTGATTTTGCAACACTACCTTCGGGAGCGGCATTCAAGCCATTCGCGCACATCACGGAAGCAGGGCAAGCGGGGGAAGGACATGGAGTGGGGCGTCATTGTCATTGTCGCTGCTGGGGCGTATTTCCTGGGGCGGAGCTCGCGCTCTCAAAAGGTGCCGGGTATCGCACCGTCCCGCTCGGGCATAGCTGCGGCAACAGACCGTGAGGTTATGCTCAGCACCTTTCGCCGCGAGATCGCCAATTACCTGGTGCGTCTCGACCCGGACCGTTACCTGCGGCTCTATCGCAAGGCACGCTCAACCGAAACCGCGATTGAAAAGGCCGATAAGGAAGAGCGTGAGGCCCAGCTCTTACTGCTGACGAAGCGCTACCCGCAATATGAGGATTTTGACCTGGTCAATACCCGGGCTCACGTGCTGTACGCAGATGGTTTGGACATGCACTCACTCGAAGAGATCGAGGAACACTTCCTGAACCTGGTCAAGTTTCAAGCGCTACAGCGAACCTTCGATGAGGATTGGAAATTCAGAGGCCCTGCAACCAGCGACCGCGACCTGGAACACCTGCAGGATTACGTCAAAAAGATCAAAGACACGCGCTTTCTGCAGCGGCTCAAGAACGCGGTGCAGGAGTTTTACGTGCACAGGCGCGACAGCCAGGAGCTTGGTCCAGGCGAGCCCGATTTTGAGACCAACACGCTCGCAGTTTTCCGACGGCCCCACTATGCGGAGATTCGCTACGGGTTTCATTTCAAAGACACCGACGAGTACGGCCTCTATGGCGCTTTCTTTGCCGACGATCGCGACAGACCTTACGAAAGCTATTATCGTTCAGATCGCATGTTTGAAGCTGAAACCGGCTTAGACCACCTGCGCCTCAACGAACCCATCTAAGCGGGCGTACGGCGGATACTTCAAACATGAACTCGGCGCCGATAATCGATGTCTGGAACGTGGCGACCTTTGACCCGACGCTGCTGCGCATGCTTGAGAAAGAGGCGGCGCTCATACGCAACTACCTGACCACATCACGTCAGCAATTTCTTGAGCGGGAGGCGTCCGACCACACCGGGCCATACCTGACCAACCCCTATGCAGGCGACCATCAAGCTTTCGTCGAAGCCGTAGGCCGGGAAATGAACAGCCGGACGATAAGGGCCTGGCATTACACGCGCCTGACTGATGATGAGGTCCACAATATTCAAGAGAACGGCATTTGTCCGGGCACCCTTGATACGCTGCGGCAAAGGCTCGAGGCGCAGGTAAAGACCGGCCGCCTGTCAACGGAAGACGTAGAAGCGCTCTATGCCGCAAGTCCTTGCCACCATCAGGAGCAACAACCTGGTCGACTGGGCAAGTTCTGGATGACATCTGATCCGGTTGAAATTGACGATGGCGGCGTGGAGCTGCTGCTTGCGAATTGGGGAGGCGAATCGACATACTTCTGGCTGGAGGACGAGAGGCTGGAGAAGCTTGTCGCCGGCATCGGACGGCCTCGTGTCCTCGAAATAGCCGTTCCTATCGAGAAGACCCGCCATTGGCTTAATGCAGGCCGCGCTGTGGTCCGCACATTTGCGCGGATGCTTCGCTGCCAGCCCGATCGTGGCGCATTCGACCTCTATACTTTTGAGCCGCTAGACGCAGACGCGATACTGGGCATTCATAGCGACGGCGAGCCGAATTTCCAGAACATGGGCAAAGGCTACCCCATCGGATATGTCGCGCCCTCTTAGGGCCGGCGCATCTAGTCCATCTTGGTGGTCGGGTCGATGTGCAGGCTGTAGGCGTGTGCCGCATCGCAAGGCTTGCTGCCTGCACGCCCGCAACCTGGCCAGCAACGATAGCGCTCATGCGGGCCTGGATGGCCTGCTGCTGAACTCGGACATGCCCCTACCCCGTTCAGCGCCAAATCCATGGCGCCGCGATCAGTGCGACAATGATGATGGCGGCAACGATAGCCATCCATCCCTGGGCGTCAAAGTCGAAGCTGGGGCCTTTGAATTTCAGTTGGTGGTCGGGCATGACATCATCTATGCGACGGCCTTCTTCTTTGCCACCTTCAGCGGTCTAATCGGGAGCTTCTTCGCAACAGCCTTTTTCGGCACGGCCTTTTTCGCGGCCCGAGCTGGTGCTGTCGGCGCCGGCGCGGCGGCGGTCGCCTCTTCTTCCTCGGCGTCATCGAGATAATCGCCATCGAGGTCGGTTGCCGCAATCTCATGGGCGCGATCCTCGAGGCCCCGATACTTCTCCTTAGAGAGCCCCGGCTGCCCGTCCTCGTGCATCTTTTTGATGACCAGGTACGGGTTCATGATCAAGGCATGAGACAGCGGGCCCGCCTGCCCCGACTGGAGCTTGATGAAGCCCAGGTCGGCCAGCTTGCGGATTTTCTCGGCCCAGGTGCGCTCGGCCAGCTATCCAATGAGAATGGTCGTTGCTGAACAAGTGTGCACTCATCGCCAACCGCTCGCGGCGACAGGTGCCGGGGCGCTCGGAAACCCAGAGCCTGGCTCACGCACGCTCTTAGAGTTTCCTTGCTCTCACTTCATCTCGATTGCAGGAATGCCTTGTGAAGGTCGATACCACAATCATATGTACCGCCACATCCGGAGCATGCTTGGGCAGTCCATGTTACCTCAACTTGCTCATCGTCGTTTATCGTTCCCAGGGGCTGGTCAAGACTTGGATAAGCGCTCGGGCTACAGTATCCTTTACCCGCCATCCTGTTTGACCACTTGTAATCACCTCGTTTGAACTCCTGAGCGTTTTGGAAATCAAGCTGTCCGGTATCGGCGGCTTTCCAGCCCTCTTGAAGTTGCTGAGTTTTAACTGCGCGCAAAAAACCCTTGCCACTCTTCATATGAGGACAAGCCAATGTTCGCTCGGTACCTTGCGAGCCTCTAGCGGACCACAAGTCCCAGTAGCAAGCTAGGCATCTGCCATTGCCATCCGTCTGCACGCAGGGCGAAATCGGCTTGGGGAGCTTCGGCGGGATGTAGAGATGAGCGGAATATGTCGCGCTAGATGGCGTCACCGTCACTGCCCTTGCGATAATCTTGCTGGGCAACGCCTTGTCCTTCCGCTTAATCGCGAACTCACCGGCTTTCTTCGCTGCTGCACTCAGCTGGATTGGACTATCAAGTTTTGACCCGGGCGCCACATTGTCTGTTTCAATTTCAAGAGTGACTTTGTCGAGCCCGTCGGGATTGTTCCACACAAACTCTATAGATGCGCCGAGTTCGTCCAGACTCACGAGCTGTACAATCAGGCCGATTTTGTCTCGATTGATGCAACTGCTCCAGGCCTTGACCGCTTCGTCAGGCAGATAGACCAAGAGCTCTGCGCCTGACTGATACGTATCTCTATTGTAGCTTGAGAGATTGAACAGCTTCTCCCTGCTGCTCTTGAATTCATCAGCAGAGCCGCTGAAGTACTCGGGAACATCAGCCTTGTAGTTCTTCTGCTCTTCACTCCATTTGCTGGTGTCTACCAGATTTAAGGTCGCTAGCCTTTCAGTGAAAGTCTTTTGGGTCCAACTCGTGTTGTACGCCTTCAGCACATCTCTGCACTCGGACGGAGATGGCGCTTCTGCTAAGGCACATCCGGCAAAACTCGCCAAGAAAAATATTGATGCTAGAATTCGATGGTACGTCATTGGCACCTCCCGCCTGCCGTTAACTCTCTTAGTAATACAATCTCGCGGAACACAATCAACAACCTTCATGCGCGTTGAGGTGAGGCGGAAGGGACTTTGCCCGGTACGTTCGCCCATGAGAAATGATGGATCGACCGCCTCGATGACGCCGCCGTGAAAGCCCTGCACGTAGGGCGCGATTGCTCCGGCCGACACGCTATCCGAAAATCCCCGACTTGCGCTCGCGCCGGCCATTTGCTGGCCATTATTAAACCCAAGATTGTGCGCCACACAATCATCTTGTCGACCAACAATCCGTTTCTACTAGCGACGCCGGCTTCTCCAACTGGCCGCTTTGCGAATCCGGCTGCCACAAATCTTTCGATTCGAAGTTTCTCCTTCGCCGCCAAGTACATTCCGCGTGATTTCAACACGCTTAATGCAGTCTCTTATGACATTTCAGCATGATAGATAATAAGCACTCCACCGGAACGGCACTTCACAGCCGGATGTCGGCTTTTGACCTGCAGCATCTCCGCTACGCTGTAGCAGCTGCCGACTACGGAAGCTTTCGACAAGCGGCCGAAGCACTATTGCTTCAGCAGTCCACGCTCAGCCGCTGCATTCGGCAGCTCGAACACTCGATTGGCGTTGTGATCTTCGATCGCTCGAGCGGTGGGGTGAAGCCAACGCCCGCCGGCCGGAGCGTTCTCAGGATGGCAAGAACGATCCTTGAGGAATTTGAGACGCTGATAGCAACAGCAATATCGACCCGAAATGGTGAGACCGGCCGGCTTGCTGTTGGCTTCTGTACATCGCTTTCGGCGGGCAACCTGAGAGCGTCTTTGCTCGATTTCCGGCAGAGATTTCCGCAGATCGAACTCGCTACGGTTGAGCGAAGGCGCACACGTTTAGCCCGCGGGGGCGGTCTTGTAGCACGCGAACATGTCGTCAGCAGCTGCCGTCTCGGCTGCGGCCTGCGCCGCAAGGATGCCGCCCGCGACGGCGACGGCGAGACTGGCGAGGCTCATGCGCTTCATCGGTACCTTCCTTCATGTGATGGACTGGATCCCGCCGGTGCCCGCCTCAGTTTCCGGCGGCGCGGACCTTCTGGTAGATCAGCGTCACGATATCCTTCACCAGTTCGCAGCCGGCGAACTCACTCGGCGTGTAGCTGGCGCGGCGCCACCCCCGCAGATGCCGGCCGATGTCGTAGATGTCATAGGCATCCAGGCCGAGATCGCCGGCGAGCGAGGTGGCCTCGGTCGCCGAGGGCCACTGGCGATGGAAATAGTCGAGGACGTATTGCTCCACTCTGTCGCGCGTCGTCGTCATGGCTTCCTCCGGGATTGAGGGATTGGGACCGCGCGCTGACGGACGAAACCTGCAGGACGCGGCCTGCAGGTTTCATCTGCCGCTCGCCGCATCACTTGCCGAACAGAGGACCGACGGACGGAAGAATGACCGCCGTGACCGTTCCCTTCGCGCCGTCCGCAGACGGCTTGCCGAAGCCGAGGTTTGCAGGCGACGGGAAATTGCCTGGCGACCCTCCGCCTGTGCCCTTGCACCAGCCATTGGCCGGCGCGCCCTGGCCTCCGGGGCCCGGATTGCCCGGGCTGCCGCCCCGACCTGGGAGTCCGGCCCTCCCGCCGACATTGTTGATCCGCGAATAGCTCAGGACTTCGTAGGCAGGTCTGGTCGTGACGAAGATGAGATCGGCACCTTGTCCCCCAGCGCCGGCGTCACCGCCGCGTCCTCCGGGACCGGCAGCGCCTCCCGTCCCGCCGGGGCCGCCACCCTCCTTGCAGTCGAACAGGCTCGTAGCGCCCTCCTTGCCGTTTCCGGCCCGGCCGCCGTTGCCGCCTTTCCCCCCGGTCCCACCATCGCCGCCGTCAATGCCGCGGAAGAGAAGGACGAGGTTGAGAAGACCAGCCGGGATCGGCCCTTTCGGATCGGAGAGTTCTCCGGCGACCAGATAGACGTCGGGCAGTTGCCGGGTCTGTCCGGCCACGGCAGGCCCGCCAGGGCCGCCGGGGTAACCGGGATTGCCAGTCCGGTTGGTCTCGCCGGGATTGTCGGCGCCATTGGGACCTGCGGGGCCGTCACTGCCGACGGCGGCCACGGCCTGCGGATCGCGCTGGATGATGCTGTAGGTGTCCGGGTTGGCGAACTTGATGCGTTGCGCGGCCACCACGATGTAGGGATAGTTCAATCCGGTCAGCGTCAGCTTTGCCCCCGCCGCGAAGGAAATCTCATCCGCCTTGATGATCTGCTGCGCGAATTTCTCCTCGCCGCTGATCGGAATCAGCGTCTGCGTCAGCGGAGCCGCCTTGATCGCGGCCGCGATGTCGGGCGGCAGTGAGCCTGTCGGAATCTGCTGTTGCGCCAGAGCGACGCTGGGCAACAGCATGGCGGAGCAGGCCATCAGTCGAAGACTCTTCATCTGCAATCTCCTCACGTCATCATGATTGTTTGAAGCAGCGTCCCGCTTTCGAGACGCCGCGCCTGGACGGCGAGCAGTCATCCATGTCGCCGAACAGCGCCTAGCGAGATCCCGGAATCGGGAAGCGGACGTTTCCCTCGGCGCTGTTCCGGGTCACGTTGCCGCCGAGCGAGACATCGCGGTTGACGTTGAGCCGCGGCTCGTTGGTGGAAGGATCACGGCTGATGTTCGGATAGTTGGTCGGAGGCGGGGCTGGAGCGCGGAAGTTCTGCAACCGCTCGCTGTCGGTCTGTTGATGCGGCTGATAGGTCGGCACCAGGTCCTTGAGGTTCTGACCGGAGGCCTGGGACATCAGCAAGGGCGAGATGATCAAGCCCATCACGATACGGATATTGGATCTGCGCATTGAATCCTCCTGTGTCTCGTTTGCACGGGAGGAACTATGCCGAGGCGGTGTGAGACGATCGTCAGGACATCGCAAGAGCATCGTCAAAAATGCATCGGAACGACGCCATCTGCACTCACGCACTTGCGCTATCGCGCGCGTCGGCAAGGGCGCAGCGCAAGAGGCATCGGATCCGGGCTGGGAGTCGAGGCGCGCGCCTGTGCTGGCTCACTGTCTGCCAGCATGCTGCAATTGCGCGGCGGCGAACCAGGGAGTCGGGCTCAGCGCAAGTTTGGGCTGCGCGGATAGGTCCGCGGCGGCAGGCCGGGGTGGCCGCTCGCACGCAGGATGAAACTGCCGATACGGGCATGGTCACACGGCGAAGCGGCCACCGCGTCCTGCTTGATCGGCTCGAGCACGGCGGCGCCCGGCGGCGGGACGTCGGAGCTGGCCACGGGACCGTCGGTCACCGCAAGCGACGCAAGCACCGGGCCCGGTTGCAGCGATGCGAGATAATCTGCGAGCCGACGCACGAGTTGCGGCGCTGCCACGCTGGTGCCGCGCATCGCCACCACCGAACCGCTCCGGGTACCGGCCGCGAGCACGCCCCAATGCGCGGGCCCCTGGTCGGCGATGGCAGCACAATCGGGCTCGGCGCGCCCCGGCGTCGGACCGCTCGCCGTATAATCCGTCGGCTGGCCCGCGGCATCGACGGCTCCGACCACGAGCGCGCCCGCACCGGTCGCGAGCGCCGACAGTGTGTCCTCGCGAGTCATGGGGCAGCCGCTGCTGTCCGGATCGCTGTAGCTGCCATCCAGCGCCGCACGCTGATAGCCCCCTGCATGATCGAAATAGGACTGACGTCCATGCTGCACGTAGCCCAGCGGGGTATCGTCGCGCTGGATGTAGAGATGTGCGGTCAGCGGCGCCTCCGATCCGTTGGTGACGGAAAGCCGCCAGCGTCCGGCCGGCGCTGGATGCCTCACGCTCCAGCGCGCGGTGGTCGGATTGACCGACAGATGAAAGCGGACGCGGTCGGGCTGGCCGGCCACCTTGGCCAGGTGGCCATTGATGGCGGCGATCGGCTTGCCGTCATCCTCCAGCACCTGCACATCGCCATCACCGAATCCATCGATCATGCGCGGCACATCGCCGGGCGGCGTCAGGCTGACGCCGACGCGCGGCCATTGCTGCGCGATCGCTTCGCCGTCGAGCCAGATCTCGAGATGATTGGACGTACCGTCATCCGGCAGCATGATCCAATCGATCTGATCGGAGGCGCCGGGCTGCACAACCATCCGGCCCGTCGTCCGCTCGCGATAGCTGTTGCCGGCCGGCAGCACCAGATAGGTCGGGCCGCCGCGTTGGTTGCGACGCTCGATCATCCGCGACAGAGCCTGCTCGATCTCGTGGCTGCCGTTCTTGGGGCCGGCCGCGATGCCATAGCTGAAATTGATGACGAGCGGCAGCTTCGGGTTGATCCGGTCGGCCCACAGCATGATCTGGCGCGCCCCCTGCAGCACGTAGCTCGCCATGGTAACGCCGGTCGTATCGCCGGACACCGGCGACGGCAGCTGCACCGCCAACAGAGGCCGCTTGCTGGCGATATCTTCCGCGGTCGGATCGTAGCCGCCGGAGAGATCGAGAATGTGTGTGCCGTGCGAGACGCGTTGCGCCAGCGGCTTGCGTTGCTCATTGCCGAAATCGGTCATGCCGAACGCGCGATAGATGTCGGCCTCGCTCGCATTCGCCGCAAACAGCACGTCGAGCTCCTCGCCGGTGAGCCGCTGCCCGGCGGCGACGCCGAAATCCTTGGTCCGGCGCTCGACATCCTGTAGCCAGATCGCCCGGATGCGCGATCTGCCGCCCCTGCTGCGAAAACGGCGGTTGGCAAAGGCGATGCCGTCATCGATGACGCCGATAGCGACCTGCCGCGTCAAATCCGTCAACGGCTTGCCGAGATCGGTCGGCGCGGCGATGACAGAGTCGAAGCGCAGGCCTGGAATCGGCGGGCCGACATGGATCGCGGTGAAGAGACCGTTGGCGGCAGTGCGATTGGCGATGTCTTCGGGCCGGTAGATGAAGAACTGCACATCGCGCGGATCGTCCGGCGGCGGGACGCGACCGATGCGGATGTCGTCGATCAGCTTCGTCAGCAGATCGAATTCGTCGGCCGACATGCGGATGGTCAGCGCGTCAGCAGGCTCGTCCGGCTCGTGGCCGGCGGCCACGATGGCGGCCAACTGGCCGAGATGGGCCACATAGCTGCCGTTGGCCTCCGGCAGCAGTTGGATCTGCACGCTGCACCAGTCCAGCCTCTTGCCGAGTGGCCTGTTGCGCAACTCCCAGTCCAGATAGGGATTGGCTCGTTCGGCCCGATCTCCTCGCCAGTCTCTCATGCGCCTGTCCTTTCGTGTCAGCCGACGATCAGGCGGCACTCGGCGAGCGCCTGCGTCCAGAGATGCTGCAAGATCGGCGAGGCTGGAACGGTCGATGGCGTGCCGGCCTCGATGATCGCGCCGCCGCCACCCTGCTCGCTGGCGACGTTCGCAGCGGCCGATCGCCTGTAGGACATCGCCAGCACATCGTCGTAGCGGAAATCGTCGTTGAACCCCCGCCCGTCGAACTTGCGCATCGTGACCTGGCCGCAGCCAGAGCAGCGCGCAATGAACAGCTCCGCCAAGGTCCAGCCCAGCACCATACCGGCCACGCTGTCGACCGGAAAATGCACGCCGGCGACCGTCCGGTTGATGGCAATGCGCTCGGCGTGGCGCATCAGCTGCACGAACACTGGATCGGTCGCATCGACATCGTCTCGCCCGGTCCTCGCCTTGCGCATGAGCGCGTTGATCACGAAGGCCGCAGCAAAGGATTCCGTGGCATGGCCGCTCGGCAGCGACCCATGCCCCGGCGTCTGGATCATCGGCTGTATCTGCGGTGAATATTCGATTGGGCGCCGGCAGGTGAGCGCATGCTTGACCCGCATTTCGATCGTGGTCGTCACCTGCAGGATCAGCGCCAGCAGCTCGGCAGTGTACGGGCTGCGGCTCGGATTCCAGTATCCGACCAGGCCCAAGAAGCTGGTGAAATCGTGCAGCTCGGCCAGGATCTCGCTGCTGCGTTCCATCCGCAGCGCGGCATAGTTGAACACCCAAGCCGCTTGTTCGGCGAAGTCCGAGGCATTGGGACGGATCATGTGCACGATCGGCGTGAACGTCTCATCGCTGCGGCCACGGTACTGAAGCGAGATCGAGGTCTCGCCTTCGTCATAGACAAGGCCCGACAACAGCTCGCCAGCGAAGATGCGCAGTCGCACGTCGCGCGACCAGCGATCGAGCGCCTCTGGCCCGGCAGTATAGTGATCAGGCGTGTGTGACGGCTGGTTCCAGTAGCCGACGACGCCCTCCCGGCTGGTAATCAGCGCGCGTGCGCGCGATGAGGCGCGGACACGGCGGCCCTCGCCGCTCTCACCGCTTTCGCCGCTTTCGCCGCTCTCACCACTTTCGCCGCTTTCTCCGCTCTCACCGCTTAGCCATGCCATCTGCCGCCTCCCTGCCTGGCCCGGCGGACTTGCTCCGCCCGTTACCACTGAATGGTCGTTTTGACGGCACGCGCGGTCAAGCCGCCCGCCTTCGAAATGACGGCGTTTCACGGATTTTTCACGTTGACAGCAAGGGTGTTGGAGACTTCACTACTCAATCATTGGTTTCCGTATTTTCACGACTGATTACATCATGGTTGTGGGCGACGAATGTGAGCTCAGATCCAAAATTGCTGATCAAGCTTCTTGGTCCGTTTCGCGTGGTCAAGGCTTCTGGCGAGGATTGCACGCCTAGAGGACGCAAGGCTTGCGCCCTCATTGCGATGTTGGCGCTGGCGCGGGAGCACAAGCGATCGCGGGTCTGGATCCAGGACAGGCTCTGGGGGAGCCGCGGCAAGGAGCAGGGCGCGGCTAGCCTTCGCCAAAGCCTGACCGAAATCCGCAAGGCGCTGGCCGACTGCCGCTCCCTGCTGTGCGCCGACAGCTTCGTCATTTCGCTCGATCCAAAGCTATTTGAGACCGACATCGCCCGTTACGCTACCGCGTCACCACTGCAGGAGATGGCGCCTCCCCAAGGTGAGCTTCTTGAAGGCTTTGACATTGCAGAGGAGGAGTTCGAGGATTGGCTGCGCGAGGAGCGTGCGCGATTCCAGATGCACGTCGCACCTTCGCCGGACCTCCGCCACGTCGTCAATCTCGCGACCGACCTTGCAGCGCACCTGCAGCCCGCCGAGGAGCGGCCCTCGCGAAACCGAATCGTCCTGATCCCCGGCTGCCGGACAGGTCCGTCGGATACTGCGGTCGTGACCGACAGCCTCGTCGATTCCATCGCCAAGACGATCAAGGAACTGGGCGTAGCCACGATCCAAGACCGGCGCGACATGAGCGCGTCGGCGGCCTGGCCGGCGGACACTTTGCCTGGCGATGGCTCGATCGGTGACGATGGCTCCTCGGCCGGCACGCTCTCCCTGCGTTCTGATGTGTTCGGGTCTGACACGAGCAAGATCGTTCGGCTCGCGCTGCTGCAGCGCCCCGCCAACACGCTGGCATGGTCGTCGACATTGCAGATCAACGGCGAGGGTACGCTCGACCTGAACGACACCAATGTGATGAGAACCATCAACCTGGTGGTCAACTTCGCCGTCGATCAACTCGCTCATATCAAGGATGGCGCTCCGAGGTCTGCCTCCCATCTATGCTATGCTGGTATCCTGCGCCTGTTTCGACTTGGCAGAGCCAACTTCGAGTCCGCCGACAAGCTGTTCGCGGCTGCTTTCGCGGCCGAGCCCCGCGGCATCTATCTCGCGTGGCGCGCCTATTTGCGCACCTTCATGCTCGCCGAGCGTCAATTCAACTGCCGCCAGACGCTTGAGGCGGAGGCTTTCGATCTGATGTACCGGGCGCTGGAGCTCGAACCCTACAACTCCTATGTTGCTGGCCTGAGCGCGCATGTCCATTCCATGATGCGACGCTCGTACGTTGCCGCCTATGAGCTGGCCGAGCGAGCCATTCAACTGAACCACGCCAACCCGATCGCCTGGGCCTGCCTGGGAATCGCAAAGAGCTATCTCGGCAAACCAGAGGACGGCTTCCAGCACACATTGCTTGCCCGTACGATCGCTGGTGCGGCGCCTTTCCGTTTTCAGCTCGATGCCCTGAGCTGCATTGCGGGGACCATGGCGGGAGAACTCGACAAGGCCGTCCATCTTGCAGAAGCCAGCCATGCTCTTGCTCCGACCTTTGCTCCACCCTTGCGATATTTGTCCGCTCTCTATGCCCATAATGGGCACCGGGAGCTTTCTTTCGAGATGGTTCGCAAGCTGCAGACAACGGAGCCGGACTTCTCATACGACAAGCTGAGGGATAAAGCCTACCCCGCGGCTGGCCTGCATCGAACATCAATCATCAACTCGTTGCCAGCCCGACAGTTCTAGCGGCGTCACACTTCATCCGAGAGGTCAGGGAGCGGCAATCCACGAGCGCCTGACGGTCTAGAGGAGCCTCGCGTTGAGGCAATCAGCTCCGCTGGCGTGCTCAATCCGCGTCCCGTTCCCGCAAACCCGAACATGCATCGTCGCTGAAAGCGATTCATTTCGCTGCCGCATTTCACGGCTTTTGGCTCTCGCCAGCTTGCAGGAATGCTCGCGAAACAGGGCCTTGAAACCTTCCGGCGGCCGCTCTTAGACTACCTCCAGTCTGGCTGACTGCAATGGGGTTGCCGCGGGTGAGTACCCATGACCAAGAATAGTTGTGTCAACCTCGCGCTATTCGCGACGCAGCAAAAGCTTCTTTTTGCGGACTTCTTCAAGCTTTACCAGACTGTCGCACAGCCCTGCCGGATCTTCGTGATCGCGGCGGACGTCAACGCGGTCGCGCGGGTCGAGAAGCTCGCAAAGCGCATCAACAAGACCGGATTCGTCGAGGGCAAGAGCTTTGTCGAGATGGCGCTGCTGCGGGTGCCGATCTCGTTTCGAGATGTCGCAGGCCGAATCGAGAGGTGGGTGGCACCAACCCGCAAACAAGGGCCTGCCCTGCTCGTCGTCGACATGAGCTGGGGCCTCGAGACCAACTCGGCGACGGCCAATTTCGAGGGTTGGCCCGCACTTGCGGAAACGCTCACCCAGCAGTCCAAGGTCTCGATCGCCTCTCTCTATAACCGCCGGGTGCTGATCGACGAGCAGTTGCTCGTCGCACTGCGCGGCCATCCGCAGATCCTCACCAGCGCCGGACTGGTGGACAATCCGCATTGGCTGCCGTCGCGGCTGCAGACGCGCGGCGCATTGCGCGAGCAGGTCGATTTCTGGCTCGGCGCGATCGCGCCGGAGTTGCGGATCGGGACATCGGCGGCCGCGCTGCACGCGGCCGAAGGCGCCGACCCCATGTGGCTGTTGCGGCGATCGGCGGAAGAGCCCAGTACAGTTCATCTCGACAGCCGCGACCGCTGGAAGATCCGCTGCTTCGGACGCTTGCGGATCTATCGCAACGACGGCAGCCAGGTGAACTGGGACCCGCCCGGCGGAGCGACCCGCAAGACTAAGACCCTGTTCGCCTATCTGCTGCAGAAGGGCGGCCATGGCGCAGCCACCGACGAGCTTGCGGATCTGCTCTGGCCCAACGCCGAGGACATTGAGGCTGCGCGCAACCGCCTCTATCACACCGTGCGCTATCTGCGGCTGGCGCTCGGCCAGCCCAACGGACGCGACGAGACGCGCAACTATGTCCGGCGCGAGGGATCGCGCTACGTGCTGGTGCCCCCGGAGCGCAGCTGGCTCGACATCTCGACCTTCGAACAGCTCTGCCGCCAGTCCCAGGGTCACATCAAGGCCGGCGCCAGCGACGAGGCGCTGATCTGTCTGCAGGCGGCGGACCGTCTGTACACCGGAGACCTGTTCGAGGACATTCCGGTCGAGTACGCCGACGATGGCGAGCGCGACTGGTGCTGGAGCAAGCGCTATTGGCTGCGCGACATGTTCTTCAAGGTGCAACGCGACGCGGCACGGATCTATCTCGAACGCAACGACCACTCGGCCGCGCTCGCGCATTGCCAGAAGGCGCTGGCGATCGACCCCTTGTGCGAGATGGCGCATGCCGAGGCAATGCAGGTGTTCAAGGCGCAAGGCCGACGCGAGGCGATCGACCGCCAGTTCAAGCTGTACCTCGACTCGCTCAAGCATTTCGACAACCGGCCGAAGAGCGCCTCGCTTCAGGAGCTGCACCGCAAGCTCACGGCGTGAGGCCGCTCGCTCGCGACCGGCTCGGTCACGCGACCTTTGCCGGCCAAGCCATGCGCCATGGGAGTGCCGCCGCCAGCAGAATTGACGATTTATCTCAATTTGTCATACAGTTAAGGGCTAAAGAAAACCCAAAGGCCGCCGCTTAGAGTGAGCCCATGACAACGTCGCCAGCAAGGGCGGCGAATGGGAGGACGACATGCCCGGTTCGGCAGCTCAGCTGGCGCGGTGCCCCTATAGCGACGCCGCCAAAGACTTCGATCCCTTCGAGATGCGCGATCCGTTCCCGTTCTATGAATGGGCCCGCGCCGAGGCGCCGGTCTTCTTCTCCGACGAGCTGAAATACTACGTCGTCGCGCGCCACGCCGACATCAAGGCCGTGTTCGACGACTGGCGCACATTCTCCTCGGAGAACGCCCAGGCCCCGCTTCGCCCGATGTGCGAGGAAGGCAAGCGCATCATGCGCGAGGGCGGCTTCACCGCCTATTCCGGCCTGTCGGCGCGGGTACCGCCCGATCACACCCGCATCCGCAAGCTGGTACAGGGCTGCTTCGGGCCGCGTCGGTTCAGGGCGATCGAGCCGGAGATCAAGGCGATCGTCAACCAGGCGATCGATGCCTTCGCCGATCGCGGACATGCCGACTTCTTCCGCGAGTTTGCCTATGATGTGCCGGCGCTGGTGCTGTTCAAGCTGGTCGGCATTCCCAATATGGACGTGCCGCGCGTGAAGTCCTGGGCGGTGAGCCGCGCGCTGCTGACCTGGGGCGACCTCAGCGACGACGAGCAGATCGTGCATGCGCGCAACATGGTCGAATACTGGACCTACTGCCGCGCGCTGGTGCGTCAGCGCCACGACGATCCGACCGACGATCTGCCGGGCGATCTGGTCCGACTGCAGAAGGACGGCGCCGAGATCAGCGACGAGGAGATCGCCGGCGTTCTCTACAGCGCACTGTTCGCCGGCCACGAGACCACGACGACCTTGATGGCCAACGGCATGCGCGAGTTGCTGCAGCGGCGCGACAACTGGGAAGCCATCATCGCCGAGCCGCAGCTCATTCCGAATGCGGTCGAGGAGTGCTTGCGCTTCAGCCCGTCGATCGTGGCCTGGCGCCGACGCGCCCTGAAGGACACCCAGATCGGCGGCGTGCCGGTGCCGAAGGATTCCAATATCCTCCTGCTCATCGGCTCCGCCAATCGCGACGAGGCGGTGTTCTCCGCGCCGACCCGTTTCGACGTCCGGCGCACCGACGCGAGAAGCCATCTGGCCTTCGGCTACGGCATTCACACCTGCGTCGGCCAGCAGCTGGCCCGCATCGAGTTCGCGATCGCGCTCGGCGAGCTGACCTGCAGGCTTCCTGGTCTCCGGCTCGCTGCCGACCAGACCATCGACTTCGTTCACAACATCTCGTTCCGCGTGCCGACGGCGCTTCGGATCGAGTGGGACGTGGCCTGACACGTCGATCGTCATTGGGCCGCGTTTCACAAGCAACAACAAGTCCGGAGCCGATCCGGGCCATAAGGTGGGGAACAGACGCATGGGCGCCAACGCAGCCGCATCCTTCATCGTGCCATTCGAAGCCGCACGCGAGGACGACTTCCCGCGCATCGGCGGCAAATGCGCGAGCCTGGCGCGCATGATCGCACAGGGCGTGCGCGTTCCCGCGGGATTTGCGGTCGCGACCGACGCCTACGCCCTTCATCTTCGAAGCAACGGACTCGAGACGACGATCAGCGAGCGCCTCTCGCGGATCGTGCTCGACGATGTCGATGACGAAGAGAAGTTGTCGCACGAGATCCGCGACGCAATCATGGCACAGCCGATGCCGGGCGCGGTCGAGCAGGCGATCCGCGAGGCGTATCGCCGGATGTCGCCCGACGGTCAGTTGCCGGTGGCGGTGCGCTCGTCGGCAACCGCCGAGGATCTGCCCGACGCCAGCTTCGCCGGCCAGCAGGATACCTATCTCTGGGTGGTCGGCGAGGACGCCGTGGTCGAGAAGGTCAAGGCGTGCTGGGCCAGCCTCTTCAACGCGCGCGCGATCTCCTACCGTGCCGAGAACGGGCTCGGCCAGATCGACGTGCTGATGTCGGTCGGCGTCCAGAAGATGGTCAACGCCGCCGCCGCGGGCGTGGCGATGACGCTGGATCCGATCAACGGCGACCGCACCAAGATCGTGATCGATTCCGCCTTCGGGCTCGGTGAGCCGGTGGTCTCCGGCGAAATCACGCCCGACAATTTCGTCGTCGAGAAGGTGCTTCTGCAGGTCATCAAGCACCGCATCGCCGAGAAGGATTTCGAACTCGTCGCCGATCGCGCCGAGCGCCGGACCGTCGAGCGCGTAATCGCGCCGGAGCGCCGCACCCTGCCCTCCCTGACCAATGCCCAGGTGCTCGCCGTCGCCAGGCTCGCCAAGTCGCTCGAGCGCAGCATGGGCTGTCCGCAGGACGTCGAATGGGCGATCGACGCCGATCTCCCTGAAGATGAGAACCTCGTGGCGCTGCAGAGCCGGCCGGAGACCGTCTGGAGCCAGAAGAAGAAGCAGTCGACCGCGATCTACGAGACCGGGATTGCGGGTGTACTTGGAACGCTGCTGGCCCCGGTCCAGGCCAAGCGGTGAGCATCACGACAACAAGCAACAGAGAAACCGAGGGGAAACGACAATGACGGCGCATGCGAAATTCCCAAGTCCCTATGACCTGAAGACGCCGGTCGGCGCCGAGGGCTGGGAGAAGCTCTATCCCTATTATCTCCAGTTCCAGAACAGCCTGCGCGACAAGGAGGACGGCAAGTTCTGGTTCTGCGACTCGCAGCACTGGCCGAGCCCGTTCAAGCCGTTCGACGCCGTCACCGTCGAGTTCGCGGTCAAGTGTCTCGGCCAGTACAACACGCGGCACTATCTGATCCCGCCGGCGAACGGCGTCGAGTACCGCATCCACAATGGCTATTGCTACATGAGCCCGGTGGCGGTGGCGCCCGAGCTGATCGCTGGTCGCGTACCGCATTTCTTGGAGCGCGCCGGCTACTACTTCCAGAACTGGGACCGCCTGCTGGCGAACTGGGACAAGAAGGTCCGCGCCAACATCGCCGATCTCGAGGCGCTCAATTTCGAGCCGCTGCCCGAAGCCGTGCCGCTGGAGTGGATCACGGCGGGTGTCGGCCTCGACAACACCTACGCGCTGATGGAGACCTACGACCGGGCGATCCAGCTGCTCTACAAGACCTGGCAGTACCATTTCGAGTTCCTGAATCTCGGCTACGCGGCCTATCTCGACTTCTTCAGCTTCATGAAGGGGCAATTCCCCACCATTCCCGATCAGGCGATCGCCAAGATGGTGCAGGGCGTGGAAGTCGACCTGTTCCGTCCGGACGACGAGTTGAAGAAGCTCGCCAAGCTCGCCGTGAAGCTCGGTGTCGCCGATGCCCTGAAGAGCGGATCGGTCGACGAGGCGCTGGCCGCGGTCGGCCGTGCGCCGAACGGCGCCGAATGGCTGACGGCCTGGAACGAGGCGCAGGATCCCTGGTTCAACTTCACCTCCGGCAACGGCTTCTACTCGACCGACAAGTACTGGATCGAGCATCTCGACATCCCGCTCGGCTATGTCAGGGACTACGTCGTCCGCGTGCAGCGGGGAGAGGAGATCGACCGGCCGACGGAGGCCATTGCCAAAGAGCGCGACCGCATCACGTCCGAATATGCCGAGATGCTCGATGCCGACGCCCGCGCAGCCTTCGAGGGCAAGCTCGGGCTCGCCCGGACCGTGTTCCCCTATGTCGAGAACCACAATTTCTACATCGAGCATTGGTCGATGAGCGTATTCTGGCGCAAGATGCGTGAGCTCGGCGCCATCTTCCGCGATGCCGGCTTCTGGAAGGACGCCGACGACCTGTTCTATCTGAACCGTCAGGAAGTCCGCGACGCGCTGTTCGACTACGGCAATGGCTGGGCCGTCGGCGCACCGGCGATCGGTCCGACCTATTGGCCGCCCGAGATCGAGCGGCGGAAAAAGATCCTGGCTGCGCTCGCGACGACGCCGCCGCAGCCTGCGCTCAACAATCCGCCCGATGTCATCACCGAGCCGTTCACGATCATGCTGTGGGGCATCACCACGGAGAGCATCGGCCGCTGGCTCGATGGCGCCGCCAACACCACCAAGCTGTCCGGCATGGCCGCTTCCCCCGGCATCGTCGAGGGCCGCGCCCGCGTGGTGCGCTCCGCCGATGATCTCGGCCAGATCCAGCAGGGCGAAATCCTGGTCGCGCCGGTCACCGCGCCGAGCTGGGCGCCGATCTTCGGCAAGATCAACGCGATCGTCACCGACATCGGCGGCATGATGTCCCACGCCGCGATCGTGTGCCGCGAATACGGCCTGCCCGCCGTCACCGGCACGGGACGCGCCAGCTCCTCGATCAAGAACGGACAGATGCTGCGCGTCAACGGCTCGACCGGCGAAGTGACCATCCTGTCCTGACCCAATCGAGAGAGGCCGGCGGCGCCGGCCTCTCTCCGCATATGGAACATTGCAATGCTCGATAGGTCCGATGTCGGCAACCGCTATGACGAAGTCTGGCGCATCAGCGAGCCGTACATGCGCGCGCGCAAGAACGACGTCCACATTCCCCTGTCCTATGCGTATGCACGCAAGCTGCTCGCTCAATATCCGGACGCAGACGAGGACATCGTTTCGCTCGCAATCATCCTGCACGACATCGGCTGGTACACGATCGACATGAAGGACATCATCGAGAAGGGATTCGGTCCCAACATGATGCAGTCCGATGTGCGCTTTCTCCACGAAAGCGAAGGCGTCCGCATGTCACGCGACGTCCTCGAACAGGCCGATTGGCCGGAGAACATCATCGTCGCGGTCGGCGAGATCATCGACGGCCACGACACTCGCCCCTACCCGCGCTCGCTGAACGACCGGATCGTGCGCGACGCCGACAAGCTGTGGCGCTACACGACCACCGGCGTTGCGGTGGCCTGCGACTGGTTCAAGATGACGCCGCGCCAATATGCGTCGCGCCTGACGGCGCAGCTCGCCGTGCTCGAGACCGAAGCCGGACGACTGATGGCCGAGGAGGCGTTGGGCGAGACCCGTGCCGCGCTGATGCTCGACCTGATCTGAACCTGGGGCCGCGGACATGGACATGTTCATCGACGGCCGCTGGGTTGCAGCCCAAAGCGGCGCGACCTTCGACGTCGTCGATCCGGCAACGGGCGAGACGGTCGACAGCGTTCCGGAGGCCGGGCGCGCGGATGTCGATGCCGCCATCAACGCGGCCGACATCGCATTCCAATCGTGGAAAACAACGCCCGTGGCAGAGCGCGCCCGCCTGCAGAGGAACGCGGCGCGGCTGATGCGCGAGAGTGCCGGTGAGCTCGGTCGCCTGCTGACCAGGGAGCTCGGCCGTCCGCTGGCGGGAGCCGTCAGCGAAATTCAGCGCTCGGCCGAACTGCTCGACGTCTATGCCGAGGAAGGCCTGCGCCTGCACGCCGAGATGCCGCTGACGGGTGTGGCCGGCGAAAAGATCATCATCACACGCGAGCCGGTCGGCGTCGTGGTCGCGATCACGCCCTTCAACTATCCGGTGACGCTGCTCTGCTTCAAGCTCGGCGCCGCGCTGATGGCCGGTTGCACCGTCGTCGCCAAGCCCGCCGAGGACACGCCGCTGTCGACCTTGCGGCTCGCTGAACTCTTTCGGGCCGCTGGGTTTCCGGACGGCTGCTTCAATGCCGTGACCGGTCGCGGCCCTGACCTCGGCATGCAGATGATCGCGCATCCGACGCCGCGCAAGATTGCGTTCACCGGCGGCACCAGGGCCGGCAAGGCGATCGCTGCTGCTGCAGCCGGAACGATGAAGCGCGTCACCCTCGAGCTCGGCGGCCAGTGTCCGGCCATCGTCTGCGCCGACGCCGATATCGGCGCAGCGGCTGCTGCGATCGCCCGTCACGCCTTCGCCAATTCCGGCCAGTTTTGCTACCGCGTCAATCGCGTCTATGTCGAGCGCCCCATCTACGCGGCCTTTCTCGCTGCGCTCGCCGACAAGGTCGCGCAGCTCGACGTCGGCAACGGCCTGACCTCGAATTGCGCGCTGGGACCGCTCATCAACGAGAAGATCTACCGCAACAGCGAGCGGCAGATCGCCGATGCCCGTGCCAATGGCGCAACCGTGCTGACCGGCGGCGTCCGGTTGACGGGCGGACTCTACGACAAGGGCTGGTTCCTGCCGCCGACCGTGATCGCCGATGCGCCCCCCTCCGCGCTCGTCATGACCGAGGAAACGTTCGGCCCCGTGCTTGGTGTCGCCCCGTTCGACGATCGCACCGAGGCGCTGCGGCTCGCGAATGCGACGGTCTATGGACTGGCCGCCTTCGTGTTCTCGCGCAACCTGGCGACAGGACTGACCCTGGCCGAGCGCCTCGAAGCCGGCTCCGTGTGGGTCAACGACATCCAGCGCTCGAACCAGCGCGCTCCGTTCGGAGGCATGAAGCAGAGCGGAATCGGCCGCGAGAAGGGTCGCTACGGCATCGAGGACTATCTCGAATACAAGACCATCTATCTCACCTACGACGCGGAGCTGCGATGATGCATTTCCTGCGCGAACAGGATCTGCCGATCTGGCTCGCAGCGCGGCCGTGGCTGGACGTCCGCTCCAACGACGAGCATACGCTGATCTCCTATCGTCTCGGCCAGGCGCTGCTGCGGATCCATCCCGACGCGGACGCCGCCGTGGTGCTGCCGGCGATCCTCATGCACGACGTCGGCTGGAAGAAATTCCCGCCCGAGCAGCTCGCCGCCGCCGTCGGCCCCAATCCCAGATATCCCGAGCTGCAACGTGCCCACGAAATCGAAGGCGTGAAGATCGCAGCCGAGGCATTCGCACGGCTGGCGATCCCTGGGCTAAGAGTCGAGACCATCCTGGCGATCATCGACGGCCACGACACCCGAAAGACGGCGATCTCGCATGAGGATGCGCTGATGAAAGACGCCGACAAGCTGTGGCGCTTCACCGGCCATGGGGTCGCGACGATCGGCGGCTGGTTCGATACGCCGCCGAAGGAGACGCTCGCGATGCTGGAAAGCTTCGTGCTGCCGTCGATGCTGACCGAGGCCGGCACCACCATGGCCCGGGCGCTGATCGCCGAGGGCACGGCGTCTGCGTTCATGGCGGATCTGCTGCACATCGAGGTTGCCACATGAGTCCGATCCAACTGCAAGGCAAGCGCGTCATCGTCACCGGCGCGGCCGGCGGGCTGGGCCGCGGATTCGCGCTCGCCTTTGCTGCGGCCGGCGCCGAGATCGTCGCCGCCGACATCCGTCTCGGCGGCGCCGACGACACCGCGCGGCTGATCCGCGACCGCGGCGGCAAGGCGCACGCGGCGGAGGTCGACGTCGCGAACGAGACGTCCACCGCGGCGCTGGCGCAATTCGCGCTGGCGCGCATGAGCGGCCTCGACGTGCTGGTCAACAATGCCGCGATCTATGCCGGGCTCGAACGCCGCGGCTTCGAGGCAATCCCGGAGGCCGAGTGGGACCGGGTGATGCGCGTCAACATCAAGGGCGTATGGATGATGAGCAAGGCGGCCGCGCCACTGCTGCGACGCGCCGGCGGTGGCGCGATCGTCAACGTCTCGTCGGCCACCGTCATGAGCGGCTCGCCGATGTGGCTGCACTACGTCACGTCGAAAGGCGCCGTCATTGCGATGACGCGTGCGCTGGCGCGCGAGCTCGGCGACGACAGGATCACGGTCAACGTCATCGCGCCCGGCTTCACGCTCACCGAGGCCAGCCTCGGCCTGATGGAGAACGCCGCCGAATATGGCGTGTCCCGCGGTGCCCTGAAGCGCGCCGCCGACGTCGACGACATGGTCGGCGGCGCGCTGTTCTTCGCGTCGCCGGCCGCGGCCTTCATCACCGGTCAGACCCTGATCATCGACGGCGGCCGGCAGTTCATCTAAGGACACGCAACGACCCATGCCCAGAATCACCTTCATCGAGCCCGACGGCACCGTGCGCCTTGTCGAGGCCGAGCCCGGCGAGAGCGCCATGCAGGCGGCGAAGCGCAATGGTGTCGATGGCATCATCGGCGAATGCGGCGGGTCCTGCATCTGCGCCACGTGCCATTGCCACGTCGACAAGGCATGGCTGGAGCGCGTCGGCCCCGCCGGCGACATCGAGGCCGACCTGCTCGAGTTCGAGGCCGCGGACGTCCGGCCGGAGAGCCGCCTAGCCTGCCAGATCCCGATCACCGATGCGCTGGACGGCCTCCTGCTGCACGTCGTCGGCCGCAGCCGCTGATCTGCGGCGGGCGTCCCCTGGCTTCGCCTCCCCTGCATCGATCCGTCGCCGACTCCGGTCCGCCGAAATGCGGCGCGTTCATGCGCCCCGTCATGACCGTCGCTCGCGTCGCTTGAACCGGCCTCGCATCAGCGAGCCGACGCATTGACGCGCGACATCGTCGATTTTCGCCCCACGCCGCAATCCATCATCTGCATGCTGACGCAGCGGCAGGAATGCATCCGCATGCGATCATGAGCCAACATGCGAGCCATCAATTCGCACGCGATGATGACCAAAGAAAAACCAAAGAACGCCCCCTAGACTGGCCATCAATGCATCGAGCGACGATCTCTCGGCCTCTATTACTGAGGATCGTCCGTCATCGACACGAGCCGCGCAAAGTCCGCTCATCCAAGGGCGGCGGCGCGGAACGCAACCAAGAACAACGATCACATCGCTCGGGAGGAGCAACGCATGCCGAAGCTGCAGCGGCGGGACTATTACGACACAGCCCGCGACATGAACTGGGCCTTCTCCTATGTCAGCGAGGACGAGGTCTTTCCCGAGGAGCTTTCAAAGAGCTTCGGCATCCACGGCGAGCAATGGTGGGGCTGGGACGAGCCGTACAAGCTGACCTACCGCGAGTACGTCCACAACCAGGCCGGCAAGGACGACGGCATCTACTCGATCCGCTCGACGATCGCGCGCTCCAATCTGTACGACAATCTCGATGCCGGCTGGAAGTCGGCGATCAAGGCGCATTACGGCGCCATTCCGGTTCCGGAATATTTCGCCTCGATCGGCGAGGCGCGCATGGCGCGGTTCGGCCGCGCCGCTGCCTGGCGCAACATGGCGACCTTCGGCACCCTCGACGAATGCCGCCACGGCCAGGCGCAGATCTACTTCCCCTATTGCCTGCTGGCGAAGGATCCGCAATTCGACTGGGCCCACAAGGCGATGCACACCAATGAGTGGGGCGTGATCGCGGCGCGCAGCCTGTTCGACGACATGTTCACCGCCAATGATGCGGTGTCGACGGCGATCCAGCTGACCTTCACCTTCGAGACCGGCTTCACCAACCTGCAGTTCCTCGGCATGGCCTCGGATGCGCTGCATGTCGGCGACATCGAGTTCGGTGCGCTGATTTCCTCGATCCAGACCGACGAGGCGCGGCATTCGCAGCAGGGCGAGCCGACCTTGAAGATCATGATCAACAACGGCAAGAAGGCCGAGGCGCAGAAGATGGTCGACCAGATGTTCTGGCGGTCGTGGAAGCTGTTCGCGCTGCTGACCGGCATCTCCATGGACTACTACACGCCGCTGGAAAGCCGGACGATGTCGTTCAAGGAGTTCATGCAGGACTGGATCTGCCGGCAGTTCATGGACCAGTTCAAGGACCTCGGCATGAACGTGCCGTGGTATTGGGAAAAGCACTTCCTGCCCGAGCTCGACTGGGTCCATCACGCCTATCACATGGGCGTCTGGTTCTGGCGGCCGACGGTGTGGTGGAATCCCGATGCGGGCGTGTCCGCGGCCGAGCGTGACTGGCTCGAGCAGAAATATCCCGGCTGGAACGACCGCTTCGGCAAGCTGTGGGACGTGATCGGCGACAATGTCCGCACCGGCCAGATCGAAAAGACCTATCCGGCGACGCTGCCGGTCGTCTGCAACTGTTGCCACATTCCGATCTGCAGCCCGAGCATCGGCCAGGCGCCGCGGATCACCACGCACAACGGTCGCAAGCTGAACTTCTGCTGCGAAGTCTGCGAATGGGTGTGGAAGAGCCAGCCCGAGCGCTACGACACCCATCTCTCGATCGTGGACCGTTTCCTGGCCGGACACATCCAGCCGCCGACCCTGGAAGGCGCGCTGCAATATATGGGCATCACGCCCGATGTCGCCGGCAATGACGCGCAGAGCTACGCCTGGAATGGCGCGTCTCGCCTCGCGGCCGAATGATCCGCCCAGCATGAATTGACAGGCGCCGCTTACGAGCGACGCACCACCCGACACGACCACAGATATAACAACAAATCTGGGAGGTAAGCGTGGCCCTGTTCCCGCTCCAAGCCAACTTCCGCGGCGACTTCGTCGTCCTGCTGATCCCCGTCGACGACGGCGATAGCATGAGCATCGTGGCCGACAAGGTCGCCCAGCACGCGGTCGGACTGCGCGTCGCCGAGAAGAACGCCTCGAAATGCGTCTACTACAACGGTCGCGAGCTGCCGTCCGCGATGACGGTGGCGCAGTCCGGAATCCAGCCGATGGATTGGATCGAGGTGGCCTATGTCTGACGATGCCGACGTGACGTGGAGGCAGGTCGCGACCTTGGACGACCTTTGGGAAGGTGATTTCATCGGCGTCGAGGTCGACGGCGAGGAAGTGATCGTGATGCAGCTTCCTGGCGGCGAGTTGCGTTGCTTCCAGGGCATGTGCCCGCACCAGGAGATCCTGCTGGCGGACGGCAAGGTCGATTTCGAAGCCGGCACCATCACCTGCTCGGCCCATGAGTGGGAGTTCAGCATGGATGACGGCCGCGGCCTCAACCCGCGCGACTGCCGCCTCTTCCGCTACGCGGTGAAGAAGGACGGCGAAGCGATTCTGGTCGGCGTGCCCAACGACGGACGGCTGCGCCGCCTCCGCCACAAGACCGAGCAGGACGCATAGGACAAGCCCATGACCACGACAGCAGCACCGAAACTGGTCGGCCCCGTCATCAGGGGCGTCGACGAGGACATCATCGACGCCGTGATCGCGGCGAGCGAGCAGGACAATCCGGACGTCGAGATCGTCATCGAGGACCGCGGCGGCTATGTCCGCGTCCAGGCCGACCGGAATTTCCGCCTGACGCAGAAGAGCATGCAGGCGGCGCTGGGGCGGCCATTCCGGCTTGCCGAGATCGAGCCGAGCCTGGTGTCGTTCGGCGGACGGCTCGAGTCGATGGACGACGAATGGGTCTGGACCATCCACACATAACAAATTCCGGGAGGATATGTCATGACCGCGATGACCGCGAAGCCGGCTGCGCGCAAGCAGAAGAAGACCTGGAGCCTGTGGACCGAGCGCCGGCTGCCGTCGGAATACGAGGCCGTCACCTACAAGTTCCACAGTCACTTCCGCCGCGCGCCGGCACCGTTCGAGCTGTCCGAGAACTGGTCGATCAACCAGTTCTATCTCAGGCATCGCGAAGGCTCGAAATTCGCGCTGGACGACTGGGAGGGCTATCGCGATCCCCTCACCTACACCTATCGCCGCTATGTCACTGACCAGAAGGATCGCGAGGTCTATTGCGACAACCTGATCGACGAGTTCGAGCGCCAGGAGAGTTATCGCAAACTGTCCGCGCCGTGGCTCGACTTCCTCGGCCAGGCCTATCTGCCGGTGCGTTTCCCGGGACACGCGATGCAGATGAGCGCGGCCTATGTCGCGCAGATGGCGCCGTCGGCGTTCGTGACCAACACCTTCTACTTCCAGATGGGCAACGAGATGCGGCGGGTGCAGCGCCAGGCCTATCTGGCCAAGGCGCTGGCGCTCGACACCGGCCGCCCGGAGCTCGCCGACAGCAACATTGCCCGTACCGTCTGGACGCAGGCGCCGCAATGGCAGGGCCTGCGCGAGCTGATCGAGAAGCAGCTGATCGCCTACGATTGGGGCGAAGCGTTCGTGTCCCGCAATCTGGTGCTGCGGCCGATCTTCGATCACGTCTTCAATCGCGAGATCGCCGATCTGGCGCGCACGAACGACGACGACCTGCTGGCGCTGCTGCACGACGACTTCCGCAACTACGACGAAGCCTATGCGGTCGAGACCACCAAGGCCCTGGTGCGCTACGCCACCGGCAAGGTCCCGGAGCACGCGGTTCTGCTGCGGGAGTGGGTCGCGAAGTGGATGCCGCTCGGCGAACGCGCCGCGCGCGGCCTCAGCGAGGCACTTTCGACCGCGCCCGGCGCCGACGATGCACGGGCGATCCTGGAGCGGACCATGACGGCCCAGGCGAGGCTGATCGCGGATTGCGGCTTGTAGTCTGGCAGACGCGGTCGGCATGCTGCACCGACCGCCCAAGCCGAAAGGATGGCGTGGATGACCCGGCAACTCCGCATCGAGCCCGACGGTGTCGCGATCGACGCGGCCGGCCATGACACCATCCTTCAGGCAGCGCGACGCGGGGGCGTCGCGCTGCCTTACGAATGCGGCTGGGGCAGTTGCGGTGCCTGCAAGGTGACGCTCATCGATGGGCAGGTCGATCTGATCTTTCCCGGCGCGCCGGCGGTCAATCCGCGCGACGCACGACGCAACCGCATCCTGGCCTGTCAGTCCCGCGCGATCTCGGACGTCACGATCGGCCGCGGTCCCGGCGACTGGTCCGCACCGACGCCGCGATGCGTCGAGCAACAGGCGACCTTGCGCGGCGTCGACGATCTCGCGCCGGAGACCCGCCAGTTCAGCTTCGAGACGGCCGAACCGATCGACTTCCGGCCGGGTCAGTATGCGATCCTGCATCTCGGCGAAGGGCTGCGGCGCTGCTACTCGATGTGCAACCTGCCGGGCAGCAACGTCCTGCAGTTCATTGCCAAGCGCTACGATGGCGGCACGGGCAGCAACGCGCTCGCCGCGTTGATCCCAGGCGCGCAGATCACCATCGAGGCGCCGTTCGGCGCCTGCACGCTGCGTCGACAGCCGGGCCGCAAGGTGTTCGTGGCGGGAGGCACCGGCATCGCGCCGATCCTGGCGATGCTGCGCGAGGCCGCGGCTGCGCGCCTCGATTTCGGATCGCCCGCGGACGTCATCTACGGCGCCCGTACACCGGCGGATCTCGCCGCCGATGACATGCTCGAGACCGCGATCGCGCGCATTCCCCAGGGGCGCTACCTGCCCGTGGTCGAACACGCGCCGTCCGGCTGGCCGCATGCGGCCGGCTTCGTCACCGATGTCATCAAGGCCGCGATCCCGGATCCCGCGGCGGCCGAGTTCTATGTCGCCGGCCCGCCGGTCATGGTGAACGCGGTCAGGTCGCTGCTGCGCGCCGCCGATGTTCCGATCACGCAGGTTCATTATGACAGCTTCGGCTAGAGCAGGCGTGCGCAGTGCTGCACCCGTCTGGGCGATGGCGCCTGGACTGCGCCGTCTCGCCACACGTCCCGGCAGCGCGCCGCGGCTCGCACCAACTTGGCCCTGCCACCAGCTCGGCGACACCTCGCCCGCCGGATACGCCGCACAGCTCGTGTCCTGCGCCTGCGCGCTGGCTGGCGTCGAAGAGGTGCCGGCGCCGATGAACGCCGCAGGCCGCGCCTTCGCGCTCGATGACATCCATGCCATGGGCCAGCCGGAGGCCTTCGTGTTCGCGCCGGTGTGGCTCATCGTTCGCCCCGACGGGTCGCTGCACCTGACCTTGCGGCCGGAATGGGCGCAGAAGGTGGCGGCCAAGGGCTGGGGCACGGTGCATCCGTTCGCACGCTACATGGCCGGCGCCGTGCCGCCGCAGAGCCTCGTGGTCTACGCGCCGCGCGATCAAAGCGAGCTGGCGGTTGCTGCGCGGATCATCGCGGCCGCGCACTGCTACGCGAGCGGCCGCATCGGCGACGTCGCATTGCCCGACAGCCGGTGGTGAGCGATGACGGAGCTCTCGGCCATGACCAATGAAGGCGGCACCAGGCGGTTTCGCATACGGCTGGAACGTCCGGAGGGGACGTTCACATTCGACGCCATATCCGACGAATATCTGCTGTACAGCATGATCGACGCCGGCATCGAGACGCCCTACATCTGCGAGCAGGGCTGGTGCCTCGCATGCGCCGCGCGCTTGGTATCGGGCAACGTGGACCGCTCCGATGCGCTGACGGTCTACCCTCAGGACGCTGAAGCCGGCTTTCTGCTGCTGTGTTCGACCAAGCCCTGCTCGGATCTGGTCCTGATGCTCGACGAGCGCCAGACCCGACGGGACATGATGCAACACCGGATCGAGCACAATCAGTTGGCGCGAGCCTATCCGCCCGGCGCACGTCTCCGGTTTCGCCGCGGACGCGCTAAGGCGCGAGTCGACGCGTGCACCCGTTCAGCAACAGGGACTCGAACAGATGAGCCGGCGACATCCGCTCAGATGGGGCTGATTGGATCAAAACCCAAATAGCCTCGTTTCAAGCGCCTCGCTTTCATTTCGGGGCCCGAGGAGGTCACACAGGACCGCTTCAAGTTGAGTGGCGCATCCCTCGTCATTCGTCCAGCAGATCCAAGAACTGTTCGACCCGTCGTAAAGCAGGTTCATCGCTGCGCCCGGGATAGACGACGCGATCGCCCTCGCGCTGCAGTGACCGCGAGCGTAATTTACCGATCCTCCCTGCGAGCATCGTTGCAGCAATCGCATCCGGGCCGACATCGAGACGCATGATCCCCCGTTGCCTGCAACTTATCCTGAGCTTGGCGACAGCAAAGAAATTGCTGGCCTCGGATGGCAGCTTGCCGAATCGGCGGTGCGTTTCATCCTCGAGCTCCTCCAGCTCGTCATCACTCCGGCACCGAGCGGCTCGAGCGTAGATCTCCAGCCTGACCGCCTCCGATTGCACATAGCTCGAAGGAAGCAGCTCAGGAATGGGAAGATTCAACTCGGGGATCCAGAGCGCGGACATTCCATCGCGGTCTCCCTCCAGGGCAAGCGTAAGAAGGTGGCCGTAGAGCGTCGGTCCGAACACCTGCATGTGGCCGGATTGTCGATCGGAGCGCAGGTCGCCGCCGCCGCGGAGATCGAGGTCGCGAGCGCTGATCGCGAAGCCAGCGCCCGGACGGCTCAATTCCTCGAGAACGGAAAGCCGCTTTTCCGAGCGTTCAGAGCCACCTTCCGTCAGGAAATGTGCAAACGCCCGGATGCCGCCCCGTCCTACTCGCCCCCTGAGCTGATGCAATTGTGCCAGGCCGAATCTTTCGGGCCAGCACACAACGATGGTGTTCGCACGTGGGATGTCGAGGCCACTTTCCACGATGTTGGTCGCAAGTAATACATCGGCACGGCCTTCGACGAACCCCATCAACCT
This sequence comes from Bradyrhizobium sp. SZCCHNR1017, assembly GCF_032381375.1. Classification (NCBI taxonomy): domain Bacteria; kingdom Pseudomonadati; phylum Pseudomonadota; class Alphaproteobacteria; order Hyphomicrobiales; family Nitrobacteraceae; genus Bradyrhizobium; species Bradyrhizobium sp. SZCCHNR1017. The sequence continues at coordinate 111,620 of NZ_JAUHIR010000014.1, read as the reverse complement.
CTCGTCAATCTCGTCCGTTGGCATCTTGCCGTGAATGGCAATGATACGTAGTTCCGGCGCCAGCGCATGGATCCTGGCGAGCATGGGATCGAGATCCTGGATCCGCGGACAAACGACAAAACTCTGACCGTTACGTCTGTGCTCACGAACCAGCGCAGCGGCGATAGCTATGTCCGAAAGCGGTGCCACCTTGGTGGCAACCGGAACACGATGGACCGGCGGGGTTGCGATCACGCTGAGATCCCTCAAGCCCGTCAAGCCGGCCGCAAGTGTGCGGGGGATCGGTGTCGCACTCATCCAGAGCCGGTGGCCGTTCTTATTGAGGCCCGACAGCATGGCTTTCTCGGCAGCGCCGAAATGCTGCTCCTCGTCAATGATGATCAGGCCAAGTTCGGCAAATCTCACTTCCTTGGATGCGAGCGCGAGGGTCCCGACGACGACCCTGAGTTCTCCGCTCTTGAGGCGCTCCCTTACCTCTCGCGCTTCGGCGGTCGAGGCAACCCGCGACAGGTTTCCAACATCGATGCCAAGAGGCGCAAAGCGCTTGCGGAAGGTTTCGACATGCTGTCGTGCCAGCACTGTCGTCGGCACGACGATAGCGACCTGCTTTCCGGCCAGCACGGCGGCTGCCGCTGCGCGCAGCGCCACCTCGGTTTTGCCAAAGCCGACGTCTCCACAGACGATCCGGTCCATCGGGTGCCCCGATGCAAGATCATCCAGAACGTCGCGGATGGCCTTCGCCTGATCGGAGGTGGTGAAATAGGGAAACCGCGCGACGAACTTCTCATAGACAGCAGGGCGCGGCACGAGCTTCGGAGCCGGGCGCCGCCGGCGCTGACTCATCTGCTTGGCCAGCTCCTTTGCGACCACGTGAATCTCCGTCTCGGCAGCGGCTCGCCGCGGCCGCCACGAGCTGCCGTCGGCCTTGTCCAGCGAGGTGTCTCCGAGCTCAGCGGCGTAAGGCCAGATCAGCGCCAATTCTGCGAGAGGAACGAGAACGGCGTCGTTTCCGGCAAATACCAACCTGACCATCTCGCGCGCCGAAAGATCTCCCGTGCCCATGGATCTCAGGCCGCCAAGGCGTGCGAGTCCACGTTGCAGATGAACGACCACGGATCCGAGTTCGGGGAGATCTCCCGAATCGAAGCCGGGCGTCCATGCCCAGTTCATCGGTTGCGGTTGGTGTGCCCTGCTGCCGAGCACGTCGGCAGCAGTGATGACCACGAGCGGCTTCTTTCCAGGAACGACAAAGCCCGCATCGAAGCCTGCCAACAATGCGGCCTGCTGCCTGCCCCTTGCGGTCGCGCGCGTCCAATCGGGCACACATTCGGCCTTGATAGCGCTCATCCGGGCCATCACACGCAAATCAGCTTCGACCGCAGCGACGAAAAGCACACGTGCGCTTCCGCGCTGGGCTTCCTCGATAAATGCACGGAGCGCCTTCCGCGGAGAGGCTGCCTTGTAGAACTCTGGCGTCGCACGATACGGAGTGGTTGGCGGCAACACAGTGATCTTCTTGGCCGCCAGCTCCCATTCGCGTCGGCTGAGATAGGCACGGTCACGCTCACTGCGGGCGGCCGCATCCTCGATCGTGCTCAACCAGGTGTCGGCGTGCCTGGGCACGGTGCTGTCGGCGATCCATTTGGCGCGTGCGCAATAGTCCAATAGGCTGGACCTTCTTCGAGCCCGGCCCGTGAACGCTAGCCGCTCGGACATCGGGTCAATCAGGAGTTCCTTCGTTTCGGAAATCACCTCCTGGTCTATCGGATTGATCGCTGCAATACGCCGGATTCTCCCTCCGGAATGCTCTATCCTAAAAGGTCCGAACGCGCCGGCCGGGAAGATCTCGAAGGTGTTGCCGTGAAACAAAACTCCACCGGGATAATCCGGACTGTCGTCCAGGTCGTACCCGAGAGCTTTCAGACGGGCCTCAAGGTCTTCCTCGGAAAAGACGGCCCCGGTCCGAAGGGGAAATCCGATACGAGACCAGTTCGCAGGCAACGGCAGGAGCTCCATTATGGCCTCCGCCGTCGCGATCAGCAGGATCGGCTTCTTTGCCCTGGCAAGGCGTCTCAAGACGGAGCTCCGCCGGCCCGCGATATCACGTGAAGGCTCAAGCTGATCGAACGGAAGCGTGTTCAAACGGGGATAGACGAGCACATCACAGGCCGGCTCGATAACTGGGATGATCGAACCCAACAGCTCGGCTCGGCTCTCATTTTCGGCGAGAAACACAAGTCCGCCCCGGCCCGAAGCGCGCCATTGCGCCGTAAGATACAGCGCCAACATGCCCAGCGGCGACGAGGAGGAAATGCCAGTCCGAATCGGAGCCTTCGTTGTTGCCGCAACAGATGTCTTCTTCCGCGGGGCGGCCTTTGGTGACGCGGAGCGCTTTGCTGATGTGTTCTTGCGCGGCGTTGAGCCACGGGGCGTACGAAGAGCAGTGGTCACTGAATTCTCGTGCTGAATTGACGAATGCGAGGCAAGCCTGCGAATCTTTGTCGAGCTTTAGCGGATTCGACGGCTTCAAGGGATCCAAACTTCGGAGTGTCGATCACCGTTCTCCCCTTAAGTGCGACGGTGTCACCAACCAGCACCATCGTCGCGCTCCACGTGGCAGACTGGGGTGCCATGACAACTATGACGCAGAGATTCGTTCTTGAATGACCATGGTACGAGCGCCGTGATAAGCGTGATTACCGCCTTGGTGACTGGGCTGCACAGAATTCACGAGCCCGGCTGAGACGGCCTGCGGTGGGACTACCCATCACCAGGTTTGAGCAGAGCCTGCGGTTGCCCATGCTATAAGCGATCCCGCGTGATCTCTGCCCTTATGGCTAAGGGCTTCTGCCGAAGCTGCTGAAGCCGCAACGTACAATAACGCAGTAACCCTCGATTCGGCACAATCAAGGCGAACTTCTCCGCGCTCAATCTTGAACGGCGTTCCTCGTGCTCGCTCTCCGTTGCTCCTATGTCATGAAGGAAGCGCTGAGGTTGAGAACGGGTCTTCGGATATTCACACTTGCTGGCCGCTACGTAATCTTGTGGCGCCGGGCGTCTGCCGTCGCGTGAGAAATTCCCGACTTGGCAATGACGCGCGCCCGTTCAACCCTCAATCGCCGGCGGCCGCGCCACCGCTATATGTCGGCGGTGACGTTTCATGCGTTCATGCCTTTCGCTTCGGAAGGATCGCGTCGAAAGCGAGCTTGCTCGACCGCTCGCCGCGATCGGTCTCCTTGCGGATGCCGAGCCAGACGAAAGTGCGGCCGTTGTACCAGCGCGTGCGCTGGAAGCTCTGGGTGACACGAATGCCCGCGCGCGGCACCTCCTCCTCATGGAGATTGTAGCCCTGCTGCTGCGGGAGGTCGAGACCGTGGCGCAGCAGATCGGTGCGAGGTTCGACGCGCACCGGCGGATCCGGGTCACGGTCGATGACCCGCAGCATTGCGGCGCGACGCAGCTGGATCTCGCGGCTGTCGTTGTCGATGTGCACCGGGATGAATGGGATCCAGTTCTCCGGCATCTCGCTCATCAGCCGATAGCGGATCGCGGCGTCGTTCTCGATCGGCGGCGCAGGTGCTGGGTCCGGCGGCAGGCTCTCCTCCACCAGGCGACGGAAATAGCGGCGGGTGTCGAGCGCGGCGCTGCGCCCGCTCTTGCTGTCGCCCGAAGCCAACATCACCCGCGACTCGACACCCCACACCATGTTGGCCATCTCGTCGCGGAACAGTTCCACCGACTCCAGCGGCTCGCTCTCCTGGATCTTCGGCACGCTGGGCACGATGAACAGGCTGAGATCGGCGGGAATGTCGTTGCTCCCCTTCGTCGCCAGTGTAAACATCGACCAGCGTTGCCAATCGGCGTCCGTGCCCTTGCCCGCGGCTTCAACCCAGATCCGCTCGCCGAAGACGTTGGTCACGCTCATGCCGGCGACCCGGGTAATCGCCCCGGCCGGCACAGTGAACGGCATCAGGAACCAATCGTTGGCGTAGACGAGGCCGAATTCGATCAGCAGCAGCTTGTTGACGTCCGTCGTCTCCGGATCGATGTCGCCGAAATTCGTTCGTCCCTCCTCAAAGGTCCACCAGCGTGTGTTCGGCATGCCGTCGAACTGGATCGGCGCCGGGATGAACGATGCCGTAAAGGTCGTCTCGACGGCGGCCGGCGGCGGCGCGTCCGCCAGGTCACCGAGTCCTGCGCCGAAGGCGTCGACGTCGAAGTTGTACCAGTCGAGATGCCCCTGGAAGTATTCGTCGGCGACCACGAGCTTCTCGCCGCCCGCCTTGGGCGCCGACGCTGCAAAGGCGTATTCGAGGCGATCGGGCAGCCAGGCATCGGCGGCACCCGCGGCGGGCTGGTAGAACGCCTCCCGGTACCAGCCAAGGAATTCCGCCTCCGCCGTCTCGATCGCAGCGGTGCTGGCTGGATTGCCGAGCACGACGAGGTCGTGCGCGTGATTGCCGGGCGCGGCCGTCAGATGCTCGACGAGGTCGTAGCCGTCCATCGACCGGCCGGCCAGCGCCGCCATCGTCTGCCAGGCTTCGCGATGGGCGGCGACCGGCGCATCGGCCTTGAGCGCCGGATCTGGCATGGCGACCGGCAGCGCCGCTATGAATTGCTGGGCAAGCCCCGGCTCGATGCCGGCGACGAGCTTCAGCCAGCGCCGGCCCAGGGCGATGCGGAGATCGAACGCGATCTTCTGGCCGGCGAGACGGAACGGGATCGGCCGCCGCTCGACCTTGGCTTCGAGCGGTACGTCGTCCGCAAACGCTTCCGGCGGATTGCCGGCCGCGCGGTATTTCGTCAGTTCGGTGGTCTCGATGTGCACCTTGGCGACGACGGGCGAGCCGGCGTCGTCGCCCTGAAACTCGCCCATCTGCCACTGCTTCGTCAGCAGCCACAGCGGATCACGGACCTCGGCCTTGAGCGCGCGGTCGAAATCGTGCGTGCGTGGACGGCCCTCGAGCCTGTTCCACAACGTGATGGTGGGCAGCTTCACCTTGCCGGAGAACACGGCGGAGAGGTTCTGAACCGCGACATAGTCAGCCATTGCCCGTCTCCGTCTCGGCCAGCACCGCGGCGAGGTTGTTGTTGAAAGCGAAGTTGAGCGAGGCCGTGATCGGATGGAAGGCCACGGCGGACACCAGCGCCGGCAGGAAGCGGGCATAGGCGGTCGTGTCGACGTGGTCGGGCTCGATCGCGCGCTTCTTGGCGAGGTCCATCGTCTCGCGTACCGTGTCGACGAGATCCTGCCACTGCCACGAGCCGACAAATTTCGGCGGCAGCGCCAGCAGCAGAGTCTGCGGCGGTTCGGCGTTTGGCCGGTCGAAGTGGAACGCCAGACCGGTATCCTCGGTCGGACGCGGGATCACTTCGGTCCACTCGTCGAGCAACAGCCCGAGTTGCCGCCGCGCCGGATCGAAGCTTTCGGCGAAATGCGCGGTATAGAGCAGCTTGTCCTCGTCGATCACGAACGGCTTTCCGTCGGCATCGGTCTCCGGGAATTCGAGTCCGAGCCACGGCAACTCGGGGCGATGCGGAAATTGCAGCGCCTGCAGCGCGACGCCCGCCCCCGTGAACGCGTCGGCGAGATGCTGCGAAGCTTCCAGATCGTGCAGCTTCGACCGCACCCGCGCGACACCCGTGAACCAGTCGTCGAGCGGAAAGCGGCGTCCGATCGTCGTCTTGAGGAACCCGAGAATGGTCTCGTCCGCCTGCGCCCCCGCGCCCCAGGCGTTGCTCCATTCGCCGGCCTGCGCCGCTGGCAGACCGAAATCCGGAACGATCTTGAAATCTTCGCCGAACAGCAGCTTCGCCGCGGCGGTCAATGCCTCGATCTTGTTCTTCGCCTCCGCCGCGGCATCGTATTGATCGAGCCGGGCCTGGATCGCCGGCAGCCGCGTCGTCAGTTCGAGCGCGAGCGCGGCGGTGCGCTTCGCCATGTCCTCTGCGAGGGCGACGATCGCCGTGCGCTGTGCCGCGATGTCGATCGCCGCCGCGTCGAACGCGGCGTTCGCAGCCTTCGACGCCTCGATGCCGTCATGCAAGGCGGCGAGATCGGACGCATTGTCGTAGAGCATGATAAGAACGGCGCGCTGTCCAACGAAGGCGGCGCGCTTGCCGCTCATGAGATCGTCGCGGAAATCGTCCGGCTGCGCCGGTAGAGGGTCGGTCGCCGTGGTCGCGATCAGCTTTTCGGCCACCCGCAGCGCCAGGAACTTCGCCGCGTCCGGCGCGCCGGAATCAGCGTCGTAGGCGAGTATGCGTGCGTCGAACTCGGCGAGTTGCCTGGTCCATCGAGCGATGTAGCCGGCGAGTACGGCGTGCAACTGGGAGAAGATCCGCCGCCGGTCGGCGTAGACGGCACCGGTACCGGTCTGCAACGCCGCGAATGGACCGAGACCCTGCATCACCGATACGAAGCCGGTGATCGTCTGCTCGATCTCCGTGGCGATCTGGGCCTCCTGCTTGGCGTCGAGGCGGGCCTGCAGCGCCGTACGGAAGGCGTCGAGATCCGCAAGCCGCGCGGCGAGCAGATCGCGCGGCAGCGTTGCCCGCTCGCGCGCGAGCGCCGCGTCGAGATCGACCGCCTCGTTCGCCTCGCCGGCCATCGCCATGTCGCTCGCCTTGAGCGGACGTGAACGCAGTAGCAGGCTTCTGAGATGCCGCACCAACGCCGACAGTTCGAACAGCGGCACATGCCCGGCGATCGCCGCAATCCTCTCGCGGTAGGCGATCGTCAGCATTGCGTCCGGGCGCGGTGCATGGACGGCGATCACATGCGCTTCGATCAGATCGTCGAGCGCCTTGGCGGCTGGATCGTTGTCCGGATCGAGCAGATACAGCAGGTCGATCGGCAGCAGGCCGAGATCGGCCTGCGTCACGTTGTAGGTGACGGAGGAGAGATCGAGCGGGTCGGTGACCGTCACCGAGCAGGCGACCGCTGCCGGCGGCGGCAGAATGCCCGCGAGCCAGGCGTTGAGCGCGGGCTCCGCCTTCGCCCGCGGCGATGTCAGCGCGCCGTCGTTCGGGTCGAGCCCGGCCTTGAGATGCAGCGCCACCCGATGGGTCAGCGTCACCCCCGACCGCGGCGTGCGCACCACGTCGGGGGTCGCCGGGAATTTTCCCTTGGAGTAGGTGTCGAGCACGGCGCCGGCGCGGTCGTAATTGCCCTGCACCACCTGATGCACGCTCTCTGCCATCGCGAGGTCGGCGACCGCGTCGGCGATGTCGGCAATCCGCGCGGCCTCGGCGGTGATCGCTGCGGCCTGCTGCGGGCTCGCCGCCGGCAGGTCGGCATCGTGGCCGAACGGGTAGCTGCTCACGCCGCTGGTCTTGATGTGTTCGACCAAAGCAAGGCCGTCGATGACGTTGCGCGCCTCCACCCGGTTGATCCGCAGTCGCCGACCGAACGCGTCGAGCCGGCCGGTAAGCGTCGGAGCCAGCCGGTCGCCGACCAGCGGGAACACCTTGCGGAGGTCGTAGATGAACCCGTCCACTTCGACGTCGTGGCGATCGTGCAGGCCGCGCTCGAACTGGTAGCCGAGCAGCGCGCCGAGGCTCTGCTCGCCCTTCATTCCCTCGATGATCGACAGCGCGATGCGGACTCGTTCCGAGCTGAGATTGACGGCGAGGCTGCCGGGATTGTCGGGCGTGGCGTTGGACAGATAGCCGTTGCGCAGCACCGCGGCGGTCACCGCTTGGTTCAGCGACGGCGCGTGGATGTAGCCCTGGTTGCTGCGGTCGCGCATCAGCGGCGGCGCATCCGGATCGGCGAAGATCGCCGCGAGGTTTGCCGGCAGTTCGACCGCCGTCAGCTTCTTGAACTCCGGCTTGACGTTCTCGAGCCAGCCATAGGCGCCGAGATAGATTCCGGTCTTCGCCTCGCCGGCCGGTGCGCCCGGCTGAGCGGTCCCCCGGCCGGCACCGTGCGGATAGCGCATCCGTTCCAATTGGCGGCTCATGATGCCGCCGTACCAGGCGTCGAACCGGTAGGTGCAGAGGTCGAGATGCTCGGCGAACACCCGTTCCAGAACCGCTGTCGGGGACCTCTTCAGCCGTTCGAGCGCATCGAGCTGGCGCTTGAGATACGCGGTGGCGACCATCGAGGTCAGCACCGTCGGGATGAACTCGCCGACCGTCCTCAGTCCCGTTCCGGTGACCGCGGCGTCGCTGCGGTGGAGGTAGCGCCAGCGGCTGCCGCCGGCCGCAGCCGGCACGGCGAGGCTCGCCTCCTCGACCTGAAAGAACTTCGGCTCGCGCCGCGCCGCCTTCAACTCGGTCTCGCCGATCAGCCCGGCATTGAAGAACAGGCGGATGCTGGTCTCGACGAAGCTCAGGTCGAGCGCGTGATGCAGCATGAGATACAGCAGCGCGTTCGGGCGCTGGGTGAAGCCCTGCTGCAGCCGCAGCGCATCGTGTGAGGTCGCCGCAGCCTTGATCAGCCAGCCGATGTAGTTGTCGCCGCCGGCGGTGTAGGCGCGGATCTGCTCGGTCTCCGACAACGGACGGTCGTCGATCAGCGGGCCCTTGAGCTGGTTGGGCGCCTTGAGAAAGAGTTTCTCGAGGATGTCCGGCACCTCGATCCCCTCGGGCGGCGTGTAGCCGAGCTGCTTCAGCAGATCGAGCCCGCTTCCGACATAGCCCGCGGCGAGCAGGAGCGCGACCAAGGCGCCGCCCGCCCCCTGCATCGCGAGGCGGTTGTACAGTTCCTTGAAGCTTTCGGCGAAGCGTTGCTGGAATTCCACCGATCCGGCGTGCAGGCCGAGGACATCGAGCAATATCTGATGACGGTCGCCGCCCGGCTTGCCGATGTAGGACACCCGCGACATCAGCGGCTCCAGATCGGCCTCGACCTTGCGCAGCAACTGATACAACCGCGTCAGGAACCGCAATTCCGGATCGTCCGGCGCGTGCGCGGCCCCGACTGCGACGTTCGCCCCCGCGAAGATCCACTGGATGCGCGAGCGCGGCGTCGCCGGCAGGATGCCGTAGGGCTGACGACCGACGCGGATCGTGGGCATCGGCCCGCGTGCCGACACGTGCCGGACGAAGAAGTCGCGGGTCCGCTCCACCGTCGAATCGTCGAAGATCGGATGAAGCATGCTCTCCATGAAATAACCGAGCGTGGCCGGCCACAGCGCCGTGTTCATGGCGCGGGCGTCGTTGACGTCGTGGCGATGGTAGAAGGGGATCACCGCCAGCGCGGCCGGATCGAGACCGAGCGTGGCGGCGAGGCAGCGTCCGTCTGTCCGCTCGAACCATCCGTCGGGGTCCAGGGGCGGAGTGCCGAAGTAGTGATCGAAGCTGACGTCGGACTCCTCGCGCCAGCTGTAGGCGGCGCCCTCGCCCTCGACGTTGTTGGTCGGCTGGCCCTGCGGCAGGATCGAGAACCCGGCCTTCGACTGATGATGATGGGCGAACAACTGCTCCAGCGCGACCCGGCCGGCGTCTGCATCGGCCCCGAGCCGTACACCGAGCACCATCAACTGATCGAAGCCGCGGCGGAAGGCGGGCGGCGTTAGCGGCACCCGGAATCCCATGCCGATCTCGACGGCGCGGTCGAAGTTGCGCACCCATTCGAGCTCCGGACCGAACGTGATGTCGTCGCCGTCGTGCGCGACCGACGCGTCGTCCGTTCCGGTCGGCGACGGCGTGACCGGCAGCGGCGACGGAATCGGTTTTCCGAGTTGCTCGAGTTCGAGCGTTCCGCCGTTGTAGCCGAGCAGGACGAGGCGATCAGGCAAGGTCCGCGCGGTCGCCGGCTGCGACCAGCCGGTCTCGCGCATCGGCGTGGCGTCCGCGGCGGGAAACTCCAGATACGCCGCGATGACCGTGGTGGTCGCGCGGTCCGCGCCCTCGGGCGGCGCGTCGGCGAGATTCCGCGGCCGGTACGCCTCACGGACCGCCGCGGCGCGCTCGGCCCCGAGCGCGTTGTCGAGCGCGGCGATCGCGTCCGTCTGCGCGGCCACGTCCGTGCCGGCGCGCCACAGCGCGATCCAGAATGCGCTGACCGTACCTCGCTCGGGATCGGCCAGCGGCGCGCTGGTCACCACCGTCAGGATCACGGTCGGCACGCCTTCCACCCTGGCCGGTCGCGCCGCCTCGTTGAGCGGACGATGAGTCTGGGTCACGTAGTAGGACCGCCCCGAGCCCTGTCCGCTCACGAGCGTTCGCCAGGCGGCCCGCTCCCCGGCGGTGTCGTGGTTCGCCCGCCAGACGTCGGCCCAATAGGCCTGGACGCGCTTCACCTCGTCTTCCGACAACGCCTCCTCGAAGCTGTCGACGGCGATGTCGTCCGGATAAACCCGGACCCACAGCTCGTCGCGGTCGCCGCCGAATTCCGCCGCCTGCTTGAAGCGCGTTTCGATCCGCAGCGGCATCAGCAGGATCGGCGTCTGATCGGACAGCAGGCCGATGTTGCGGCGTGGGTCGGTGAAGTTCGCGAACAGCCCGCTATTGCGGACCACTTCGTCCTTCGCCGCCTTCAGCGCACCGCCCAGCCGCTCGATCTCGGAGGCCGCCGCCTTGATCTCCTTGTCGATCGCCGCCAGCGCCGGATCGTCGGCGCCCTTGCTGACGCGCTCGGCCCGTGCGCGGTCGCGGATCAGCCGCGCGCGGGTGTGGCGAAGCCGGCCGATCTCGCGCGACGTCGCATCGGCCGCGGCGCGCGACGCTTCCAGCTCCTTGCGGATATCATCGAACTCGGACATTTCGCCTCCGCCGCCCCCTGTCGTGTCCGCTGCGCGATCAGTTCGGCAGCATCTCGCTGCCGTGCACCGCGACCAGCACGGGAACCTGGTAGAGGATGTAGGCGAGCTCCGCGGAGTTGCTGTCCGGATGCCAGCGTAGCGCCTTGTCCTCGTCGTACTGTTGTTTCTTCTCCTGCAGCTCCGGCGCCAACGGATCGTCCAGGGTGAGGGTCGGCCCGCCCGGCCTGATCTGAAGAAAGCCCTTGTCGGCGTCGGACAGCACGTCAGGCCAGGCGAGGTCGTTCCAGACGTTGAGCGGCCCGTCGCGAGAAATATCGAGGCCGAAGCGCGGCTCGCCGGGCCGCTCCTTGATGACGAAGAACCAGCCCGGCGCCGTCGAATTGCCGCGGCCGGTGCCTCCCTTTGCCTCCTTCGAGGTCAGGTCGAAGCCAATGAAGGTGATGTCGGGATCGACCTTGGCTTCGTAGAGCGGCGAGCGCAGGCGGTCTTCCACCGGACCGTCGGTCTCCAGCACCCGCTCGACGCGGGGATTGATCGCGCCGCCGTCGTCGCGCTGCCAGCGCGCCTTCTGGGCGTAGATCACCGCGGTGGGATATTTCTTCAGCAGCTCGCCGCGGATGACGAGGACGACTTCCTCCTCGTTCTCGCCCGGCTTCTCGCGATGGTCGTGATCGCCGAGCTTGGAGAACAGCGACCAGGTGTGGAGCGGCGGAATATCGCGGAGCTTTTCGCGCAGTTCGTCCTTCGACAGGCCCTCCCGGTCGATCACGCCGCTCGGGTCCCAGAACTGGCGGAAGCAGCTGCCGCGCTGGTCGGTGGGATATTCGCGCCACAGCAGCTCGCGGGCGAATTCATGGTTGAGGCCGACCATGTAGGCCTCGATGAAACGCTGATTGGTCTCGAGCAGCGTGATCGTGTTCTGCGGAATCTTGTCGATGTTCGGCAGGAAGTGCTCGTCGGACAGACCGAGAAGCGGCTTGTACATCGGCAGGTCGATTTCCGGATATGCCATCACAGGCTTGAACACTTCCGGCTGCAGCAGCGTCGCGATCCCGTTGATGGCCAGCACTCGCGGCGGAATGGTGATCGAGGAGAAGGTGAAGGCGGGCACCGTCTTGTCGGGATCAATCGCAGCGAAGGTCGACGCTCCGAGCGCGGCGATGTCGATCGGCTTGCGCAACGGCGGCTTGCCGAGATCGGCGCTGACTGTGAGCAGCCGGTTGAGATCCTTGAGGGCCAGTTTGAAGCGCGCCGCCTCCGGGCTGTCGGCGGACGAAGCGCCGCCGACCGGCTCAGGCGCGGCGGGATCGGGATCGCGGATGGTGAACGACGGAAAGCCCGGCAGCGCGTCGATGATCTCGGGCGAAGCCCCTTGCGGCAACACGCCGGTCGCGATGCCGGCCTGCTTCTCCAGCCGCACCAGCCATCGGAACAGCGCCAGCGCCGCTGCCGCGACCACGATCGCGAGCGGGATGGCGACGGCCAGCAGCAGCACGGCGAGCAGCAGCAGAACGACCAGTAGGACCCACTTCGCCCAGCGGTGCTTGGTGAGCCAGTTGGTCAGCTCCGCGGGCAGCGACTTCGGCTGAAGCTGCGCGGCGACATCCTCCACCACCGGCAAGGCGTCCGGGGTGACCCGCGGCGGCGCCGCGCTGACCTCGCCGCGATTGATCTTCTCCAGCAGCTCTTCGGCGCCTTTCGGCGAGTCGAAGCCGAGCGTCGCCGCGAGCTGGTCGCGCGGCCGGACCGCGCGCCGGAACGGCGCGGACAGCGCCGCGCGGGGCACCGTGCTTTCCTTGAGCCGATGGCGCAGCGTGAAGCCGTCGGCGATCACCCGGCGCTGCACCGGCGCCATCATTGTCAGCCCGCGTTCCGCACTGAGATCCTTCAGCGGCCCGAGATGGCGCGCATGCCAGATCGCGGCCGCGGCCTTGGCGAATTGCGCCAGCCTGATCCGCCGGTTCGCCGCAAGGATGTCGCCGACCTGGTCCCAGGCGGCGTCCATATAGGCCTCCTGGTTCTTCTGCACGACCGCCGTGCCGAACGCGGCGGGAACGCGAAACCGCGGGTCCAGATTGAGCTCGTGCACCCAGTTGCGCGGCTGCGGCGCGTCGCTGCCGTCTGCCTCCTCAAGCAACCGCTCGGTGAGCGCGTGCCAGCGGCCGTACAGCGGCGGCGTGATCACCGGGTCGGGCGCGCCTTCGCGGGCATAGTCGTCGGTCAGGTTGACGAAGCCCGCCAGCGCCTTCTCGAATTCGTGCGCGTAGGGTTCGTCCCAGCCCTCGTAGGCCGCGGCTTCCGCCTCCTGCGCGCCGGTCAGCGCCTCGTCCGGCACCTTGAGCGCGCCGCCGAGCCGCAGCACCCCGTGGAGCCCGGCGACCGCGATGGGCGGCATCCCGGAGCCGGGCGTCTGCGTGTCCATGTCGCGGCGGCCGAGCCGCGAGTCCGGCGGACGCGGCTTCAACAGGCGGACGAGGTACTCGAAATCGCCCACCGTCCCAGTCTTGAAGTACCACCGCTTGTACACCGGATGCAGCGTCGGGAACGGCCGGTCGGTATAGTCCGCCCAGGCCGACAGGGTGGCGAAGAGTGCGGGATTCGCCGCCGGCGCGATTCCGAGGCCGGCGAGACGGCCGCTCTCGAAGGTCGGCACCACGAACGCATGGTAGGACGTATTCGGCTTCAACTGACGTGGCGACAGGACGCGCGAATAGGCGTAGTCCGGATTGCTGGCCAGCAGGCTCTCCAGTCGCGCCCTCGCCTGGTCCGCATTGGTCGATTCCACCACGCCGTCCTGCTGGATCAGGTCGCGGTTGACGTGGACGTGCGCCCAGGCCCAAAGCTGGTCGGCGGGCGGAAATACCGAGGCCGGATCGCCCGTCACCTCGATCGCCGGCAGCGGCCGCGCCGACGACACCGCGACTTCCTTGAACTCCTCCACCTCGAGCACCAGAAGTGCGAGCCACGGGCGCAGCCGGTGGCGCGATTCGTCCGGCGCCGCTGGCGTGTAGCGCCACGGAAAATCCTCGTCGTAGAACTCAACGAAGGGCAGGTAGTTCGGCTCGAAATTGGTGATCCAGTCGCGCGGCTCCACCTTCACCACCGCCATCGGATCGATGCCGACGATGTCCCCGGGACCATAGAGCGCGACATCGCGCGAAATCGTCGCCGTCAGATCCGTGTCGCCCTGGACCGGCCGCCCGGCCAGCGACAAGTCGACCTTGATCGTCGCGCGCAGCGCCACCGAGTTGTCGTTGTCGGACGCCGTGATGCTGTTCGCCACGCCGAGCCGTAGCCAGGGCAGGAAGGAATAGGTGCCGATCGTGTCGCTCATCCCGCTCCTCCCCGCCGCCTCGCCGGATCGCCCGCCATCATCGTGCCTCCGCTACGCCGCGCGCTTCATCTCGTGCGGGCGCACGATATGGGCCTCGCTTGCGAAGTTCGGATTGCGTCGCGTCTCCGCCGCCATGAATTCACCGGCGCTGGCGCGCGATTGGAACGACACAGGCGCGCCGGCGATCGGCGAATTGTCGGCCAGGCTCACCACCACATAGGACGCCTGATCGATCGCGATCTTGTCGTCGAATGCGTGCTTCAGATCGCGCGACTTCGCCGAGATCTCCGACCGCGCCACGGCGTTGTTGGCCAGGAAGTGCGTGAACAGCCCGGAGATGAGCGTGACGAAGCGCCGGCGGGCCCGCTTGAAATTGTTGTCGACGATGATCTCTTCGTAGCGGGCGATGCGCTTGGTGACATAGCTGGTCTTTGCCTGGTTGCCAGTGACCGACAGCTCCAGCCCCGCCTCCTCGGCCTCGTAGTCGGAAGCGCTGAGCTTCTCGCCGTCCTTGAGGTCCTTGAACTGGGCGATCGCGAACGACTCCCGGATGGTGGCGCGCTTCTCGATGCCCGACGTCGCGGTCGCGACCGAGAAGTAATTGGCGTCGTCCGGGCGCTGCGCGCCGATCTTGTCGAGGGTGATGCCGAGCGGGATCGCACGCTGGGTGATCTTGAGCGAACCGACCGGATGCAGGACAAGATCGGAGCCCGCGTCCACGGTCTTGAGCGTCACCAACAGCCTGCTGCTGTTCTGCAGCGCGGCAGTCCAATTCTCCGCCTTCGAGTATTCCGCCACCAGCAGGGGCAGCACGGAGACCGGCGGAAGGCTGGTGTCCTCCTTGTCGCCCCAGGTGTGGGAGAAGTCGACGTCGACGTCCCAGAACAGCAGCGAGATGCTCCCGGTGCCCTCGACGTGCCAGGGCGATGTGCCTTCGAGCGAGCCGCGGAAGCGGATACTGAACAACCCCGCGCCGAACAGCTTCACCGACAGCGAGGCAGAGATCGTGATGATGAAATAGAACGGCGAGAACTGGAACAGCGCGTCGAAGGCGAGATGGCCCTCGATGTTGGCGATCGAGACGCCGAAATACAGCTCCGCATGTGCGCCGAACTGCACGGTGTTCGACGTCACCGCGAAATAGGCGTCGACCCGGATGCGGGCCACCGGCGTGTTGAGAATGTTGATCGCGATCCGGGGGATCGGTGGGAACGGCAGCGCCGGTGGATTGTAGGCCGGGTGGAAGCCGCCGACGGAGACGATGAAAGTGGCGTCGCCGCCGAACGACGCGAGCACGCCCATGCCGCCGTCGAGCGGCATGAAGATCACGCGGGATTCGTACAGGATGGCGAAGAACCAGCCGCGCTTCTTGTCGAATTCGATGGCGCCCATGAAGGCGACCTGGATGATGATGAGCGGCAGCCGCTCGTCCGGGATCGCCACCGTCAGCTTGCCGATGATGGCTATGTTGCCGGGAATCTCGATGATGATCCCGAGCGACAGGCTGATCAGCGTCGGCGTGCCCCAGCCGAACTTCGCCATCGGGCCGATGAGGAAGGTCCCCTGCTCTGGCGGGAAGAATGTACGGAGGTCGGAGATGATCCGGTGCGCGTTGGCGACGACGTCGTGCGGGAACAGCACCGAGTCCAGCGAGCCGGCGCGCACGCCGTTGACTAGCGCGTCGAGGTCCATCGAGCGGTTGAGCCCGACCAGTCCGCCGACTCCCAGCAGGGTGAAGCCGAAACCGAGCTGCAATCCGGGATTGAACTCGACCGCGATGATGGCGATGAAGGAAAAGCCCTTTGACCCGTCCGGCATCTTGGTGGTGATGACGCCGATTGCCGTCACCGAGAGGAAGTCGAGGATCTTCAGTTCCAGCGCGCCGGCATATTCGCCGCGGTCCGGATCGATGAAGAGATAGCCGCCGCCCTTCACCGCCCCGGCATCGATCGACAGCCCGACGCCGTTCGGTGGCTTGAAGCCGAAGGATAGATCGATCGGGCCGAGGTTGCCGCCGCTCCCCGGAAAAGCGAGATCGGTCCGCAGCCCGATGTTTTCCACCACCGCGACCAGCGGACCGAGCGCCGCCTTCAGCGTCGCGCCGATATCGATCGGGAGGCCGTCAGCCGACGGTGTCACCGCGAGCGTCAGTCCCTGCACCTGGATCGGACCGAGGTCGATATGCGCTGGGATCTGGATCTCGAGATGCGAGGTGCCGCGGAAATACACGCCGCGCGGATAGGCGGCGCCGAGGCCGAGATCGAACTCGAACCGCGTCGAGATGCCCGACAGGATGGTCGAGATGAAGCCGTCCGAGCCGGACGCGTCGAGGACGAAAGCGAGGCCCTTGAGGTCCGCCTCGGCGAACACCTCGACGTCCTTGCCCGCCACCAGTGTGAAACCGCCGGCACCGCTCACCGATTGGTATTCGAGCCGCGTGCCCTCGCCGGTGCCAAGAACGATGGTCGGGCTGCCGGAGATGGCGGAGTATTCCACTTCGACGCGCGCGGTGCCCTTGGCCGACGTCGGCGCGCCGCTGCCTGCGAAGCCGATCACCATGTCGATGCCGCTACCCGGCCGCACCATCAGGCCGACACCGCCGGTGAGATCGAGGTCGCTCGAGATCGTCACCGCGATCGTCGGACCGAGCTGCATCCGCACCGACAGCAGCCCGCTGAACGACGGCAGCAGCGCGAAGCCCGGCTTCTTGCTCCCGGACTTTGGCAGCGGGAACAGTCCGAGCTCGGCCGATAGCCGCCCTGCGTCGCGCGCCCGCTCGAAGAACACCAAGCGCAGCCGTTTGCGCACGGCGGCGCGCCCGGTCGGGGGGCCGCCTTCGAGCGCGCGCGCGACCCGATCCGGCACCTCCACCATCCGGACGTCGAGCCCGAGCCCGGCCGCGAGGCTGTCGATCTGCCGCGCGAAGCTGGAGAAGTCGAAGCTGTCGGTGCCCCAGCCGAAGGCGTTCTCGAACAGTGTCACCGGGTCGGAGACGATCTTCGGCAGGTCCGGGAAGCTGAACCTGTAGTCGATGTAGTCCGGGCGGTTGCCGGCGGGCGCGGTATAGCGGGTGCGGATGACGCCGAGCGCCTGCAGCGCGAAACCGATGCCCGGATGATGGTTGCGCAGATAGGTGATGAAGAGATAGCCGACGAGCTGCCCCGGAAACTCGCCCTTGAAATTATCGGCGTTCAGCGTCGCCGAAAATGCACCGCCGGGCGCCGAGACGAGGTCGTCGATCGCCTGCACGACGCCGGCGATCGCCTCGATGGTCTTGAAGGCGTCTTCGAGCGAGCCGGACACGACCGTCGTCTCGCCGTCGGACGCCACTTCGCCGTCGAGCGACAGCCCGCCGCCGACCAGCGCCTGGAGCCGATCGAACAGCAGCTGCAAGTCGACCGCGAGATCGGCGATCGGCTTCGGAATCATGTCGGAATCCCAGCCCAGCTTGAGCAGCAGGCCCTGGAACGCGGCCGGCGACTCCACCGCCGCCCGCAGCGGCAGCAGCAGCTTGCCGATCTCGGCGACGATCGTTTCGAGGGCACCCGGTTCAGCCATTTTTCTTGGCCTCCGGATAGAATTCGCGGTCGACGACGTCGTGCAGCGCGGGATCGACGCGGTTGGTGATCAGCCATTTGCAGACATGGCAAAAGGTGCCGCTGTTGTTCCGCATCTTGCAGTCGCCAGCCGGACGATAGACCAGCCCGGTGAAGTTGTATGCGCCTTCGTACAGGCCGACCAGCCGCTGCGCCTTGCATGGCGGCTTGAAATTCGGGATGTCCTTCGGGTCGTCGCCCTCGTCGTTCACATGAGCGAAGTCGGGATCCTTGTTGAGCGGCAGATGGTTGCCTGCGATGAAGTCGCGCACCTTCTTTTCCACCACATAGACCAGCGCGTCCGCATCGTCGCGGCGCGGCACGAACAGCAGCGAGCCTTTCGGAAACACGGGAAACGGCGCCGGCGGCAATTCCAGCCCGCCGAGCCGGATCGAGCCGAGGTTCTGGTCGATGTCGCCGATGTCGAGTCTGACGAGATAATCGGAATCGGTGAACGTGAGCGGCAGTTGCCGGCCGATCGCCGTGATCTGGATGCGGCGGAGAAACGCCTGGCGGCCGGCCGCCTTCGCCTGCACCCAGCGCGGGATCTGGCGCGGGTCGATCCTGACCTCGATCGAGCCACCCTGCTGGGTCGAAGCCTGGGTCAGCCTGGCCGAAAGCTGGACCCTGAGAAGTTCGAACCATTTCACCTTGGACGGATCGACCAGACGGGAGTGATTGGCGGCGTAGCTCGGATCCTGAAAGATGTCGGCGAGCGCGACGATGTTGTCCTGCTCGCTCGAAGCGGTCGCATTGTCTTCGGCGCTCGTCTCGTATTCGTCGCCGAGATTGAAGGAATGGCCGAATTCGTGCGCGACCGTGTCGATGATATCGGTGAGGTCGGCGTCGATGTCGCTGGCAGGCTTGCGCCGCATCACCTTCTTCGTCGCCGTGTTGGTCGCCGGATACTCGAAGTCGAGCGTCTTCAGGCTCTGCAACGAATTGGCGGTCACGGTCGACTGGTTGAAATTGGTGCCGCCGATCATGTCCTCGTTGGTGATCATGGCGATCAGGCCGCGGCTGCGCTTGAAGGTGCCGTCCGGTATCCACTCGGCGCCGAGCGCGGTATGCGGCGACGACCCGAGCCGCAGTCCGGACAGGTAGGCCATGATCGGCGCCGCAACGTTCGCGCGGCCGTTCCGAGCGAGCTCCGGCGGATGCCGGCGCGGATCCGGGGCAAGGTGCCGGGTGACGCTGGCCGGCTTGAAGAACTGATAGGCGCGGGCGATCAGTGGCGCGAGGTTGGCATCGCCCGCCGCATCCGCCGCCGGCATCGTCAAAGCGGCCCCGGACTTCGCCGACCGGTCGCCCCAGCGGGAGCCGAGCATCAGGCCGTAGAAAGTGTCACGTGCCTCCAGGATGCCGAGCGATTTCTGCTTCCTCCACGCTTCGATCAGGGTGTCGTTGACCTTCGCCGCATCGTAGTTGGGCAGCGACTGACCCGCCCAGCGCGCCTTCAATTGCGCCGGCGTCGCAGTCTCGTTGCGGAGCGGCAGGCCGACGCGGGCCACGAGCTCGTCGACCTCGTAGATGCTCTTGTCGTCCGAAACGCTGTAATTCCACGGAATCGGTCCGCCCCTGCTAAGCTCCGAGGTCTCCTCGTCGTTGACGCGCCAGCCGCAGGTCACCGCCTGCTCTTCCGACGCCTGGAACGCCTTGAATACGTTGAAACTGCCCGCGAGCGTGCCGTAGGGCTCGTGGCGCTTCTGCGAGAACAGACCGTCCGCCGCTTCCTGCACGATCTTGTCGAACTTGTCCTTCTCGGACGCGCGAAAGCCTTCGGCGAGGAACAGGATGTTGTGCATCTCGGCGGCATTGGCGAGGTCGCCGGCGCGCACCGTTGAGATGTTGTCGCGGATCTTGGCGTAGTCGACCACCTTCACCGGCAGGCTCTGGTTGACACCGAGGAAGCTGCCGTCGAGCTGGGCCGCCCCCTCGCTCACGCCCCTCAACCGTCCCTCATTGTTCGTATTTGCCACCACGAAGGTACCGGGACTTGCCGAGCTGAGCGTGACGAAGCCGTGCCCGGTGATGTCGCCGACGAGATCGGTCCCGGTCGGATCGTCGCTGAACAGCGCGCACAGCGTCGGCTGGCTGTGGGCGACCGTCGGATGCAGCGCCGTGGTGATCGAGGAGTTGCCGAACCACCAGCCGAGCACATCGTCGTGCACCTGGATACGCGCGACGATGTAGCCGGGGCCGTATTCGATCACCACGAGGTTGGTGCCGACGTCGTCGCCGGTGATGGTGCGCGCCGCAGGATCGATCGTCACGAAGCTGGTCAGCCGGGACCCGACCGGGTTGTACGGCGCCAGGATTCGAAAATTGCAGTCCGCGGTGACGTCGGTCAGCGTGTAGGTCGTCGAGCCGTTCGGCAGATCCTGGTCGAACACGCGGAACGGCAGCACCTTGGTCGCGGGCTTCTTCAGCGCGACGTGCATGTCGCAATGCGGATAGACGATGAGAGGCATGCCGGCACAACCCTCTCAGCCAGCAGAACTATTGGGAAGCCCGTCGTTCCCATCGGAAATCTGGCATCACGAAGATTGTACACCCAAGCCTTCTCAATACAACCTCAACGTGATACTGTTTCGATATCCTTCTGCAATCGTCGTTTGCCGAGTGGAGCTCTCCATCACTGGGGCCAATCCTGCTGCATATGCCGGCGGCGTAGAGCATCTCGTTGTCATCGTTCACAGATGAACACGAACGCTCCGTGGTTTCCGATGAGAAGCGATTGGAAGGCGCTGGGTTCGTCGCTGTCCCCGCGGGGTACGAGACCGATGCGTGACCCGGTTTCTGACCGCGTCACGCCTCTTGAGACGCACTGCGACTGACCGCGTCTCCTATCCATGGGTTCGGCCCGACGCTGCTCGGCGTTGTCACGGGCGCCGACAGGCATCGTCACGTCACTCAGATGTCAAACAGCCACTTGCGGTCGGTTCAGGCGTGCGCGCGCGGTCTCGCGGCTCGATGAGTCCGAGGAATGCGTTGGTCGCGCGCGTCTCGAAACACGAGAGGCGCAGGGAGAACCGGACCTCGACTGAGGCCCGTGGCCCGCCTGCGAAAAAAAATGCAGGCGGCAGGTACCACAGGTCCAGCCGGACGACCCGGCCCTCCCTGCGCGATCAGTTTTAACGGTGTCCTTCGTGCTCTCCTTGGGGACCGGGCTTTCTTGCCCCCATCGCCCGCGTGACGCTTGCGCATCAACAGCAGGCTTGACCTCAGCATCGGGAGGCCGGGACCACACGACTTCGCCGTCCGCGACGCAAGCGCTCGTCTGGCGCAGCATCCACGTCCATCGCAGCCCACCTCCACGTATCGTGACGACGCGTACGCCCTCTGCATGAGGCGGGATGAACGGAGTAAAGCATGATTTCCGATAAAAAGAACGAGGGATTTTTGGCCAGCGTCGAGCGGCCCGGCGATCGCATCCAAGAACCCGGGTTTCCGCCCAGATATCTTTCCACCGTCATAGCCTGGCTCCGTCCCGGCCATTCACTTCGACCAACATGATTGAACGACGTGCATGCCCGAGCCTTCGCCGAGTCGAGGCGGTTGCGGCCGCGCAGGAAGGACGGAGCCCGGTATGACAAGCAACTCATTCGCAGATTCTCTTGGTGCACCGCGCGTGAACCCCGTGTATCACGCCGCAGCATTGCCAATCTCATCGATTGAGCGCAGGCTCCCCTTCCTAAGCGCGCAAGTCGCATTACGGCACCAGCCGCATCAGGGGAGAGACGCATGAAGGAACCGGGCCTCGACGGCCGCCACCGCGACAAGGATGGCGAGATCAGCAGGAAGCATGGCAACACGCTGGTCGGCACGTTGCGCAAGATCTACGGAAAGTCGTTCGCGGCCGGTTATCCGGATTCGACCAAACTCAGCGACGTGCTGCTTCAGCTCAACGAGACCTCGCTGAGCCAGCTGCGTAGGGATCACGGCACCGGGCATCTGGAGCACAAGATCAAGGAGGCGTCGAAATGATCGGCAGCGTGCATCGCACGTTGCCGTCACCTGCTGGACCCACGCAAGATGGGGGATGCTGACCGAGACTGACGGCACATCGCCGACCAGTGCCTCGCCCTTGACCGTCAAACCTCAGTCAGCCGACCTCAGGACGTCGGCGAACTGCTGCTCGAACCTTTTCTGCTGTCCCGTGCTCGGAAAATAGACCGGGCGGCCGGCGTTGATCACGTTGAAGCCGTCCTTTGTCAGTCGAGGCTCCAGAATCCGGCAGACGTTTGCCTTGATCAAGATCAGGGGAACGCCGCGATCCGACACAAGGCTGGATAGGTCCGCGACGAGCAGCGGGTAATCGTCTTCGATCAACGCATTCCTATTCTGACTCGCGTCTTTCGGCAGCTTGTCCACTTGCTGGTAGGTCGCATCGACCAGCACCCATCCCTTGCGCTGAAATTGTCGCAGCCCCTCTTCTTTCGTCGCAGGGGTGGCTCCCATCTGGCGCATGAGGGCCGTGAACAACGGCTCGCTGATCGAGCCGGCCGAGTCATAGAAGTATTTTCCTGAGGCCGGCGGCGATTCCGCGACGATGACAAGCTTGGCGACGTCCGGCTCATAGCGGCGTCTCAGCCCGAGATAATAATCTCGCCCCCTCGCCAACATCGACGATGCACCTCCACCGCACGAATTCGCAACACGGCGATCACTGACGTCACTGAACGTTCGTTTAGCATCAAGCGCCAACGATGGCAGCAAGGTCTGCAACACGCCGTCTGGAAAAGAATGCTGTCCAGCGGCGACGGGAAGGCCAGCGCTGCTTTCCCGTCGCTGAACGAAAGTGCCCGGCTTGTTACTTCCCCATGCTTCCCGCCTGGTTCGTGCCCGGGCCGACATTGCCCTGGCTCGACGAGGTGGAATCGCGGCCGGACTTCATGTTGCTGCCGGTGGTCTGCGACGAGGTGGTCGACGTCGCGGCGTTGTGCTTCTTGTGGTGCTTCGCTTGCGCGGCGAGCGGGACGGCGGCGAGGGTGGCGGCGACGAGGGTGGCAATGGCAAGCTGGGTCTTCTTCATGGATCCGATCTCCATCCGGTTGAACTCCACGCCGCCCAACCCGGCTGCGACATCACAGTTCCTGCCGGGGGATCAAGCGTTGTTGTTCGATTCCGACGGCGCGCGTGAAGGTGCGATGCAGCAGCGTCAGGCCGGCGCTTGCATGGGCACGGCGCCAGGCTGCGACACAGGCTTGGGAAACGGCCGGAAGGTCATCATCATCATGACAGCGCCGAGGCCCATCACCCACGAGCCGACATAGAGCCAAGTGTAGCTCGCAAAGCTGTCGTAGATCAGGCCGCCGGCCAGCGGGCCGGTCGCCATGCCGAGGCTGCCGGCCATCGCCGTGCCGCCGATCACCGTGCCCATGATGCCTTGCGGAAAATTGTCACGCGCGATCGCGGCGTAGAGCGGCATGGTGCCGGCATAGAGGAAGCCGAAGGTGGCCGCAACCGCATAGAACGCGGCGAGGTCGCGCACGACCACGTAGGAGAGCGCGCCGAACGCCTGCGCGAGCAGGCCGAGAACGAGCACGCGCTTGGCGCCGAAGCGGTCGCCGAGCAGGCCGAAGGCGATGCGGCCGCCGAGCCCGGCGAGCCCCTCGATGCTGTAGATCGTCACCGCCGCCATCAGCGGGATGCCGCAGGTGACGGCGTAGCTCACGGTGTGGATGATGGGGCCGGAATGCGTGGCGCAGCAGAAGAAGTTGGTGGCGAGCAGGATCAGGAACTGCGGCGAGCGCAGCGCTGCCGATCGCGTCATCTCGGCCGGCCCGGCGGCGGGACCCGACGCGACGGCGTCGCCGGGCGCGGACGATGGCGGACGGCCCACGAGCAGCGACGTGGGAATCATGATGGCGGCCACGATCGCGGCGATGCACTGCATCGCGGTCCGCCAGTCGTAGCTGGAGACGAGCCAGGCCGCGAGCGGCGACATCGTCATCGGCGCCACGCCCATGCCGGCCGAGACCAGCGACACCGCGAGGCTGCGATGGGTGTCGAACCAGCCGGTGACGGTCGCCATGACCGGCGGGAAGATCGCCGCCGTCGCGATGCCTGCGATCAGGCCGAACAGCAGTTGGAACGCCAACAGCGAGGATGTCAGGCTTGCCAGCAGCAGGCTGACGGCGAGCAGGATCGATCCGATCAGCAGCACGGGACGCGGGCCGATGCGGTCGGACAGCGTGCCCCAGCCCATGCTGGTGACGGCCATCGCCAGGAAGCCGATCGTCATCGCGGTGGAGATCCCCGCGACCGACCATCCGGTCTCGGCGGCCATCGGCTTGAGGAACACCGGCAGCGAGAACAGGCCGCCGACGGCGACGCAGCCGAGCACGCCCCCGGCCGCCACGATCACCCAGCGATAGTACGATGTGCTCATCCGCCGTCTCCTTCCCGATTGTTCGGTTGGAAGACGATCGGGACAAGGCCGAGACGACACGCGGCGATCGGATTTTTCGCGGGCTGTGGAGCCGGCGCCTCACACCGGCGTCATGCCGTGCTGGCGCTTGGTCTCGGCGGTCTCCTCCGAGACCAGATATTCGATGAAGGCCCGCGCCGCCTCGGTATGCGCGCCGGCCTTGCACAACGCCGCCGCGAACACGGTGCCGGGCTGCAGCGACGCGGGCAGCAGGCCGACGATATCGATGCCGGGCGCGCCGAGCATCTCGCTGAGCTGCTGGAAGCCGACGTCGACCTCGCCATCGGCGAGCAGCCTGGCGACGGGAATGCCGGGCTTGGCCTGGACCAGGCGCGAAGTGCCCTCGCTCTCCAGGCCCCAGTCGCGGGCGAGCTTCTGCACATACGTGCCGCTCGGGCCGGTGGAGATGCCGATCGCCCTGGCGTTCTCCATCACCCTGCGCACGGCGGCCTCGTCGAGCGGATCGGGCTTGGGGCTGCCGGCGCGCACCGCCATCGCCATCGGCGATTCCGCGATTTCGATGATGCTGCCGGGAACGAGATGGCCGTCGCTTTCAAGCTTCTGCAGCGCATCGGAGGCGAGCACGGCGAAGTCGAACGCTTCGCCGGCGCGGATGCGCTTGGCGGCATCGACGCCGCCGACGGATTCGATCGTGATCACCTCGCCGGTCGCCTCCTCATAGGCGGCGGCGAGCTCAGCGAGGATCTGCCTCGTCGCCATCGAGGAAATGCCGGCGGCGGTCACGCTCATGATCTGCTCCGTTCAACGATGTCGATGACGACGCCGCAAAGGCGGACGCGCACGTCTCGGATATGGCAAGCGCGGCGGCGGAGCAAGATGGTCGTCACTTCGGCACGTTGCGCTCCAGGTCCTCCAGCCACGCGGTGGCGTTGCCGTCGGACGGGGCGCGCCAGTCGCCGCGCGGCGACAGGGCGCCGCCGGCCACCACCTTCGGGCCGTTCGGCATCGCCGAACGCTTGAACTGGCTGAAAGCGAAGAAGCGCTTGAGGAACACCTCCAGCCACTTCCTGATCTCGGGAAGTGTATAGGCGTGGCGCTTGTCGGCAGGGAAATGCGGCGGCCAGGCGCCGTCGCCGACATTCTTCCAGGCGTGATGCGCCATGAAGGCGATCTTCGACGGGCGCATGCCGTAGCGCAGCGTGTAGAACAAATTGAAGTCCTGCAGCTCATAGGGGCCGATCGTGGCCTGGGTGCTCTGCGGCGTCTCGCCCTCCTTCACCGGGACCAGCTCCGGCGAAATCTCGGCCGACAGCACTGCCTCGAGCGTGCGGTCGACATCGGCCGAGAACTGATGCGAGGCGATGACCCAGCGGATGAGATGCTGGATCAGGGTCTTCGGCACGCCGGCATTGACGTTGTAGTGCGCCATCTGATCGCCGACGCCATAGGTGCACCAGCCCAGCGCCAGCTCGGAGAGATCGCCGGTGCCGAGCACGAGGCCGCCGCGGTCGTTGGCGAGGCGGAACAGATAGTCGGTGCGCAGCCCGGCCTGCACGTTCTCGAAGGTGACGTCGTAGACCTGTTCGCCGCGGCCGAAGGGATGGCCGATGTCCTTCAGCATCTGCGTCGCCGCGGGGCGGATGTCGAGTTCGGCGGCGCTGACTTGAAGCGACGACATCAGCGCATGCGCGTAGGACTTGCTCTGCGCGCCCGTGGCGAAGCCGGGCATCGTATAGGCCAGGATGTTGGTGCGGGGAAGGCCGAGCAGGTCGATCGCCTTCGCCGCGACGATCAGCGCATGCGTGGAATCGAGCCCGCCGGAGACGCCGATCACGATGCGCTTGGTGCCGGTGGCGCGCAGCCGCTGCGTCAGGCCGGCGACCTGGATGTTGTAGGCCTCGTAGCAGTCCTGATCGAGCCGCGCGGCATCGCTCGGCACGAACGGAAAGCGCTCGATGCTGCGCATGAAGCCGATGTCGCCCTCGGCCGGCTGCAGCTCGAAGCCGATGCGGCGCCAGTGCATGCCGGCGCCTTGCGCGCGCGCATTGTCGTCGAACGTGCCCATCAGCGCCCGCTCCTGGCGCAGCAGATCGAGATCGACGTCGGCGAAGATGGTCTGTCCGGTCTGGCGGAAGCGCTCGCTCTCGGCGAGCAGCACGCCATTCTCGAAGATCGAGGTCTGGCCGTCCCAGGCAAGATCCGTGGTGGATTCGCCGACGCCCGCCGCCGCATAGACATAGGCCGCGAGGCAGCGCGCCGAGGTCGAGCGGCACAACAGTGAGCGGGACTCGGCACGGCCGACCGTGATCGGGCTGCCCGAGAGATTGGCGAGCACGGTGGCGCCGGCGAGCGCGAGCTCGGACGCCGGCGTCACCGGGATCCACATGTCCTCGCAGATCTCGACGCCGATGACGAGGCCGGCGACATCCGCGGCGGCGAACAGAAGGTCGGTGCCGAACGGCGCCATGGTCTCGGCGACCTCGATCATCTCGCCGCGGATGCCGGCGCCGGAGGCGAAGTGGCGGCCTTCGTAGAATTCGCGATAGGTCGGCAGGTAGCTCTTGGGAATAACGCCGAGCACCTCGCCGCGGTGGATCACGACGGCGCAATTGTAGACACGATGCGCAAAGCGCAGCGGCGCACCGACGATCAGGACGGGCATCAGGTCGTGCGAGGCTTCGACGAGGGTGAGCAGCCCGCGCTGGACGGCGTCGAGCAGCGGGTCCTGCTTGACGAGGTCCTCGATCGCGTAGCCGGACAGACAGAGCTCCGGAAACACCGCGACCGCCGCGCCCTGGTCATGGCAGGCGCGCGCCGCGGCCAGGATCGCCGCCGCATTGGCGGTCGGGTTGGCGACGCTCGAGGCGGTGACGCAGGCAGCGACGCGGGCAAAGCCGTGGCGGTAGATCGAATGGAAATTCATCGTGGCAGTCCATCTCCTGTCGCCTGATCATACGACATGGACCATGACGGGAGCCATAACAAGCGCGGCAGGTCAGCACCGCCCAGTCCGCAGGGTGACTCCGCGCGCGTCATTTGAATTGCGCGGGCCACCCGGTGCCGGGTAACTCGAAGGCTCGCTCCTTCGCGCAAGTCCAGGTGAACGGCATCCATGAACCTCTTCATCATCGGCTTCGGCTACACCGCCCAGCGCTTCGTCGAGCTGCACCGTGGCGCGTTCGCCCGCATCGGCGGCACGGTCCGCAGCGCCGACAAGCGCGCGCGACTGGCGCATGATGACATCGACCTGTTCGACGGCACGGCCCCCGCGGCCGCGACGCTGGCGAAGGCGGCGCAGGCCGACGTCGTGCTGATCTCGGTGCCGCCTGGAGGAGGCGGCGACCCGGCGCTGGCCGCATTCGGCGACGCCATCACGGCGGGGCGCGCGCGGCACGTGGTCTACCTCTCGACCGTCGGCGTCTATGGCGACCATCAGGGCGGCTGGATCGATGAGGACACGCCGCTGGCGCCCGAGCACGACCGGGTGCAGGCCCGGGTCCGCGTCGAGCAGGACTGGCGCGCGCGGATCGGTGACCGGCTCGCGGTGCTCCGGCTCGGCGGCATCTACGGGCCGGGCCGCAACGCGCTGGTCGAGCTGCGGGCCGGGCGGGCGCGGCGCATCGTCAAGCCGGGACAGGTGTTCAACCGTATCCATGTCGATGACGCGGCCAGCGCGATCATGGGCGCGATCCAGCGCGGGTCAGGCGGCGCCTGGAACATCGTCGACGACGAGCCTGCGCCGCCGCAGGACGTCATCGCCTATGCCGCTGCGTTGATGGGCATCGCCCCGCCGCCGGAACTTCCGTTCGACCGCGCCGAGCTGTCGCCGATGGCGCGCAGCTTCTATGCCAGCAACCGGCGCATCCGGAATATCCGCGCCAGGCAGGAGCTCGGCGTCGGCTTCGCCTACCCGACCTATCGCGCCGGGCTCGAGGCGCTATGGGCCGCCGGCGAAGGGCGCTGACGCGAGATTTCCGCCGCCGGGCGGGAAACCTTTCACGCCACTGACGATTGCAACGAACAGAGATTGTCATGCGGGTTTGACGCGGCTGCACGTCGCGCAGCCCTCACGGATCAAAGGATGTTCGACATGCAAGGCGATCAACCCATCAGCTGGCTGATGTTCTTCACGCTCGCGGCCGCGATCATCATCGCCGCCGGCGCGTTCCTGGCCTTCCTGCGGTCGCGGCACAACCGAGAGATCGCGGCGGTGGCGCTCGAGGGAGACGGCCGGGGCCGCGGCGTGGCCCCGTCAGGCGCCCTGCCCGAGCTCGGCGGCCTGTTCGTGCTCGCGCTGGTGGTCGCCGGCCTGCTGGTTGCCGGCTATCAGAGCGGCGGCGCGACGCGCTTCGCCGGCGGCGACAAGCCGACGCCAGTGCCGTCAGCGCCGACCAACACCGACCGCGGCACCACGGTCGGCGCCGGCGCCGCGATCACCCCGCCGGAAGCCCCGACCATGACCCAGCCGGCACGGCCCGGCCCGGACCTGCGTACCGCGCCCGCATCGTCGCCGACGGGAGCCGGCCCCGAGAGCGGCGGGCATCCGGAGGCCAATCCCCCGGCGAGGTGAAAAAGCGCCTCTCGAAAGCAAGAAGGCCGCGCAATGCGCGGCCTTCTTGATGTTCACTCCAAGTTTGATGTTCACGCCGGGAGGATCCCCCCCCCCCCGATCAGATCGCGGCTGCGACCTTGTCGAGGCCGATGGTGCGCGCAAGCCGCCGCACTTCGTCCTTCTGATCCTCGCGCAACTGCCATAGCAGCGGCATCGCGGCTGACTTCAGCTGTTGCACCTCATCCGAATCCGGATCGAGCGCCACCGCGCCCGGCTTCGCCGCGCCCTGGCGTCCGGCGTGGATCTTGCGGGCGACGGCGCGCAGCGCCGTCTCGACCGCCGGCCAATAATATTCCTGGCTCGACGAGAGCCGCAGCCGCTCCTTGATGCCTGCGATCTGGCCGTCCGACAGCAACGAATAGGCCTTCTGCACCTCCGGCTTCAGCGGCGCCGGGGCCGGCTCGCTCCTGGCGAGAATCTTGGACTTCGGCACCATCGGCTCGGCAGCGACGACCGCGGCAGCCGACGCCTTTGCCATCTCCGGCTCGGACGGCGCATAGGCATAGGCCTGACGCAGCGTCGCCTTCGACGGGGCACTCGGCTGCTGCACCTCGGGGGTCGCAAGTGTGACCATCGCCAGGCGGTCGCCCTTGGCTTCACGATTGGAGAGCGGGCTCTTCGCCACCACCGGCGGCATCATCGCACCGGCCGAAGGCACGCTGTCCTGCATCAGGACGCTCGTCACGGCCGCGCCTGCAATCAGCACGCCCAGCAAAGCGACAAAAGCGATCGACTTCGTCACGCAATTCTCCGTATCCCGGCGGAAAGCCGCACTTTGCCGAAAAGTGGGAGTTAATTAAGGCTTTACGATGCCACAGAAACACAGAGGCCACCATTCTGCCCTGTGAACATGACGGACATTTTTTTTCACGCCGCCGAAGACAGCTCGGCCGGCATCAGCAGATCGTACGCGGCCTGGATGTCGGCAACGATGTCGGAGGCTTCCCAAAGCGCGGCCGGTTCCACCGAATGCAAGCTGATGGTCCAGTTCCCGCCGCGGGCGGTGCGGGGAACGCTCATGATGTCGAACTGGACGTTGCGGCATAGCGGATGCCGCTGCAGAGCATGCCCGACGCGGATCCGGATCTCCTCGAGCGTCACCCGCTCTTTGTCCTGCCGTAGCCCGATGCCCATCGCACGATTCCGCCAAGTTCAAGCTCCGCGGATTGTGGGACCCGATGGTTAATGGTGCCTTAAGGACACACATCACGTTTTCTCATGGCCGGAGGCCACCCGCGCCGCCGTACTCATCAGCCGTGCGCGCCACCAGCACGGCGACCGACGGGATGTCGGTGACCCCCGAGGTCGCGTGCCCGGCGCTCCAGATGTCGCGCCAGCGTTTCGGCCGCGCCTCGCGCGCAGCGATGTCGATGTCACTGCCGATCTCGATCGCGCCACGCGCCGGCAAGGCTTCGGGATCGAGCCCGGCCGCGACGATCGACGGCCGGAGCATGCTGGTCGGCAGGCCGGTGAAGGCCGAGGTGAGCAGCACGTCGTCGGCCGAACTCGCGACCAGCATCGACTTGTACCGGTCATCGGCCAGGCTTTCGCGCGTGGCGATGAACTTCGTGCCCATGTAGGCGAGATCGCAGCCGAGCACCTCGGCCGCCCGCAACGCCACGCCGTCGCTGATGCCGCCGGCGAGCACGATCGGCCCGGCGAAGAACGCCCTGATCGCGCGCACGAAGGCAAATGGATTGAGCCAGCCGGTCTGGCCGCCCGCCCCGGCCGTGAGCAGCACCAGGCCATCTGCGCCGGCCTCGACCGCGCGCTCTGCATGACGGATCGAGGCGACGTCAGCGAAGACCAGCGCGCCCGCATCATGCAAGGGCGCAACAACCTTTGCCGGCGAGCCGACCGAGGTAATCACGATCTCCGGGCGGCGCCGCAACAGCACCGCGAGATCGTCCTGCAGCCGCGCGTTGGAGTGATGCACGATCAGATTCGGGCAGACCGGCGCAGCCGCCGCCCCGCTCGCATCGCTGCTGCGCGCAAGCCGATCGGCAATCTGGAGCAGCCAGGCGTCGAGCTCGTCGGGGGTTCGACAATTGACCGTCGGGAACGCGCCGATCACGCCGTTGGTGCAGGCCGTGCTCACCAGCTCGATTCCCGACACCAGGAACATCGGCGCTGCGATCAGCGGCAGGCGCAGCCGCGCCCGCAGCCCGTCCCATCGAGTGTCCTGCACGGCGCGTCCCTCCCTGATCCTTGTTGGGCTCAGGGATAACGGCGCCGCCGCGTGCGATCAATCGTCGCCGAAGAAGCTGAAGCGCGGCCCCTCCATGCCGACCGGCTGCGCCGCATAGGCACGCGGCGTCGTATCCTCGCGCACGGCCTGCTCGACCGCGCGCAGATCCTGCTCGCGGCGCTGGCGCCGGCGCTCGACATATTGCCGGTGCCGCTCGGCGCGGCGCTGCTCCGCGACGCGCTTGCGCTCCGCCCCGCGCGCCTTGAGATCCGCGTCCTCGGCCTTCGCTGCGGCCTTGTCCTGTCCCTTCTCCTGAACGTCCTCAGCGGTACCGGTCTGCGTGCTGGCCGGCGCCGAAGAGGCGGCGGGCACAGCCGTCGCGTCCGGCACAGCAGCCTGCGGCAGGGGCGAGGGATTGGGCGATACCGGCGTCGCCGGCCCCGTCTCCGCTGCTGCGGGCGCCACCTTGATCGGCGTGGTCGCGGCCGCCTGCGTTGCCGCAAGATACGAGGTGGTCGTCGGACTTGGCGACGGCGTCTCCGGCACGGAACGCGCGAGCTTGGCCTGCTCGAACGCCTGCGAACTCGGATGCATGCCCTCCGCGATCATGAGCCCGCCGCCGAGACCGGCCGCGACGGCGATGGCGACCGTTCCGGCTCCCGCAAAAAAAGCTGTCGAGGTGCGCATGGCCTTGCTCCGCTATTGTTCGGCCGGGCAACGCGGCGCGCGCAGCGATGTTCCGAGGACGACAAGCGCGCCTTGAGCGCGATGGGCTTTCTGATAGCGTCGGCAACAAGCCCCGCGACGCCACAACGATCGCGGCATCTCGGGAGGATCGTCCATGAGCCCACAGCTTCATTCGTTTCCGGTCGTCTGCGAGCAGACCCTGCTCACGCTGTCGCGTCATCCGTCGCGCACCGCCTTCAGCTGGCCGGGCGGATCGCTGACCTATCAGGGCGCCATCGACCTGATCGGCCGCATGCAGAGCGTGTTCATGCGGCTCGGCCTGCCGCCGGGAACACGCGTCGCGTTCCTCAGCGCGAACCGCGCCGATGCCTGGTGCGCCGGCACGGCGGCGCAGCTGTCGCGGCTCGCCATCACCTGGCTGCATCCGCTGGGCTCGCTTGACGATCAGCTGTTCCAGCTCGCCGATGCCGAATCGCAGGTGCTGGTGATCGATGCCGCCGCGTTCCACGACCGCGGCGGCGAACTGGCCGCGCGCTCGGGTGGCCTGCGCCACGTGTTCACGCTGGGCGCAGCCGGCTATGGCGTCGACCTCCTCGCCGCGATCGAGCAGTCAGGCCACGCCAGCGCGCGCAACTTCGCCACGCCCGAGGACATCGCGACCTTGAACTACACCGGCGGCACCACCGGAAAGTCGAAGGGCGCGCTGCGTCATCACCAGGAGTATGGTGGCTTCGCCACCGCGATCCTCGCCGATTTCGAGATCCCGGAGCGCGCCCGCTATCTGACGGTCGCCCCGATCAGCCATGTCGCCGGCACCAAGGTGCTGCCGACCCTGATGCGCGGCGGCACCGTGCACATGCTGAAGGGATTTGATCCTGAGGCCGTGCTGGCGACCATCGCGCGCGAGCACATCAACTTCACGCTGTTCGTGCCGACGATGATCTACGTGCTGCTCGATCATCCCGCGTTAGCTAAGACAGATCTCTCCTCGCTCGAGCTCGTGCTGTACGGCGCCTCGGCGATGTCGCCGACGCGGCTGGTCGAAGGCATCGAGCGCATCGGCCCGGTGTTCTCGCAGCTCTATGGCCAGACCGAATGCTATCCCGTCTCGGTGCTGCGGAAGGCCGATCATGATCCGAAGCAGCCGGAGCTGTTCCTGTCCTGCGGCTTCCCGATCGCGGCCTGCGAGGTCAAGATCCTCGATGACCATGATCAGGAGGTCGCGCTGGGCGAGGCCGGCGAAATCTGCGTGCGCGCGCCGCATGTGATGGCGGAATATTGGCAGCGGCCGGACATCACCGCCGAGACCTTGAAGAACGGCTGGCTGCACACCAGCGACATCGCCCGCCGCGACGAGCGCGGCTACATGTACATCCTCGACCGCAAGAAGGACATGATCGTCTCCGGCGGCTTCAACATCTTCCCGCGCGAGATCGAGGACGTGCTGACGCAACATGCCGACGTCGCGATGTGCGCGGTGGTGGGCGTGCCCGACGACAAATGGGGCGAGGCTGTCACCGCGATCGTGGTGCCCCGCGCCGGCGCGCAGATCGACGCTGCCGAGCTGATCGAGCTCGTGAAGGCGCGCAAGGGCTCGGCCCATGCGCCCAAGAGCATCTCGTTCGTCAAGGAGCTGCCGATGACCGGCGTCGGCAAGGTCGACAAGAAGGTGCTGCGCGCACGGTTCTGGGAGGGCCGCGGGCGGATGGTGGGGTAGCGGCATCATCAGCTCCCTCGATCGCCACCGTCATTGCGAGGCGCTCTTGCGCCGAAGCAATCCAGGGCCGCGGATGAGGCCCTGGATTGCTTCGCTCCGCTCGCAACGACGGCAATCCAGACTCGCGGCTTTGCAATGCCGATGGAAGCTCTCGCCCGTAGCCGCCGCGCTCCGCTGTCGTCCCGGGCAAGCGAAGCGCGACCCGGGATCCATAACCACAGGGCAGCGTCGTAAGCGCTGACGTAGCGACCCGCGTGCCTCGACCATCGTCTTATGATCATGGGTCCCGGCGTTTGCCGGGACGACAGCCTTTGTGTGGCGCGATACTCGCCACGCGATCCGCTGTATCCAAACAACACTGGATGCGTTGCCCCCATTGCAGACATGACATTGCTGCCTCGCGGCGCATCTGCGTCCGAGTCTTGCTGGTGTCGTTCCCCTCCAACTCACGGAGGGTGCAGGGAAGGCCAGGCCTCGACCGAGGCCTGCGGTCCGCGTGCAGCAAGAAAGCACGCGGCAGAACCACAGGTTCGGCCGGATAGACCCGGCCTTCCCTGCGCGATGGCTTTACGATTTATACGCAGTCTCCTCGGTGACCGGCTTGTTTGCCACCGTGGCGACAACGCGTTTCACGCGTTGCGCGGACCTCAGCGTCGGGAGGCCAGGACCCTGCGACTTCACCGTCCGCGACGTGGCGTACGTCCGCATGCCCAAAGCATGCTGCGCCCCATCGCGGCCACCGCATCCCACCCCAACGCATCGTGACGTTCGCGAAGCGCCCCTCGTCAGTGAAGCGGGATGCGGAGAAGAGACCATGGATTTCTGAAAATGCAAAGTCGAATATTTTTCGCTCCGCATCTGGACAGCCCAAATCAGCTTGATCGCGCGAGCGAATTTCGTCTTTGCGCGCGCCGCTGCGGACGCCCGACCTGCGCCGGAAGGTATCGATGGGGAAGCAAGCCTGCTCGTCGGCCAAATCAACCTCGCTGCGGCACAACGAATCCCAGGCGACGCGCGACAGAGGGCCCAACGAAAAGCCGGTCTGCACTCCGACCCGCTGTCGTGCCGAACAAGCGAAGCCGGACGATGTGCAGGCATCGTCGCGTTCGCGCGACCCAGGACCGAGACCACAGGACGTGGCGAGCCCGGATGCATCAATGCGCGTGCCTCGAATATGGCCCTGGGGTTATGGGTCCCGGCGTTCGCCGGGACGACATTGATTTTGTCGGACGAGCGTCCAGACACGACAACCATCTCACAACGCCGCGAACGCAGCGCGCGACGGTGCGAGCGGCAACCAGTCCGGGATGCGGCGCTTGGCGAGCCAATACGGCCGCCACAGCATTCGCCATGTGGTGAGATCCACAGGGGCCTGGCGCCATTTCATTCGACCGGTCTCGATCTGCGACAGATCGTGCAGGTGCAGCCAGCGCCGCGCGATCCACCAGAGCTCGCGGGCGACGTCAGCATTCCCCCGCCCCTTGAGCTGGACGATGCCCAACAACGGATCAGGAAAACGGACGGCGACCTCCAGCGTCGCGACGCGTTCGCCCAGGTGCCGGACGCTCCACAGCCGAGAGCGATTGTGGGCGATGTCGGAGCCATAGGTGCGGACACAATTGCGCATAGTCATCGCTTCGTCGACCAGATCCGGGATGTCATCCAGCGGCCGAAACTCATAGTCCCCGACGCGACCGGGATGGAGCCACATGTCGCGGATTGGCCGTTGACCGAGATTGAGATGCAGCGAGACTTTCCCTCGCCAAGCGAGGGCAGCCGTCATTGCGGCATTGAGCTTCATGGCTGGCGTCCACGGCCTTTCGACGAGCTCGCGGCCGAAGCCGGCGGGCTGCCCCGAGAACCATATCCACAGACCGAGCAGATGCATGCGGTCGCGCTTCAGCACCAGCGGCGCCCGCAGATACTCACGGGCGATCCACACCGCGGCCGGCTCATGCGCCAGCGCCGCCATCTCCGCCACGAGCTGCAGCCAGGTCGGCATCAGCTTCGGCGAGCGCGGCAAATGGTTGCCGATCTGCCGCCGGAACAGCTCGCCGTCTGGCAATGGTGGGATCGGACGGACGAACGCCTCCGGTGGCAGCTTGCGCAGCCAGAGCGGCAGACCGGCCGCGGCCGCCGCCTCGGCCAGCGGACGCCCCGCGATCACGCACGCGATCGCCCGCTCCGGATCGACATCCGGGCGCGGCACTGCCAGCGCGAACAGCAGCGCCGGAAAGCTCAACGCGAGGTCGGCGAGATGAGGATGTCGCATCGCGCATGCGCGCACGCGGGATTGCAGACGAGACGAATAGCGCCGCAGCCGGCGTTCGCGCAGGTCGGAACGCTCCGGCTCCCGGCTGGGAGTCAGCAAGAGATTTGATGTCATGACACGACGGTTCAAGCGCAGGCCACGAGGGCCGCGGGCTTTTCGATGAGATACGAAAGGGTCAAATCATGGCCGGGACAATCATCCCGGTCGGCCGCGTCAATGATCGCGCAGCGAGCCCGGGAAGCGCGTGAGTCTGAACATCGTCGCCTCCTGCGTTGAAGTTGGGATGCGCTGAACTAGCGTGTTTCTCGGCAGAGCGCAACCATGGCCGCCGCCTCCTCCCACCTCGATGCACACGGGTCATCCTTGCGAAAGGTTGTCGGCGACCGGCACACCGCCGTCGCGAGCCCCCGAAACGACGAGGCGATCCAGGCCTTCCAGACAGATGATTCGACTTGGCCCTGGATTGCTTCGCTGCGCTCGCGACGACGTGGTGAGTGAGCAGCGACCTGGATCGTTGATACTGACTGCGCGGAGCGATGCACCAGCCCTACCGCTTCCCCTTCATCATGTTCAGCGCCACCGCGGCGCGGATCAGCGCCATGAACGCAGTCTCATCGATCACGTCGCCTTCATGAAGGTCGATGGCGCGGCGGGTGTTGCCGTCGAGGCTGGCGTTGAAGAGGCCGGAAGGGTCCGGCAGCGAGGCTCCTTTGGCGAAGGTCAGCTTCACCGCGGCCTTGTAGGTCTCGCCGGTGCAGACGATGCCGGCATGCGACCATACGGGAACGCCGCGCCACTTCCATTCCTCGATCACCTCGGGGTCGGCCTGTTTGATCAGGCCGCGGACGCGGGCAAGCATCGCGCCGCGCCAGTCGTCGAGCTCCTTGATACGAGCGTCGATCAGTTGCGAC
Organism: Bradyrhizobium sp. SZCCHNR1017; assembly: GCF_032381375.1. Lineage (NCBI taxonomy): Bacteria > Pseudomonadati > Pseudomonadota > Alphaproteobacteria > Hyphomicrobiales > Nitrobacteraceae > Bradyrhizobium > Bradyrhizobium sp. SZCCHNR1017. The sequence continues at coordinate 75,197 of NZ_JAUHIR010000014.1, read as the reverse complement.
GCAGGCCCGGTTGCCGCATTGGCCTTCGAAGCATTCGTCGTCTTTGCCATGCCGTCATCCTCCCTGCCCGAAACACACCCGTGGCGCCACGCGACATGTCGCGAAGCGCCTCTGGTAGACCGCACCTCAAGGAACGGAAACCTCCGTCGGCCGTGGCGGGCCGACGTCCGCTCGCGCGAAGGAAAGCCACCACAAACTCCAAGCAACGGGCAATAGGAAGAGCACGCAGAGCGCAATGAGGATTACGTACACCAAAACGCCGCTTGCTTCGATAAGTGTCTTTGCGCCCAGCCCCAACGGGAATCCCCAGTAGATGACGAACATGATCGCGTAAGCCTTCCAAAGCGGCCTTGGAAAGAGGCGCCTGTCAAAAGCGAACAAGAACAAGCTTGCAACTGCAGGGAAGAGAAATGCAGTCGTGATCACGCGAATTGCCGTCGCATCGCGCATGGCATCAAAAACAGCCCATGAATAGCCAAGCGCGTAGAGAAACGCGGCAATCTTCCACCACATTCGCAAGGGCCTCCCGCGCAACGGCTTGTCCTAAGACATGCCTGGATTGGGGACAAGCCTATCTCAGATCCATGTGTATGGAACGCCTCGCCTCACCGCTTTTCGATCACCAGGCTCTGCACCACCCGGCCGAAATAGCCCCTGACATCGCCCAGCCGCGCCATCGCCAGCCCGGCGCCGTCCGGGCCGATCCAGCTTTCGGCGTCGAGCAGGATCCAGTCGCCGACCGGCTCGCGGGCCATGTTCACGGTGAGGTCGGCATTGAGGAACGTATAGCTGTGGAAGTCGAGCGCGGCGGAGGTGCCGTTGCAGAAGTCGCTCGCGACCACGGCGCGCATCGCCTGCGACACGGCGTGGCCTTCGACCAGCGGCCAGTCGACGCGATACCAGATCGCGCCGGGACCCTTGACGCCGAACCGGCCGCGCGCAGCGCGCAGCGTCATGCCACGCACGAAGGGGCTGGTCGAGAAATCCGCAGGCTCCGGCAGGGCCTCGTCAGGGCCGACCAGATCGACCGGCAGCTCGCGGACATCGTCCGGCAGCGGCACCGCGTCCTGCCTGATCTTGAGCACCGTCGCCGTGACGACCACCGTGTCGCCGGCGCGCAAGCGCACGGCGCAGAGCTGGATCTTGCGCCCCTCGCGCAGCACCTCGGTCTCGATGAGGAGCTCTGCGAGCGGCACCGGGCGCATCAGGTCGATGGTGACGCGGGCGATGCGCATCGGCGACTTCGTCGGAATGCGCTCGGCCGCCCACACGGCCAGCGCCGATGGCGCAGACCCATGTTGCATGGTCGGATCCCAGGGTCCCGCAGCATCGGAGCCGACGGCGACCCGATTGTCCGCGATGCGGAAGATCGGCCGCATCAGCGCGCGCCTCGCCACGTCTCAGCCGGCGCTGGCAAAGGCGCGGTCGGCGCCATTGGGCAGTTCGATGTCGACCTCGAGCGTCGAGACATGCTTTCCCCGGTCCATGCGAACGATGACCTTGTCCGGATCAAGTACCACATGGCGCGAAACCACGGCGAGGATTTCCTCGCGCAGCTGCATCAGGAGATCGGGCTGTCCACGCAGACTGCGCTCGTGCGCGAGCAGGATCTGCAGCCGTTCCCGCGCGACGGGCGCGGAGGCTGCACGCCCCGTAAAGAGCCGCAGCACACTCATGCAGCCCTCCGTCCCAAGAGCAGGTTCATCAGGCCCTTGCGCTCGGTCGGGATCTGCATCTCGACCTCCTCGCCGAGCAGCCGGCGCATCGCATCGTGATAGGCGCGTGCGGGGGCGCTCGCCGGGCTGTTGAGCGTCACCGGGCAGCCGACATTGGAGGCGCGCAGCACGTCCTGGCTCTCCGGCACGATGCCGAGCAACGGCGTCGCCAGGATTTCCAGCACGTCATCGATCGACAGCATCTCGCCGCGCGCGGCGCGGCCGGCATCGTAGCGGGTGATGAGAATGTGCTTCTCGACGCGCTCGCCGTTCTCGGCGCGCACGGTCTTGGAGTCGAGCATGCCGATGATGCGGTCGGAATCGCGCACCGACGACACTTCCGGATTGGTGACGATGAGAGCCTCGTCGGCATAGCGCATCGCCAGCATGGCGCCGCGCTCGATGCCGGCCGGGCTGTCGCAGATCACCCAGTCGAATGTCTTGCGCAGCTCAGCGATGACGCGGCCGACGCCGTCCTCGGTCAGCGCGTCCTTGTCCTTGGTCTGCGACGCCGGCAGCAGCCAGAGATTCTCCAGCCGCTTGTCGCGGATCAGAGCCTGCGGCAGCTTGGCGACGCCATGCACCACGTTGATGAGATCGAACACCACGCGGCGTTCCGCGCCCATCACCAGATCGAGGTTGCGCAGGCCGACGTCGAAATCGACGACGACGACCTTCTCGCCGGCCTGCGCCAGCGCCGCGCCCATCGCCGCCGTCGTGGTGGTCTTGCCGACGCCACCCTTGCCCGACGTCACTACGAGTACTTTCGACATGTCACGGATCCTCCTGCTACTCAGTTCAATGCAACGATCTTCATGGAATGACCTTCGAGCCGCGCCTGCACGGCCCGGCCGCGCAACGCGGCGTCGATCTGCTCGGCGGTCTGGTAGTAGCCGTCGATCGCGACCAGCTCGGCCTCGATCTTCTGGCAATAGATGCGCGCCGCCGCGTTGCCGTTGATGCCGGCCATCGCGCGGCCGCGCAGCGCGCCGTAGACGTGGATCGAGCCGCCGGCGACGATCTCGGCGCCCGACGACACCGCGCCGAGCACGGTGACGTCGCCGTCGGGAAACACGATCGACTGGCCCGAGCGTACGGGCTGGTCGAGCAGCAGCGAGGTCGGCTGCTGCAGCGACGGCTTCTCCGGCTCGATCTCCTGCACGGCGCAGTGACGGCCGCCCGACAACAAGGGAGGCATGCCGAGCGACAGCCGCCCCTGCTCGACGCCTTCGAGTCCGAGCACGCGGATGTTGCGCGACTCGATGCTCTTGATGAGATGGGTGATGGCGAGCGGGCTCAGATCCAGCGCTGAGAGATCGAGCACGATCGGCTTGCCGACGAAGAAGCCGGGTGAGCCCGCGAGCGTTGCATCGAGCTCAGCCAGCCAATCGGCAATCGGCACAACCGGCGAAAACACGAAGGCGACGTAGGAGCGCCCGCGCAGACGAATAACAGGACGCACCGTTTCAGCGCTGGCACTCATGACCATCCGACCCAACCCTTCTTAGTGATTGGTTAACTGTCGGCGCCAGATGGTTAACGGATGGTTAAATCGACGCTAAGCCGCTCAAAAATCGACAGCGGCCCGCCCGACATAGTTCGATGATGATCGAATCAAGGCGCAATCTTGGCATCAATGAGACGCAATTCATGAGCATCTGCGTCAAGACCTGTCATGCCTCATTTTAATCACATCATGATGATAACTTTAACGTACATATAATTCGGAACCGACGACTTTAAGAGGTTCCGATCGATTGACACTCGTCAGGGGGCGGGGCATGGGATCGATAGAGGCGCCCAAGGCACGGCAAACGTGCCACGGCGCCTTGCAGGAAGGGACCGCTGGCGTGCGATCGTTGATCGACGCGAAACGTCTGATTCTGCGAGTGATTCCGTGTGGACTGAAGTGGCAGACCAGCTCCCGCTCTTCGTTTGAAACTAGCTCTCATACGAACCGTGGCAGAAGCGTATCAGTTTCCGGAATCGAGCGTCAGAGGAGTAGCGTATGAGTTCGTTGAGTGAACAGAATCCGATGAACCCGCAGGACCCGCTGCACTATGCGCCGCGGTGGCTGCGCGAACGTCCGGAAGCCGCGCGTCTATCTCTCGTCGGTGACAATGCCAAGGCAGCGGAGGCGGCCGAGCGTCCCGCTTCGGGACAGCAAGGACCGCTCGATGCTCGCCTGGAGACCGCCGTGTTCGAATCCCTTCGCCAGTCGCTGAATCCGCAAGTCATGCGCGAGCCGCCGGATCTGGAGCGCGAGCGCGACCGCCGGTCGGTCGTGTTCAAGGTGGCCGGCCGCTTCGCCGCCGCAACCGGCGTCGCCGCCGTCGTCGCGCTGTTCTTCGTCAACATCGTGCCGGTGTGGCGCCAGCCCGACGCGAGCTCGTCCTTCGTCGCCGCCGTGCAGTCGATGAAGACGCTGCCGCCGGTCGCCGCCGACGTCCAGGACGCCAAGGCGGACCAGACCAGCGCGCTGCCCGAGCGGGTCGAGCCGCAGGCTCCGGCGCTGTCGCAGTTCAAATCGCTGCTTGCGGACGCTCCGGCGCCGACGGCAGAGACCGACACTCCAGAAAAGCCAATGCTGCAGCAGTTCATGCAGTGGAACCAGAAGACGGGTCAGATGGAGCGGGTTCGCTAACCCTCTGCACGACTGATCCGACTTCCAACACATCACAGGCGACGATGATCGACGTCCTACCGCAGAAAGCGGCAGCACGCCGTCCGCTGGCTCACGCCCGTATGGCAGCCATCCTGCTCGCGTCCCTCGTGGCCGGCGAGGCCGCTGCTGCGCCCGGCGAGAGTGTGAGCGTGGCGCGCCAGCTCGGCAGCCGCGTCGGCCCGATCATTGGCGCCGCGCTCGCGTGCCGCGACATCGCCCGGCCGCGCATCCAGGCCATCATCGAGAAATTCCAGCTCGTCATCCGCGAGGCCGCCGCCAGCGAGGCCGACCGTGACGAGCTGACGCGCCTGCTGGACCGCTATGTTGCCGAAGGTCGCAGCCTCGTCACGTCAGGCCGGCTGGATTGCGGCGGCGCCAATCAGCAGCTTGCCGATCTCGAACAATCCATCGCAGCGCCGCCTCCGGCGCGCGCGAACCTGTCTGCCGTGAGCATCGGACCTGCAACGGCGCAGGCCGCGACTGCACCGGCGCAACTGCTGCCGCCGGCCGGCAACGTGCGCGGGGTGACGCAGAGCGAGATCAAGCTCGGCATGGTCATTCCCTACAGCGGACCGGTGAAGGAGAGCGGGCGACTGCTCAAGATCGGCGTCGAGACGGCGTTCAATCGCGCCAACGAGGCCGGCGGCGTCAACGGCCGCATGCTGAAGCTCGTCACCGCCGATGACGGCTACGATCCCGCGCGTACGCTGGATGCGATGAAGCTGCTCTACGAGAAGGAGCAGGTGTTCGGCTATATCAGCAATTTCGGCTCGGCCACCGCCGCGGTCGCCATCCCCTACGCGCTCGAGCGCCGCACGCTGTTCTTCGCGCCCTATACCGGCGCCAACGTCGTGCGCCACGATCCGCCCGACCGCTACGTCTTCAACTACCGGCCGAGCTATGCCGAGGAGACCGACGCGCTGGTCCATTATCTCGTGAAGATGCGAAGGCTGCATCCGCGCCAGATCGTCGTGTTCGCGCAGAACGATGCCTTCGGCGACGCCGGCTTCGCCGGGGTGGCCAGGGCGTTCCGCACGCTCGGCGTCAGCGACAATTCGATCGTGCGGGTCAACTATCCGCGCAACACGGTCGAGGTCGACGACGCCATCAATCAGCTGAAGCTGCTGAAGACCCCGGTCAAGGCGGTGGTGATGCTGGCGACGACGCGCGCCGCAGCCAAGTTCATCGAGAAGGCCCAGGGCGTATTTCCGGGCGTCATCTTCGCCAACATCTCCGCGGTTGCTGGCTCGGCGCTCGCCAGCGAACTGATGCTGCTCGGACCGCGCTACGCCGAGGGCGTGATCGTCAGCCAGACCGTGCCCGGCGTCTCCGGCTATTCGAGCCTGGTGCTCGAATACAAGACCGCACTTGCGAAATATGCCCCGGGCGAGCCGGCCGACTACACCTCGCTCGAGGGCTACATCGCCGCGAGCATCCTGATCGAGGGACTGAAGCGCGCCGGTCCGAACTTCGATACCGAGCAACTGGTCGAAACGCTCGAGAACATGCGCAACATCGATCTCGGCCTCGGCACGCAGCTCGGCTTCGGCCGCGCCGAACACCAAGCTTCGCACAAGATCTGGGGCACGGCACTGGACGACAGCGGCACCTACCAACCCGTCGAACTTGAATAGGATACCGCTAGAGGCGCGACGGCCTCAACTACCAGGACATAAAGAGCGACAGAGAAACCCGACATTAATTCGAAATGCCACGAATAGTAGAACGAAGAGGGTTTGAAACAAGCTGAGCAGGTGGAAGGTTCGATGGCCGTGCGTTGGTCCGCGTTGATCATCGGGAGTGTTCTCGTAGCTCCCTTCAGCCCCGCTTTGGCGGCGGCTCCCGACGTCGTCAGGGAGCTTGGCGGCCGGGTTGGACCGATCGTGGGACAGGCCTCCGCGTGCCCCGACATCGCGCAGGGCCGCGTCCAGAGCATGGTCGACAAATTCCGCGAAGCCATCCGCCAGGCGACGAGGAATGACGGCGAGCGCGATCAGCTGACCCGCAGCTTCAATGGCTACATCGCCGAGGGCCGTAGTCGTACGGGCGCCTCGCAGGCGACCTGCGCCGCCGCGGAGCGGCAACTGACGGAGCTCGAACGCTCGCTCGACCAGCCGGCTGCGGCGACGGCCCCGATCACACCGGTCAAGGCCGAAACGACGACTGGCGCCGTCACCGCGAGCCCCGTGCGCGGCATCACCGACCGCGAGATCCGCTTCGGCATGGTCCTGCCGTTCTCCGGCATCCGCAAGGAGACCGGGCGTCAGATGCGCCAGGGCATCGAGGCCGCGTTCGCACGCACCAACGACGCCGGCGGCGTCAACGGGCGCATGCTCCGTCTCGTGGCGGCGGACGACGGCTACGACCCGGGCCGCACGCTGGCGGCGATGACGCAGCTCTACGACAAGGAGCAGGTGTTCGGCTTCATCGGCAACGTCGGCACCGCCAACTCGCAGGTGGCGATCCCCTATGCGCTGGAGCGGCGCACGCTGTTCTTTGCACCGAACACCGGCGCAGCAGTGGTGCGACGCGATCCGCCGGATCGCTACGTCTTCAACTACCGGGCGAGTTACGCCGAGGAGACGGCCGCGCTGGTGCGCTACCTGATCAACATGAAGCGCGTCTCGCCCAGGCAGATCGCCGTGTTCACCCAGCAGGACCCATTCGGCGACGACGGTTTCGCCGGTGTCGCGAAGGCCTACCGGCAGTTGAACATCGGCGATGCCGTAACGCGCATCAACTATCCGCGCGCGACGATGGACGTGGAAGAGGCGGTCAATCAGGTCAAGGCGCACAAGCCGGGACTCAAGGCGGTCATCATGGTAGCGACCGATCGCGCCGCCGCGAAGTTCATCGAGAAGACGCGCGACGCGGTACCGGGCCTGATCTACGCCAACGTGTCCGCCGTCGGCTCGACCTCGCTCGCGACCGAGCTCAAGCTGCTCGGCCCGCGCTTCACCAACGGCGTCATCGTGACGCAGGGCGTGCCGGCGGTTTCGGGCTATTCGAGCCTCGTGCTCGACTACAAGAACGCCCTGGCCAAATACGCGCCCGGCGAGGCGCCGGACTATACGTCTCTCGAAGGCTATATCGCGGCGACGATTTTGATCCAGGCGCTGAAGCAGACCAATCCGCTCGACACCGAGCGACTGGTCGACACGCTCGAATCGATGCGCAGCCTCGATCTCGGCCTCGGCACGACGCTCGCATTTGGACGCGCGGAGCACCAGGCCTCACACAAGATCTGGGGCACCGCCCTCGACGAAACCGGCACGTATCAGGCAATCGAACTTGAGTAGAATTAGCTTCTAAGGGGAAGAACTGGTGAAGACGTTTCGTTAGCAGGTCCTAAAGTATGATCGGAAAAAGGCGTGTCGGGTTACCGAAATGGTCATGCTCTTAGGAAAGGCTGGTCTGTGCATGGTGACGGTCTTATGTCTTCTCCGTCGCAGACACGGCGTCAATTCACCAGGCGGAAGACCTGGATGGGGTCCAAAGTGGGATAGTGGCAATGAACTTTCGTTGTAGCGTGTTCTTGGTTGCGGCATTGCTCGCAACGCCCGCCAGCGCGGCGGGCACCAATGCGGATGTGGTGCGTAATCTTGCGAGCCGGGTCGGGCCGATCGTGGGAGCAGCATCCGCCTGTCAGGCGATCGACCAGGGCCGCGTTCAGGCCATTGTCGACAAGTTTCGCGAGGTGATCCGGGAGGCCTCCACCGGCGGCTCGGATCGTGACGAGCTCACCCGCGTCTTCAACGGCTACGTCGCCGATGGACGCAACCGCGTCGGGGCGGCTCAGACCGACTGTAACTCCGCGGGCCGCCAGCTCGCCGAGCTCGAGCGCTCGCTCGGGCAAAGCGCGCCGAGCCAGACCGCCACCAGCCTCGCCGGGGTGATCGCCCCGTCCGCGGCCGTGGCTGCGACGGCACCGACCGCGACGCTGCCGCCGGCGTCCACCTCCAACGTCCAGGGCGTCACCGCCAACGAGATCCGCTTCGGCATCGCCGCTCCGTTCTCGGGCGCTGCCAAGGAGCTCGGCCGGCAGATGAAGATGGGCATCGAGGCCGCCTTCAACCGCGCCAACGACGCCGGCGGCATCGCCGGGCGCTCGCTGCGGCTCTATTCGGCCGACGACGGCTACGAGCCGTCGCGGACGCTGGACGCGATGAAGCAGCTCTACGAGAAGGACAAGGTGTTCGGCTTCGTCGGCAATGTCGGTACCCCGACGTCTGCCGTGGCGATGCCCTACGCCCTGCAGCGCCGCGTGCTGTTCTACGGCGCGTTCACCGGCGCCAACCTCCTGCGCAACGATCCGCCGGATCGCTACGTGTTCAACTATCGCGCCAGCTACGCCGAAGAGACCGACACCGTCGTTCGCTATCTGGTCAAGCTGCGCCGCCTGCCGGCCAAGGACATCGCCGTGTTCGCGCAGCAGGACGCCTATGGTGATGCCGGCTTCTCCGGTGTGGCCAAGGCCTTCCGCTCGCTCGGCCTTGCCGACACGTCCATCTTGCGCCTCAACTACAAGCGCAACACGGTCGACGTGGACGACGCGGTCAACCAGCTGCGGGCGTTGAAGAACCCGCCCAAGGCGATCGTCATGGTCGCAACCTATCGCGCCGCCGCGAAGTTCATCGAGAAGACGCGCGATCTGTTCCCGCACATGATCTACACCAACGTCTCCTTCGTGGGCTCGACCGAGCTCTCGGACGAGCTGATGCTGCTCGGCCCGCGCTATGCCAGCGGCGTCATCGTCACCCAGGTGGTGCCGGCCGTCGGCGGCTATTCGAGCGCCGTGCTCGAATACAAGAGCGCGCTCGAGAAGTACTTCCCGGGCGAGGCACCGTCCTACGTGTCGTTCGAAGGCTACGTCTCGGCCAACGTGCTGGTCCAGGCGCTGCGCCGGGTTGGCCCGCAGCTCGACACCGAGGCGCTGATCGACACGCTGGAAAACATGCGTGACATCGATCTCGGTCTCGGCGCCAAGCTCGGCTTCGGCCGCGCCGAACACCAGGCCTCGCACAAGATCTGGGGCACCGCGCTGGACGAGCGCGGCAAGTTCCAGGCGATCGAGCTGGAATAGCCCGCCCGCTTGTTGCGACCTCAACAAAAAAGCGCGACAGCCCTGGCTGCCGCGCTTTTCTTTTGTCCGTCGCGGAGCCGCTTAGAGCGGCGGATCGATTGCTTCGTCATATTCCTTCTTGAAGCGCGCGATCAGCTCGGCGGCGGGCAGCACGTCCTTGATGGCGCCGATGCCCTGCCCCGAGCCCCAGATCTCCTTCCATGCCTTCGGCTTGGCGCGCTCGCCCGAGGCATCGGTGCCGAAGCTCATCTTCGACGGATCGGAGGTCGGGAGATTGTCCGGATCGAGGCCGGCGGCGACGATCGACGGCTTCAAATAGTTGCCGTGCACGCCTGTGAACAGGTTCGAATAGACGATGTCGTCGGCGCCCGAGCTGGTGATCATCTGCTTGTAGCCTTCGACCGCATTCGCCTCCTTGGTGGCGATGAAGGCCGAGCCGATATAGGCGAAGTCGGCGCCGAGCACGCGCGCGGCACGGATGGCGCGGCCGTTCCCGATCGCGCCCGACAGCGCGATCGGGCCGTCGAACCAGCTCCGCGTCTCCGCCACGAAGGCAAATGGCGAGATCGTGCCGGCATGTCCACCGGCGCCCGCCGCGACCAGGATCAAGCCGTCGGCGCCCTTCTCGATCGCCTTGTGCGCGAAGGTCTGGTTGATGACGTCGTGGAAGACGATGCCGCCCCAGCCGTGCGCCGCCCGGTTCAGCTCCTCGCGCGCGCCGAGCGAGGTGATCATCATCGGCACCTTGTACTTCTCGCACAGCGCGAGATCCTGCTCGAGCCGGTTGTTGGAACGATGTACGATCTGGTTGACGGCGAACGGCGCCGACGGGCGTTCCGGATGCGCCCGGTCATAGGCGGCGAGCTCCTCCGTGATGCGCGCCAGCCATTCGTCGAGCAGCGCGGCCGGCCGCGCGTTGAGCGCCGGAAACGAACCGACCACGCCGGCCTTGCACTGCGCGATCACCAGGTCGGGCACGGAGATGATGAACAGCGGCGAGCCGATCACCGGGATCGTCAGGCGGCCCTTGAACAAGGCGGGCATGGACATGGATGGGAATTCCTCTTGCGTTGAAATGCGGAAACACTCGTGATCGCGAGCATGCCCGACATCATGCCGTGATGGCAATTCGCTCGCAGAGGGACCGGAAAAGCCGGACCAGGGTCTTGCGTTGAGACGCTGGCGTGCCGGCGTCATTGGCAGAGCGCCGAGGTCACGTAGGTGTCCGTCCGGCAATCGCCCGGCTTGCGCTCGCGACCGGGGATCAGCACCCGCGCCGAGCAGGTCTCCGCAGAATCGGTGTTGAGGCTCTTGCCTTCCTTGTAACCCTTGCCCTGGCACAACCGGTCGGCGCCGAGCTTGCAATCCGGCGTGCCGTTGGCGGCGATCGGGCAGACCGAGCGGCCGGAGATCATGCTCGAGGGCTGGGCGAGGCGCGACAAGGTCTCGCCGGTCTCCTTCAGCACGTCGGCGCCGCCCTTCGGCGCGACCGGGCCACCGGGCTGCACCGGTGTCGCAGCGGGCTGATCCGCGGCAGCGCCGGTGGGATCGCTGCCGGCCGCCGGCGGCTCGGCGCGGGCATCGCCCGAAGGCTTCAGCGGAATGATCGACATCTTCTCGAACAGCTTGCCGAGCTCCTCCACCAGACCCGGACTGGAAGGCGGCGCAGGCTGGACGGCAGGCGCCTGCTGCGGTGGCTGTTGCGGCGCTTCTCGCAGCCCCAAGGAAGGCGTCGTTTGCGCCCATGCCGCGGCGGCGGAGAGAACCGAGACGACGGCGAGCAGCGCCGCGCCTGCCCCCAGCCCCGGGCGCAGCGGCCGCATCAGATCAGCTTCACGGCGATGACGAATCCGGCCACCAGCACGGCCGCGCCGATCGCCACCCACAGGCCGAGATGCTTCTCGATGCGCACCCTGATCCATTCGCCATAGCGGTTGAGCAATATCGCGGCGATGAAGAAGCGGCCGCCGCGCGCGATGATCGAGCAGACGACGAACAGAAAGAGATTGTAGCCGGCGAAGCCCGACGTGATCGTGACCAGCTTGTAGGGGATCGGCGTCAATCCCTTCACCAGGATGATGACGGCGCCCCACTCGGCGTAGGAGGCACGGAACGCCTCGACCTTGTCGCCGAGGCCGTAGAGCTGGATCAGCCAATGGCCGAGGGAGTCGTAGAGCAGCGCGCCGATGGCATAACCGACCAGGCCGCCCGCCACCGAGGCCGCGGTGCAGACGCCGGCGAACAGCCACGCCCGCTGCGGCTTCGCCAGCGACATCGGGATCAGCATCACATCCGGTGGCACCGGAAAGAACGAGCTTTCGGCGAAGGCAACCGCGGCCATGATCCACATGGCATGCGGCTTGTGGGCGGCGTCGATACACCAGTCGTAGATCCGTCTGAGCATGCTGGCGATGAAGCAAACCGGGCAGGATTTGTCCATGGCCCATATGTCGACCCGAATCGGACCGCCACACTAGTGCCGCTTGCGGATGGTCCGGCTTTCGGCCGCGACGATCGGTCGCCCCGCCACCCGTCCGGGCGCGGCCTTGGCGACCTTTACCGGCGATTTCGGCAGCTTCTCGGCGATGCCGAGCATCAGCTCGCGCCGTTCCATCTCGCGCCAGACGTCCTCGGGCTGGACATCGAGCTCGGCCCACAGCACGGCCAGATTGTAGATCAGGTCGGCGCTTTCGCGCACCACGGCCTGGGCGTCGCCGCCGACGGCATCGATCGCAACCTCGATCGCCTCCTCGGCGAGCTTCTTGGCCATCTTGGCCGTGCCCTGCTGCATCAGCTTGGCCGTGCGCGATCGCGCGGGGTCGAGATCCCTGGCCGCCAGGACAGCGCGATAGAGCCGATCGATCGAATCAGTCATCTGGCCACAATAGTTAAATTCGATGGTCCGCATATTAACGTTCGCGGCAGGCAAGAAAAAATCCGCCGGCACGGCGGCCGGCGGATCGTTTCGTCCGATCTCACATCACCAATGCGGGTGATGGTAATAGCCGCCACCGTAATAGGGGCCGCCGCCGTAATACTGATAGCGCGGTCCGTAGCCATAATAGGCCGGCCGGCCATAGTAATAGTTGTCCTCGTAGTAGGAGCGGCGGTTCTGCGTCGCCGCGATGGCAAGTCCGGTGCCGACGATCCCGGCGAACGCCGCCGCAGCCGCCGCGCCACCGTTGCCGCGATAGTGGCGCCGGCGCGCGCTGACATCGGTCAGGCCGCCATCATTGGCCGTCTTGGCGACGACGCCCTTCTCGGCCGGCGCGGAGCCGGCAAAGGCGAGTGTCGGCTGCACGGCCGTCAAAGTCACCGCGGCCACCGTCGCCAGGACGGTAGCACGGCCAAAGCGTGAAAAACTTCCGCGCTGTGCGATCATGTGGATCCTCCGTACGATCTAATCTCGGGTACCAACTCGCGAACTGCGCCCACAGTTCCCCTCGCGAAACCCGGAGTCGAAGCCGCAAATCGCCGCAGGCCTTGCTCATGGACCGTTCACATTCGATCCGACATGATCAGGCACCGCCGGCCCCGAGCGGCAGCGACACCGCGACGTTGTCACGAAATTGACATCTCGATCCCGCGATGGCCGGCGAACTGATTAGAATACCGGCGTGACAAGACCGGTACGGCCTGCGAATACCGGCGTGACATGATGCGCATGCGACGACCCGTCACCCTGCTTGCCTTGGCGCTCCTCGCCGCCTTCGTCGTGCCCTCATGCCTGTCGAGAGAGGAAGCCGCAGCGGAGGAGCCGAAACGTCCGGTCGCCGTCATGTTCGCGCTGGATCGGCCGCTCGATGGCAGCATGGCGCCACTGGTCCTCGCCGCCAGCCGCGGGCTGTTCGCCACCGAGGGCGTGACCGTCACCATCACCACGGCCAAGGGCTCTCCCGATGCGATCGCGCGGGTGGCCTCCGGCGAGACCGACATGGCGCTCGCCGACATCAACGAGCTGATCCGCTATCGCGACGCGTCGAACAGCCAGCCGGTCAAGGCCGTGTTCGTGCTGTTCAACAGGGCGCCTTATGCGATCATCGCGCGCAGGAGTCGCGGCATCAACGGGCTCGGCGACATCGAAGGCAAGACGCTCGGCGTCGCCGAGGGCGATCTCTCGATCCGGCTGTGGCCGGCGGTCGTGAGGCACAACCATCTCAGGCCCGAGACCATCAAGCTGTCGCGCGTTGGCGCGGCCGTGCGCGAGCCGATCCTGTCCGCCGGCCAGGTCGATGCCGTCAGCGGCTTCTCGTATCTCTCGGCGATCAATCTGCGCGACCGCGGCGTGCCCGCCGCCGATCTCGCGGTGCTGCGCTTCGCGGATTATGGCTGCGAGGCCTATGGCCATGCGGTGATCGTCAATCCCGGCTTTGCGGCCAAGCAGCCGGCGGCGGTGAAGGGCTTCCTGCGCGCGCTGACATCGGGGCTCCAGCTTGCCATCAAGGACCCTGCCGGCGCGATCGCCGACGTGGTGAGCCGGATGGATGACGGCTCCCGCGAGCTCGAGCTGCAGCGGCTGCAGAGCGTGCTCGTCGACAACGTGCTGACGCCGGACGTCCGCCGCGATGGCATCGGCGGCATCGAGCCCGCCCGGTTCGAGCGGGCCCTCGACCAGCTCGCCGAGGACGGCAAATTCCACCACAAGCGTCCGCAACCCGCCGACATCTTCGACGACAGCTTCCTGCCGCCCGCCGACAGCCGGCTCGTCAACTGAGCGCTCGCCGCGGCGGCCGTTCCCTTGCTAACATGGTGCCGCGCGCGCCCAGCGCTGATTCCAACTGCCGACACGAAGCGCCCCGCCCATGTCCCTGCTCCGCATCTATGCCCGCGTGCTCCATCTGCTCGGAAAGGAGGCGCGGCTCGGCTGGTTTCTCGCGATTGCCAACCTGGCGCTGGCGGTGGCGCAGTTCGCCGAGCCGGTGCTGTTCGGACGCATTGTCGACTCGCTCTCCAGCAAGGCCTCGGCCAGCACCGCCTGGCCGCTGCTCGCGGCCTGGGCCGGATTCGGCCTGTTCACGATTCTGGCCAGCGCCTGGGTCGCGCTGCAGGCCGACCGTCTGGCGCATCGCCAGCGCCACGCGGTGCTGACGAGCTATTTCGAGCACATTTTGCAGCTGCCGCTGACGTTCCATTCCGGCACCCATTCCGGCCGGCTGATGAAGGTGATGATCAACGGCACCGACGCGCTGTGGAAGCTGTGGCTGTCGTTCTTCCGCGAGCACTTCGCCGCGATCATGTCGGTGCTGGTGCTGCTGCCGCTGTCGCTCTATCTGAACTGGCGGCTCGCGATCCTCTTGTTCGTGCTGTGCGTCGTGTTCACCGTGCTGACGACGCTGGTGGTGCGCAAGACCTACGGCATGCAGAGCGAGGTCGAGGAGCATTACAGCGACCTGTCGGCGCGTGCCTCCGACGCGCTCGGCAACGTCGCGCTGGTGCAGAGCTTCGTGCGCATCGATGCCGAGGTGCAGGGCCTGCGCACCGTCGCCGGACAATTGCTGTCGGTGCAGATGCCGGTGCTCGGCTGGTGGGCGCTGGTGACGGTCATCACGCGTGCCTCGACCACCATCACCGTGCTCGCGATCTTCACGCTCGGCATCGCCCTGCATCAGGCCGGGCTGACGTCGGTGGGCGAGATCGTGATGTTCGTGTCGTTCGCGACCATGCTGATCCAGAAGCTGGAGCAGGTCGTGTCCTTCATCAACAACGTGTTCATGGAGGCGCCGCGGCTGGCCGAGTTCTTCACCGTGCTCGATGCCGTGCCGGCCGTGCGCGACCGCCCCGACGCGATCGAGGTCGGCCGTCTCTCGGGCCTGGTCGAATTCAACGATGTGTCGTTCTCCTATGACGGCAAGCGGCCGGCGGTGGAGGACCTCACTTTCACCGCGCTGCCTGGCCAGACCATCGCGCTGGTCGGCCCGACCGGCGCCGGCAAGTCGACGGCGATCGCGCTCCTGCATCGCGCCTTCGATCCGCAGTCGGGCTTCATCAAGATCGACGGCATGGATGTGCGCGGATTGAAGCTCGCGGCGCTGCGCCGGAACATCGGCGTCGTGTTCCAGGAGGCGCTCCTGTTCAACCGCTCGATCCGCGAGAACCTTTTGGTCGGCAAGCCTGACGCGACCGACGAGGAGCTGCGCACCGCCGCCGCGCGCGCCCAGGCGCTCGACTTCATCGATCGTGCCGACCAGGGTTTCGATACCAACGCGGGCGAGCGCGGCCGCATGCTGTCCGGTGGCGAGCGCCAGCGGCTCTCGATCGCGCGTGCCCTCTTGAAGGATCCACCGATCCTGATTCTCGACGAGGCGACCTCCGCGCTCGATGCCGTCACCGAGGCCAAGCTCAACGCGGCGCTCGACGAGGTGATGAGGGGACGCACGACCTTCGTGATCGCACACCGGCTCTCGACCATCCGCAACGCGACGCGAATCCTGGTGTTCGAGAACGGACGCGTGATCGAAAGCGGAACGTTCGATGAACTCGTCGCCAAGGGCGGCCACTTCGCGGAACTCGCGAAGGCCCAGTTCATGGTGCAGGAGAGCGCGCGCGCGACTCTCGCAGTGCCCGAGAGCGACGGCACCATCGTCAAGACCTGATCGCGGGACGCTTTCATCGTGGAATTGAATGGCTCGCCTCTGTTCGCCAGCGTCGAGCCGGTATAGGTTCGCGGCCTGCCGCAACCAAAGCGGCGCCGGACACGCTTGAAACCCGAAAGCCCGCTTGCCCACCTCGCCGCGCGAGGCGGGTCTCAAAGGACCGGACCAGACCAGTGCAGACGCTTCGCCTGTTGTTCCGCTACGCCCCGATCAAGATCATCGCTCTCGCTGCCGCTCTCGTGCTCGCGCCGCGCTGGGCCCATGCCGAGGCGCTGCTGCTCGTCGAAGCCGACACAGGCAAGGTGCTGGAGGCGCAGAACGCGACCTATCCGTGGTACCCTGCATCGGTCACCAAGCTGATGACGGCCTATGTCACCTTGAAGGCGGTCAAGGACGGCAGGATCACGCTCGACACGCTGTTCACGGTCTCACCGACCGCGGCATCACAGTCGCCGTCGAAGATGGGCTATCGGCCCGGCACGCAGGTCACCGTCGACAACGCACTGAAGATGATGCTGGTGAAGTCCGCCAATGACATGGCGGTGGTCTTGGCCGAGGGCGTCGGCGGCTCCATCGACGGCTTCTCGGCGATGATGAACGACACCGCCCGCAAGCTCGGCATGACGCAGACCAGCTACGTGAATCCGAACGGACTGCCTGCCGACGGCCAGATCACCTCGGCGCGTGATCTCGCGATCCTGGCGCGCGCCATCATCCGCGATCTTCCCGAGTACGAATATTTCGTCCACATCCCGTCGATCCGCTACGGCCGCCGCGTCGTGCAGAACTTCAACAAGCTGATCGGGCGCTATCCCGGCGCCGACGGTTTCAAGACCGGCTTCATCTGCGCCTCCGGCTACAATCTCGTGGCGTCGGCGACCCGCAACGGCAAGCGCCTGATCGCGGTGGTGCTCGGCGCCTCCTCGGGACAGATGCGCGCCGTGCGCGCGATCCAGATGCTGGACCGTGGCTTCAACGGCAACCAGCTGAGCTGGCTGAAGTCGCCGCTGGGCACGGTCGATCAGTTGCCCCCCGTCGACGCGACGCCGCCCAACCTGCGCGACGACATGTGCAACGGCCGCCGCCACCGACCAGCCAGCGACGACGACGAGGACACCGTTGCCGGTGCGGACGGCGAAGCGACCGGCGGCACCCTGCTCGCCGGCCTGCAGACGCCGACCATGAAGCCGTCCGAGCTGCTGGCGGCGGCGCCCGCCCCGTCCGAGCCGGTGCTGGTCTACACCGGCCCGACGCGCACCGGCGCGGCGCTGATCGCCGCCGTCGCCGCCGATGCCGACGCGCAGACGCCGGCCAGGCACCGCGGCAAGAAGGCGCATGCCGCCGCCCGGAAGGACGCCAAGCCGGCGACCCGGACCGCCGCCAAGACCGATGCGGATGCGAAGGCCGCTGCGAAGCCGCAGGCCAAGCCGGCTGAGGCCAAGCCGGGCGCGGCCCGCCACGTCGCCGCCAAGCACGAAGCCGGCGGAAAAACGGCGGAAAAAGCCGGCTCCGACGCGCCCAAGCCCACCAAACCCAAGGCTGCCGCAAAGCCGAAGACGGACGGCAAGCCCGCGCCGAAGGACGGCTGATCCCGCGCGGCGCATACGGCCGCAGCCAGCAATTGGCACGGGCCCTCGGCCCGGATCGCCCGTCCCTCCCCTTTCGTCGCCGCGCCGGCCGCTTGCCTTGAACCGCCGGAAATTCGATATTGGCGCCGCCGGCCCGAGCGAGGCCGGCGGCTGCCGATAGACGAACAAGAGACGATCAGAGAGGAAGGGTCATGGAGCGCATCTGGCTCAAGCACTATCCGGCCGGCGTTCCCGCCGATATCGATCCGGGCAAATACCCGTCGCTCGTCGACCTGCTGGAAGAGAGCTTCAGGAAATTCGCCGATCGCCGCGCCTTCATCTGCATGGACAAGGCGATCAGCTATCGCGAGCTCGACGATATGTCGGTCGCGATGGGCGCCTATCTGCAGGGCCTGGGGCTGGCAAAGGGCGCGCGCGTCGCGCTGATGATGCCGAACGTGCTGCAATATCCGATCGCGATCTCCGCGGTGCTGCGCGCGGGCTACACGGTCGTCAACGTCAACCCGCTGTACACGCCGCGCGAGCTCGAGCACCAGCTCAAGGATTCCGGCGCCGAGGCGATCATCGTGCTGGAGAACTTTGCCCACACGGTGCAGCAGGTGGTCGGCCACACCCAGGTCAAGCATATCGTCGTCGCCAGCATGGGCGACCTGCTCGGCTTCAAGGGCGTGATCGTCAACCTCGTCGTCCGCCGCCTGAAGAAGATGGTGCCGGCGTTCTCGCTGCCGGGCGCGGTCCCCTTCAACGATGCGCTCGCCGCCGGCCGCGGCAAACGCTTCCAGAAGCCCACCATCGGTCCGGACGACGTCGCCTTCCTGCAATATACCGGCGGCACCACCGGCGTCTCCAAGGGCGCCACGCTGCTCCACCGCAACGTCGTCGCCAACGTGCTGCAGAACGATGCGTGGCTGCAGCCGGTGATGGACAAGCCGCCGCATGTCGATCAGCTGCTGATCGTCTGCGCGCTGCCGCTCTACCACATCTTCGCGCTGACCTGCTGCTTCCTGCTCGCGGTGCGCGCGGGCGGCGCCAATCTCTTGATCCCCAATCCGCGCGACATCCCCGGCTTCATCAAGGAGCTCATGAAGTATCAGGTCACCACCTTCCCGGCCGTCAACACGCTCTACAACGGCCTGCTGCATCATCCTGACTTCCGCAAGATCGATTTCTCCAAGCTGAAGGTCTCCAACGGCGGCGGCATGGCCGTGCAGCGCCCGGTGGCCGAGCAGTGGAAGCAGGTGACGGGCTGCAGCATCGCCGAAGGCTACGGCCTGTCGGAGACCGCGCCGGTGCTGACCTGCAACGTGCCGACCTCGACGGAATTCACCGGCACCATCGGCCTGCCGCTGCCGTCGACCTGGCTCTCGATCCGCGATGACGACGGCAACGAAGTGCCGCTGGGACAACCCGGCGAGATCTGCGCCAAGGGCCCGCAGGTGATGGCAGGCTACTGGAATCGTCCCGACGAGACCGCCAAGGTGATGACGGCGGACGGCTTCTTCCGCACCGGAGACGTCGGCGTCATGGCCGCGGACGGCTCGGTCAAGATCGTGGACCGCAAGAAAGACATGATCCTGGTCTCCGGCTTCAACGTCTATCCGAACGAGGTCGAAGAGGTCATCGCGACCCATCCGGGCGTGCTGGAGACCGCCGTGATCGGGCTGCCGGATGAGAAGACCGGCGAGGTCGTCAAGGCGTTCGTGGTGAAGAAGGATCCCAACCTCACCTCCGAGGACATCATCAAGCACTGCCACGAGCAGCTCACGAACTACAAGGTGCCGAAGCAGATCGAGTTCAGGACCGAGCTGCCGAAGACCAATGTCGGCAAGATCCTGCGCCGCGAGCTGCGCGACGAGAAGAAGAAGCCGGCAGCAGCGGCCTGAGTCCATTGGCGCCGCGAATCCCGGCGCACGATGAGGGACGTGCGATGACGGATACGTGATCACGGCGGGCCGTTGCCGTTTCCGGCCCGCCGAATAGTGTAGCGCGCACCGCGCAAGACACATCCAGGGGAAGGAGTAACTCGAATGACCATCCAGGTTGGCGATAAGCTGCCGCAGGCCCAATTCCGCGTCATGACCGGCGAAGGCCCGCAGGTCAAAACCACCGACGACATCTTCAAGGGCAAGAAGGTCGCGCTGTTCGCGGTGCCCGGCGCCTACACCGGCACCTGCCACAAGATGCATCTGCCCAGCATCTTCCTCAATGCCTATGCGTTGAAGGACAAGGGCGTCGACACCATCGCGATCGTCTCGGTCAACGACGCCTTCGTCATGAACGCCTGGAAGCGCGACACCGACCAGCGCGACGAGGCCGTGTTCCTGGCCGACGGCAATGCCGAGTTCACCAAGGCGATCGGCATGGAGCTCGACGCGTCCGGCGCCGGCCTCGGCATCCGCTCCAAGCGCTATTCGATGCTGGTCGAGGACGGCGTGGTCAAGAAGCTGAACCTCGAAGCCGCGCCGGGCAAGGTCGAGGTCTCCGGCGGCGACACGCTGCTCGGGCAGCTTTAGGCCAGCATGGCTTGATCTGAATATGAAGGCCCGCGCTCACGTGCGGGCCTTTTGCTTATTTGGTCCTGCGTGCTGTTGCCGAACCGAGAAGAGTATCTGAAACGTTCTGTCGCTAGGGAGAGACAGGAGCAGGCTCGGAGGTCGTATGACAACAGTCCTGATCACCTGCGCCTTGGCCGTATTTTGCCTATGGCGCATGCGCCGCGCTCACGAGGATGCGGCAGAGCATTGGGCGAGCGGCTTGGCCCGCGACCCGCTCTACTGGATCGGCAGCGTCATGGCGCTGATCGTACTCGGATTGGCGATGTACATGGCCCGTGAGCACATGGGCTTCACGGGCGCAGGACGCTGGTTCTGGGGCGCAGAACTCATACTGATCGTTGCGACTCTCTTGGTCCGCCGGACGCTCAAATGGCGGTATGGCTAACTCCGCACGTTCTTCTGCATCCTGGCCATCGCCACGCCGTCGCGGGCGAGCTGATCGGCGC
The DNA here is from genome assembly GCF_032381375.1 of Bradyrhizobium sp. SZCCHNR1017. NCBI lineage: Bacteria > Pseudomonadati > Pseudomonadota > Alphaproteobacteria > Hyphomicrobiales > Nitrobacteraceae > Bradyrhizobium > Bradyrhizobium sp. SZCCHNR1017. The sequence continues at coordinate 54,551 of NZ_JAUHIR010000014.1, read as the reverse complement.
GCTCGTTCTCGGCGTGCCCGGCATGGCCCTTGACCCAGTGCCAGTTGACCTTGTGCGGCTTCAGCGCCGCGTCGAGCCGCTGCCACAGCTCGGCGTTCTTGACCGGCTTCTTGTCGGCGGTCTTCCAGCCGTTGCGCTTCCAGCCGTGGATCCATCCGGTGATGCCCTGCCGGACATATTGGCTGTCAGTGTAGAGCTCGACCTGACACGACTTCTTCAGCGCCTCCAGCGCCGAGATCGCGGCCATCAGCTCCATGCGGTTGTTGGTGGTGTGCGGCTCGCCGCCCTTGAGCTCTTTTTCCTTGTCGCCGAAGCGTAGGATCGCGCCCCAGCCGCCCGGCCCCGGATTCCCCGAGCAGGCGCCGTCGGTGTAGATGCTGACGACCGGATGCTCGCTCACGCCACTGCTCCACCGATGCCGTAGTCGCGCACGCTGGCCACCGCCTGGTGGAAGCGCAGCTTGCGGACATATTCGAGCGGGTCCTTGGGCCTGACCAGCGCCCCCGCCGGCACGTTGAGCCAGTCCACCAGCCGCGTCAGCAGGAAGCGGATCGCGGCGCCGCGCGCCAGCAGCGGCAGCGCCTCCAGCTCGGCGTCCGACAGCGGCCGGACGCGGCTATAGGCGTTGAAGAAGGCGCGCGCCTTGGTGACGTTCAGCGAATGATCGGCCTCGAAGCACCAGGCGTTGAGGCAGATCGCGACGTCATACGCCAGAATGTCGTTGCAGGAGAACGGGAAGTCGATCAGCCCCGAGAGCTTGTCGCCGAGGAAGAACACGTTGTCCGGAAACAGGTCGGCGTGGATGACGCCTTCCGGCAGATGCGTCGGCCAGGAGCGCCCGAGATGATCGAGCTCGGCGGAGAGCAGCGCGGAGAGGCCGGCCTGCACCGTGTCGGCGCGGTCGGCGGCCTGCGCGAACAACGACCGCCAGCCGGCGACCGAGAGCGGATTCTTGCGCACCAGCGGGAAGTCGCGTCCGGCCAGATGCATCTGCGCCAGCGCCGCGCCGACGCCGGCGCAGTGGGTGACGTTCGGCTTGCGCGGCCACATGCCTTCCAGGAAGTTGATGATCGCCGCGGGCCGGCCGGACAGGCTCGAATACACCGCCCCGTCGCGGTTGCGGGCGGGCTGCGGACAGCTCACGCCGCGCTCGGCGAGGTGGGCCATCAGCCCCAGAAAATACGGCAGGTCATCCACCGCCACGCGCTTCTCGTACAGCGTGAGGATGAAGGAGCCCTTGGTGGTGTGGAGCAGGAAGTTGGAGTTTTCGACCCCTTCGGCGATGCCCTTGTAAGAGAGCAGCTCGCCGATGTCGTAGGTCTTGAGGAAATCCGCAAGCTCGTCGGCGGCGACGTCGGTATAGACCGCCATGCGCTATCCCAGTTATCGAAGTTCGCCTGCCCCCGCCTCTCCGATGCGAACTTCGTCACCGAACAGGCCCGTAGCGCCCTTCATCGCGCATGCGGGCGCCACGTTCAAGGCCGAGAGGCCGCCGGGGGCGGAAAAGAAGCGGCCGACTTACTCGGCTGCCGCTTCCGGCCGGAGCGAGCGCGGCAGCGGGAAGAATTCGTTCTCTTCCGCCGCAGAGACCGTCTCGACATGGAGCACGTAGCGCTCGGCAAAGGCGCCCATGATCTCCTCGACGATCACCTCCGGCGCCGAGGCGCCGGCTGTGATGCCGAGGCTCTTGATGCCCTCGAAGCGCGCCCAGTCGATGTCCGAGGCGCGCTGCGCCAGCACGGCAATCGGGCAGCCCTCGCGCTCGGCGACCTCGCGCAGGCGCTGCGAGTTCGACGAGTTCGGCGCACCGACCACGATCAGCGCATCGACCACCGGGGCCACCTTCTTGACCGCCAGCTGGCGGTTGGTGGTGGCGTAACAGATGTCTTCCTTGTGCGGGCCCGAGATGTTCGGGAAACGGCCCTTGAGGATCGCGACGATATCCTTGGTGTCGTCGATCGACAGCGTGGTCTGGGTGACGAAAGCGAGGTTGTTGGGGTCTTTCGGGGTGAAGGTCGCCGCGTCCTCGGCGGTCTCGATCAGCGTCACGGCGCCGGCCGGAAGCTGGCCGACGGTGCCGACCACCTCCGGATGGTGCGAATGGCCGATCAGCAGGATCTCGCGGCCGCGCTTGAAGTGGATCGCCGCCTCGCGGTGGACCTTGGTCACCAGCGGGCAGGTCGCGTCCAGGGAGAAGAAGTTGCGCGCCTGGGCCTCGGCCGGAACCGATTTCGGCACGCCATGGGCCGAGAACACCACCGGTGCATTGGTACTGTCGGGAATCTCCGCCAGTTCCTCGACGAAGATGGCGCCCTTGGTCTTCAGGCTGTCGACGACGTATTTGTTGTGCACGATCTCGTGGCGGACATAGACCGGGGCGCCATAGATGGCGAGCGCCCGTTCCACGGTGTCGATGGCGCGCACCACGCCGGCGCAGAAGCCGCGCGGCGAGCAAAGCACGATTTTGAGGTCTGGTTTGGCTGCCATGGGGCTGGTCTGAGCTGATCTATGCGGGCTGGTTTCGGCGACCACGGACCCCCGGGCCGGCAAGCGGGGGCGGTCGATACGCGAAGAACTTGGGTCTGACACTCGTTTGGGTAGGACTTGGGACTGCTTTCGAGCGCTGTCAAGGCCGTTTTCTCCAGGCCATTGCGCCCTGCCCCCGGGACGGCTTATATAGGGCCAATTCCCGTCATCGCCGATGACCGCAGGTTTCGCCTCCAGGGCCGGGGCGGAGCACAAAGGAGATTTGCCATGAGCAACGCCCCGCTGATGCCGAAGGCAACTGCCGTGTGGCTGGTCGACAATACCGCCTTGACCTTCGACCAGGTCGCCGATTTCACCAAGATGCACCCGCTGGAGGTGCGCGCCATTGCCGACGGGGACGCCGCCCAGGGCATCAAGGGCATGGATCCGATCTCGACCGGGCAGCTCACCCGCGAGGAGATCGAGAAAGCCGAGCGCGACCCGAATTACCGGCTCCGGCTGCAGGAGAGCAAGGTGGTGCTGCCGCCGCAGCCCAAGCGCAAGGGCCCCCGCTACACCCCGGTGTCGCGCCGCCACGAGCGCCCGAGCGCCATTCTCTGGCTGGTGCGGAACCATCCCGAGCTCAAGGACGCCCAGATCATGCGCCTGGTCGGCACCACCAAGACCACGATCGCGAGCGTGCGCGACCGCACCCATTGGAACGCGCAGACGCTGACGCCGATGGATCCGGTGACGCTCGGCCTGTGCTCGCAGATCGAGCTCGACTTCGAGGTCCAGCGTGCCGCCAAGGAAAAGCCGCTCGACGCCAATTACAGCGGCGCCACCCTGCTCCCGGCCTCCGAGACCACGCGCAAGGACGAGTACGAGCCGGCGGGCCGCGATGAGGACGATCTCAACGTCGACGCCGTGTTCGCCAAGCTCAAGACCATCGGCGGCAAGAAGCAGGACGACGAGGAAGAGTAGGACGGGCACCTCCTGTCCTCGGGTCAATTCACGCGCGACTGCCCCACCATCGGTGTCGTCCCTGCGAACGCAGGGACCCATAACCACAGGATTGCGTGACGGCTCAAGCTGGCTGTAACTCAGCGCGTCTTTCCTCCCTCCCGCTGCGGCGTATGGGTCCCGGCTCAAGGCCGGGACGACACCTGTTTTACAGGCCCGAGCCCGAGCTTCGCGACCCGCAAACAGTCCAAAAAAAATGGCGCCGGGAATGCCGGCGCCATGACAGTCTTGGGAGGAACTGAAAAAATCAGAACTTGTAGGTGACGCCGACGCCGACCAGCCACGGATCGATGTTGGCGCGGCCGGTGACCGGAATTGCGCCGTTGACGGTCGCCGAGTAGTTCGGCTGCAGCCACAGCTTCTTGACGTCGACGTTCAGGCCCCAGTGCCTGTCGAGCATGTAGTCGAAGCCGAACTGGACCGCGGCACCCCACTGGTTGGAGATGTGCAGGTTGGTGACGGCAAGACCGTTCCACACCTGGTTCGCGGCGCTCTGGTTGAAGAAGACCGTGTAGTTCACGCCCGCGCCGACATAGGGCTTGAACGCGCCGAAATCGGTGAAATGATACTGCAGCGTCAGCGTCGGCGGCAGCAACCAAGCCTTGCCGATGTTGAGACCGTCGAGCGAGCCGGTGCCGCCGATGGAATGCCGGGTGACGCCGAGGATCAGCTCGGCCGCGATGTTCTTGGTGAAGAAGTAGCTGATGTCGAGCTCGGGCACGACCGAGTTGGAGATCGACAGGCCGGAGTTCGGCGACGACAGCGCCGGCACGCCGGTCACGTTCACGGTGGAGCCGCCAGCATCCGGCAGCACGCCGAGCGCGCGCACACGAAGCATCCACGGATTCCACGCTTCGACCACCGGCGCCTTGGTGTAGACCGGCGCCGCCTGCAGGTCGGCTGCTTGCGCCGAGCCCATGGCTCCGCAGATCGCCGCCAGCACCAGCAGCGATGACGAGAGTTTCAAGATTCTGTTCATCGAGGTCCCCATAACCACCCTTGAGCAACATTTGCGCGGGCACAGCCGCGCCTTGCGGTCACAGGTGTGGCAGGGACGCCATGGGCTTGGATTTGATCTCAATCAATCGGCATTGTTGCAGCGCCGATGTCACGCAACTGTTGCATCGAAGTCACGCGCCATGAGAGGCGCTTGCACTGGCGCTCAGGGCCGGTCGGGGTGGTTCATCATGTATTCGCCGAGATCGCGCTGCCGGCGGTCGGCACGTGCCTCGGCGCGCTGCCGCTGCACGTCGCGGTCCTTGCGGCAGGCGACATATTCGGCGGAGCCCGGCGCGACCTTGCCACCGGCCTGACAGACCGCATCATCGTCGTCATTGCCGAGCGCCACCGCGGGACCCTGGTTGCGGGAGGCGCAGGCCGAGAGCGAAAATACGGCCATCAGCACCAGGGCCAGGCGGGCGGAGGTCTGTCGCATCGAACGTTCCATTCTCGTCAATCGGGCCGGTCTGACGCCGTTGCTTGACGAGAATGGACGCCCGGGTCAAGCCCGGGTCACCTTTCAGCGGCGTCGTGTCAGACGCGGCTCTTCAGCGCCTCGCCGATTTCCTCGAGCACCTTGGGATCCTCGATCGTGGCCGGCATGCTCCATTGCTCGCCGTCGGCGATCTTCTTGATCGTGCCGCGCAGGATCTTGCCGGAGCGCGTCTTCGGCAACCGGCCGACGGTGATGGCGAGCTTGAACGCAGCGACCGGTCCGAGCTTGTCGCGTACCAGCGCCACGATCTCCTTTTCGATCTGCGACGGGCTGCGCGAGACACCGGCCTTGAGCACGATGAAGCCGCACGGCACCTCGCCCTTGATCGCATCCTTGATGCCGAGCACGGCGCATTCCGCGACGTCGGGATGCGAGGCCAATATCTCTTCCATGCCGCCGGTCGACAGCCTGTGGCCGGCGACATTGATGATGTCGTCGGTGCGGCCCATCACGAAGACATAGCCGTCCTCATCCTTGTAGCCGGCGTCTGACGTCTTGTAGTAGCCGGGGAATTCGCTGAGATAGGATTCCTTGAAGCGGTCCTCCTGCTGCCACAGGGTCGGCAGGCAGCCGGGCGGCATTGGCAGCTTGATCACGATCGAGCCCATGGTGTTGGCGGGCACCGGCTTGGCGGCCTCGTCGACGATGTCGACCTGGTAGCCCGGCATCGGCACCGTCGGCGAGCCGTGCTTCACGGGCAACAGGCCAAGGCCGACCGGATTGCCGGCGATGCACCAGCCGGTCTCGGTCTGCCACCAATGATCGATCACCGGCACCTTCAATTGCTGCTCGGCCCATTCCACCGTCGGCGGATCGGCGCGCTCGCCGGCCAGGAACAGGGTGCGGAAATGCGATAGATCGTATTTGCGCAAGAAAGTACCTTCCGGATCCTCCTTGCGGATGGCGCGGAATGCCGTGGGCGCGGTAAACAGAGCGACCGCCTTATGATCGCTGATGACGCGCCAGAACGCGCCGGCATCGGGCGTTCCGACCGGCTTGCCCTCATACATCACCGAGGTCGCGCCATGGATCAGCGGGCCGTAGATGATGTAGCTGTGGCCAACCACCCAGCCGATGTCGGAGGCGCACCACCAGACCTCACCCGGCTTGATGCCGTAGAGATTCTCCATCGACCATTTCAGCGCGACGAGGTGCCCGCCATTGTCCCGCACCACGCCCTTCGGCTTGCCGGTCGTGCCGGAGGTATAGAGGATGTAGAGCGGATCGGTCGCCAGCACCGGCACGCACGGCGCCAGCTTGCCATTGGCGAGCGCAGATTTGCGCAGCGCCGCCCAGTCGTAATCGCGGCCGGGCTTCAGCTCGCAGACATGCTCGGGACGCTGCAGGACGATGCAGGCCTTGGGCCTGTTGTCGGCGAGCTCGATCGCCTGATCGAGCAGAGGCTTGTATTGCACGATGCGGCCGGGCTCGATGCCGCAGCTCGCCGACAGCACGAGCTTGGGCGTGGCGTCGTCGATGCGGGTCGCGAGCTCCTTGGCCGCGAAGCCGCCGAACACCACCGAATGCACCGCGCCGATGCGCGCGCAGGCCAGCATCGCGACCATCGCCTCGGGCACCATGGGCATATACAGGATGACGCGGTCGCCCTTGCCGACGCCGAAATCCTGCATGATCGCGGCGAGCGTCTGCACCTCCTTCAGCATCTCGGCATAGGTGAGCTTCGTGACCGAGCTGGCGAGCGGCGAATCGTGGATCAGCGCCAGTTGATCGCCGCGGCCGGCGGCGACGTGGCGGTCGAGCGCGTTGTAGCAGGTATTGACGACGGCCCCCGCAAACCAGCGGCCGTAGGCGCCCATCGCGGGATCGAAGATGGTCTTGGCCGGCTCGATCCAGTCGATCGCGCGGGCGGCCTCGGCCCAGAACCCTTCCGGGTCCTGCAGCGACCGTGCATGGACCTCGTGATAGCGGCTCGCAGCGCTCATGACGTTTCCCCAAGATCTGTGTTTATTCCCGAGTATTGTCACGGGACAAAGCGACAGTTCAAGCCGTCATGAATTGATCCAGATCAGGCAGGCCCGGACGTCCGCGCCATTTTCCGGGCCGGATCAATGCGCTCCATCGCGGAGGGTATCCAGGCGACGCTGCAGGGCTAGACGAAGGTCGTAGCCGGGCTTGCCGAACCGGGCATTGCGCTCCGCGATGAAGTCACGCTGCGTTCCGCGCAGCTCGGCAGCGGCGCGGCCGCGGGAGGACTTCAAGCGCCGGGCATAGCTTTCGGAAATGCCGAGATCGAGCACCGAGAGCTGCGGGTCGGCGCAGATGACCTTCTCGACCTCGCGCGCGGCCGTGGCGCAATCGAACGACGGACCGCTTCGCTCTGACGGCGCGTTCAACGGACGCGGCGGCTCGGCGCCGAACTTCTTGATCTCGGCCAGCATGACGCGCCGGCCGGCGATGGCATTGTCGTTGCCGGGATCCAGCCGCAGCGCGGCCTCGTAGTCGGCCAGCGCCTTGGCGCGCTCGCCCATCTTCTTGTACAGCACCGCCCGGTTGTTGTAGGCGAGCGCGAAATTCGGATCGAGCCGCAGCGCGGCGTCGTAGTCGCTGAGCGCCGCGCCGAGCTCGCCCTTGAACTGATGGGAATCGCCGCGGTTGGTGAAGAAATTTGCCCGCTGCTCCATCCTGATCGCCTGATCATAATCGGCGATCGCCTTGTCGTACTCCTTCATGGCGGCGTAGGTGAGGCCACGATTGTCGTAATATTCCGACACCTTCGGATCGCGCCGGATCGCCTCATCGTCATCGGCCAGCGCCTTGTCCATCTGGCCGAGCTTCTTGTAGGCCGCGGCACGGTTGGTGAATGTGCGCGGCCGTTTCGGGTCGAGCCGGATCGCCTCGTCATAGTCGCGCACGGCCTTCTCGTTGTCGCCGCGCAGGTAGAAGGCGACGCCGCGGTCGGCAAAGGCCTGCGCGTAGTCGGGCTTCAGCCGGATCGCCTGGTCGTAGTCGGCCAGAGCGCGATCAAGACGGCGCTGCTCGGTATAGACAACGCCACGCAGCTCATAGGCTTCGGCGTCATTCGGATCGAGCGAGATCGCCATGCTCAGATCGGCCGCCGCCCTGCCGGCATCGCCACCGGCTTCGCGCATCAGGTCGCCACGCAGCCGATAGGCGCGCGCATTCTTGCCGTCGAGCGCGATGGCACGGTCGAGGTCCTTCAGGGCCTGGGTCAGGCCGCCCGAGGTACGCGCACGGGCATCGGCGCGGGCAACCAAGGCGATGGATTGATCCTTCGGCGAACTCGATGCCTGCTCGATTGCGGTCGAGCAGGCGGTGATGAGCTCGGACGGGGGCGCCTTGCTGCCCAAAGCGCATTCGGGGTCCGCGGCGAATGCAGGCTGGGCCCCGAGGCCAAGGACAAGACCGGCTGCAAGACCCAGCGCGAGGTAGGATGAGCAGGATGAAATCGAACGAATGAAAGCGTGCATCGGCATGGACTCGGCTCGAATTTCGACTGTTGCGGGTGAGACGCTGATCTCCCCCGTTGTCGTCTCCGGCCGGAACCCGGTTCAAGCGGCCACGCCGATGGTTAATAGCCGTCGACGCCGTTCAGCCGCCGCAGGCGGTCCTCCATCGCCTTCTTGAGATCGTAGCCGGGCTTGCCAAAGCCGGCGTTGCGCCGCGCGATGAACGCGTCCTGCTCGCGCTGCAGGGCGCGGGCTGCGGCGGGGCCGGCCGCCTCGCGAACGACGCGGGCCTGCGCGCCGTCGATCTCGCGATCGAGATTGGCGAGCTCCGGATCGGCGCAGATCGCCTTCTCCACGGCGCGCCGCGCCGTGGCGCAATTGAAGCTCGGCCGCCCCGCGACGGCCATCTGCGCGCCCAGGCGCTCGAGCTCCACAGCGAGTGCGTGGTAGTTGCTGCGGGCGCTGGCGTGATCCGGATTGAGCCGCAGCGCCGCGGCGAAATCGGCCAGCGCCTTCGGACGGTCGCCCTTCTTGCGATGCAGTTCGCCGCGCGCGTTGAAGATGCTGGCGAGGGTCGGGTCGAGCTGCAAGGTCACGCCGTAATCGGCGATGGCGCGATCGATCTCACCCCTGGTGATGAAGATCGAGGCGCGCGCGATCAGTGCGTTGATGCGATCGACCCTCGCGGCCTTGGGATTGTCGATCACGGCGCCGCATTCGGTGAGCACCTTGTCGCCATCGTGCGCCTCCGAGGCCGCGATGCAGGCACCGGCATCCACCGCCGGCTCCTTGCCGGGCTCGGCCGCGCCGACCGCATGGGCCTGGGTCGAGACCAGCCATCCGAGCGTGACCAGCGCGGCCAGGCGCAGCACCCCATCCCGGCGATCGGCAGCAGCCCACGAGGAGACGGATGCGGTCAAGGCAGATGGCTCTCTCAGGTCGTGGGCGATCCGGCACGGCGCGCGGGGGGCGCAATCGCTGCCGCGGCACTTCAACTATACAGCGGCAGCAGCGGTGCGACAGTCCCTTTCCGGGAGAAGGCGACCTTTGCGAACGGGAGCTCGCGAGTGGATTGCGGCCTCGACTGAAATGCGCGTGATCGTGCCGCGCATTTCCCTCAAGATGTTGTGGATGCGCACCCCGGCGACGTCCTCGGTCGCCATTTGAACCTGTTGCGGTCCCCGCAGACACAACCGCATGACTATTCTGACCGACAATTCGCGCGCACGCGGCGTCGTTGCGTCCCCTGCGCGCTATTTCTATTTCAACATGGCTCTGGCCTGCATGGCCATTGCGATCATCGGCTTCGCACCGACCTACTGGCTGCCACTGGCCCGCCGCTCATTCTCCGGCGCGCCCGTGATTCATTTCCATGGCTTCCTGTTCTTCGCCTGGACTCTGTATTTCGCGCTGCAGAGCTGGCTTGCCGCATCCGGACGCACGGCGCGGCACCGCTCGCTCGGCATCTTCGGCGTATCGCTCGCCACGGCGATGACGATCTTTGGCTTCCTCGTTGCCATCGAGGCGATGAAGCGCTCCGCGGCGATGGGTCAGGCCAACGAGGGCATCGCCTTTGCCATCGTGCCCCTCAGCGGCATCGCCTTCTTCGCCGTGGTCTTTGCGCTCGCGGTTGTCCATCTGCGCCGGCCGGAAACGCACAAGCGGCTGATGCTGCTCGCCGGCATCTCGCTGCTCGACGCCGCCGTGGCGCGCTGGTTCCTGACATTCCTGGCGCCGCCCGGCCCGCTCGGCCCGCCGCCGGTGTTCGTGACGATCCCACCGGCCTTCGTCGCCTACCTGCTGCTCGTCGTCGCGATCGTCCACGACCGCCGCACGTTCGGACGCGTCCACCGGGTCTACGTCTATGGCGGGCTGGCGCTGATCGCCGTGAAGCTCCTGAACTGGCCGATCAGCATGACCTCGACGTGGCATGCGATTGCAGGCGGCATGCTGGCGATGGCGCAATAGCCGCAGCGCTGATCTCTCCTGTAACACGCGTCATTGCGAGGAGCCGAAGGCGACGAAGCAATCCAGGGCTTCCTGGAGACTTCCGCCTTCGCTCTTCGAGCGACGGCGGACACATCGCGTTGCTCGCAATGACGCGCGCGGCGAGACCTAACTCCGGCAGGTCAGCCCGCCATCCACCACCAGCATGGTGCCGGTGACATAGCGCGACTCGTCGGAGGCGAGGAACAAGGCGGCATTGGCGACGTCGAAGGCGTCGCCCATGTGCCCCATCGGCACCTGCGCATCACGCTTGCGCCACATCTCCTCGACATCGCCCTTGGCGTAGCTCGCGGCCAGCCCCGCTGAGTGCTCGACCATCGGCGTCTTCATGAGCCCGGGCAGGATCGCATTGACGCGGACGTGCTTCGGCGCGAACTCGACCGCGGTCGTGCGCGTCATCTGGTTCATCGCAGCCTTGCTGGCGCCATAGCTGACATAGGAGATGCCGACCTGGCGGATCGAGGCGACAGAAGAGATGTTGATGATGGAGCCGCCGCCCTGCCCGATCATCACCGGAATGACGTGCTTCATGGCGAGATAGGCGCTCTTGAGGTTGACCGCGAACACGCGATCCCACTCGGCCTCCTCGACATCGACGACGCTGCCCATCTCGGCGATGCCGACATTGTTGTCGAGCACGTCGATACGGCCATAGGCGGCAACGCAAGCCTTCACCATCGCCTCGACCTCGACGGCCTTCGAGACGTCGGCGGTGAACGCCTCGGCCTGCCCGCCTTCGCCTGAAATGATCGAGGCGGTCTCCGCGGCGGCGTCCTTGTTGCGGTCGACGCAGAACACCTTGGCGCCCTGCCGCGCAAAGGTCACGGCCGTGGCCTTGCCGTTGCCCCAGCCCGGCCCGATCGAGCCCGCACCGACCACCAGCGCCACCTTGCCCCTGAGACGATCCATCGTGTTCTCCCGTCGCTTATTCGTTATTCGGTACAGGCGCTCATCGTGATGGTCGCTGCGCCGATGTCATGGCCGAAGATGTCCGACAGCGTCCGGCATTGCCCGTCCGCGCAGATGCGCCACTCGCCGGCCGCGCCGGAATTGGCGAGCACGATCCGCGACAGCGGCCCCCGCTGGGTCTGCCACTGGAACCAGCCGTCGACCAGCCGCGCCTCCGGCGGCGGCTCCATGCCCGCGCCGGAGCCCTTGACGCGCGCCTGCACCAGTTCGAGACCGTCAGACGTGACGCGCCAGTCCTCCTGCCACGCGGTCTTCTCGACCGAGTGGGTCCAGGCCAAGGTGAAGCCGGCGAGGGTCAGCGCCTTCACCACACCTGATGAGGCGAGGCAGAGGCTCAAGCGGAGGCCGCCACGGCAGCCGGCGGCCGCTGCCGCCACTGCCACGCCACGATCACCACCGCCAGCGCGAAGCCCAGCACGTCACTGTAGGGAAATTCGCCGAGCAGGCAGACGGACGCGACAAACGCCAGCAGCCGCTCGACCAGGGTCATGCGCACGTACAGGAAGCCGATCGCCACCATGCCGAACAGGCCGATCGAGATCAGCGCCTTGACGGAGGCATACGCCACCGCGCCGATGAAGCCGAGTTGCGCCTCCATCGGGTCACCTGGCTGCAGCATCAGCGCGGGCGAGTAGACGAACAGGAACGGAATGACGTAGCCGGCGAGCGCGATCCGCATCGCCTCCCAGCCGATCTTGTCGGGATTCTCCTTGGCGATCGGGGCGGCCGCCAGCGCGGCCAGCGCGACCGGCGGCGAAAGGTCGGCCATGATGCCGTAGTAGAACGCGAACATGTGGCTCGCGATCAGGGGCACGCCCAGCTTGGCGAGCGCGGGGGCCGCCAGTGCCGCGGTGATGATGTAGGTCGGGATGGTCGGGATGCCGGTGCCGAGCAGGATCGACAGCAGCATGGTCATGATCAGCGCCGCGAACAGGCTGGTCTTGCCGAGGCCGATCACCCAGCTTCCGAAGATCGAGCCGACGCCGGTCTGCGTCATCATGCCGATGATGACGCCGACGATGGCGCAGGCCATGCCGACGGTCAGCGCCGACTTCGCACTTTCGGCCAGGGAATCGCGGCAGGCGTGCAAGGTGCCCATGCCGCCGCGCACGAAGCCTGTGATGACGATGAGCGCAACGACGACGGAGGCGACGGGAATGATCTGCAGGCCGTTGCGCGACAGCGCGCCGACGACGAGCGCGAGCCCGATCCAGAAGACGTAGCGCAGCACCTGGTTGGAGAAGCCCATCGTGATCGAGGTGCCCAGGATCAGCGCCACCGTCAGCGCGAGTCCCATCGAGCCCGCATACAGCGGCGTGAAACCCTCGAACAGCATGTAGACCAGCGCGGCGAGCGGCAGCACGAGATACCAGCGCGCCACCAGCGCCTTCCAGGCGCTCGGGATCTCCGACGGCTTCATGCCGGTCAGGCCGTGCTTGCCGGCCTCCAGATGCACCATCCAGAACGCCGAGGCGAAATAGAGAATGGCTGGAATGACCGCCGCCTTGACGATCACCGAGTAGTCGACGCCCAGGGTTTCGGCCATGATGAAGGCGACCGCGCCCATCACGGGCGGCATGATCTGTCCGCCCATCGACGCGGTGGCTTCGACGCCGGCCGCAAAGGCGCGGCGGTAGCCGAACCGGATCATCAGCGGAATCGTGAACTGGCCGACAGTGACGACATTGGCGACGCCCGAGCCGGAGATCGTGCCCATCATGCCGGAGGCGAACACCGCGACCTTGGCAGGACCGCCGCGGGTGCGACCGAACAGGCCGAGCGAGACGTCGGTGAACAGCTGGATCATGCCGGCATGCTCGAGGAACGAGCCGAACAGGATGAACAGGAAGATGTAGGTCGCCGAGACGTAGATCGGCACGCCGTAGAAGCCCTCGGTGCCGAAGGAGAGGTGTGTAATCACCTGATCGAAATCATAGCCGCGATGGTTGAGCGGCGCCGGCAGATACTGGCCGAAGAACCAGTACAACAGGCAGGCGCCGCACATCAGCGGCAGCGCGAGCCCCATCAGCCGGCGCGTGCCCTCGAAGATCAGTACCGCCAGCAGGGTTCCGACCACGAGATCGGTGCGCGTCGGATCGCCGTCGCGCGCGATCAGGTCGGCATAGAAAATCCACTGATAGAGGCCGCACAGGAAGCCGATGGCGCCGATGGTCCAGCCCGCGATGCGCCCGGCGTCGGTCCTGGCGGTGAAGTTGCCGATCAGGCCGAAGGTCAGCAGCAGTAGGAAGCCGACATGGACGCCGCGCACGACCTGGCTAGGCAGATAGTTGAAGGCGGCGACGTAGAGCTGGAATATCGCAAAGGCGAGCCCGATGCCGTAGGCGAGATAGCCCCAGCGGCCGGGGCCGAAGCCTTCCGGAAAGCCGTGCTCGAAATTGTCGAACTCGACCTTGACCGGCGTTTCCATGTTCACGGCTTCGATCGTCATGATCCCCCCAACGCGCCCATCAGGCGCTGCTGACCATGGCCGCAATCACCTGAACGACAAGACTGCGCGGAATGTTTCCCACGCAGCCGGTTGCGAATGATCCGGCCTACAAGGCAGGCCGGGCGAGCAGCGTCCTTATTTCAGGATGCCCTTTTCCTTGTAGTAGCGGATCGCGCCGGGGTGCAGCGGCACCGGGCTGTCCTGCGCCGCCGTCTCCAGCTTGATCTCCTTGCCGGCGGCGTGCGCATTGGCGAGCTCCGGCAGCGACTCGAAGATCAGCTTGGTCATCTGATAGGCGAGATCGTCGGATACCGCCGAGCTGGTGACGAGATAGTTGATCACGGCCGCGGTCGGCACGTCCTTGTCCTGGCCGGTATAGGTGTTGGCCGGGATGGTCGCCGCGACGAACGGGGGCCCGATCTTGTCGACGACCTCCTTCGGCACCGACACCACGGTGATCGGCGACGAGGTCGACAGATCCTTCAACGATGCGACGCCAAGGCCAGCCGACTGCAAGGTGGCGCCGAGCTGCCGGTTCTTCATCAGGTCGACCGATTCGGCGAACGGCAGATACTCCACCTTGCCGAGATCCTTGTAGCTCATGCCGGCGGCGGCGAGGATCGCGCGCGAGTTGAGCTCGGTGCCGGACTTCGGCGCGCCGACCGACAGACTCTTGCCCTTGAGATCCGCCAGCGTCTTGATGCCGGACTCGGCCGTCGCGACGATCTGGATGTAGTTCGGATAGATCGCGCCGATCGTGCGCAGCTTGTCCAGCTTGGTCTTGAAACCGGCCTCCTCCTCGCCGTTCCAGGCGGCCTTCAGGGAGTCGCCGAGCGCGAAGGCGAGCTCGCCGCGGCCCTGCTGCAGCAGGATCAGGTTCTCGACGGAGGCCTTGGTCGCCTGCACCTGGGTTTTCACATTGGGGATCTTGTCGCCGTAGATCTTCCCGATCGCGACACCGAGCGGATAGTAGACGCCCGACGTGCCGCCGGTGAGCACGTTGATGAAGCTCTGGGCCTGCGCCGCTGGCGCCGCGAGCAGACAGGCGGCTGCCAGAATGAAACCGGTTGCAGTGCCAGAGATTTTCGAGAAGCGCATGGATCCTCCCATTGATTTTGCCGCAAATTGGACGGCTGCGGGCGCGGGGTCAACCCATCCGAAAGACTGGCGCACCAGCCTCTCCCGCTCCCACGGCGCGAGGCCGGGACCGATGCGCGCCCCGCGTTCAATCTTACATTGACAGCACCACCAGCTTGAACCGCAGGTGCAGCCCAGAGGAGCGGGCCGCCTCGCTCGCAAGGCCGCCGGTCACTGGAACGTCATGTCGAGGCACTTGGAGATGTCCGAGCCGAGCCCGGACGAGATCGTCATGCAGCCGCGCACCTTCTGCTGGGTCGTATCCGCCACCCAGATCGAATAGCCGCCATTGCCGAAGAAGGAATTGGTGTTCGCCGGCTCGGTCTCGGTGGCGTCGAACTCATATTTGGAATCGGTGTCGAACACGCGCGGCTTCCTGGTGCAGCCGCCGTCGGTCTGGACGTTGATGACTTCCTTGTTGTCCCGGGTCAGCGACAGTGAGACCTGGCAGCGGAAATATTCCGAGGTCTTCACGTTGAAGAGGTAGGCGTAGGACTTGCAGACGGCCGTATTGAGCTTGCCGGCGGAGAGACCGCGGCTGCAGGCGATGCGCTGGTTGTTGGACAGCTTGAAGTCGTCGGCCCGGGCGGATGCCAACGTCACCAGCGACAACGCCGCAACCCAACCGATCTTCGTGACAAGGCTCATCCGAATCATCCCCAAATTGTTTTCTTGGCCTATGTTTCTAAACCACGCTGCAGGATAATCGCGAGATCGGCGAATGGAAAATCCGCCCAACGATCACTGCACTGCGACGGGGCGACGTTGACGTCGCGTCAGCGTTCGTGATTTGTTCGAGACGACATCGATTGGAGGAGGACATGAAGAGCTTGGTTCTGAAAGCCCTGATCGCCCTCGGTGCGCTGGGTGCACTGACCAGCGCGGTGCGCGCGGCGCCACCGGAGCCGTGGGAGCTGAAGCCCGACATGGGCTACGCCTATGGCAAGGATGGCCGGACGCTCGCCTACAAGATGGGCACCAAGAACGCCGACATGCTGCTCAAGGGCGCCAAGAAGGTACCGAAGGGCACGCTGTTCTTCGTCGGCCAGAACGGTCAGCTCTACATGCGGACGGCCCCCTATCTCGACGGCGACGGCAGCTTCTCGTTCGGCGCGGATGAGTAAGGACGAGCGAGCGCAGCCTCAGAACGCGGCCGCCAGTTCCTTGGCGCCGGGCAGGCTGCTGAGCGAGTCCATCCTGGAATCCGTCACCGCAAGCAGCTTCGCCACGGTGTTGTGGCGAACGGCGACCGGATTGCGCTCGTAGCCGCCGCGCTGGAAGAAGTTGGCCGTCGGAACCTGATCGCGCATCTCGAGCGGCATCGTCACCATGTCGAAGCCCGTGCCGTCGCCGGTGAGATTCATCATCTCGAGCTCGGCGGCCGAAAGCGGCCGCGTGTAGCCCTTGGCGCGTGCGAACAGCACCGAGGTCAAGAGCTTGTGGGTCTGCAGCATCGGCCCGACGTCGATGTCGAGCACCATCGCATGCATGGCCCAGCCTTGCGGCGTGTTGCCGATCTTCTCATGCGCCGACCAGTCGTCCGGCACGGAGCGCGCAATCGCGACCATCTTCTTCAGGACCGCGAGTTTGTGCTCCATCGCGCCGCGTGCCGGGCCGGACGTCCGAGCCACGCGTTCGCCGAGCAGGCGGATGAACAGCGGCCCCTGCTCGGCCAGCAGCTCGACGCTGTTGGTGGTCAAGAGCTGATTGTAGCCGATCGCGGTCGAGATCGCGCGGTTGCCCTTGAAGCCCGATTGCGAGTCGTGCTTGCCGTTGCCGCCGGTCTCGAAGGCATAGACGCGCACCGCCTGCTCGCGCGTCAGTCCCGACGCCGCGGCGAAGCGCGCATAGGCGCGTTTGAAATCGATGTCGTTGGCAGGGCGCTGCGGCGACCATTGGAAATGCTCCTGTGCCGCCTTCACGAGGTCGGCGACCACGGGGATGTATTTGCGCTCGCGCGGCTCGCCCTCAGGTTCCGGCTCGGGGTTCACCGGCCGCTTCGGCCCGGTGTAGACCGGCGGCTGCTCCAGCACGTAGTCGTCGAGCCCGATCGGCTGGCGGTCGCGACGCTTGGCGTTGCGGATGCGGCGCTTATCGGAGATTGCCTTCCAATAGGCGCCCGCCTCCTGGTCGAACACCGCCCGCGCCTGCTGATATTCGGCGAGTTTGCGCTGGTACTCCGCGATCGCGGCGGGCGAGGCCATCTGCGCCAAAGCTTCGCGCGGTGCGACCGGTGAGCCGGGTTCCGCGGCGAGCAACGGCGGCGCGCCCGAAACGGCGCAGGCGAGAATCAGGACAAGCGTGCGAATCGGCTGATGCAGCATGCCGCCCTTGTAGCCGAAACGGCGGCTACTTCCAGGCAAACACCGGCTGTTCCAGCTCATGCACCCGGGTGTCGCGGCCGGACAGCACCTCCCGGAACTGATAGATCAGCGCTGCGGTGGGCGCGTGAATGAGGCCCTCGCGGGCGTGAAAGCGGATCACGCGCCGCGTGCTCTCGGGGATCACGGTGAAGTCGAACGCGTCGTGCGCCGTGATCGCATCCAGGCCGATCCGGTGCACCGAGGAGACCTCGTCCGGATTCGGCCGCAGCGTGCGGCCATTGGCCGCCCATACCACGACCGGGGTAATCAGATAGCCCGACCGTGTCGGGTAGTCGTCGAGCAGGCCCAGCACCGCATCCGGCGCCAGGATCAGCCCGAGCTCCTCTGCGAGCTCGCGCAGGGCGGCCTCGACCGTGGTTTCGCCGGCGTCGCAGCGTCCACCCGGCAGCGCCCATTGCCCGCCATGGCTGCGCAGCCCTGCGGCACGCAGAGTGAGCAGCAGCGCCGTGTTGCCGGTCTCGTGGTGGGGGGCCAGCGCGATCACCACCGCCGCGCGCTTCAGCGAGGCCGCCGCCGCAGTCGCCTCCAGCCGCACGAAGCCCGCGCAGCAGCTTGCGATTTTCCGCCTGGTGGCATCGTCGAACGGCATCGGCATGCAGCTTGACTACACCAGGCCGGCGACAGATGAAACGACCTCCAGGCCGGCTCGGGCCACAACGGGAAGGGTCTTCAGCGATGACGAAATCGGCCGCGGCCAGGATGACGTCCGACGGCTGGGAGATCGTCGACACCTCCGGTTTCCTGCATCTGATCGGCCCGCTGTGGCAGCGGGTCGTCGGCGGTGTCCACGAGTACGCCATCGTCACCGAGGACAAGCACCACAACCGCCGCGGCCTGGTCCAGGGCGGCGTGATCATGACGCTGGCCGACCGCAGTTGCGGCATGACGGCCCGCTACGCCGCAGGCAAGGAGCACATGGCGACGATCCAGTTCGACACGCATTTCGTCGAGTCCGGCAAGATCGGCGAGACCCTGGTGTCGCGGCCGCATGTGGTGCGGATCACCCGCAGCCTGGTGTTCATCACCACCGAGGTCACGGCCGGACCTCGCGTGATCGCGATGGCCTCGGGCGTGTTCAAGATCTTGAAGAGCGAATAGGGGTCACTCGCTCCGCCGTCATCGCGAGGAGCGCAGCGACGAAGCAATCCAGGGTGGCGGAAAGGACTCTGGATTGCTTCCGCCTACGCCCCAAGGGCTTCGGCGGACACGTCGCTGCGCTCGCAATGACGCGTTGATGGGTTTATCGTCCTATCAAACCCATGCGCGCGTGTGGCAAGAATGAGGCATCAATGAACTATCGCCAGCTCGGCCGTTCCGGCCTGAAAGTGTCGCCGATCTGCCTGGGCACGATGATGTTCGGCGGTCCCACCGACGAGCCGGCATCCGCCCGCATCATCGCCAAAGCGCGCGACGCCGGCATCAACTTCATCGACACCGCGGATGCCTACAACAAGGGCGTCTCGGAAGAGGTGGTCGGCCGCGCCATCGCGCGCGAGCGCGACCGCTGGATCGTCGCCACCAAGCTCGCCAACCCGATGGGCGACGATCCCAACCGCGCCGGCCTGTCGCGGCGCTGGGTGCTGCAGGCCGCGGACGAAAGCCTGCGGCGGCTCGGCACCGGGCACATCGACATCTACTACCTGCACAAGGAAGATCACGCGACGCCGCTCGAGGAAACCGTGCGCGCGATCGGCGATCTCATCCGTGCCGGCAAGATCCGCTATTTCGGCGTCTCCAACTACCGCGCCTGGCGGCTCGCCGAGATCTGCAATCTCTGCGACACCATCGGCATCGACCGCCCTGTCGTCAGCCAGCCCTACTACAACGCGATGAACCGGATGCCCGAGGTCGAGCACCTGCCGGCCTGCGGCTATTACGGCCTCGGCGTCGTGCCCTACAGCCCGCTGGCGCGCGGCGTGCTCACCGGAAAATACAGCCCCGATGCGCCGCCGGACATGGACACCCGCGCCGGCCGCAACGATACGCGAATGATGCAGACCGAGTGGCGGCCCGAATCGTTGAAGCTGGCGCAGGAGATCAAGCGTCACGCCGAGGCGAAGGGCTTCACGCCGGGACAGTTCGCCGTGTCCTGGGTGCTCAACTCCGCCTTCATCAGCTCCGTGATCGCGGGTCCGCGCACCGAGGCGCAATGGGACGACTACATCCGCGCGCTCGACTATCCCTTTGCCGCCGACGACGAGGCGCTGATCGACCGGCTGGTCGTGACCGGTCACGCCTCGACGCCCGGCTACAACGATCCGGCCTATCCGATCGAGGGCCGCAGGCCGCGGGTGGGCTAGCACTCTTACAGGAGCCCGTAGAACAACAGCTTCAACCGAAAGGAAAAAGATATACTCAATAGATATTGATGAGGCGACGTGGCATGCTCCGCATCCCAACTCAATCGATGCTATGATTGGTGATGTCGATGACCGAACCGTCGTTGCCCGAACCTATTGTCCAGGCCCCCCTCTATCCGCCCTTTTCCGAAATCGCTCATGCGATTCGGCTGCTCGAAGGTGAGCCTGTCCAACGGGTGCGCGATATGCTCAGCGCAATCGCGGCGCAAATGGGCAGCCCCCAGAACCCCGTTGATTGGTCAACTCCAGACTCCTGGATTGCCGAGCGCCTTACTGGCGACCTCGAAATTCTGGCCCGGAAGATATGGGAAGGTAGCAATAAGGAATTGAATCCCCGCTACCTGAATGGTTGCTACCTGTTCATAAATCGCATGAATTTACTGGATCAGATTCATGGGATCTACAAATTGGGCGAGCGAGGAAGAAAGTTCCTAGCCCAGAACGAAGGGCTTTTCCAGGAATTGGACGCTGCGGAAGGCATCCCAAAATTACTATCGCTTGTCGCCGAGCGTTCACCCTGCAAACGCGGAGACATTTTGCCGGCATGGTCAGATTATCTCAAAGCTGTATCCCAATTTTCAACTCCAAACACCTTCGCAGACACTCTCAGACGCCGACTGATAGCAGCTGTGGAGCGCGGTCTAATCTCCCGAGAAGGCAACTTCTATGCAATCACCGATCTTGGCCTTCGCTGGCTGAAAGGGTTTTCTGCGCCGGTTGACAGCGCTCCAATCGCGGCTCCTTCACCCAAGCGAACCACAGTAGCCGAAGCTGCCCACGCACACAACGAGGAGCAATTGTCTGCATTTCGAACTCGTTTAATGCAGCTCGAGCCGGTTCAATTTGAACATTTCGTCAAGGAGCTCCTTGATGCCATGGACTACGAGGATGTCCGCGTCACGAAATTTAGTGGCGACAAGGGAGTTGACGTTGTTGCACGCGTACAATTTGGCATCACCGAGATTACTGAAGTTGTGCAGGTAAAGCGAACGGAAGGGACGATAGTCCGGCCAAAGATTGATGAGCTCCGAGGAGCGCTACCTTATCATAAAGCCATCCGAGGAACCATTATCAGTCTTGGCAGCTTTGCAAAGGGCGCACAGGAAGGAGCCTTGTTTCCCGGCGCGGCACCGATAACACTGATCGATGGAAAGCGACTGCTAGACCTCTGTATCAAGCATCAGGTAGGAATTCGTCGTCGCCCCGTGGAAATCTATGAAATAGACGATTCCTTCTTTTTGAGAAAATTCAATCGGGAAGATGTTGAGGAGGCTACGCCTATTCTCGACGAGACTGACTAGCTGCTGTGGATTAGGACGCCTTCGATGAAGATGGATATCGATACGCCTGTAGCCAGACGTATGACTACGTCATTTCATCTAGACGCGCATCAAGTGCTCCGGCTGCGCCCTCGCTCATACCTGATATCTGATCGCAGGCATCGGGTGGGCTAAAGATGGAGGTGGATCGCTACGGCCTGCCACTGTCGACCGCCTCCACTGACGCGGCCGCAGCCTATCGCGAGGGCATGGATCTGCTGCTCGCATTCTGGCCCGGGGCCATTGACGCGTTCGAGCGGGCGATCATGCTCGATCCGGAGTTCGCGCTGGCGCACGCGGCGCGTGCTCGCATCCACGCGATCTACATGCAGCGCGAGGCGGCGCTCCAGACCATCGCACGCGCCCGCGATCTCACTGCCAAGCGCGGCACCCCGCGCGAGCAGAGCCATGTCGCGACCCTGGTGCTCGCCATCGAGGGACGCGGCACTGACGCGCTGACATCGACCCTGGCGCATCTGGCGAACTGGCCGCGGGACGCCATGATCATGGCGCTCCCGCTCGGCGCTTTCGGCCTGCTCGCCTTCTCCGGCCGCGCCGATCACGATGCCGCTCGCCGCGACCTCTGCGACCGCTTCGCCGCTGATTATGGCGAGGACTGGTGGTTCATGTCCAACCATGGCTGGGCCCTGACCGAGTCCGGCGAGTTGGCGAAGGGCCGCGCCGTCACCGAGCGCAGCTTCGCGCTGCGCCGGCACAACGCCTATGCCGTGCATGCGCTGCTGCATGCGATGTTCGAGGAAGGCGCGGTGGACGAGGCCGATGCGCTCGTCGAGGGGTGGATCGGCGACTATGACCGCACGGGAATGCTGCATGGCCATATCTGCTGGCACCAGGCGCTCGGCGCGCTGGACCGGGGCGATGCCGACAAGGCGCGGGCGGTCTATACCGACGTGCTGGTGCCGACGATGGACTCGGCGCCGCCGCTCAACACCCTGTCCGACTGCGCCTCGCTGCTGTGGCGGCTGATGGCTGACGAGCAACCGGTGCCGCCCAACGCATGGGCCGACACGGCGGCCTATGCGAGCACGCGCTTCACGGGTTCGACCCTCGCCTTCGCCGAGATGCATCTGGTGATGATCGCGGCAGCAACGCATGACAGCACCGCGCTCAAGGGACGCCTTGCCGCGATCGAGCGGCGGCAGGCCGAGGGCAGGCTGCCGGCCGGGCGCATCGTGCCGCACATGTTGCGGGCGCTGCGTGCGTTCGCCGACGACAATTGGCGCGGATGCGCGCGCGAGCTTGCGCCCGTCATCGGCGATCTCCCCCGCATCGGCGGCAGCCACGCCCAGCGCGAGGTGATCGAGGACACCTACATCCTGGCACTGATCCGCAGCGGCGCGCTGGCTCAGGCGCGAGACCTGCTCGATGCCCGCCTGCACCGCCGCCCCTCCGCGCGCGACACCCGCTGGCGGGCGCTCACCGCGAGCTGAGCCGGATTATCCCTCGGTCTCCAGCCCGGTCGGCATCGGCACGTTCTCCGGCGCCAGCTTGACGCCGGCCGCCAGCGCCACGGTCTCCAGCAGCGCCGCAAAATCCTTCTCCAGATAGGCGGCAGGATCGGCCTGCAGCGAGGCCGCGCCGACATGGGCCTGCAATGCCTCGCGCGTCGCGGCCGTCACCGGCATCGCGACGTCGAGCTGGCGCGCCGCCGACAGGCCGAGATCGAGATCCTTGCGCAGCAGCGGCGGCGTGAAGGTCGTGGTCCAGTCGAGATTGACCAGCGCGTTGCTCTTGTACTTCGTGAAAGTCGAGCCCATGACGCTGGCGTTCATGAAGTTCAGGAAGGCATGGCGCGGCACGCCGGCCTTCTGCGCCAGGATGGTGATCTCGGCGAGGTTCTGGATCACGACGCCGAGGAAGACATTGTGCGCGATCTTGCAGATGCGCGCGAGCTCGCCCTCGCCGACATAGGACACGCCGGAGACAGCGATCTTCGCCAGATAGGGTGCGATGACCTCGAATGCGGCCTTGGGGCCGGAGACGACCGACGACAGCTTGCCGGCCTTGACGCATTTGCCGTTGCCGGACACCGGCGCGCGCACGAACTCACAGCCCAGTCGAACGAGCCTGGCGGCGATTGCCTCCGACTGCTCGATGCCGATCGAGGAGCAGTCCACCAGGATCCGGGGACGCGATCCGGAACTGGCAGCCACCAGGCCGTTGTCGCCGAAATAGACCTGCTCGAGATCCTTGCCCGTCGACACCATCGTGAACACGATGTCGCACGCGGCGAGATCGCGGGGATGATCGACGATCACGCCCCCTTTCGCCGCCAGCGGCTCGGCCTTGGCGCGGGTGCGATTGTAGATCGACACCTTGTGGCCGGCCTTGAGCAGGCGCTCGGCCATGGGATAGCCCATGCGCCCCATGCCGATCCAGCCGAGCGAATGCGTCGTGGTCATTGTCGTCTCCTCGTCCTACTTATCACGGATGCGGTCATTGCGAGGAGCGAAGCGACGAAGCAATCCAGAGTCACGGCTGCCACCCTGGATTGCTTCGCTTCGCTCGCAATGACGAAAACACGAAGACCACTCTCCTGGTCGCACCGTTCGTTCGCTCAATAGCGGTTGGCGATCGGCAATTCCTCGGCCGGGAACAGCGTGATCACCTGACAGCCCTTGTCGGTGACCACGACCTCCTCCTCGATCCGCGCGGCCGAGAAGCCGTCGGTCGCCGGACAGTAGGTCTCGAGCGCGAACACCATGCCGGTCTTGATCTCCATCGGATTGTCCAGCGAGACCAGCCGCGAGATGATCGGGCGCTCATGCAGCGCGAGCCCGAGGCCGTGGCCGAACTGCAGGCCGAAGGCGGCCATCTCCGAGGGAAAGCCGAACTCCTCGGCCTTAGGCCAGACCTTGGCGACGGTGTCGGTCGAGACGCCCGGCTTGATCAGCGCGATCGCATGATCGAGCCATTCGCGGCACTGCTTGTAGGCGTCGTGCTGCGCCGGCGTGGCGCGGCCGACGTTGAAAGTGCGGTAGTAGCAGGTCCGGTAGCCCTGATAGGACTGCAGGATGTCGAAGAACGCCTGGTCGCCCGGACGCAGGATGCGGTCGGTGAAATTGTGCGGATGCGGATTGCAGCGCTCACCGGAGATGGCATTGATCGCCTCGACGTCGTCGGAGCCCATCTCATAGAGCATCTTGTTGGCGAGCGCGACGATGTCGTTCTCACGCACGCCCGGCTTCAGGTGTTCGTAGATCGAATGATAGACACCGTCGACCATGGCCGCGGCCTGATTCAACAGCATGATCTCGTCGATGTTCTTGATCTCGCGCGCGTCCAGCATGACCTGCTGGCCGTCGACCACCTTCATGCCGGCCTTCTGCAGCTCGAAGAACATCGCGGTCTCGGCGAGGTCGACGCCGACCGGCATGTCGGCAACGCCGGCCGACCGCAACAGGCTCATCACCTCCTCGGCATGCGCCTTCATCAGTCCGACCGCCGGCGGCACGGTGCCGCGCATGCCGAGCATGCCGGCGCGGCAGTTCTCCGGCGCCAGCCAGTCGCAGAACAGACGATGGTGGACGGCTGCCGAACCGAAATCCCACACGATCGGCTCGCCGTCGCCGGCCAGCAGCGCGAAACGGCACAGCTTGTCGCGCTCCCATTCGCCGATCTTGGTGCCGGACACGTAGCGAATGTTGTTGACGTCGAACAGCAGCAGCGCACCATAGCCCGACGCCTTCAGCGCCGCGCGCGCCCGCGCCAGTCGGTAGCGCCGCAACCTGTCGAAATCGATGCGGCGCTCGAAATCCACCGAGACATGGCCATGCGACGGAATCGCCCGCCCCCAGCGCCAATGCGGATCGAGATGCTCCGGGCTGACCAGATGCGGCTTCAGCGCGCTGGCTGTCATGTGGGCGTTTCCCATTGTGCTCTTGCAATCGATTGCAGAGCCGGATTTATTGCACGCACGCAAAATGTGTCAAGGTACCGCGCGATCAAAACGTCGCTGCGCTGCGGCATCGGGGAGCGGAGATGAAACGGACGTCGCCATCGACAAGGAGCCCGCGCGCAACGGCGTCCTCACGCCCGACGATCAAGGACGTCGCCGCGCGCTGCGACGTGCATCCCTCCACGGTGTCGCGCGCGCTCAGCCCGGCCATGAAGCATCTGGTGGCGGGCGATGTCGTGGAGCGGATCCAGGCCGCCGCCAACGCGCTCGGCTATCGGCTGAACATGGCCGCCAAGGGCCTGCGCACCGGGCGCAGCGGCCTGATCGGTGTGCTCGCGCCCGATATCGCCGATCCCGGCTTCCCGCCCGTGCTGTCCGGCATCGCCGATCGTCTCAACGCCGAGGGCTATGCGACGATCGTCGTCGACGTCGGCAGCAAGGGCTCGGAGCAGGATCTGGTCGACCGGCTGATTGCCCGCGGCGTCGACGGTCTGGTGCTGGCGACGGTGAGCTTGCGCGACGATGTCGTGAAGCACTGCCTGGACGCGGCGCTGCCGGTGGTGCTGGTCAATCGCGTCGATGCCGCCGGACTCCTGCCCTCGGCAGCCAGCGACGATGCCGCCGGCATGCGTCTCGCCGTCCAGCATCTCGTCGCGCTCGGCCACCGCCGCATCGGTCACGTCGCGGGCCCGCAGCACGTCTCGACCGGCGCGCACCGCCGCGCCGGCTTCGAGGCCAGCATCAGCGTCGCGGGACTGTCCGCCCGCCATGCGCCGGTCGAAGCCGTCGAAGCCTATACGCGGGCGGCGGGTCGCGAGGCTGCGCTGCGCCTGCTCGCGCGGCGGACGCGCCCGACCGCAATCGTCGCCGCCAATGATCTGCTGGCGCTCGGCGTCTATGACGCGATCGCCGCGCGCGGCCTGACCTGCCCCGGTGATATCTCCGTGGTCGGCCACAACGACATGCCGTTCGTCGACATGGTCGCGCCGCCGCTGACCACGGTGCGGATCGCCCAGCGGGACATGGGGGAAGCCGCGGCGCGGCTGCTGCTCGACCGCCTTGCCGGGCGCGAGGCAGCGACCGACCACATCGTCCTGGCGCCGGAGCTCATCATCCGCGGCTCGACGATCGCATACGAGCACTGACAGGTCCGCGGGGCATCGCTACACTGCGCGGCAAAGCAACTACGGGAGGATACGCCGATGACGGAGATGGTCGGTCTGGAGGCGCTCGTCGCATCCATCGCACCGGGGCAATCGATCGCGATCCCGGTCGACCGTGCCGGCGTCTCGATGGCGGCGACGGCGGCCATGATCGAGGCCGGCCTCACCGGACTCCATCTCGTCTGCGTGCCGATATCAGGCCTCCAGGCCGATCTGCTGATCGGCGCCGGCGTGGCCGCGGTGGTGGAAACCAGCGCCGTCTCGCTCGGCGAGGCCGGCGGCGCACCGCGCTTCGTCTCGGCCGTGCGCGACGGCAGCATCCGCCTGCGCGATGCCACCTGCCCTGCGATCCATGCCGGCCTGCTGGCCGGGCAGAAGGGCGTGCCGTTCATGCCGATCGCCGGCATCATCGGCAGCGATCTGCTGCAGGTCCGCCCCGATTGGAAGGTGATCGACAGTCCGGTCGGCGAGCCCGGCAAGGTGGTCGTGGTGCCGGCGATCACGCCCGACGTGGCGCTGTTTCATGCGCCTGAGGCCGACCGCTTCGGCAATGTCCGCATCGGTCGCTACCGCGAGCTGGCGACGATGGCCTATGCGGCGAAGCGCACGCTGGTCACCGTCGAGCGCATCGTCGATCGCGATTTGATGGCGACCGAAGACTCGGCGGCCGGCGTGCTGCCGGCGCTGTATGTCGATGCCATCGCGGTGGCCGCGAACGGGGCCTGGCCGCTGCCGCTGTGGGACGAATACGAGACCGATGGCGCCGAGCTGGCGCGCTACGCCGCGATGGCGCGCACCAACGAGGGCTTTCGCAGCTATCTCTCCGCCTTCCTGGCCCGCAGCAAGCAGGTGGCATGACCATGCACGATGAACGCGCGCGCAAGGAGCTGCTGATCACCACCATCGCCGACCTGCTCGATGGCATCCGCCATGTCGCTGTCGGCGCCTCGTCGCCGATCCCGGCGGCCGGCGCGATGCTGCTGCGCGCACGGAACGCGCAAGCGGGCAAGCCGCCGGTCCGCATCTCGATCCTCGGCTCGAGCCGGCACAATTTCTTCACCAATGGCGGCGTCGAGCTGTTCGACTGCGCCGCGCAGGGCCGCGTCGACGCGTTTTTTCTCGGCGGCGGTCAGATCGACGGCAGCGGCAACATCAACCTGGTCGGCACCGGCGACTATCCGCGGATGGATGTGCGCTGGCCGGGCTCGTTCGGCTCGGCCTATCTCTACCATCTCATTCCGCGGGTGATCCTGTTTCGCGAAGAGCATTCGCCGCGCGTGTTGGTGCCGAAGGTGGATTTCGTCAGCGCCGCCGCGACCACGCCGGAGGTGAAGCGGCGCGGCGGCCCGCAGGCGCTGCTGACCAATCTGGCGCTGTTCGATTTCGACCGCGAGCGCGGCGGCTTCCGGCTGCGCTCGGTGCACCCGGGCTACTCCGCCGACGACGTGCGCGATCGCACCGGATTCGATTATGCGGTGCCGGAGATCGTGCCGCCCACGCCCGCGCCGGACCGGGCGACGGTCGAGCTGATCCGCGGCCGGATCCTCGACGAGCTCGCCGAATGCTATCCGGAATTCGCGCGCGCGATGGCTGCAGCGGCTTAGCTAGCGATCCAGGCTACGCCTGTCCATGCTGGTGCCGACGCCAAAATTGGATCGCCAATTGGATGGATAGGCCACCGCGCGCCGCGGGGCGGGCATTTTGAACTCGGCAAATCCGCCAAGGCTCAAATGGACGAACGAGTAAGAAAACTCAGGCCCATCGCCATTCCGCGGAGCTATGCTGCGACCGGAACGGTTTGCCGCCACTGGTAGCGGCGGGTCTGGCGCACGCGCCGTCCACGATGCCCGGGGGGCCAAAGCCGCCCGTCGACTCGGTCGGCATCATGCGATGCCGCGCCGGTGAAACCGGCGCACGGGCAAGCCGCGCGCCGCCTTCAGCGTTGATCAGTTTCACCGTTGATCAGTGACGTGCCGCCGCAGCACCGGCATAGACACCGGCAATGAAGGCCGCCGCCGCTCCGGCAACGGGCGCCAGCGCCGGAACGAACTTCGCGCCAGCCGCAGTATCGATGATCTGCTGCAGCGCATTGCCGTCCTTGGCCTGGGCGGACTCCTGGTAGATGCGCGTTGCGGCTGCTTCGATCTCGGCGAAGGTCGCCGTGCAGATCACCTTGTCGATGCCCTGATACGATACAGGTCCGGCTTTGCTGTCGTGAAGGTATTGATGCGTGAGTTGCAGGCCACCGCCGATGATCGCTCCTGCGGCTGCAGCGCCGAGCGCCAGCACGGCGGGCGCGATCTTCGGACCGAATTCCTTCGCGCCCGCTGCTCCTGCTTCAGCGAACGCCAGAGCCGGCATGTGCAGCCAGGACACGGGAATGTTCGCCAGCGCGGCTCTGACGTCTTCATTTGCATTCATGGGATACTCTCCTCGGTTGGGTTTGATTGGACCAGACGACTTTCGCCAGCGCCTTCCCGCGGCCGCAGGTACCGACGAACGACTCCGCTCAACCTGCGGAGGCGCCCTTCGGTCAGGCGGGCGCCGCGATACGGCGCAGGATTTGTTCGATCTCGTTGTGGTGCTGCATGACGCGTTGCACGACCCGCACGTGATCATCGGCCCTGTTCGTTGCGTCCGCGCCTGCGCGGCAATGCGGGCATTCCGGCTCTCCCTGATAGAAGAAGTGCTTGCAGGACTCGCAGAGCAGCAGCTGGTCCAGCCTCGCCGCCGCGTCAGGCGCGAGATCCTGGAACTCGTCGCTCGCGTACACTTCCTGGCCGTATCGGCGGCCGTGGGCGTCCTCGATCATGATGTCGAAGCAGCCATGGTCGAACGGCTGTCGTCCCGATGGCCTCGTCCGCTGCACGATCACCTCGCGCCAGCCGCGTTCGGCCAGCCGCAATACCCGGTAGTGGCAGAACGGATTGTTGCCAGGCCGTCCCGACAGCACGTGCGTGGTCCAACTGCACCCGGCGCGGCACATCGGACCGTAGTAGCACTTGGCGCAGAACCCCCAGCGGCGCCCGCGGCTCTCGTCGAGATCGCGCATGAAACGCAGTTCGGCGCTGTCGTTCCAGATGTCGGTAAATGATCGATCGCGGATATTGCCGCCGACATAGGCGGCCGTAGGGAGCGACGGGCAGCCCTTGATGGCGCCGTCAGCCTCGATTCCCAGGCCAGCCCGTCCGGCCTGGCAGCCGCCGTAGTATTCGAATCGTCCGGAGATACTGCGCCAAGCCGCTTCGTATGGGCCAAAATACCCGATGTTGTTACCGGGCATAAGCTGCAGGCCGCGATCGAGGCCCTCTTCGAACAGTGCAAACAGCTCCGGCATCAGCGCAGCGAGATCGAAGGGCTGCAGCAGCAAGGATGGAGCATCGGCCGCATTGCCCATGGGCACGGTGAGCTGAATCTGCCAGGCGGAGGCCCCGGCGTCGATGATCGTATCGAAAATGTCGCGCAGGCCGCCCAGGGTAAGACGATTGACCTGCGAGTTGGCGGTCGCCATCAGCCCATGCTTTCGCGCGTTCCGGATCGCGGCCACCGCTTGGCCGTGGCTGCCCTTGATACCGCGGAGCCGATCATGTGTAGCGGCCGGGCCGTCGATGGAAACGCCGACGGTCTTGAGTCCGGCGCGCGCGGCTGCTTCGATCTTCGCTTCCGTGAGTGCCCGGGCGCCGGTCTGCAGGCCGCAGACAATGCCGTTGCGAGTGATCTCCTCGACGAGGACCAGCCAATCGGGGCGGAGGTAAGCTTCGCCGCCGATCAGAACGATCTCCTTGGTGCCAGCGCGCGCAAGTTCGCCAATCAGAGCGATGCATTCCGCGGTGGTCAGCTCGTCATTGCGAGGTGCGCCGGCCCGGGACCCGCAATGGCTGCACTTCAGGTTGCAGAGGAGCGTGATCTCCCAGACCACATAGCGCGGTTGAGCGGTAGGCAAGCCGCCGGAAGGGATTGATCGGACCGGCATCTCGGTATCGGCGTGGGGTACACGAGAGAACATGAAATTTGCCGCGACATCGTTGACGATTGGTATCGTAAAATACTAACCTTAGATTGTATAGAGGACGAGGGAGGCGAATTTGGCGAAGGAAGGCGTTCCAGGCGGAGTGGTGCCTCTGTACGGCCTTGCGATCGGCAATGCGCTCGCAAGTGGCGGTATCACTCTGGACGAGTTGGTCACATTGCGCTCGCACGCGAAGGCGATCGTCGACGCTCAAGGCGATCTGGTTTCTGCGGTGAACGCGCTCGACGAGGAAATCGTCAAGCGCGGCGGACAGGCGGCCGCCAAGGGCGCGGCGCCTGCCGAGGTGGTGCCATCCGAACGCTTCACCGTGCAGATCACCGGCCTTCCGATCGAGCCACAGGCGAGACAGAGCATCGAGCAGGCCGTCAATAATGCGGTGAAGGCTGCCATTGCCGCTCACGACAGCGGCGGCGACCTGAAGATCACGGCGTTGTCTCAAATCCAATCGTTCGGGGGAACGCACGGCGGCGCCACTGCGGGTCTGATCGCCACGATCGATCTTCAGTCAGCGCCTTGAAGGTCTGGAGGGCGACATCATGACCGAGAAGAGTACAGCTGGCGGAATCGCATCCTTCGCCGGTGGAGCAATCATGGTCTATGGCGTTGCCATTGGCAACGCGTTGGCGGCGGCCGTCAAAGGGCCCGCATCCATCGACGATCTGGTGTCGTTGCGCGACCATGCGCGCCAGATCGTCGGCGTCCAGGGTGATCTTGTTGCGGCGCTGGCCGCTTTGGACGCTGAGATTGCGAAGCGTGGAGGCGACAAGGCGGCGCCCGCGCCGGAGATGGAGCGCTTCGTCGCTCAGATCGATGGCGGTCCGCTCTCCGGCCAGTTGAAGTCTGAGATCGAGCAAGCCATTCAGAAGGCGGTGACGGCTGAAATCGCAAAGCTCGATACGCGCGGCGACATGGTTGCGACGCCGCTGTCGCAGATCAAGGCGTTCGGAGCGGGACCTGGCTCCCACATTTACGGAGCTGTCTATCGACCGAAGCTGGATAATCCCTGAGTGCGGTCGAATGCCCGGCACACGTTCGGATCACGGCGATGTCCAGACCAAGCAAGCCGGGCGAGGCGAGAGCTAATCGAGAGGCGTTCAGGCGATGTCCGATGCAGCATCCGTGAAGCCGAAGTCGGTGCCGATGTGCCCGAGTTCGCGCTGCGCCGACGGCAACACGCTGCTCGGCATCGTCAATGCCGAGGGCCGGATCGATTTCATTCCCGAGCGCTTCGAGGTCGACGCCGCCTTCGTCGCGATCGCCCGGCAGGGACGTCCGCCGGAACAGCGCTTCCGCTTCTCGTCGCCGTGCCTCGCGCGCGACTGCGGAAAGTGGGACGGCAAGCGCTGTGGCGTCGCCAAGATCCTGAACGAGCACGGGCTGGAGCTCTTGCCGAATGAGCGGACCGTGGCGCTGCCGCGGTGTTCGATCCGCGCGAACTGCCGTTGGCACGGCGACTACGGCGATGCGATCTGCGCGGTCTGCGCCTGGGTGGTCACGGAAAGCGGCAATCGGCTCGAACCGCCGGCTTGATGTTTGCGAGCCGAGACATCAGGGGGACGGAAATGGCCAAGGGCATTTCGCTGCATATCGGTCTCAATCGGCTGGATCCGAAGCACTATGCTGGGTGGGACGGCAAGCTGAACGCCTGTGAGAATGATGCGCGCGCGATGGAGGCGATTGCGAAGACGGCGGGCTATCGGACCGGCATTCTGCTCAGCGAGCAGGCCACGCGCGGCGCCGTGACCGACATGCTGACGATGGCCGCCCGCGACTTGAACAGCGGAGACATTCTGCTGCTGACCTATTCGGGCCACGGCAGCCAGGTTCCGGACCTCGATGGTGACGAGATCGACGCACTCGATGAGACCTGGTGCCTCTATGACGGACAGATGATCGATGATGAACTCTATCGCGTGTACGGCGCGATCGCCGATGGCGTTCGTGTTCTGATTCTCTCCGATTCCTGCCATAGCGGCACTGTGGCCAAGGTGAGCTACTACGAGATGGCGCAGGCCGCCGGCTTCGCCGGGAATTTGGATATCGCCGTGGCCGGCAGGGCCGCGACGAAAGGGATCAGCTATGCGCCCAAGTTCTTGCCGCAGGATATCGCCCTTCGTACGTATGAGCAAAACCGCGCATTTTATGAAGCCATCGGCCGGGCCGCGAAGGGCGCGCCGGGTGCGGAGTCGAGCGATGTCGCCAAGGCCAGCATCCGTCTGATCTCGGGCTGCCAGGACAATCAGGTGTCATTCGATGGCGCCATCAACAGCGTCTTCACCGCGGCGCTGCTGCTGGTCTGGGCGAACGGTCAATTCAAGGGCAACTACAACGATTTCCACCTTCAGATTCAGCGCAAGATGCTGCCGACGCAATCGCCGAACCATTACAGGACCGGCAAGGAAGATCGTGAGTACGACAGCCAGCGCCCGTTCACGATCTAGCTAGATCACTGCCGTGATCCGCGCGTGATCACCTGCCCCGCACGCGCCTTCTGGTGCGTGCCCTGCCACCAGGTCAGCGCGCCATTGACGATGACGGCCTCGATGCCGGCGGCCGGCACGCAGGGGGCATCATAGGTCGCGCTGTCCCGGACGCTGGCGGCATCGAAGATCGTGATGTCGGCATGGTTGCCGACCGCGATCGTGCCGCGTCCCTCGACGCCGAAATTCTGCGCGGTCAGCCCGCTCATCTTCCACACCGCGGTCTCCAGCGAGAACAGCTCGAGCTCGCGGCAGTAGTAGCCGAGCACGCGCGGGAACGTGCCCCAGAGCCGCGGATGCGGACGCTCGCCGAACGGCAGGCCGTCGGAGCCGATCATGGTGGGCTCGAAGGCGAGGATGGTCTGCACGTCGGCCTCGTCCATCGCGAAGTAGATCGCCGACGCCGGCTGCAGCCGCTTGGCGGCTTCGAGCCGGTCGACGCCCCAGCCAGTGGCGATGTCGGCGAGATCCCGACCCGCCATTTCCGGATGGGGTCCGGAGGCCGCGACGACGACCTTGACCTGCAGCTTGGCCGGGTCGGTGTGCAGCATGGTCGACGAGGCGTTGTAGGGATAGCAGTCGAGTGCGACGCATTGGCAGCTCATCGCCTTCGTGATCAGCGGCAGCGTCTCCCTGGTGCGGCCGAAATTCGCTGGCCCCACCACCTTGTGATGCGAGATCACGACCTGGACGTCGAGCGCCTTGCCGATGGCAAAGCTCTCCTCCAGCGACTGGATCACCTCGTTCGCCTCGTTGCGCATATGCGTGGCATAGACGCCGCCGCTGCCTGTGAGCGGACGGCACACCTCGATGATCTCCTCGGTCGGCGCCGCCTCCGCCGGCGGATAGAACGTCCCGGTCGAGACGCCGATGGCGCCGGCGTCGAGCGCCTCCTGCACATGCGCGCGCATCTCGGCGATCTCCACGTCCGTCGCGGCCCGGCCGAGGTCGCTCACGACCGACGCACGCAGCGCGGTGTGGCCGACCATGGGCGCCACGTTGACCGCCGCGGGCGCCGTGCGCAGCGCGGCGACGTAGTCGGCGAACGCGGCATACTCGACCACCTGTCCCTCGCTCGGCGATAGCAAGCCGAGCGGCATCGGCCGCGGCGAGCCCGGCTTCAGCGGCGCGATGCTGACGCCGCAATTGCCGGTCACGACGGAGGTCACCCCCTGCGAGACCTTGCAGGTCATGTCGGGATCGACCAGCACGGCGCTGTCGTCATGGGTGTGGGAGTCGATGAAGCCCGGCGCAACGATGAGGCCGGTGGCGTCGATCTCCCGCCTGGCTCGCCGGCCGTCAAGCCCGCCGATGGCGACGATGCGGCCGTCCTTGATGCCGACATCCGCCTCGAAGCGTGGCGCACGCGTGCCGTCGATGACGGTGCCGCCGCGGATGATCAGGTCGAAGGACTCGGACGAAGGCTGGTTGTCGGTCATGAAATCTCACGCGGAATTGTAGGAAGCCGGGAGACTATCCGCGAGCCGCACCGATGCGTCCAGAGCGATGCGCATGTGATCCGAGCCGGGCTGGACTGCATTGGAGGCGCGACGCGCGTCCGCCGTCGCCTTTCGTCCTGGCCACCCGGGACACACGATAGTGATAGGGACTCTGGCCAGGATTGATACGCCTCAACGGCGCGCGACCTCTCTGGCGCCATCCATCCTCCGGGAAGCAACCTGCGGAGGTACGTCATGAAAGCCCTGGTCTATCATGGTCCCGGCCAGAAATCTCTCGACGAGCGCCCGAAGCCGACCATCATCGAGCCTGGCGATGCGGTGGTCAAAATCCTGAAGACGACGATCTGCGGCACCGACCTTCACATTCTCAAGGGTGACGTGCCGACATGTACACCGGGCCGCATTCTCGGCCACGAGGGCGTCGGCGTGGTCGACGCGGTTGGCAGCGCCGTGCGCGCGTTCAAGCCGGGCGACCACGTCATCATCTCCTGCATCTCGGCCTGCGGAACCTGCGACTATTGCCGGCGCGGCATGTATTCGCATTGCCGCCATGGCGGCTGGATCCTCGGCAACAAGATCGACGGCACGCAGGCGGAGTATGTTCGCACGCCTCACGCCGACACCAGCCTCTACCACGTGCCTCCTGGGACTGAGGAGGATGCGCTGGTGATGTTGAGCGACATCCTGCCGACCGGTTTCGAATGCGGCGTGTTCAACGGCAAGGTCGAGCCGGGATCGGCGGTGGCGATCGTCGGCGCCGGCCCGATCGGATTGGCGGCGCTGCTGACGGCACAGTTCTATTCGCCGGCCGAGATCATCATGATCGACCTCGACGACAACCGGCTCGAGGTCGCCACCCGCTTCGGCGCCACCAGCGTCGTCAACAACGCCGACGGCAAGGCCGTCGAGAAGGTCCTGGCGCTGACGAATGGCCGCGGCGTCGACACGGCGATCGAGGCAGTCGGCATGCCCGCCACGTTCGTGACCTGCGGGGACATCATCGCCCCCGGCGGCACCATTGCCAATGTCGGCGTGCATGGGGTCAAGGCCGACCTGCATCTGGAGAAGCTGTGGGACCGCAACATCGCGATCACGACGCGGCTGGTCGATACGGTGACGACGCCGATGCTGCTGAAGACGGTGCAGTCGCGCAAGCTCGAACCGAAGCGGCTGATCACCCATCGCTTCAGGCTTGATCAGATCCTCGATGCCTACGAGACGTTCGGCGCCGCGGCCAAGACCCATGCGTTGAAGGTTCTCATCGAGGCATAGGCCTCCCGACCCGTACGCCGCGGCGCTCAGCCTGCCGGACGCCGCTGCGCGACGATCTGCCGGTAGAGTTCGGCGTAACGGCCGGCGCGGTGGCGCCAGGAGACGTCGGTCAGCATCGCATTGAGCTGCATGCGGGTCCAGTTCGAGGCGTTGCTGCGCGCGGCGTAGAAGGCCGCAGCGGCGCGGCGCAGGGTCTGATCGAGCGCCTCCGCTGTCACGGACGCGCACTTGAACCCGGTTGCGGCGACGCCGGCCTCGGTCTCGTCAATGACGGTGTCGGCAAGACCGCCCACCGCAGTGACGATCGGCAGCGCGCCGTAGCGCAGGGCGCAGAGCTGCGTCAGCCCGCACGGCTCGAACCGTGACGGCACGACCAGCGCATCGCAGCCGGCCTGGATGAGATGCGCCAAGCCCTCGTCGTAGCCGATGACGACGCCGATCTTTGCGGGATCGTTCGCGGCCGCGGCACGGAACGCGTCGCGCAGCTCGGCCTCGCCGTCGCCGAGCAGCGCCAGCTGGATGCCGCTACTGGTCAAGGTCGGCAGGCAGGACAGCAGCAGGTCGAGCCCCTTCTGCGAGGTCAACCGGCTGACGACGCCGAGCAGGAACGTCTCCGGCGCCACCTGCAGGCCCATGCGCGTCTGCAGCGCCGCCTTGTTGGGTGCCCGCGCCTCGATCCGGTCGATGCCGAAATGCGAGGCGATCGCCGGATCGCTGCCGGGATCCCACACCGCCGTGTCGATCCCGTTCAGGATGCCGACGAGGTCGGACGCACGCTGACGCAGCAGGCCGCCGAGGCCCATGCCCTGCTCGTCGCTCTGGATTTCCCGCGCATAGGTCGGCGACACCGTCGTGATCTTGTCGGCGAACTGCAGTCCCGCCTTGAGGAAGCTGATGTCGCCGTAATATTCGAGGCCGTAGATCGAGAAGGATTCCGGCGGCAGGCCGAGCGGCGGCAGGAAGTGGCGCGGAAAGCGGCCCTGGAACGCCAGATTGTGCACGGTCACGACCGTGCCGGGATGCGGCCGGTGGCTGTACAGCAGATAGGCCGGCACCAGCCCAGCCTGCCAGTCGTGGCCGTGGACGACATCGGGCACGAAGGCCGGCACCGCGCCGAGGCCGATATAGGACGCCGCGCGGGCCAGTGCCGCGAAGCGGAACGCATTGTCCGGCCAGTCCTTGCCGTCGGGCCCCAGATAGGGGTTGCCCTCGCGGTCGTAGAGATGCGGTGCGTCGAGCACGAACAGGTCGAGCGCGCCATGGCTGCCGCCGAGCAGCCGGGCGTTGCCGCCGAAGAAGTTCGGCAGCGAGCTGATCTCGCTGGCCTGCTCCAGCGCCTTCATGACCGCGGGATAGCCGGGAATCAGCGTGCGGACCTCGACATCCTCCGCCAGCAGCGCCCACGGCAGGGCGCCGACGACATCGGCGAGGCCGCCCGTCTTGACGATGGGATAGACCTCCGAGGCAACCGACAGAACGCGCAGTGGCGTCATGAATTGAGCCCGTCGATCATCGGCTGGGTAATCAAGGTCACGCCGTTCTCCGTGGTCCTGAACCGCTTGGCGTCGAACTCCGGATCCTCGCCGACCACGAGCCCCTCCGGAATCTGCACGCCGCGATCGACCACCACGTTGGTCAGGCGCGCATGGCGCGCGACGTTGACGTAGGGCAGCAGCACCGCGTTCTGCAGCTTGGCGTAGGAATGCAGATGCGCTCCCGTGAACAGCAGCGAGCGCTGCACCTGGGCGCCGGAGACGATGCAGCCCCCGGACACCAGGGAGCAGGTCGCCTCGCCGCGGCGTCCATCCGTGTCATGGACGAACTTGGCCGGCGGCGTGATCTCAGAATAGGTCCAGAGCGGCCAGGAGCGATCGTAGAGATCGAGCTCGGGCACGACGTCCGTCAGATCCAGATTGGCCGCCCAATAGGCGTCCACCGTTCCAACGTCGCGCCAGTAGCTGCCCTGATCGTGGGCGGCGCGGACACAGGAGCGCGAGAACTGGTGCGCCACGGCGCGGCCGTTCCTGACGATGTAGGGAATGATGTCGCGGCCGAAATCGTGGTTGGAATTCGGTTCCGCTGCGTCGCGCTTCAGCTCCTCGAACAGGAATTTGGCGTCGAACACGTAGATGCCCATGCTCGCGAGCGACTTGTCGGGCTTGCCCGGCATCGGCGGCGGATCGGCCGGCTTCTCGATGAAGTCGCGGATCGTGTCGTCCTCATTGATGTGCATGACGCCGAAGCCTGAGGAGTCCTCGCGCGGCATCTCCAGGCAGCCGACGGTGACGTCGGCGCGCTGGTCGACATGCTGCTGCAGCATCAGCTCGTAGTCCATCTTGTAGATGTGGTCGCCGGCCAGCACGACGATGTATTTCGTGTTGTAGGTCTCGAGAATGTCGATGTTCTGGTACACGGCGTCGGCCGTGCCGACGTACCACATCGTCTCGGAGACGCGCTGGCTCGCCGGCAGGATGTCGAAGCTCTCGTTGCGCTCGGGGCGGAAGAAGTTCCAGCCCATCTGCAGATGGCGGATCAGGCTGTGCGCCTTGTACTGTGTCGCCACGGCGATGCGCCGGATGCCGGAATTGACGGCGTTCGACAGCGCGAAATCGATGATGCGCGACTTGCCGCCGAAATAGACGGCGGGCTTGGCGCGCCGGTCGGTCAGCTCCAGCAGCCGGCTGCCGCGTCCGCCAGCCAACACGAAGGCCAGCGCGTGACGGGACAGCGGCTCGGTCCGTGCGGCGGGTGCCATGGTTCTCCTCCCTGCAACTCTTTGTCGCGTCAAGATTTCCGCGGCCCGGGCAGAGGAGTCTCGCGATCGCGCTTCCTCGTCCGGTACTCACATATGACGGGGGAACAGCCAACCAGTTCCCAATGACGAGTGCAATGGGGAGCTTCAGCCCAGGCGATCCCAGGTTGCAGCCACGTCGTCCCAGCGCGGCGGGTCGGCGCCCTCGCGGGTGCAGGTGACGGCCGCACAG
Organism: Bradyrhizobium sp. SZCCHNR1017; assembly: GCF_032381375.1. Taxonomy (NCBI): domain Bacteria; kingdom Pseudomonadati; phylum Pseudomonadota; class Alphaproteobacteria; order Hyphomicrobiales; family Nitrobacteraceae; genus Bradyrhizobium; species Bradyrhizobium sp. SZCCHNR1017. Next base: position 16,206 of record NZ_JAUHIR010000014.1, on the reverse strand, counting down.
GCTGCGGCAAAGGCGAGCGCCTTGCGCATTTCGGTCTGGCTCAATCCTCTCAGGGCCTCCCGGTCGATGCGGCCGAGCTTGCGCAGCGCGAACAACAGCCCCGCCTGGAAGGAGTCGCCGGCGCCGATCGTATCGACCACCTCGATCGCGGGGACCGCGACCTCGACCGCGCCGGCCTGCGCATGCCAGCCGAGCGCCCCCTTGGGACCCCGCGTGACGACGATCAGGCTGGCGCCGCGCGCCAGCAGCGCGTCCGCCCGCGCAGCGTAGTCGTCGTGGCCATGCAGATAGTCGAAATCGACATCCGACATCTTGATCAGGTCGGCGCTCGCGGCGAACCCATCCATCTCAGCGCGGTAGCCAGCCTTATCAGTCACCAGATTCGGACGGCAGTTCGGGTCGAAGGAGATCGTCACCGCGCCCTGCGTGGCGGCGATCAGCGCACGGGTCTCCGCGGCACCGAGATCGTGGATCAACGTGGTCGATCCGACATGGATGGCGTCGATGTCTGCAAAGGCAATACTGCCCGGCCGGAACGTCCACTTCCGCGCGGCGGTCTCGGCGTCGTAGAAGGCATACTGCGCCTCGCTGCCGACATGGCGCACGAAAGCGAGCGTGGTCTGGTCCGGGCTGCGCGCGGCGTAGCCGAGGTCGACGTGCGAGCCTTGGGCATGCGCCGCGATCATGGTGCCGAACAGGTCGGTCGAGATGCCACCGACGAAGCCCGTGGGCGCGCCGAGCCGCGCCACGCCGACGGCGACGTTCAGGCAGGAGCCGCCGACCACTGGCCGCAAGGCATCGCGCCCGTCGGCCAATCTGGCCGGGACGAAATCGATCAACGCGTCGCCGCAGCTCAGGATCATCAGCGTGCCTCCTCATCGGCACCATGCATCACGGAACGGCTCTCGCGATCAAGCGCTCGCAGCAAGCCGTGGATGCGCCGCTTGCGGCGATGGAAGGCCGCGATGTTCGGATCGGTCGGGTCGCTGAGACGCCCGAGCGAGGACATCGAGGCCATCGTATCGCCGATCGAGCGGAAAGCGCCGCTGGCGACCGCGCCGAGCATGGCCGCACCGAGCAGCACCGGCTCCTGGGTGCCCGGCAGCGCCACCGTCAATCCCGTCGTATCGGCCATGATCTGGCGTACCAGCGGGCTGCGTGAGGCGCCACCCGCCATGACCAGCGTCCGGCTGGTAACGCCGTTGGCGGCGAAGGCATCGATGACGTCGGCAAGGCCATAGGCGAGCCCGCACAACCCGGCCATGAACAGCCGCTCCATCGCGGAGACATCGGCATCGAGATCAAGGCCGGCAATGACGGCGCGCGAGTCCGGATCGGCATAGGGCGAGCGGTTGCCGAGAAATTCCGGGAGAATGTGAAGATCTCGCGCCAGCAGCGCCGCGCTGCCGGCATTCGGCACCCGCGCCATGATCCGTTTTTCGAGCAGGGTGATCAGGTCGAGCCCTTCCGCGCGCGCCGCAGCGGTCGCCTCGGCCGCGGCCGGGTGCGAGCGCAGCAGATGATCGATCGCCGCCCCCGCGGCAGACTGGCCACCCTCGTTGAGCCAGAACCCAGGCACCATGCCCTGATAATACGGTCCCCACACGCCGGACACGAAGGACGGCACCCGCGTCGTCGCCATGATGCAGGCCGAAGTCCCCATGATGTAGGCGAGCCGGTCGCAGACATCGACCTCCCCGCCGTCAGCCGCGCGGCCACCGATGGCGCCGATGCCGCCGGCATGGGCATCGATCAGCGCGGCTCCGACCGGCGTACCCGCGACGAGCCCGAGTTGTTCGGCCGCGTCCTGCGACAGCCCACGGCCGAGCGGCGTACCGGGCGCGACGATCTCGGTGCCGATCCGCGCGTAATCCTCGCGGACGAAATCCTCCAGCCCGATACGGCGAAAAAAGGCCGCGCTCCAGCACGTCTCGTGCGCCAGATAATTCCATTTACAGGTGACCGTGCACATCGAGCGTGCCAGAGAGCCTGACGCACGCCAGGTGAGGAAGTCGGCGAGATCGAAGAAATGGCCGGCCGCATCGAAACTCTTGCGCAGATGCCGCTTCAGCCACAGCAGCTTCGGCATCTCCATTTCCGGCGAGATCGAGCCGCCGACATAGCGCAGCACCTCGTCTTCGGTGGCATTGATGTCGCGCGCCTCCGTCAGCGCGCGATGATCCATCCACACGATGACATTGCGGCTGGCGTCGCCGGAGCCGCTGACGGTGACCGGCGCGCCCTGGCGGTCCAGCACCACCAGCGAGCAGGTGGCATCGAAGCCGATCCCCTTGATCAGCTCCGGCGCGATCGCGGCCTCCGCTAGCGCGGCTTTGACCGACGCGCAGCACGCACGCCAGATGTCGTCGGACGACTGCTCGACGACATCACCGGCCTCGTGCCAAGTCTGGATCGGATGCCGCGCCGCGGCAAGCAGCCGGCCGTTGCCGTCAAAAATCCCGGCGCGCGTGCTGGTTGTGCCGACATCGACACCGATGAACGCCTGCCGCATGTTTCGCTCCCGTCAATTCTTTGACGCGAGCTTACCAGCAAGTGTAGCCGCCATCGACAACGACGACGCTGCCGGTCATCAAACTTGCGGCTTCCGAGGCCAGGAACAGCACCACCGAGGCGATCTCCTCGACCTGCCCCATCCGTGCCATCGGGGTTCCACCGATCCAGGCGTCGTACATCCGCGGATTGCTCTTCACGAAGGCGTTCAGCGGAGTCTCGATATAGGTCGGCGCGACCGCGTTGACGCGGATGCCCCGCGCGCCCCATTCGGCCGCCAGCGACTTGGTCAGATGGTGCACCGCAGCCTTGGACGCGTTGTAGAAGCACTGCTCCTGCGGCTTGTTGACGATGAAGCCGGACATCGAGCCGATGTTGACGATGGCGCCACTGTTGGCCGCCAGCATGTGCTTGCCGAAGGCGCGGCAGCACCAGAAGGTGCCGTTGAGATTGACGTCCAGCACGTTCAGCCAGTGCTCGTCGGTGACGGTCTCGGCCGGCGTCTCGCTGCGCGCGATGCCGGCATTGTTGACGAGGATGTCGATGCCGCCGTAGCGCGCGACCAGATCGTCGGCCACCTCGTTGACCTGAGCCGAGTTGGTGACGTCCATCAGCGCGGTCTCGGTGTCATAGCCCTTGGCCTTCATCGCCGCCTGCCCGTCCGCCGCCGCCTTGGCGTCGCGATCGGCGATCACGACATGCGCGCCCGCCTCCGCCAGCGCCTCGACGCAGGCCAGGCCAATGCCCTGCCCGCCGCCGGTGACCAACGCGGTCTTGCCGTTCAGTTTGAATTTTTCGAGATACATCGTCGTGGTCCGTTGTTGTCGTTGACGCCCGGAGGGGACGTCACCTCTCATGCGAAGATCGAATTGCCGCTCTCGTCGAAGCGGTAGATGCGGCTGGGCTCGGGCCGCAGCGTCACAGTGTCGCCGGCACCGAGTCGTTTCTCGCCGACGACGCGCACGGTGAGCGTCCCGAGCGCGCCGGCATCGACGTAGAGAAAGGTGTCGCTGCCGAGATGCTCGGCGATCACCACCTTGCCGGGCCAGCCCTCGCCGCCGTCGTCGACGACCGCGACATGCTCGGGCCGCACGCCGATCGTGGTCGCATGGTGTTTGTCCGCTTCCGCGCCGGTGATGAGGTTCATCTTCGGCGAGCCGATGAAGCTGGCGACGAACAGATTGGCGGGGCGCTGATAGAGCTCGATCGGCGAGCCATATTGCTCGATGCGGCCGGCGTTCAGCACCACGATCTTGTCGGCCATGGTCATGGCCTCGACCTGGTCGTGCGTCACGTAGATCGCGGTGGTGCCGAGCTGCTTCTGCAGCCGCGTCACCTCGAGCCGCATCTGCACGCGCAGCGCGGCATCGAGATTGGACAGCGGTTCGTCGAACAGGAACGCTTTGGGCTCGCGCACGATGGCGCGGCCGATCGCGACACGCTGGCGCTGGCCGCCGGACAGCTCGCGCGGCTTTCGATCGAGATAGGGCGTGAGGTTCAAGGTGGCCGCGGCCGCCTCGACCTTCTGGTTGATCTCGGCCTTGGGCAGCCCGGCCATCTTCAGGCCGAAGGCGATGTTGCCGCGCACGCTCATATGCGGATACAGCGCGTAGGACTGGAACACCATCGACAGGCCGCGCTTGGCCGGCGGCACATCGACGACATTGTTGCCGTCGATCAGGATCCGTCCGCCGGAGACGTCCTCGAGCCCCGCGATCAGCCGCAGCAGCGTGGTCTTGCCGCAACCGGAGGGGCCGACGAACACCACGAAGGCGCCGTCGGGAATGTCGAGATCGGCGCCCTTGATGATGTGGACCGGCCCGAACGATTTCTGCACACCTTCCAGCGTGATCCGTCCCATGGTCAGCCCTTTCGTTACTTCACTGCGCCGAAGGTCAGCCCGCGCACGAGCTGCTTCTGGCTGAACCAGCCGATGATCAGGATCGGCGCGATCGCGAGCGTGGAGGCCGCCGACAGCCGCGCCCAGAACAGGCCTTCCGGGCTCGAATAGGACGCGATGAAGGTCGTCAGCGGCGCCGCATTCAGGGTCGACAGGTTCAAGGTCCAGAACGCCTCGTTCCAGGCCAGGATCAGGTTCAGGAGAAGGGTCGAGGCCAGCCCCGGGATCGCCATCGGCGTCAGCACGTAGATCAGCTCGCGCCCGATCGTGGCGCCGTCCATCCGCGCTGCTTCCAGGATGTCCTTCGGGATCTCCTTGAAGTAGGTGAACAGCATCCAGATCACGATCGGCAAATTGCCGAGGCACAGGATGAAGACCAGCCCGGTGCGGGTGTCGAGCAGACCGAAGTTCTTGTAGATGAGATAGATCGGCACGAGCACGCCGACCGGCGGCATCATCTTGGTCGAGAGCATCCAGAGCAGGATGTCCTTGGTGCGCTTGGTCGGCGCAAACGCCATCGACCACGCCGCAGGGATCGCGATCAGCATCGCGATCAGGGTCGAACCGCCGGCGACGATCAGCGAGTTCAGCGCGTGGTGCAGATAGTCGCTGCGCTCCTGCACGGTGACGTAGTTCTCGGTGGTCCAGTGGAAGAACAGGAACGACGGCGGCGTCGCGAACGCCTCCAGCTCGGTCTTGAAGCTCGCCAGCACCATCCACAGGATCGGGAAGAAGATCACGAAGCCGGCGAGCCAGGCGGCTAGCGTCGCGATCGCGACATGACGTCCGGTGACCTTGCGCGCCATGGTCAGGCCTCCAGATTGCGGCCGACGATGCGGACCAGGAAGAAGGCGACGATGTTGGCGATGACCACCGCGACGAGGCCGCCGGCCGAGGCGGTGCCGACGTCGAACTGGATCAGCGCCTGAGAATAGACCAGGAAGGCGATATTGGTGGTCTGCAACCCCGGCCCGCCGCCGGTGGTGACGAAGATCTCGGCGAACACCGTGAGCAGGAAGATGGTCTCGATCAGGATCACCACCGTGATCGGGCGCGCCAGATGCGGCACGGTCAGATAGATGAAGCGCGACAGCGCGCCGGCGCCATCCATCTCGGCGGCCTCCTTCTGCTCCTCGTCGAGCGACTGCAGCGCGGTCAGCAGGATCAGGGTCGCGAACGGCAGCCACTGCCACGCGACGATGAAGATGACCGCGAGCAGCGGCGCGTCGGTGAACCAGTCGATCGGCGTCAGCCCCAGCGAGGTCGCGATCCAGGCGAACAGGCCGGACACCGGGTGCATCAGCAGGTTCTTCCAGACCAGCGCACTGACCGTCGGCATCACGAAGAACGGCGCGATCACCATCAGACGGATGATGTTGCGGCCGATCACGGGCTGGTCGAGCAGGATCGCGAGGGGAATGCCGAGACCGATGGTCAGCAGCAGCACCGAGCCGACCAGCACCAGCGTATTCCGCAGCGAGGCGAGGAAGGCGGGATCGGTGAGGAAGTAGGTGAAGTTCTCGAAGCCGACGAAGCTCTCCGAGCCGGGATCGAGCAGGCTGTAATGCAAGGTCGAGAAATAGACCGTCAGCGCCAGCGGCACGATCATCCAGATGAACAGCAGGATGACCGCCGGCGACAGCAGCGCGCGGGCGAGGAGTTGCGTCTGTCTGGTGGCCATTGCCGCTGTCCATTTGCTCGATGAACACTGCCGTCATTGCGAGCGACGCGAAGCAATCCACAATCACGGGGGGACTCTGGATTGCTTCGTCGCCTTCGGCTCCTCGCAATGACCACGCCGCCGTGAGAATAAAAGCCTCGGGCTCGGTGCACCTCGCCCCGCCTGCGGGGAGAGGGAGCGCACCGTCGTCCGGGCGAGAGCTCGAACAACGTTGGAGAGAAAAAGCGGCCATCCCTGTGGGGAGGGATGGCCGCCAGTGATCAGCTCGGGAGGAGTTTCGTGTCGAGCTGATAACTTTACGCGCCTATTTGATGTAGCCGGCGCGCTTCATCTCGCGTTCGGTGGAGGACTGTGCCGCCGCGAGCGCCGCATCGACGGTCATTGAGCCGGCCAGTGCCGCCGAGAACTGCTGCCCCACCGCGGTGCCGATGCCCTGGAATTCAGGAATCGCAGCGTATTGCACGCCGACGTAAGGCACCGGCTTGACCGTCGGCTTGTTCGGATCGGCGGCATCGATCGAGGCCAGGGTCAGCTTGGCGAACGGCGCGACCTTCAGGTACTCCTCGTTCTTGTAAAGCGAGGTGCGCGTGCCCGGCGGCACGTTGGCCCAGCCATCCTTCGACGCGACGAGCTTCAGATAGTCCTTGCTGGTCGCCCAGGCGATGAACTTCTCCGCCGCCTCGACCTTCTGCGAGCCGGCGGGCACCGCGAGGCTCCACGCCCACAGCCAGTTGGCGTTCTTGCCGAGGCCGGTGTTCGGCGCCAGCGCGAAGCCGACCTTGTCGGCGACCTTCGACTCCTTCGGGTTGGTCACGAACGAGGCCGCCACGGTCGCGTCGATCCACATCGCGCATTTGCCGGAGTTGAACAGCGCGAGGTTCTCGTTGAAGCCGTTCGAACTGGCGCCGGGAGGGCCTGCCTCCTTCATCAGCTCGACATACGTCGTCAGCGTCTTCTTCCATTCCGGCGTGTTGAACTGCGGCTGCCATTTCTCGTCGAACCAGCGCGCGCCGAACGAATTCGACATCGCGGTCAGGAACGCCATGTTCTCGCCCCAGCCGGCCTTTCCGCGCAGGCAGATGCCGTACACGCCGCCCTGCTTGTCGGTGAGCTTCTTGGCGGCGTCGACGACGAAGTCCCAGGTCGGGCTCTCCGGCATCTTCAGCCCGGCCTTGTCGAACAGGTCGGTGCGGTACATCACGAACGAGCTCTCGCCGTAGAACGGCGCTGCATAGAGCTTGCCGTCGACCGATACCGCGTCCTTGATCTTGGGCAGGATGTCGCCCGCGTCATAGTCGGCGCCGAGCTTGTCGAGCGGCACCAGCCAGTTCTTCTTGGCCCAGATCGGCACCTCATAGGTGCCGATGGTGAGGATGTCGAACTGGCCGCCCTTGGTGGCGATGTCCGTCGTCACGCGCTGGCGCAGCACGTTCTCTTCCAGCGTCACCCATTTCACGGAGATGTCGGGGTTGGCCTTGGTGAACTCGCTGGTAAGGCCCTGCATCCGGATCATGTCACCGTTGTTGACGGTGGCGATCGTCAGACTCGTCTCCGCCAGTGCGGGCGCATGTGTCAGCAGCGTGGCGGCGCCCAGCAGGGCGGCAAGCGTGCTCGTCCGAGTGAAGATGGTCTTCACGGTCTCCTCCCATTCCCGCGGTTATTGAATATATGCTCACGGGCTGAGCTGATGTTCACAACACTGATCGGGCTTTGTCAAGCATGCGCCGGCGCCCACAGGTTGTGCGACGCGACAGGGATCCGACCTTTGATAGAACAATGCGCAGCAGCGCCGCGGGCATTCACGCCAGGATGGCGCGCGCCGTGGCCTCGTCGGTGATCAGGCCGTTGATGAGCCGCCCGGTCAGCGCGGCGCGGATGGCCGGGATCTTCGCCGGTCCCAGCGCCGCCGCGATCGTCATCGCGCGGGCCGGCACCTCGGGCGGAATGCTGGTGAGCCTGCGGTTGGTGCCGCCGGCGATCACCCTTCCGTTGGCGTCATAGGCCCACCCGGTGATCTCGCCGATGGCCCCGAGCCGCATCATCTCGGTGAGCTCGTCGCGGGTGACGAAGCCGTCGACATGCATCTGCGCCTTCTGGTCCATCTGGCCGATGCCGACCAGCTTGAGGTCGGCCTTGTCGGCGACCGCCTTGACCTTGGCGATGGCATCGAGCCGGACCATGCGGTCGCGCTCGTCCTCGGTGCCCATCAGGAACGGCAGCGGCATCGGATAGTGCCGCGCGCCGGTGCGGTCGGCGAGCCGGCCGACGGTGTCGAAGAAGCTGGCGGAGCCGTCGGCCAGGATGTTGCCGACCAGCGAGACGATCTGGTGCTCGGGCCGGTCGACCGGCGAGACGCGCTCGACGGCGGCGCGCACCGCCCGGCCCGTGCCGAGCGCGATGATGACCGGCGTCTCGGCGCGCAGCGTCGTCTCCAGCAGGTTGGCGCAACGTTCGGCGATCCCCGCCGCGCCGGCCGGCGCGGCCGGATCGGTCGGGACCACCTCGCAGTGCACAAGCGCGAAGCGCTCCTTGAGCTGCGCGGCCAGCGCCATGCACGAGGCGATCGGATGCTCGAGCCGGAACGTGATCAGCCGCTCGGCGAGGCACAGCGACACCAGCCGCTGCGCCGAGGCGCGCGACACCTGCAGCATCCGGGCGATCTCGTCCTGGGTATGGCCCGCGATGAAGTACAGCCAGCCGGCGCGAGCGGCATCGTCGAGCCGTGATTTGTCGCTGTCGCCCGCCATGACGCCGAGCCGGCCTCCCTTTCAGAACACGTCTTCCCGGCCGAGCGCGGCCCGACGCTGATCGGCCTGCACTATGCCACGGCGCTCACGGCGCCGGGAACCGAGGCGCGCCACCATCCCCAGGAGGAACGCGGCAGGGTCATCCAGACGAGATCATATGCTCTGATCGTGGGCAATAGCCCAATCTCGGCAGGTTGCGCCCAGCGTCGCGGAACCTCGCTCGGCGCACGACGGCTGCGCATCCCCGAGGGATGCGGCGGCTCGGCCGGCCGCTTAGCTCGGAAGCATGGCCCTCCCCTCTCTCGTCCGCCCCCACCGCGCCGCTCCGGTGTTCGTCTGCCGCAATTGCCTGAAGCGCAGCGATGACCCCAAAGCATTGAACAAGGCCTTGAAGAAGGCCCTCAAGCACGCGCTGGAATCCCACGACAGCCCCGGCAGCCGCGCAGGCGAGAAGCCCGCCCGCGTCATCGCGACGAGCTGCTTCGGCCTCTGCCCGAAGCGGGCGGTCGTGGTCACCGGCGGCGTCCACGCGGCACGCGGCGAATATGTGCTCGTCTCGGCAGCCGGGGATGTGCCCAGCGCCTTGGCGCTGCTGCGCGACGATCCAGACCGGCCGCGTTGAGTTCGTGATGGTGAACAAAACCTTGAGCCGGACGCTCGAGTCTCATCGGCGGTCTTGACACTTGCTTGGTGCGCCGCGGGCTTAGCTGGCGCATCACGTCATCAGCAAGCGCCGCCATGAGTCCCACCGCCACCATCGCAGTCTCCGGCATGCAAGCCGCCTCGCGCCGGCTCGAGGTGTCCGCCTCGAACGTCGCCAATGCCAGGAGCACGGGCGCGCTGCCCAATGCCGACGGCACGCTGCCGGCCGGCGCGCCGAAGGCCTACGACCCGCTCGAGCTGGTGCAGAGCGACGTCGCCGGCGGCGGCACGCAGACGACCATCACGCGTTCGAGCTCGGGTACGTCCGCGAGCTACGATCCCACCGCGCCGTTCGCCAACAAGGATGGCCTCGTCGCCGCGCCCAATGTCGATCTCGCGCAGGAGATGATCAGCCAGCTCGTCGCCAAATACAGCTTCGCCGCGAACGCGAAAGTGCTGAAGGCGAGCGACGAGATGAGCCGCACCGTGATCGACATGAAGGTGTGAGCGCGACCCGTCTCCGGACAGGATCGCTCAGGTGATGGCTTCACCGGGTTCGGCCAGCACCTGCGGCTCCACCAGCAGCCCCTGCCGCTCATAGCGCCCGCGCGTCCGGCTGAAGCGCACCACCACCGCATGGCGTTTGCTCTTCGCCTTGGCCCGCCGCGACAGCAGCGCGTTGCCGGCGGGCAGAAACACGAGATCGCCGAGACCGACGCATGAGAGACACGCCGGACCGCCATCCTCCATCATGAGGACATCGCCGGTCCCGCCGCAGCGATGACAGCTCCAGCCGTCCCGCGCCGGCGCGATCGCCACCAGCTCCGGCGCCCGGCTCGCCTTCGCCGCAACACGCGCGCACTTCTTCTCGGAGAGCTGAGAGGAGACCCAATGCGTCCGAAACAGCGCCTCAAGTCCCGGATCATTGCTGCGGCTGAACCGCAGCGGCCGCCGGCTTGGCGTCTGTGCGACATAGGCGGTCTCGCTCGGGCTCAGCCCCTTGGCGAGCGCCCAGGCACGAACATGCGTCATCGCCTCCCTGATGCGCGGGAGTCCGGAGCGTGTGACCTCCTCCAGCGACCCAACCTGCCCGCGCCGCCACTGCTCCAGCAGCGACGCATCGAGCCAGCCGAGGTCGCAGAACAGGTCGGCGACGCTGACGTAATGCTGGTCGGCCAGCAGCGCCTCGGCCGCCCTGGCGACCCGATCGGACAGCGGCTCGTTGTTCCTCCGGCTCATCACGACACCTGCAAGATCGTGCACGCTGACAAGGCGCGCATTATCCAGCAGAGCCGACCGCGATCAAGAGCGGCGCGATCGCGGCATCGGCCACGCCGTGACGCGGCCCGATCCAACCGCGTGAGGAGATCTTCCTAGGCGCTTTTCGCGACCGCGCCCTGCCCCGTCCGCTCGCCGGTCACCTCGCCGGCCGGCTCCGGGCTCAGCCAGCGATAGATGAAGCCGCCGGCCGCGCCGCCGAGCAGCGGCGCCACCCAGAACAGCCAGAGCTGCGCCAGCGCCCAGCCGCCGACGAACAGCGCCGGCCCGGTGCTGCGCGCCGGGTTCACCGAGGTGTTGGTGACGTGGATGCTGATCAGGTGAATGAGCGTCAGCGCCAGCCCGATCGCCAGCGGCGCAAATCCCACCGGCGCCTTGCCATGGGTCGCGCCCATGATCACGAACAGGAACATCATCGTCAGCACGACCTCGCTGAGCAGGCAGGCCCCGAGCCCATATCTGCCGGGCGAATGCTCCGCATAGCCATTGGCGGCAAAGCCGCTCGCCGTGCTGAAGTCCGGCGCCCCGCTGGCGATCGCATACAGCACGGCCGCGCCAACGATGGCGCCGACCACCTGCGCGATGATGTAGGGCACGATCAGCCCGGTCGGGAACCGCCCGCCACACGCCAGTCCCACGGTGACAGCCGGATTGAGATGGCAGCCCGAGATGTGCCCGATCGCATAGGCCATGGTCACCACGGTGAGCCCGAACGCGAGCGCCACGCCGAGCATGCCGATCCCGACATCCGGCACGCCGGCTGCGATCACCGCACTGCCGCAACCGCCGAAGGTCAGCCAGAACGTCCCGATCGCCTCCGCCACGAGCTTGTTGTTGTTGCCGTTCATCATCGCCTCCCTGGGTGCGTGTGATTGGCTGGAGCCCGCCTCTCCCGTCAATGGAGAAGATGATCACTTCGACAACCTGGAGTCAAAGGCGATTCGTGGCTGTCGTGGGATGCCTGACTTTGAGTCAGAGAGAGTCCGACCGTTCGTAGTTCGTAGGGCGGATGAGCGAAGCACAATCCGCCAGCTTACGCTGCTTGCCAACAGCCGTCGGCGCTCATTCCTGGAGGGAGCTCGTTCCTTCCGTGACCAGCTTGATCGGCGTGGGGTTGCTCATCGAGCGTGCGGCCGACGGTCCAAAGCCGACATCGATGATCCCGCATGGCGGATTACGCTCCGCTCATCCGCCCCACGTGCTATCGATTTTGCCGACACGCCGGCGAGAGCATCGGCACGTTCGCCCACGGCCAATTGTGCCAGCGGCCATCGTCGCCGACGCAAGCGGCGGATGCCGGGGACGGCCTCGTTGTCGCGTCCGGCGATGCTTCAAGCGCGGCAAATCGGTGATCGACATAGGTCGTGGACAGAACTCCGGCGACGGTCACCACCAGAACCACCGCAAATCCCTTGGCTGAGTCACTCCAGCGCATGTCATCACCTCGCGTGTTCGGCGTGCCAGGAACACATGGGGATACATTGACGCGCTATCGAGCAGCGGGCTGTGAGAAAGGTCACATCAACATCAAGCCGGCATGTCGGCTCCTGATCGGCCGGCTTGTTTGCGGGGGGCTGCCGAGGTCGCGTCATTCAAGATGAGGCGATCAGAAAGGAGCGGCATCACCCGACGCCATTCGGCCTTCGCGTGCTTGGACAACCAGGAAGGCGGCTGTCGGTCTGCAGGTTGGTTGCTAGCGTTGGCTTTCGGCCTTCATGCCACTACCCTATCGACAAAGGGAGCGGGAGCACTAAGAGTCAGTCTATGAAGTCGAATCTTCCGGGTTTGCCCACCATATCCGCATTGATGCTCACAACGATCCTGACTGTCTGGCTCGGCTTGTGGGGGCCGATCGACCTGTCCAAGCTCGAAAAGTGGCAAACGCTGATGGCGAGCATTTTGGCTTTGGTTGCAGCGGGCATAGCGTATCGCGGCGCTACGGAAAAAGTGCGTCATGACAAGGCAATCGCCGCGGCTGAGGAGGCGCGACGTAAATTGGCGCTCTATCTAAAAATGGAGATGGCATGCCGACTTGCGGCGGGGAGGGCGCACGAAATGCAAACCGGACTCATGTTTCCGCCCGTAGATGAGGACAAGATCATTAGCCGTAGTACTCTGTTTCAGATCGACGAGCCTCCGGAGTTGGAGGAGGTATGGGCATTCCTTGATCTCTTTCCGAGAAAGGCACTCGCGCAGATTAGAAATGTGAGGGTCAGCTTTCGGGAATTGGCCGAATTGAGCAAGAGGACCAATAAGGAGGAATTCGTTTGGAAGCTTGACGTCGAACAAGCTCCATGGGTGATCCGCGATGCCAACGCCGCGCTATGTGCAATATGGCAGTCTGGCACCCTTGTTGCTGATGTTCTTGAACCGCTTATCACTGAGATGGCGCCTGAGATGGACGAGAATGAGCGCATGAACCGGATATACGGCGAGCCATCTGTTGACGAGTGAGACCAAGCTTCGTGGGCGGCAAGGGGCGATCATTTGTCGTGCCGGGAAGCAGGCATAACCCTTGAGTTTGATGACGGCCGACATGGGCGATCGATGTGCGACGTTACGGCGACGCCGCAGGCCATATATTCCGAATACCAGAAATTTTGTTGACACCTATCCCAAATCAGTGATTTTATTCCGCCATCCTGCTTCGCCGAGAGGGGCGTATCGCGATCGTCACGGCACGTGAGGCGGGGATGCGGTGGCCGCTACTTCGTCTGGCGCTTTTTGCGCGACGACTGATGAGGTGCGGACGGCGAAGTCGCGTGGTCCTGGCGCCCCGATGCTGGCGTCAAGGTCGCGGCGTTCATGACGAGCGCAGCGGGCGACGGGGGCAACACAGCCGGTCCCCGGGGAGATCGCGTATAAGCCGTAAAGCCATCGCGCGGGGAAGGCCGGATGTTCGGCCGTACCTGTGGTTCTGCCGCGTGCTTTCTTGCTGCACGCGGACCGCGGGTGCGACCAGCACCCGGCCTTCCCCGCGCCCTCTCATCTGACGAGGACGCCAACGGCAGCAGAGCTCGGGCCGACGCGGCCGCGAGAATGCGGCGGCATGGCTGTGAGCAAGGCTGCGATGAGCGGCAGGCTGTTTGACAGGTTTGATCGGGATCAGAGAGCTTGGCTCAAGGCGCGAGCAGAGGGGGCTCAAACGCCCAGCTTCGCCAAGAGGCTTCGCCGGGCACGCTTCGCCCGTTGGACTACAGCGCGGCTGCGCCACGCGTAGCCCAACGGGCGAAGCGTGGTGCCCAGGGGCGGAATCGAAAATTTCTCTATCAGCATGATTAATATGATGTTTTTCGCGCTCCAAAGGCATCGTGTACCTGCCAGTGTACCCGACGATCATCTCTCCTCCGCCACAGTTTACCCCCCGCTCTGGCCTGAGCTACGTGGAGAATCTCCGCTGGCTGATCGATGAAGGCCCCCGCCAGTACGCGCCGAGAGAATGTTCTCGCGCTGGCCATGATGCGTCCGGCGAATTCGAGCTCATTGGCCCGAAAAGACGCGAGCGAGCCGCGATCCAAAGAGGGGAGTCAAAATGCACCCACGCCATGGCAACTTTGGCTCTTAAGATTCCGAAGTCGAGTGCGCGACGCGCAACTCCCCTCCTAGCGGGGCCGGACTTTAGGCGATGCCGCGGCGGAGACCGCCCCCCTTGCGGTACTGACGCCCCAGTGGCTAAACAGCCGCGGGGTGGCGTCAATGGCCTCGCAAACAACCGGAACACCAGTTTATGTCCCATGGACTAATGATCGCAGCGATAGGCGGTGCTTATGCCGGCTCGCCGGTCGCGGCAGCGTTCGTGCAAGCCGGCCACCCGGCGATCGGATTTGACATCGACGTCGTCCAAATGGCCAAGCTAGAAGACGGTAGGGACAGCAGCTATGAGATCCCGTCGGCCACTCTGAATCGGCCGGACTTGCACTTCACCACCGATCCGAGCGAGACGGCCGCGGCTGCTTGCGTCTTCGTCACCGTTCCGATTGACAGTGCCCACCAAGCCGATCCGGGCTCGGTACTCCCGGCCACGCGTGCCCTCGGGAAGGTGCTTGAAAAGGAGTTCGGCCGTCCGCCCATCATGAAGATGTTTCCGATGCAGCCGGAGACGTCGAGACGAACTATGCCGATGTCAGCGACCTCGAACGCGACATCGGCTTCCGGCCGGCGACGTCGATCGCCGACAGCATCGGACGTTTTGCAAAATGGTACCGCGACTACCATCGGATTTGACGGGTTGATTTCATGACCGGACGCATCATTCCTCTCATCATGTGCGGCGGCGCCGGGACCCGGCTCTGGCCGGCCTCGCGCGAGGTCAGGCCGAAGCAGTTCCTGCCGCTGTTCGGCGCCCGTTCCACGTTCCAGGACACGCTGCTGCGCGTCTCCGATGCCGATCTTTTCGAGCGGCCGATCATCATCACCAACCTGGCCTATCGCTTCATGGTGCTGGAGCAACTGGCCGAGATCGGCATCGAGGCCGACGTCGTGCTGGAGCCGATGCGGCGCGATTCAGGCCCGGCGATCGCCGCCGGAGCCGCTTTCGCCCAGTCGCGCCATCAGGACGCCGTCGTGCTGGCGCTGGCGGCCGATCACGTCGTTCGCGACACCGCGGCTTTCCTCGCGGCGTGCCGCCAGGGGCTCGCTGCCGCCGAGGCCGGCCGCATCGTCACCTTCGGCGTCAATCCGGAGCGCGCGGCCACCGAATATGGCTATATCAGCCCGGGTGCACCGGTATGCGGGGAGGTGCGGGCGGTCGCAAAATTCGTCGAGAAGCCGGATCAGCCGACCGCCGAGCGCTACATTCGCGAGGGCTATCTCTGGAACAGCGGCAACTTCATGTTCCGCGCGTCGGTCCTGCTCGACGAATACCGCAAATTCGATGCCGCCAGCGTGCAGACGGTGACCGATGCGGTCGCCAAAGCCGCCCGCGACCTCGGCTTCATCATCCTCGACTCCGACGCCTTCGCCGCGGCCAAGCCGATCTCGATCGACTATGCCGTGATGGAGAAGACCGAGCGGGCGGCCGTCGCCCCGGTGTCGTGCGGCTGGTCCGACGTCGGCTCCTGGCATGCGGTCTGGGAACTGTCCGACAAGGACGGGCAGGGCAATGCCGCGCGCGGCACCGCCGTGTTCGAGGACTCCCGCAACTGCAACGTGGTCACCGACAAGGCGCTGGTCGCGCTCGAAGGCGTCGACGATCTCGTCGTGGTGGCGGCGCAGGATGCCGTGCTGGTGTCGCGACGGCGCGATGCCAACGGCTTGAAGCGGCTGGTGGCCAAGCTCAAGACCGTCGCGCCCGAAGTGACCGAGGCGCACATCAAGGTGCACCGGCCCTGGGGCAGCTATCAGTCGGTCGACAATGGCGAGCGTCACCAAGTCAAGCGCATCATCGTCAAGCCCGGCCAGCGGCTGTCGCTGCAGAAGCACTATCACCGCTCCGAGCACTGGATCGT